>JBBQWS010000015.1:0-60663 GCA_038210415.1 Actinomycetes bacterium
CGTCGAGGCAGCGCAACTCCAGCGGGCCACGGGCGCGGACCGGAGGGAAGAGAGTCGTCAGGTGGTAGGCCAAGTCGCCGACAGAGGGCGCCTCCAGATCGGGGAAGAATCGGAAGGCACCTTTCACCCAGTCTCGGAAGGTCATCGATCGCGGTGCAGTCCAGTCGCCTCCAGGGCGTCGAATCAACAGAACCTGCGCGTCCAGCGCGTAGCGGGCATACGTTTCGCGATGGTCAGCTATCGCCTGCCGGCGAGTGGGGGCTGATGACTCGACCACGCGTTGGGCCGACTTGGTCCTCGACGGGTCCATGCCTTGCCACGCAGCCTGCCGCCCGCTCTTCCACCCGGTTCTTCGTCCGCACGCATACGGAGAGTTCGCGAAAGCCGCGATGAGCGCCGGCGCCACGGCATGGAGCAGGTCCCAGCGATCGGCCATGTCTCCATCGCCAGAGAGCGAGCCATGCCCAGCCTCGACCGTGGTCTGGACGGCTGCCGTCGAACACATCATGGTCCGCCCGCCGACCCCCCACTCGCTCAAGTGCCGCTCCATCGCGACGTAGCGAGGGTGATGCAGGACGCGATGGGGGGAACGCAGCGGATCGAGGCCAGTACCGAGCAACACGAGCCCATCGGCGGCGAGGCTGGTTCGGAGTACGGCCAGGTCGGCGGTCGCAGCGGTCAGGACGGAAGTCAGAGAAGGGGCCACCGAGGTGCTCAGCTCGACTTGGCCACCGGGCTCAAAACTCAGACTGCCCCCGGATGGCAACGGCGGGAGGGAGCCAAGGCGACGCTCGACAATCCGATGGTCGACAGTGAGGGACCAGTCAGCATGCTCGGCGACCACGAATTCGAGCTCGAGACCGACTTGCCCGGGCGGGCCGGTCCTGAAGCAGGTTCTCGCGATGTAAGCCTCGGCGGCGGCTTCGCTCAGTGGGGCCTCGGGATCGCAGAGCATGGTCTCGGTCACGATGTCTCCTTTCGTGTCGTCGGCGAGCCCTTCAACGCCCGGGAGCCGCCTCGTCATCTGGATGCGTGGGGGTAGGGCGCCCCGACGATCCAGCCGCCGATCTGCGCAGGCTCCTCCGCAGCGCGCACGATGCTGACCGGATCGTCTACACGGACGGTGCCGGGCCGGATGACCCAGCAGTTCAGAGCCAGCTCGCCACCGAAGACGTCGCGAATCCGCCTGAGGACAGTGCGGTCCTGCTCGCCATTGTCCGGGTCGATCGTCGTGACGACGCAGCGCTGCCGGACGGAGTGCACGCCGATCAGCGCCTCACCGATTGCGAGGGCGCGTCCGGGTAGCTGCGGTTCGAGGTCGGCGCCCACCCCGGCTAGAACGATGTTGGGGCGAAGGCGCCGGACGTCGTGTCCGAAGCGCTCTACCGCGCCGTCGGTAGCCACGAGCAAGTTCAGAATGTCGAACCGCTGCGGGCTGTTGTCGGCCACCAGGTGAGCGCCCTCTGGGCCGTGCTCCGCGATGATCTGCGCCGCCCGTTTGGAGTCCCATGGGTGGCCGTCCACACGAGGAACACCGCCGGGGCCGGTCGACGCCGACACCGTGAGCAGACCGTGCCGGGTCCGCCCGGTCAGCGGCCCGCGAGGGCCGGCTACGTGGACGATGCGGTCACCGGGAATCCCGCCTGAGGTCAGGTCGGCCGATAGGAGCGCTTCACCCCCGAGCGACTTGACGGGATACCGCCACAACTGTGAGACCCATACGCCGTTCAACGCTGCCTCCCGCATGGTCGTCTCGTTGAGGGGGCGGACGCCCGTCGCAGGGTTGGTGTCGACAGGTGACGGTGTCTTACGTTCGCTGCCGGTATTTCCCTCGGCGACTCACCGGCCCTACTGGAACTCGCGGCCCGGTTCGCCGAATGCCCGCGCGGCCTCGATCAGCCCGAGGTGGTCGGCGCGACAGGCCGAGCAGGCGCGCAGGTGTGCGGCTAACCCGGGATGGGCACGCTCTGGCTCACCGCCCGCCACCTCCTGATCGACATAGTGGTGCAGGACCTCGAACCCCGCGGCGCACCCGGCATCGATCGGGCCGGCCGCCAGCAGCTGGTCAACGTCTGAGACATCATTCATAAGGAAACCGAGACAGTACTTCGCTGACCAGTGACGGCTCTTCCCCGCCTCACAAGTCGAGGACCACTTCGTCGGCCGGGACACTGCAGCAGACAAGAACTCGGCCCGGTGCGGGCAGATCCACAGGGGCGGGCTCGTAGGTCACCTGCCCGGCAAGGAGTCCGACCTCGCAGGTATGGCAGACGCCGGTCCTACAAGACCAGCGGGTCGGTACATCGCAAGCCTCAGCGAGCTCGAGGACGCTCGTGAGTCCCTGCCGCCAGGGCACGGTGAGACCGCTGCGGGCGAAGGTGACGGCTGGCCCGGTCCCTGGCTCGCCGAGTGGTGGATGGGCGGGCACGACGGGCCCGGCCGCGATGCCAGGCGTCATCGCCACACCGCCGCCGAACCGCTCAGTGTGGACCTGCTCGGGGTCAAGCCCGAAGCGGGTCAGACCAGATCGGACGTCGTCCATGAAGACCTGGGGACCGCAAATGTACGCTCGAGCGTGGGTGGGAATGGGCAGGCCAACGAGGAAGTCCGCCGTGAGTCGCCCCAGGTGCGTGAAGTCCCGTCCGCGTTCCTCGGTGGGCAGAGGTGCGCTGTGGCAGATCTCGCTGTGATGGTTCGAGAGCTGGGCGAGCAACGACTCGACCTCCCCGGCGAACACGTGCTCAGCGCTGCTCCGAGCCCCGTGCAACCACCAGACCTCCCGCGTCGTACCGGCCTCGGCGAGCGCATGCAGCATCGACAGCAGCGGGGTCACCCCGATGCCGGCCGAAACCAGCAGGATCGGGTCGGGGTCGCCGTCGAGCACGAACGTGCCGCGAGGCGCCGACAGGTGGACGATTGTGCCGCGGTGGACGTTGGCGTGCACGTACCGGCTGAAGGTCCCGTCTGGCTCTCGCTTCACGCTCACGCGGTACACCGACGACTTCGGTGATCCAGACAGCGAGTAGCTGCGCACAGACGGCGGCCGTCCGTCTCCAAGGTCCAGACTCAGGGCCACGAACTGACCTGGTTTGGGAGTGGGGAGAGCCGGGCCTTCGGTCGCCGTGAGCACGACCGAGACCACGTCATCGGTCTCGGCAATGACCTCCACGACGCGCATCTGCCTGAAGCCCGACCAGGCGGGGAGCCCCTCGCCCGGTCCGCTCAGTCCGACGTTCCCGGTGGACCCTTCTCCGGCGGCCAGGAGAGCTTTGAACGACTCCTGCCAGCCGGGGCTCAGAGCCCGAATCTGGAGGGCTCGATCGAGGTCCACTCGGTCGTGACCGGGCAAGTACAACAATGCGTCGATAGTCGCGACCGACATCCGCTCCGCGCCCGATGCCACCTTGACGATCGCGTTGCCTGCCTCAACGAGTCCCTCGCGGAGCACACGAAAGTAGAACCCTGGCCGTCGGTGCGACACCATGAGTGCCGGCAGCTGGGGCTCCGAAAGGCGCAGCCCAACGCGGTAGCAGGTTACTCGCGGCTGGCTCACTTCGAAGAGCGCATCGCCGATCTGGTACTGGTCGCCGATACAGACCTCGGCGTCGGGAAGCCCGTCGACGGTGAAGTTCTCGCCGAACTGCCCGTCCTCGAAGTCGTCGCGAGAGAACTGCGCCTGCCAATGAGCGTAGGAGTCAAGCTGGTAGACGAGGACGGCTCGATGAGGTCCTCCGTGGCCGGCGAGGTCGCCCTGCCGGTCCCCTTCAAGGTTTGCCGCCCGCACCATGACCGGCCCAGCGACAGATCGCTTCCACACAGCCGTACGGACAATACGTCCGCGCCAGTCAACATCGCGGGGAAGTCCGACATTGACGGCGACGAGCCTTCCGACCAGCACGGCGAGCTCCGGGCCGCCGGCAGCGGGCGTGATCCCGGTCATGGCGAGGCGGTCTCTCGTGTCTTGCGCCCGCGCACAGCGCCATCGACATGACGCGACAAGGCCTCAAGGATGTCCACTTCCCCGGAGCGAAACTGACCGCCGCCGACGGTCCAGTCCAGCAGGTTCTCGAAACTTCCCGGAAGGGTGCCGGGGTGCTCGGGCGTGCAGATGAGGACCCCGGCAGCCCATGAGATCTGCTCGCGCAGACCCGTCATCGCAGGCGGGAGCGGGTCGTGGTCATCCTCGGGGTTGAACGCGGGCAAGCCAGCGAGGTCGTCGAGCAGCCTCGTCTCGATCCAGTCCGGCGACACGGCGATAGCGGTGCGCAGGGCGGCCCTGTTGGACGAGGCGCGGCGGGTGCTACCGGTGATCAGCAACACCCGGACGAGTGGCGTCATTGCTGCTCCTCTCGTTGTGGCCGTGCCCAGTCAAGCAGAGCCACGGGGCGCGGGGCTCAGCGCGCGAGGATCGTCTCGATGGCGATCTCGATCGTGATCTCCTTGCTGACGAGCAGTCCGCCGGTCTCCAGGACCGCGTTCCAGGTCAGGCCGAATTCCTCGCGGTCGATCTTCGCCCTTGCGGAGAACACCGCGCGGTCCGCGCCCCATGGGTCCCGTGCGTAGCCCTCGTAGACAACCTCGAGCGCAACGGGGCGGGACACGCCGTGGATTGTCAGGATCCCCTGGACGACCCCAACCTCTCCCTGCCAGTCCACTGAGGTGCTGTGGTACGTGGCTGTCGGGTAGGTATCGACGTCGAACATCTCCGCGGACCGGAGATGCCTGTCACGGGTCTCGTCGCCGGAGCTAACGCTGGCGACATTGATGGTCACCTCGACCGTCGAGTCGGATGGCTCCTCGGCCACGTGGACCGTACCTGCCACGTCGGTGAAGCGGCCGCGGACCTTGGTCAGCATCATGTGCCGACCGGTGAATGCGACGTCCGCGTGGCTTGGGTCGATGAGCCAGTCTCCGTGGGAGGGCAGACGGGCCTGTCCGATACGTCGAGTCGGTCCTGATGACATCGTGCTGCTCATGACGATCTCCTTTTCTTGCCTTTGTCGAAGGGATTTCGCCGACCTGCTGGTGGGTCGGGAAGCCCGGTCGCCGGGCTGGCGCCCGGGCGCCCCGTACCTGGCACCTAACCGACTGAGGGCGAGCTGGCGCGCACCCGGGAGTCGTAGAACGTGACGATTCCGTCGGCGATGACGTCGAGGTTGTCCTCGACGGCGAAATGCCCCGAGTCGAGGCGGACCAGCTCGGCGTCCGGTAGGTCGCGCAGGTAGGCCTCGCCGCCGGCGGGTGTGAAGAAGATGTCGCCCTGGCCCCAGAAGATCAGCGTGAGCGGCTGCCTCTCGCGCAGCGACGACTGCCACGTGTCGTAGAGGGCCGCGTTAGTCCGGTAGTCGTAGAAGAGGTCGAGCTGAACCCGGTGCGCGTGGGGGCGAGCCAGGAAGAAGAGGTCAGTGTTCCAGTTGTCCGGACTGATCTTGCTGGGATCCGGGTGGCCGGTGGTGTAGATGGCTTTGACGGTCTCGGGAAGGAGGAATGCCTCGAGCGCGGCCTCGTTCGCGGCGCTGCGGTCGACCCAGAGCGCGTGCCGTATCCCGTCCCACGCCTCGGTGAATCCCTCTTCGTAGGTGTTGGCGTTCTGGATGACCTGCCACTGCAGCCAGTCCGGGTGGTTGGCGATGAGGCGGTTACCGATGGGACCGCCGTAGTCCTGCATGAAGATGCCCATGGGCCCGGTGAAGCCCACCTGGTCCAGGAGTCCCTGGACGACCTCGGCGAGGTGGTCAAACGTGTAGTCCCATGTCGCCGGGTGCGGCATCTCGGTGTTGCCGAATCCCGGGTAGTCCGGCGAGAGGACGTGGAACTTCTTGGCCAACGCGGGGATGAGGTTCCGGAACTGGTGCGAGGAGGCGGGGAATCCGCCCAGCAGAAGCAGCTTGGGGTTCGCCGGATCGCCCGCCTGCCGGTAGAAGACGTCCAGCCCCTGAACCTTGGCCGAGTGAAACGTGGTCATGGATACCTCCGGATTGGGTGCGGCCAGCCGGGCGGCTGCTCTGGCAGGTCGCTTGGGATGCGTCGCTGGTTTGGCATCGGCGTCTGTCCCGTTCTTACCCCCGGGGAGCAAGAATCCATCGGGATCGTTTCCCGGTCCTGCGGGGTCGAGTCGAGAGCGTCATCAGGGCCAGGTCGCGCCGGCTGAGACGCTCCTCGACCGCCGCCGGAGATGGCTTGCCAAGCGCCGTGGGATTGACCGAGGTGCTCATCGCGAGGACCTTCCGCTCAGGGACGCCATCACAGGCGGCGTGTCTGAGCGTTGGCGTCGGCGGCTGGCGCCGTCTTACCCGAAAGCTCGCTCGAGAGGCTGCCCACGACCTGCTGCACTACTCAGGCGCGGTCCCGGGTCTGGCGTCACCGAACTTTTCCGCGGCTTCGAGCAAGCCGAGGTAGTCCTCACGGCATGCGGGACAGCTCAGCAGGTGCGCGGCAACCCCCGGGTTCGATAGGGCCGGGTCGCCACCGCAGAGCTGTTCGTCGACGTATTCATGCAAGACCTCGAACACCGCGTCGCAGCCTGGGTCGGACAGCATCGCCGCCAACGCTGCTTCCAGGTCTCCGTCACCCTTCATCACGTCCCAGACATTGAGTACGGCCGCGCGTACCCGGCCGCCAGCAAGCTCACACGGAGCTTGCGCCGGGCGTCGAAGAGTGTCTTGTACACGGCGTTACGGCTGACACCCAGTTCGCGGGCGAAGGCATCCATCGGAACTTCGTTCAAGGCGATTGCAACGAACACTCGACGCTGCAGGCTCGTGAGATCGTGGTCGATGGCTCGTCGGAGGGCGGCGAACAACTCGCGCTGCTCACCGTGGGTTTCCGGAGAGTCGACCAGCGCGGGCAACTGCTCCCACGCTTCGTCGTCCCAGGTGGCGCGCCGCTCTCGCCAGAAATGGCGTCCCATCTTTGTCGACACCTCGAACATCACGAACTTGAAGGCCCAGGTCGTGAAACGGCTCTCACCTCGGAACCCTGCCACCTTCGCCCGGATCGCCATCAGCGCATCGTCGGTGGCCTGTTGAGCAACATCCTCAAGTTCAGGTCCCCGCAACTGCAGCGAGCCGGCGCGACGGGCGACCTCATGACGAGCCACCCGGAGCAGCACCGCGTGCAAGGTGGCAACGCAGTCTTCGTGGGCGTTGCCGGACGCTCGAAGCCCATCGACCCAGGCCGCTGAGATCGCGTCGAGCCCTACCGTGTGCGCCAGCGAGCCGGGGGCTCCCGTCATGACCGCGAACCGCCAGCCGGCCAGTGGCCTCGCTTGACGAACCGAAGTGATCGCGGCGTGTCGAACGGACGGTGCCGGTGCATGATTTGCTGGACGGGGCGCCGTACGGGAGTAACATCGCCCATCATGGCGATCCTCTCGTCTGTAGGTCGGCCATGCACCTTCTCATCGACCGCGTGCGCCGTCGGCTGCGCGGCGGTCGACCCGAGGTCGGCCCCAGTCCGGGCTGGCGCGCCGACCACTCTCACATCGTTCATGGCGAGCACAGTAGGTCGACTCCGCCCCTTGTAGGCGTCCGCAACGTTGTCCCAGGTCCGAAGTCACCCGGGTGAGATTTTCCGGCGACGTGGTGGACGGGCGTCCGGCAGACGGCGATGCTGAGACGGATCTGCCCGGCACCCCCGGGCCTAACCCTGAGAAGGTGAGCCGTGCCCCGGACCCAAGCACCTGCTCCGGCGGGCCCGGCGCTTCTCGCAACCAAGATTCACCCACCGCAGGGGCGGAGCCATCTGGTGGCACGAGAGGCGCTGGTCGATCGGCTTGTGGCCGGGCAGTCCGGCCGGCTCACTGTGGTCAGCGCGCCCGCGGGCTGGGGAAAGACGACCGTTGTCCTGGAGTGGCGACGCCGATCCGCCGGGCGCACGCCGTTCGGATGGGTCTCGCTTGATGAGGACGACCGTGACCCTGCGACCTTCTGGGCCTACGTCATCCAGGCACTCGGTGGGATGTTTCCCGGCCGCACGACCGAGGCGCAGCGCGTCGTGGGGCAGCGCGGCGACGTCCGGGCGCTAGTCATCCCGGCCCTCGTCAACGGACTGGCCGACGCCGGCCACGGCATCCTGATCCTGGACGACTATCACCTGGTTCGGTCTCCGCTGGTGGCCGAGCAACTGACCTACTTCGTCGACCACCTGCCGGCCCGGCTTCACCTCGCCATCGTCACCCGCTCGGAACCTGGGCTGCCACTGGCCCGCCTGCGCGCGCGGGGTGAGCTGACCGAGTTGCGCGCCACGGACCTGGGCTTCTCCCCGGTCGAGACCGGGACTCTGCTCAACGACGTCCTGGGCCTGCGGCTAGGCGGCAAGGACGTGATGGCCGTCCAGGAACGGACCGAAGGCTGGGCGGTTGCGCTTCACCTCGCCGCGCTCTCGCTACGCAGCAGCCGTGACCCGGCCGCGATCATCGGCGGATTCAGCGGCCAACACGAGCACCTGGTTCAATACCTCGGATCGGAGGTGCTGGCTCGGCTGGACCCGGCGCTACGCACCTGGCTGACCGAGACGGCCATCCTGGACCGGTTCTGCGTCGCGCTCTGCGACGCCGTGACCGAACGCACGGACGGCGCCGAGATGCTCCGCCAGGCCGAGCAAGCGAACCTCTTCGTCCTTGCCCTGGACGACCGGCACGAGTGGTTCCGCTATCACCACCTCTTCGCCGAGATGCTGCGCCGCGAGCTCACCGGGTCGGCACCTGGGCACCGAGCGGAGCTGGACCGGCGGGCCAGCGAGTGGTTCGCCGCGCACGACGCGCCGCCAGAAGCCGTCCGGCACGCGTTGCAGGCCGGCGACCTCGCCACCGCACACCTGCTTGTGGGTCGGCACTGGAACCACGAGTACAACGCCGGCCGTTTCGCCACCGTCGACGGCTGGCTGACTGCACTCGGTGAGGGTCGGGTCCGCGCCGACCCGTGGCTGTCGGCGGCCCGGGTGCTCATCTGGGCCGACGAGGGGCGTCTGGACGACCTCGATGCCTGGCTTGAGGTGGACCGGACGGTGGACGGGTACCCCTACGCCGTCCTTCGCGCACTGCATCGGTTCAAGTCCGGCGACCTCGGCCGGGCCGGAGATGAGCTGGACCTGGCGCAGCGGCTGGGGTCGGAGGGTGACGAGCCGTTCTGGCCGACCGTCGAACGGTGCGTCCGCGGCGCAACGGCGTACTGGGCCGGCGACCTGGCCACCGCCCGTACTTCGCTGGCCTCGGCCAGCGCGCTGGCCCGCTCCTACGAGAATGTCGCCGGGCTCACCTACGCCACCGGGTACCTGGCGCTGCTCGCGCTGGACGCCGACGACGTCGAGACGGCACGACGCCTGCTCGACCAGGTGGCCGCGCACCTCGACCCCGCCGCCGACATTGCCGCCCACTTCGTGCTGGCCCTGCCGCTTCTGGCCGTGGGTCGGATGCTCGAGCGGGACGGCGACCTCGAACGAGCCGAGCACGCGCTGACCCGCGCAGTCATCTGCGCCCGCGGCGGTGCCGGACGGCTGGAGCGGGTCGCGACGGTAGCGACGCTGGCGCGCCTGCACCACCGTCAAGGCGATCGACAGCAGGCCTCCCGGCTGCTAGCCGAGGCAGCCACACTGCTGCGACTGTCGCCTGACCCGGGAAGGGCTGCGGCCCTGGCCGCGGACGAGCCATCGGCACCGCGGGTGCGGGTCTTCGGCGGCGGGGAGTTGACTGCTCGGGAGGCTGCGGTGCTGCGCCTGCTCCCCACACAACTCAGCCTGCGCGAGATCGCCGATGCGCTCTACGTGTCGCACAACACGGCGAAAACCCACTCGCGGGCGCTGTACCGCAAGCTCGAAGTCACGACCCGGGAAGAGGCGGTCGCCGCCGCGCGATCCGGCGGCCTGCTCTGACCGACGACGACAGAACCACTTCCGAGTTCTGACGTCCTTCCGCAGCTGGTGCCCCAACGAGCACGCCTACTTCCGCTCCCTCGTACGCCTGCAGGACGAGATGGAGGTCGCCTACGCGCGCGTGGTGTCGGTCAGCATTGACCCCCGACCGACCAGGCAGCCTGCCGGGCCGGGCCGGGCCGGGCAGGGCCGGGCCGGGCAGGGCCGGGCAGGGCCGGGCCGAGCTGCGACGGCGGCGCAGTCGTCAGCGCCCTGGCATCGGCCCCGGTGCGCACCGCCGGGTTCTGAGACGTGACACCCTGTCCCCGTGGCAATCCTCGGTGGGTTCGCGGCGGCGCTGTTCTTCGCCTCAGCCACCCTTCTGTCGTCACGGTCCAGCCGGATCATCTCTCCCAGCTCGGTGCTCGCCTGGGTGATGGTCACCGGTCTCGTCGTTCTGGTGCCGTTCCTGGCGGTCAGCGACCCGCCCGACCTTGCCCGCGGTGACCTCGGATGGCTCCTCGTCTCCGGCGGCGGGAACGTCGCCGGGCTGCTGCTGGCCTACTCCGCTCTGCGCATCGGAAAGGTCGGCGTCGTCGCCCCGATCTTGTCCACAGAGGGCGCCATCGCCGCCGCCCTCTCCGTCATCGCGGGAGAGTCGCTGCCCGTCGCCGTAGGACTGCTGTTGCCGGTGATCGCCCTCGGTGTCGTGCTGGCGGCCACCGGTAGCCCGGACGACGCTGAGAACCCCGGCTCGCCGAAGGTCAGCGCGCGCCGACAGCTGCTGTTCGCCGGTGCCGCCGCAGCCTGTTTTGGAGCCAGCCTCTTCGCCACCGCGCACGCCAGCGCGGACCTTCCGATCGCATGGGTCCTGCTCCCTGCACGGCTCATCGGCGTACTCGGGGTCGCCGCCCCCCTAGCGCTGCGCGGGGGCCTACAGCTGACCCGACGCGCCACGCCTCTGGTCGTTGCCGGAGGGCTGTGTGAAGTGCTCGGGTTCGCGTCGTTTGCGCTCGGCTCCCGGGACGGCGTGGCCGTGGCGGCGGTCCTGGCCTCGCAGTTCGCCGGGCTCGCCGCAGTGGCCGCTTATCTCTTGTTCCGCGAGCGGCTCACCCACATACAGATTGCCGGCGTCGTCATCATCGCGGTCGGTGTGGCCACCCTGACGGCGGTCCGCACATGACGGTTTGCACTCCCCCCGGGGACGGAGTACACCCGAAGGACGAGTTCGACGGCACTCTCGTCGGGGGTGGCCCCGCGGGTGAGAACTCGGCCGGTCGGTGCGCGGAGACGAGGCTCTCGGTCACGCTGGTCTGGCACGACTAGTCCTGGTAGTAGTAGCCCGCCAGTGCCGCACGAAGCCGAGTCCGTCCTCGGTGCAACAGCACACGTTGATTGGCGGCCGTGACCCCGAGCGTCCGACAGACCTCCTCGGCTGACAACCCCTGAACGTCTCGCAGGCTGACCACTTCTCGCTGTCGGACCGGCAGGTCAAGTAGGGCCGCGGCGAGCAGCCGCCGAGTCTCGCCGGCGATTACCGAGGAGTCGGGCGAGTTGCTCCACATGTGAACGGCCCGGGCGTCGTCGCAGCCGACCGAGTGGTCTTCGCCCGCGATCGCCCACTGGCTGGTCGGGGGGAATGACGACCATGGCACCGTCCGGGCCTCCCGTGATCCGCAGGTTCTCGCGAGGTTGCACAGGATGCGGAACACCCACGTCCGCAGGGATGAACGGCCCTCGAAGCGGTCCAGACCGCGAACGACGGCGAGCCACGTCTCTTGGACGATCTCCTCGGCCGAGGACTCAGTCGAGACGAACGAACGCGCCACGCCGAGCATGGGCCTGGACCACCCTTCGACGATCTCCGCGAAAGCCGTTGTGTCACCCGCCCGCAGTCTGCGGACAAGCTGGCTGTCCAGAGAAGCACCTGACAGGGGCATCGGCCGGCCGGCGGCTTGGGGATGTTCGACGACTTGCACGGCACTCATGCGGGGACCTTTCCGACCGGTGTCGCCCCCTGAGGGCGCGCATCGGGGGATTGGCATCCATGGAAAGCGCGTTCTTACTGCTGGTCGCCGATTTGTTGAGAAGCTCCAGATCGATTAGACGGCGTCAATGCGCATCTCGTAGATGTTCGATCGAACAACGGTGGTTGCGGCCGCACCCGTCGGGTCCGTGGCGGGGTCCGCCGCACCCGCGCGCGCGCCCGCGTCGCTGTCCCAGTAAGAGACGTCCAAGGCGCGTCCGTTCGATGCATCGACGAGCAGCCGGAATCCGCGAAAGCCCTCCCCATCATGCTTGGTGACGGCTGTGTTCCGGACGTGGTCGACCACCTCGTCAGCGTGTTCGGCCACGAAGGTGATCTCGTCGATCCGTACCCACATTCGGTTCTCCAGGTCGGGTGATTGCGCTACTGCGCGGTTGGGCCGGCGTTACCGAAAATCTCGGCGGCCTCGACGAGACCGATGTAGTCCTGCCGGCAGGCGGGACAGCTGATCAGGTGTGCGGCGAGCCCCGGGTGGGTGCGCGCTGGCTGACCGCCTGCCAGCTCCTCCTCGACATAGTGGTGCAGTACCTCGAATCCCGCCGCGCATCCGGCATCGGCCGACTCCGCGGCGAGCAGCGCATCCATGTCGCGATCACCGTTCATCGCGCCACCGCCTCGCCGCATGGCGGCTCGTAGCCCTGCCGAGACCGGCCGGTAGCTTGCGGCGAGCGTCGAAGACGGTCTTGTAGACCGCGTTTCGACTCGCCCCCATCGCAAGCGCAAACTCGTCCATCGGCACCTCATTCAGAGCGATCACTATGAACACCCGACGCTGAAGCACAGTCAGGTCTTCGTCTATAGCCCGCCGCAACGCCGCGGAACATCTCACGGTGGACGCTGTGCGATACCCGTGAGCTCGCGGGCAGGTCCGGCAACTGATCCCAAGTCTCATCGTCCATCGCTGCCCGACGATCCCGCCAGAAATGGCGTCTCGTCTTCGTTGACACCTCAAGCAGCACGAACTTGTACGCCCATGCGCTCTTGCACCCAGGCGGGCAGCGCCAAGGTACCCCTACCCACGTTCAACCGAAAGGAACCCCGCCTGCGCACGTAAGACGCAGAGCCCCGATGACACCAAACACTCGTCACGCACACGGCAACCCGATCGGGCACCCGCCCGCGACGGCGCAGACACAAGTCTTCCTCACGAAAGTCTGGTGCACACATGAGACTCACCCACCGTTCCCGTCGCACGGTCTTGGGGGTGACCGCAGTCGCGGGCGTCGTCGCCGCGATCGCCGCAGCCCCCCTGCTGTCCGCCTCAGCGGCTGGCGCGCCTACTACGTCCGCGTCCGCAGCGAAGACGTCGATCCTGCCTTCGGACAAGCTCATCCTGAAGAGCGCCAAGCAGGTCGACCTGCGCAACGCGACGGTCCGGCTACCGCTTCACCGTGGGCAGGTCGGCTCCACCACGGTGTGGTACATCCTCACCGAGGCTTCAGATCCCGGCCTCGCCGCCGACCTGGACGTCAACTACGCGGCCAAGCTCACCAACCTGGGAATTGCGTGCTCCGCGTGCGTCCAGACCGTGACCCAGACATCTGCACCGGACCTGAAGTTCGGCGAGGCGACCGTGCACTTCACCGGCGCGCCCGACTTCTCACCGACCCGGGTTCTCGTCCCCGGACCCACGACGCTCCCGGCGGTCACGGTCCAGCCCGGAGCTGTCGGCGGCAGGGGCTACAGCCCGTTCATCCGAATCGCAGGTTCCCCAATCGTCTACAACGCCCCGATCGTTGCCACTGGCGATGGCCCGTTCGACGTCACCACCCACACCAATACCGGTGACCGAGTCCTGGCGATCCACCCTGCGGCTCCGGCCGGCCCCGGCCAGTTCACCCAGGCCACCGTCGACCTGTTGATCGTCAGGGGTTTCGACGCCGGCCAGCCGATCCTCTACATCTCCACCGAGGCGTCCGACCCTCTGGCGGCCGTGCTCGAGCGCGCCACGTACGTCCCCGCGCTCGGCAGCGCCTCCTTCCTCGGCGGCGATGACGCCCTCGGTTCAGGT
Organism: Actinomycetes bacterium; assembly: GCA_038210415.1. Lineage (GTDB taxonomy): Bacteria > Actinomycetota > Actinomycetes > Prado026 > Prado026 > JBBQWS01. The sequence continues at coordinate 13,908 of JBBQWS010000015.1, forward strand.
CGTGAGCGCATCTTCCCGTTCATCAACGGCCAGACCGGCAGCAACAACCCGAACGCCCAAGGCCTGATCCACTTGATCAAGGACGGCCACATCGCCGAGGAGGCCACCGTCGGAAACGCGGCCCTCCTCGCGGCGCTCGCCCGCGGCGGAGATGCCCGCAACATCCAGGGCGACTTCCCGACCATCGCGGACCCCCGCCATTCCGAGTCGTACAGCCCGCTCTGGGATGCCCAGCTCGGGCAGTGGACCGACAAGGCAGTCAAGGCCGGACTGAACACGCTGCAGACCGACGAGAACCAGATCCTGAACCTGGCCGCAACCCGGCCAGACCTGCTCACCGGCCCCGGCGGGGCGGCCTACGGATCTGTTGGATTCGTCATCAACTGTCCCGTGATCGCCTTCACCGCCGCCCAGCCCACGAAGGACCTGGTGGACCTCGTCCCCAACGCCCAGGGCTGATCCGCAAAGACCTGAGGCCGACCCCTGCAACGGGGTCGGCCTCAGGCCGATCGCAGGCGACTCCCCCCAACCGACAGGTTCGGCCGAACACGTAGCGGAGGCGGCAATGCCCAGCCCATTTCGACGCCCAGCGAACCACGGCGCGGATCGCGATCCACGTCTGCCACCTGGTCAGTACGACACCGGGAAGTCATTCCCCGTGCTCACCGCTGAGGCCACTCCTCACCTCGACACGCGGGACTGGAGCCTTCGCGTCGACGGACTCGTCGAGAAGCCTCGCACGTGGACGTGGGACGAGTTGCGTGCAGTGCCGAGCTCCCAGTTCGAGGGGGACATCCACTGCGTGACCACCTGGTCGAAGCTTGGAACCACGTTCCGGGGCGTTTCAGTCGACGGGCTGCTCGCCGCGGCGTGTGTGGGCCCCGACGCAACCCATGTGGTCGCCTGGAGCCACACTGGCTACACGACCAATCTCGAACTCGCGGACGTCACCGACGGCAAGGCGTGGTTGGTTTGGGAACATCAGGGCCAGCCGCTGGCGACCGAGCACGGCGGCCCCGTGCGGCTGCTGGTCCCGCATCTCTACTTCTGGAAGTCCGCAAAATGGGTGGCCGGGCTTCGGCTGCTCGACCACAACGAGCCAGGCTTCTGGGAGACCCGCGGGTACCACGACCGTGGCGACCCGTGGCGGGAGCAGCGCTACAGCGGCGACTGAATCACGACGGCGCCGGTCTGCGCCTGAGTCATCGACCTGAGAGTCGATCCGCGAGTCGCACCAAGCGGACCGACTCTGCTGGCGACCGGTGCGACTCGATTCGGTCGGCACCAAGGTATGCGGCCCGGGCGGCCCTGAAACCGAGCCATCGAGCCGGTTCATACTCAGACGCCAGTCACGATCCACCCAAGGAAGCCGAGTCAAAGGGGTCGAACGTGCCGATGGCGTTCAACTTCATCCCGGTCTCCATGACCGCCCTGCACGGCATCGGCAAGGCCGACGCGGAAGTGGGCTCGGCCATGCTCAACACCGTCGCCGTCGCCGGCACGCAAGTGGCCGGCCGGCCCCGCCACACGTCGACAGCGTCCAAGGCCCCACCGAACTCGATGGGCCGATGACGTCGGCGCCGGGCTCAGAGGCTCCGCCCGCGCATACTGGGCCCGTGGTCATGGACCTGCGACGGTCGGCGGCGCTCCGGTCCACCCGGATCGCCGGTCTGGTGGCGGGCCTGGCCGCCCGGTCGTCGCTGACCGCCGTCCGTGCCAGGTTCGACGCCGATCCGGCCGGGTTGCGTCGAAGGTCCCGTGCCCGCAACGCCGATTCCCTCCGTTCCACGCTTGGCGGGATGAAGGGCGGAGCGCTCAAGGCCGGACAGTTGCTCTCGACGGTTGACTCGCTGTTCCCGCCGGATCCCGACCGCACCTGGACCGAGGCCCTGACCACACTGCAGGAGACCAACCCACCCCTGGACTGGGCCCGGGTCGAGCCGGTCCTGCGACGAGGTCTCGGCACCGATTGGCGTCAATCGCTCGTCGAGATCGACACCGTCGCGGTGGCTGCGGCGTCGCTCGGCCAGGTACATCGTGGGACCTGGTGCGACGGCCGGCCGGTGGCCGTGAAGGTGCAGTACCCCTTCGCGAAGGACGTCCTGCTCGCCGACCTACGCGCCTTGTCCGTGTCCTTGCGACTTGCCGGGGTCCTCCTGCCCGGGTTGCTCGCCGCCCCCGTCGTAGCCGAGTTGCGACTGCGGGCCGCGGAGGAGCTCGACTACGTTCACGAGGCCCGGGCGCAGCGCGAGGTCGCGGCGGCCTTCGCCGGGTCCAGCGAGTACGCGGTCCCCGAGGTGGTCGCGGTCGCGGACGGAGTCCTGGTGAGCGAGTGGTTGCCTGGGCGCCCGCTCGTGACGGTCGCTGATGACACCTTGGACGAACGGTGTCGGATCGCCTCGCTCTACCAGGGCTTCGCGCTGCTGGCACCCGCGCGCGCAGGCTGGTTGCACGCCGACCCGCACCCCGGGAACTTCCGGGTCACCCCGGACGGCCGGCTCGGCGTGGTCGACTTCGGCGCCGTCGTCGCGACGCGCGACGGCCTGCCCCCGGCTTTTGGCCGGCTGGTGCGCGCCTTCGCCGACGAATCCGCCCCCGGCGACGCGCAGGCGGCGCTCGTCGCGGCCGGGTTGATCAGGCCCGGTCGGCGGGTCGACATCGAGAGCCTGCGCGCGATCATGTCGCCGTTCAGCGAGCCGGCCCGCCACGACGTGTTCGCGTTCTCATCGTCGTGGTTGCGCTCCTGCTTCGCCCGTGACCAGGCGGCACGCGACCCCGACTACACCGCGGCGATGGGTCTCACGCTGCCAGCCGAGCACCTCATGACCCAACGGGTCTGGCTCGGGGTGATCGGGGTGCTCTGCCGCCTCGACGTCACCGTGCCCGTACGCCCCGTCTTGTGCGAGCTGCTGCCCGGGTTCGACGTACCTCAGCACTGAGCCCGATCCCCGCTGGCCCGCTTCGGCCCCGGCCGTCACTCTGCCGGGGAAAGAGCCGGACTGCTCTGGTCATGTCTGAGTCGTGTTGGCGGTCGCAGCGGGGTGGAGGGCGGTCGGCGAATTCGCTTCAGCACTGTGGGGTCACCGCGGATTCGGCGACGTTGTCACGGTGCCTGTCTTCGCCTGCTGCGTGATTCGGAGGCGCCGCATGCCAGGGATCAGGTGAGTCGGCCCTAAGCCCTCCTCGCGCTCCCAGCACGTCCCTGAGCCCGTTTCAGCCCATCAGTCGTGAACGCTCCCCGTTACCGCCGTTTGCGCAGGTCATGCATGTTGCGACCGCAGAAGCAGCGGATGAGGCGGCGGGTGCCTAGAACAGGTCAACGCCGACTCGCGAGATCAGCGATCCGGGCTGTGCTGAGCGCGGTGTTGTACAGCCGCACTTCGTCAAGTTGGCCGTCCCAGAATGCCTCGAGCAGTCCTTTCGCCGGGGCACTCTTCGCGCCGACCGCGAGGGGCTCGTCGTTGGCGCACGTCGTGCCGCTCACGCTGAGCGACCCGGCAGCGACGCCGTTGATGAAGATGGTGAGTCGGTAGCCGTTGTACCTGGCCGCCAGGTGTGTCCACGTGTTGGTCGGAACAGTCCGAGTGCTGTCGAGGTACTTCCAGTAGCGGCTGGCACCGCAAGCCCCGAAGAAGCCGCCCGCACGAACGCGACCGTTGGTGCGGACGTTCAGCCAGTACGCCCCAGCCTTCTCGAGCACCTCCCACCGGTCAAGGGTGTCAGCGGTGGTCACGCCGGTGTAGCGGACCCAGGCCGTGAGTGTGAACCGGTTGACGTCGAGTGCCGGGCTTTGCGGGACCTCGACGTACTGACGTTGCGGGGCAAAGAGCCGCAACGCGTTTCCCCTTCCAGGCGCACCAGAGACGAATGCCGTGCGGGGGTCCGAGTTCACGAGGCGACCGGTGAGGGCGTTGAGCGAGGAGTCCCTGATGGCCGTCGTCGTGTCGCTGTCGAATGTGTACTGCAAAACCAGGTTTGGGGGAACCGCGGCCGAACTTGACGATCCTGGCAGCAGAATTGCGGCTGCCGCCAGGCAGGCAGCACCCAGCGACCGGGAGAACTTCATCGTGAGCCCCCTTTCCGCGGGCAGTTCTCACGATACGCTCTCGTGGCGCGTCTGCAGTGGCCGTTGGTCCCGAGCGTCGCACGTCAAGACCCGCGACGACGGAACGCGCCTGTCGATCAGGCGCAAGGACACCCCGTTCCGGGCATTTCGGTTCTTGCACCGAGCTGCGCCAAGCCCGGCCCTACGCATGAATGGTCAGCCGAAGATTGGCCGATCACCGTGAATAGGGTGATCGCACTAACGGAGCGCTCAGGAGGCGGAGGCGGCGGCATTCGTACGGCGACGCGCGCTGGCCGTTACCGGGTACTTACTGCACGCTTGCCGACCGGTCGTCGGGTGGTTCGACCCGGACGTGCATGCGTTCGCCGGGCCGCCCATAGATGCTGAGGATCTCCGCCGGCTCGTCACCTGTGCTACCGAACCAGTGCGGAACCTGGGTGTCGAAGCTTGCGACGTCGCCTGGCTCGAGCACCCAGTCCTGGTCGCCGAGAACAAGGCGCATGTGGCCGGACAGGACGTAGATCCATTCGTTGCCGTCATGCGCGCGCGGCTCCGGGGTGACCTTGCTGGTCGGGATCACGATCTTCCAGGCCTGCACGCCGCCGGGCTCCCGCGTGAGCGGGATCACTGTTCTGCCCTTGACGCTGCCGGGTCTGAGTCTGATGCGAGGGTCGCCCTCTTCGGGCGCTGCGACGAGGTCGTCCAACGGCACCCGGTAGGCATGCGAAAGGGCCAGGAGGAGTTCCAGGGTGGGCCGTCTCTGCCCGGTCTCGAGCCGCGACAGTGTGCTCTTGGAGATTCCGGTCCTGCTCGCGAGGCCGGTTAGGGTGATCTGACGTTGGGTCCGGAGTCGCCTGAGCCGAGGCCCAACCTGGTCGAGTGCGGCAGCAATCGCCGCCGCTGACGGGTCCTCCACGGCGCTCATCCCACTACCGATTCCCAGAAACAGCAACCTTCGTTGGCGAATCCGGCGCGAAGCTCCAACGTTTCGGTCATGAGTCAATACGGCGTAGCGATCATCGGCGGAGGCGCCGCCGGACTGTCCGCGGCCCTGGTGCTCTCCCGGGCCCGCCGCACGGTCCTGCTGGTCGACGCCGGCACACCGCGCGACGCCCCGTCAACCCACATGTACGGCTACCTGTCACGCGCCGGCGGGTTCTTCGTCCACCTCGACGACGGGCAGCAGATCTCGGCATGGCGAATGCTGCTCAGCACCGGCCTGCGGGACGTCCTGCCGGACATCCCGGGGCTCCGCGACCGTTGGTCGCGCGACGTCGCCTACTGCCCCTACGGCCACGGCCACGAGGTCCGCGACTACCAGCTCGGTGTGCTCGGTGGAACTGCGAGCGACGTTCGCTACGCGCAGATCGTCCGCCAGTGGACCCATGACCTGGTCCACTTCACCCCATCCGACCGCTTGACCGCCACCGAACGCGCGGAGCTGATCGCCCGCGCCATCGGCACCGTCGAGCAGCTCGTCCCCAACGACCTGCTGCTCGGACTTGACGTCGACGTCGACAGCGACGGCTGGGCCATCGCGGACAGCGTGGGACGCACGAGCGTCCCCGGCGTCTGGTCCGCCGGCAACGTCATCGAGCCGCGAGCCCAGGTCGGCACCGCCGCCGGCGCAGGCTCAGCAGCCGCGATCGCGCTCAACGCCGACCTCAGCAACGGCCTCCGGCCGCGACGAACCCCGAACACCCATCCGAAGGAGACGCCATGACCACCCCCTCGCCGAACGCTTTCTCGAATTCCCAGCCCACCGCCGCCGGACCGCCCACCAAGCACCAACTGGCCGTGATGATCTGGCTGGCCGTCTTCCCGACCCTCACGATCCTCAACCTGGTCCTCGGTGACTGGCTCCGGACGTTGACGCCTGTCGCGCGCACCTTCGTGCTGGCCACCATCGCCGTGCCGATCGTCATCTACGGCCTGATGCCCCAACTTCACCGGCTCCGCAAGCAGATCCTGAACCGCACTGCACGCGGCTGATCGCACTCAAACGAACCGCCCCGGTTTCAGCGGAGGGTGAGTTCTCCCGCTCCGGCAGGGACCCCCGCCACCCGGCCACCGCAGTACGCCACATCACTACCACCGGTGAAGGGAGCTCGTCATGAGCTCACGAACCAAGACCGCTTTCACTGCTCACGCCGAACCGGGCGAGCGACCGTCCAGCACCGCGATTGAGCGGCCACTCGGGGCTTCCGGGTCCAACCGCCTGGCCCTGACCCCGAGGAGAACGTCATGAGCAATGCCCAGGTCATCGACTCGACCGGCGACACGACCGCCGTCGACGGTGGGCTGTCCACGCGCCGTCTGAACGTCATGCGTTTCGGCTACGCCTTCATTGGCGTGGGACTGGCCATCGTCAAGTGGCCGGTTCTCTTCCAGGACGCCGGATCCCTCCCGGTGATGGAAGGGGTAGTCACCTGTCTGCTGACGGCCATGTCGCTGCTGGCGTTCCTCGGGCTCAGATACCCCGTCCGGATGCTGCCGATCCTGCTGTTCGAGGTGGCTTGGAAGGTGATCTGGAGCGCGGCGGTGGCCATCCCCCACCTGGTCTCCGACGACATGAACGCTGCAACGAGCGAGGTCCTGTTCAGATGCTCCTTTGACGTCATCGTCCTAGCTGTCATCCCGTGGGGATACGCATGGAGGCGGTATGCCAGAACGCCTGGGGACGCGTGGCGCTGACGAGCGGCACCCTCCCCGGCCGCCGATCGGTTGCATGACCGTGGTTCTCGGCCGGCCCGAGCTTGCCCACGGAGTTGCCGGCCGGCTCGGCCGCCTTCTGGTCACCGGGTGCTCTCATGCTGAGTATCTGGCAGTTGGGTCGTGGAGCGGAGCCGTCCGCTCTCGACGGCCGACGGTCCGGCGCCCGCCGTCACCGAAAGCCTTCATAGAATCGTGTCGTGATCACACTCGAGTATCGGCATGTCGACGTGTTCAGCCGGCGGGCCTTTCAGGGGAACGGTCTTGTCGTCGTTCTCGACTCGAAGGAGCTCCCACCAGAGCTGATGCAAGCCGTGACGCGGGAGATGCGCCAGTTCGAGAGCGTGTTCCTCACCGAAGTGGACCTCGAGACAATGACGGCCACGCAGCGGATCGTCACCGAGGACGAGGAGTTGGACTTCGCCGGCCATCCCGTTTTGGGTGCTGCCGCGGTGCTGCACGGCATGCTCGCCACGGGGCGGCAGGACAGGCAGTGGGCTTTGCGGATCGCCCAGCGAACGATCGAAGTCCGAACCAGCTCTGGGCCTATGTGGATCGATGTCGAGATGGATCAGGGCGTCCCGCAGTTCGGCCCGACGGTGGTAGGAGAGCGGGCAGCGGCGTTAAGCGAAGCGCTGGGACTGACGCGTGACCACCTGCATCGTGCGCTGCCGATGCAGGTGGTCAGCACCGGCCTCGACTACTTGATCGTGCCGGTCGCCGGAGGATTGGAGCAGGCCCGGATCTGCCGCACCAACTTCGAGGCGCTCCTGCAGGAGGTCGGGGCCAAGTTCGTTTCCGTGCTCGACCCGGAGCGACCGGAGGGTCGCACCTGGGACAACACCGGCCGGGTCGAGGATGTCGCCACCGGAAGTGCCGCGGGTCCGGCCGCCGGATACCTGATGCGACACCAGAGCCGTCCCGATGACGAGCCGCTGCTCCTTCACCAGGGCCAGTACACCGGCAGACCCAGCACGATGCGAGTCAGGCCCGAACCAGACGGGCGGCTCTGGGTCGGCGGGTCCGTTGCCACCGTGGCCGCGGGAAGCTTCCAGGCAGCGACCGCGTGAAGCAACCCGCAGATCCACGGCTGGTCGGCGTTGAGTTCTTGTTCCTTGCCCCAGACGATGATCAGCGCTAGCCCGCTGTGCGACGTCAGCCGACAGGTGGGGGACCGCGCCGTTCTGCCTCGGAGATCGCCCACGCGGCGTTGACCAGGCCGATGTGGCTAAACGCCTGCGGGAAGTTACCCAGGAGCTCGCCTGTGCCGGGGTCGACCTCCTCGGCGAGCAGTCCGACGTCGTTGACGTACGCGGCGGCGCGCTCGAAGACTACGCGCGCTCGATCGACCTGACCGGCCAGAGCGAGCGCTTGTGCGAGCCAGAACGTGCAAAGCAGGAAGGTGCCCTCCTCGCCGGCGAGGCCGTCGACTCCGCCCTGGGTGCGGTAGCGGTACAGCAGGCCGTTGTCGTCGGTGAGACGCCGCTCGGTGGCGTCGATGGTGGCCAGCATTCGCGGGTCGTCGGCGGGCAGGAAGCCGACGATTGCCATCATCAGGTTCGACGCGTCCAGCTCGGTCGACCCGACGTACTGGGTGAACGCGCCAGCCTCGTCGCTCCAGCCGTCCCGCTCCACGGTCTCGCGGATCCGGTCGCGGCTCTTGGTCCACTCCGGGACACGGTCCGCCGCGCCAAGCCGGTCGGCGAGGGTGATCGCCCGGTCGAGGGCGACCCAGCACATGACCTTGGAGTACAGGAAGTGCTGCGGGTCGCCGCGGACCTCCCAGATGCCCTGGTCCTTCTCGACCCACCGCTCGGCCGCGGTTTCTGCACAGGCGACGAGGAAGCGCTTGGTGTCCTCGTCGACCCAGGCCAGCTGGTCGGCCAGCCGCTGCGCAGCACCGAGTAGCTCGCCGTAGACGTCGAGCTGCTGCTGGTTCCAGGCCCCGTTGCCGACACGGACCGGTCGGCTGTCGCGCCACCCCTCGAGGTGCGGCAGCTCGCGCTCGCTGAGGTCGTGCTCGCCGCCGATGCCGAACATGATCTGCAAGGACTGCCCTACGCCGATCCCGGACGCGGCTGCCGTGGTCATGAAGGCGAAGAAGTCGTCGGCCTCGTCGGGGCAGGCCGCCACCCAGAGCGCCTCCATCGTGAAGCTGGCGTCGCGCACCCACGAGTACCGGTAGTCCCAGTTCCGCTCACCACCCACGCCCTCGGGCAGCGAGGTGGTCGCGGCGGCAACGATCGCCCCACTGGGCTGGTACGAGAGCCCCTGAAGCACCCTTCCGCTGTGGTGCACCAGGTCTGCCCATGGCCCGTCGTACGTCTGGTGCAGGTCGGACCACGACCGCCAGGCGTCGATCGTCGCATCCAGCGTGCCGGCCAACTCCTCCGGAGACCAGACCCGTGCCGGGGTCTGCTCGAGCGTCGAGCGGTGCAGGCCGAGATGCAGGCGCTCGTCCTGGCGCAAGACGGTGCGACCCCGGCCCGACCCGTGCTCCAACGACAGCGGGACCGGTGTCGACAGGACGAGCCACTCCGCCCCTCCGCGTGCGCTCACACCCCCTCGCACGTCGGCAAGAAGCGGGACGACGAGCCCGTACTCCGGCCGTGGCTCGTAGGAGACCTCGACTTCGACCTCACCGGCGATGCACGCAACCCGCCGGACCAGAAGGTGCGGCACGTCCCGGCCGAGGCGATGGCCCCCGTTGTCCGGCCCCATGGCCAGGGCGTCAGTGAGCACCAACGTCCCCGACGGAGTCGTGAACGTGGTCTCCAACACGAGCGTCTGGTCGAGGTACCGGCGGCTGCTCGTCCACTCGCTGGCCGGGCTCACCTGCCAGTGACCCGCCTCAGCACCCAGCAGCCGACCGAACACGGACGGGCTGTCGAACCGGGGGAAGCTCAACCACTCCACCGAGCCCGAGCGGTCGACCAGCGCGCTCGAGTGGCGGTCGGACAGCAGAGCATGGTCGGCGATTGGCGTCCAGGACATCGGAGCCTCCGATCGGTCGTCGTACCTGTGCAGTCACCTGAGCCCGGGCTCCCGTTACATCTGACGTGAGCCGCGGGCGGGCCGGGCGCTTCAGGTCGTCGGATCACGTCGCGGTCGTAGGGCTCTCGCCACATTCACGATGACCAAGGGACTGATTGCGATACCTCTGCCGCGACTCAGTCCAGGGGTCTTCCAGCATCACCCCCAGCGACCGGACGTCGGGCTAGCTCATGTTGTCTGCCTTCCCCTAGCCGGCGCTCACCGCCGACAACGGATGTCAAGAACCACCGCCTTGATCGGGCGGCCGCTTTCCCGGAGCTGGGTGTTCGAGGCAGCTGCGCAGACGCTCGAGGTCGCCTGTGATGCTCTTGCGGACCTGCCGCGTCATGAGCGGCGAGGCCCATCCGAAGAATCGACCCGGTGCGCCAGACGCGTGGATCGCCACCACCGTGCTGTCCCCGGCATCGGACAGCTCGTAGCGCACCAGCATCGGGAAGGGTCGTTCGACGGACATCTCGACGAGCCGGTTCGGCTCGTGGCGGGTCACGACGTAGCCGTAGGTGAAGGAGCGCCCAAGGAACCGTGCGGTCCGCTCGACAGTTGCACCCATCTCTAGCGGACCGTCCTGGTCGGGGCGGCTGGAGGTGATCCCGCCGGTCCATAGCAAGTCGTTCGCCGGGTCGAACATGAACCCTGCCACCTCGCTCCGAGGTCTTGTCACCAGCAACGAGGGTCGTACGTCGACGCCCCTCACCGGTCAGGTCCTCACGCCAGCAACTTCGTGACAGGCCGTCACGGGACGACCGGGAAGAAAGGTTGCGACTCGTTCGAGGCTGCGACGGTTGCGAGCCGATCCTCGATCAGCGCCCATGTCTGAGCCGTGTGGCCCAGGTCGATCTCGGGGAAGCCCTCACCGAAACCGTAGTGCCGGAACAGCACCGACGTGCCTGACTCGGCGCGGCTCGCTGGGCGCAACTCCCACTCCCAGGTGGATCCCTCCCAGTACGGGAAGCCGGAGGTGACGTGCATGCGGACCAGCTTGCCCGGCGCGATGGTCACGTCCGCCAACAGGTCGACGGGGGCTTGTGGGAAACCGAACCGGGCCTTGGTTTCGCTGACGTCGCAGTCCGCCGTCCAGAACGCCCGCTGGCCCTGCGTGGTCGACAGCAGCTCGAAGACGCGCATCGGGTCGGCATCCACGTCTACGGTCAAAGTGATGGTGCGGTCCACGGTTCCCTCCAGGGACGCGGTCGGATAGCCTTATTTCAGTCTTGACTTAAATAGTCGGGTTGCGCAACCCCCAGCACGACCAGAGAACGGCCGCGGCGGGATTGCGGCAGAGAGGTGTTCCGTGGAGGCGCTTCAGGTGGTCGCCGCCCCGCGACGGTTGCGCATCCTCGAGCTGGTGTGGGACCGGGAGCTGTCCGCCGGCGAGATCGCCGCGGAGTTCGACGTCTCCTGGTCCGCGGTCAGCCAGCACCTGTCTGTGCTGAAGGCGGCCGGCTTCCTGTTGGAGCGACGCGAGGGCACCAGCCGCATCTACCGCGCCGACCAGGAGTCGATGGGAGCCCTTCGGGCTGTGGTCGAGGAACACTGGCGCGCCGGTCTGACCAGGATGAAGGAGCTGGCCGAGTCCGAGCAGCGTCGACGGGGTGCGTCCGGATGACCAAGCAGGTGCTGGAGGTCAGTGTCACTGTCGACGCCGAGCCGGAGACTGTGTTCGCTTACTTCACTGACCCGGCCCTCTACGTGCAGTGGATGGGGACTTCGGCGACTCTCGAGACAACACCCGGTGGTGAATACCGAGTCCGCATGCGCGACGGTGTGGAGACCGCCGGCCAGTTCGTCGAGATCGACCCGCCACGCCGTCTGGTCTTCACCTGGGGGTGGACCCAGGGAGACGAAGTGGCACCCGGGTCCACGAGGGTTGTGATCACATTCACCAAGGTGGGTGAGAGCACGCTGGTCGTCTTGCGGCACTATGACCTGCCCACCGCCGAACAGCTCAGCCACCACCGCCAGGGATGGGACCTCTACCTGGGCCGACTTGCTGCACGCATACGAGGCGAAGACCCTGGCCTCGACCCCAACGGCTGACACTCGATGACAACCCGCGTCCTCTCCTGGTGCTCGCCACCTCGACGCCGGGCGGGCACGCGGTAGCAAGAGCCTCGGCTTCCCTGACCGCCACGGAATCGTCGCTCATGTTCGAAGTCCCAAGAGCTGACGATCGGACCATCCCGGCGCCTTGAGACGGCGTCGGCAAGCTCGATGACGAGTCGGGTCGGCCCGTCCGGCGGGCTGTCGATCAGGAACGTGCCAGTTCTCAGTCGCTCGGCCAGCGACTGTCGTTCTTGCTCCTCGACGGTGATGAGCCGGGCGGCGGAGTACCTGACATCAGCGGCCTGGCGACGCGTCTCACGGGTGAGACGGACGCTGTCGAGCTGGAGGGCGGCTGCCCTGGCCGCGGACTGTGCAAGGTCGCAGTCGCCCGCGCCGTTTGGGCCGTGCAGCAGCCAACACGCCTCCCTCGCGCTGGCCGACATGCGCAGGCTGCCCTTTGCCGACAACAGCTTCGATGCGGTGGTGCGCCGACAACGCCGTCGCCCGCCCTGGCGGCCACGTCTTGGTCAGTGCACGGGACTACGAGCAGGCGCGGCGCGTCCACCCCTCGGTGACTCCGCCCCAGGTGTGGCGGGTGGACGGTTCGGTGAGCGTGACATTCCAGGTCTGGGACTGGTGGCCAGATGGTCAGCGGTACGACCTGCAGCACTTCCATCTCGCGGAAGCTGGTGGCGGCTGGGCTGTGACGCGCCGGACATCCTGCCTGTGGGCCGTCAGCCGACAGGAGCTCACCGAGTGCGCCGAGCTCGCCGGACTCACGCATGTGGAATGGCTGCCAGCCCTAGACTCCGGATTCTTCCAACCCTTGCTGATCGCCCGAACTCCCACCTGAGCAGTGTCGGGGCAGCCCAGCCGCGGGCGGCACCTTTCGCGCAGCTCCTAACCCCGAGGTCGCAGGTCCAGATTCTGCCCCCGCTACGAATCGTGGCGCAGGTCCGGCACCGACGTCGCGACATCCGACTGGGTGATCGCCAGGAGGACACGCCGAGAGCTTGCGTTCAACCGGGCCCGACCAGCCCGGCAGAGTGGCACGCAACCGACCCAATACACACCGCTGCGACGCACGTCGATGGGGGGTTGTCGGAGGGTTTCCTCGCTGGCCGGGTCAGCCGGCGTCGGACGCTGTGTCAGCCGGCGAGTGATCCCCCGAAGATCTGCCAGGCGAGAGCGGACTTCGCGACCAGGCTGAGCACCAGGTAGACCTTCTCGCCGTAGGCGTAGTCGGCCCACTTCCCGATCCTGCGGTACTGCAGCCACTGGTTGAGCGCGAAGCTCATGAAGAACACGAATAGCGACGCGACGATGCCGTAGACGAAACCGGGCACCTCGTTGGTGCTGCTTCGGCTGGCGCCGATCAGGTTCACCACGATGGCCGCCCAGGGTGCGGCCCCGGCCACGCATCCGAACCAGAACGGCAGCATCGTGGTTCGGGTCCTGCCGGGCGGGTTCATCAGCTCCTGCAGCCAGCCGAAGAGGATCATCGCAACGTTGGCGCCGATGATCAGAGCTACTTCGGTGATTCCGGTGAGCCCGTTGTAGAAGCCGATGAGGATCACCATGATCGTGGCGCTGACGGAGTACTCGATCCACCGAAAGCGGTTCAGCCCGGCGCGCAGGTCGGCCTCGTAGCGAGAGCGGAACACGGTCGCGGTGAGCAGGTGGTCGAGCGTCGCCAGCGCCAGGAAAGCCGCGATGGCAGAGCCGATCGCGACGTCGAACAACGCCTCGGGCGCAGGTGCAGCGGTGCCCGGGGGACCGGTCGGGAACTGCGACGTGACGGTGATCGCGAAACCGTTGGCGAGCAGAAGTACGGCGACAACCTGCACGCCGTGCAGCAGGGTCAGCCCGATGTTCCACCGTCGTAGTCGGGCCAGGCTGGATTCGTTGACGCCAGTGGCTTCCATGGTTGTCCTTCGCTGCGGAGTGGGAAAATGGTACGTGAACCTAGCGACGATCGGCTCGCGTCATCGACGCAGGGTCAGAGCAACCCGGTCGTGGTCCCTGAGCGCGCCGTCCTGGACCAGCGCCACCCAGCCTCCGCGGCGAAGCACGGCCTCGATGAGTTCGTCGACGGCGTCATCGAGGACGTCGGGGTGATCGAGGTCGGCTGCGGGGGTGAGGAGCTCTCCGCTTGCGTCGACCCGGGCGGGGTAGAAGTAGCCCTCCTCGACGGTGAGCATCTCGGGTCGTTCGGCGTGTGCGGCCATCCATGCCGAGGCGATGCCCGACACGGCTCGACCAGCGCTGACTCGCTCGTCGAGCAGGTCGAGTGATTCCTGCTGCCGGGATCGTAGGTAGGCCTGTAGCACCGGCCGGATCCGCGGCGTGAGATCGGCGGCGGGCGCCGTGATCAGGCTCCCGTGCACGCTCCCGGCCAGCCTGGACAGATTCTGCGAGAGGTCCCGGAACTCCGCCAACTCCCGTTGGGTCCCGACGAGTACCAGAGGGGCGGGGTGGACCGTCAGGTAGGTGCCCAAGGCGCGGTCGACGTCCCGGTAGAACGAGCGACGCCCTCGCGCCGTGGCGCTCGATCGGCGCTCCTCCTTTTTCGCATCCCCAGCGAGTCGAGGGAATGCGCGTCCGGCCACAGGGCGTAACTCGTCGCCCATCCCCTCGAGGAGCCGGGCTTCGCGCTGGCTCAGCAGCAGTGCAACGTGGCGAGGTGTGCGGTGCAGGGCACGCACCAAGTCGCGTGTGGCGAAGGTCGGATCAACTACCACCCGGTCCGCGACAGCGATGTCGAGGTACATCACTTTCCTCGTGCGCGCCGAAACGAAGACCGCGACGGCCTGCGTCGTAGGCCCGCGAGCAGCGCCTTCTACGAGCTCGTGCAGCGGCGCGAGAACGGTGTCGTGGACGTCTGGGAGCGACTCTGAGTCCAGTCGAGCGTGCGCTTCGCGCGCAAGCCCTCGGAGCTGATCAGCCTCCGCCGGCAACATTCGGGCTGACGGGGTGGTCGACATCAGCAGCGAGACTGCCGGGTAGTTCTTGATGGCCTGGATCAGCGTGACTTCGCTGGGAGTGGGCGGCTTGGGACGTCGGGCGTCGCGCGAACTGGTGGAGACGGGAGTGCTCATGTGGAAACTCCGGTGGGATTGACGGGACGGGACAGGTCAGCGGTGGCGCCGGGCGCGAATCGCGGAGATGCCTCGGTTGGCCAGGCGCCGCAAAGGGTCGAGCAGTCGCTTGGCCCAGACGTACTCGGACGCGAGGACCATGAGGCCGAGGATGATCGCCGCCCAGCCGGGGCCGGGCAGGACGAGCATGGCCGCCCCGGCAACGACGAGCGTGAGCCCGAGGGCCAGCACGATGGCCTTGAGCACGAGGTGCGTCGTGGGCCTCGTCCTAGCCCAGTCGCGGGCGCGCAGATGGACTCTTGCCCGCGGCGGGGCGCCCTGCGCCGGCGAGGTCTCAGTGTCCGGCATGGTGGAGCTCCCGGTCCCCGACCGTCCGGACGTCCAGGACCCGGCACCGCCAGGTGGCTGACGGTCCGTGGACGGTCACGGTGCGGCCGATGCTCGCACCGAGGATGGCCTGCGACAGCGGAGACGCGGCTGAGATGCGCTCATCGTCGAGGAACGCCTCGACCGGGTGCACAGGGCGCACCCACTGCTCGATGCCACCGGCCAACCTGATGTGGACACGGCTGCCGAGCTCGACGTCGCCCGACCCGCTCGGTACCGCGGTGCCCGACGTCGCGAGCACGTGCTCGAGCCGGTCGGCCTCGGCCAGCAGCCGCTCGAACTCGGCGGTGTGGCGCTCGTCGCGCTCGCGGTCGACGAGCAGGGGCACCAGTCGCGAAACAAGGTCCTCGCGCAGGTGGCGCAGCCGCTCAGACATGAGGAGCCGACCGTCGGGCGTCAGAGTCACGGCGCTGCGGTCGTCGGCGGCCTGAGGCTCACGACGCGCCTTGATCGACGTGCTGCGGAGTCGTGGTGGGGAGCTGATGGTGCTCATGGGGAACCTCCGGTAGTGGTGGGGCGGACGGAATCGGGGGACGGGACTGCGGGGGCGGAGGGAATCGGGGAGGCGTGGAGGGGCATCCCGGGTCGCGTGGCCCGCAGGCTGGCGGCGATCGAGACGGTGATCACGGTGACGACGACTCCGAGCGACACCAGCGTGGGGACGTGCCAGAGGTCGGCGAGCAGCATCTTCGCGCCGACCCACACGAGCACGACCGCGAGGCCGAGCTTGAGGTGGACGAACCGGTCCACCAGGTCGGCAAGGAGGAAGAAGAGCGCGCGCAGACCGAGGATCGCGAATGCGTTGCTGGTGAACACCAGGAACGGCTCCTGGGTCACCGCGAAGATCGCCGGGATCGAGTCGACGGCGAAGACGATGTCGCTGACCTCGACGAGCACGAGCACGGTGAGCAACGGGGTCGCGAGCAGGCGACCTTTGTCCCTGACCCAGAACGCCGCACCGTGGTAGTCCGGTGTGGTGGGCACGAGCCGCTGGAACAGACGCACCACCCGGCTGTCGGCGGGGTTGGGGTGCTCATGACGGCTGCGCGCCATGCGCCACCCGGTGAGCACCAGGAAGGCGCCGAACACGTACAGGACCCAGCCGGCGCTCGCGATGAGCGCCGATCCGGCCGCGATGAAGATCCCGCGGAGCACCAGGGCTCCTACGACACCGAGGAACAGCACCCGGTGCTGGTGCTCCCGCGGCACCGCGAAGTAGCTGAAGATGATCGCGAAGACGAAGACGTTGTCAACTGCGAGCGTCTTCTCGATGAGATAGCCGGCGTAGTACTGCGAGCCGTACTCCGCGCCGAACTGCCACCAGACCACGGCGCCGAACGCCAGGCCTAGCGTCACCCAGACGGCGCTCCATGCCGCCGCCTCGCGGACGGAGACGATGTGGGCGTGCCGGTGTGCGACGAGGTCGACGGCGAGCATCGCGAGGATGACGCCGAGGCTGGCAATCCAGGCCCACAGGGGTACGGACACAGAAAAGACCTCCGACTCAAGGGCGCGTCAGCGCCGTTTGTCGAAGGTCTCCCACCGCCGCACCCGAAGGCGCGACCCACCGTGCCGGACATCGGCACGGTGGCCGGCGTCGTGATGACGACACGATAGCGAGGGGGTACTCCCCTTGCGATTACATCGTTGAGTGTGCGCGACGATGCGGCTCACGTCAAGCCGGCCCGGCTCGGGATCGGCCGCGGCACGGCGTACGCCGAGGTGGCCGTCGACGGCGGCTCCGGCGCCATCCGTGCGGCCGATGCGTTGGCACCGGTCCAAGAGAACGCGGCTAGGCTCCCGGTTGCAGCGCGCTACGCGACCCGGAGGCCGACATGACCGACACCATTGCCCCTGTCCCGACGCCGGTCACCTGGCCGGCGCACGATCCGGCAACCTGGCGCAACGTCCCCGCATCGTCTCTGCCGATCGACCGCGCGCGGGTGGCGACTCTGCTGTCCGCGGAGTGGGAGAGGTTCGCGGCGCAGACTCCGGGCTCCGCAGCGCATCACGCCCGCGCTCTTGGCCCGCTGCCGCTCGGTGTGCCGTCCTCGTTCCAGCACTGGGACCCGTATCCGATCGCGATCACCTCGGCAGCGGGCGCGTGGCTCACCGACGTCGACGGCCGGAAGGTGCTCGACCTGTCGATGGGCTTCGGCGCGATGCTTGCCGGGCACCTCAACCCCACTGTCGTCGCAGCCGTGTCGCGTGCGCTCGAGACCGGCACGCTGTTCGTGACTCCCTCACCGTCGGCCACCGATGCTGCCGAGCGGTTCCAGCGCCGCTTCTCGCTCGACCAGCTGCGGTTCGCCAACTCTGGCACCGAGGCGACGATGTACGCGCTGCGCACCGCTCGGGCCTTCACGAGCCGCAAGGCCATCATCAAGATCGAGGGCGGGTACCACGGCGGCTATGACGCCCTGCAGGTGTCGGTCAAGCCCGACGTCGCTGACGCCGGTCCCGAAGACGCACCAACCCCGGTCACGCCCTTTGAGGTGGAGGCCGGGACCGTCCACGTAGTCCCGTACAACGACCTCGCGCGCTTGGAGCAGCTCCTCGACCAGTACGGCGCCGACGTCGCGTGCGTCTTCATGGAGCCGGTGCTGGAAAACATCGGCATCGTCGTCCCCGACGCGGGCTATCTCGCCGGTGTCCGTGCCCTTTGCGATGCGCACGGCTCGCTGCTCGTCTTCGACGAGGTGAAGACCGGCCTCACCGCCGGCCCCGCAGGAGCCTCGCAGCGCCTCGGCGTCACGCCCGACCTCGTTGCGCTCGCGAAGAGCATCGGTGGCGGCCTCCCGCTCGCGGCATTCGGCGGTCGTGCCGAGGTCATGGACTGCCTCACCGACGGCCGGATGCCTCACTTCGGCACGTACAACGGAAACCCGCTCGTCGTCGCAGCGGCGTTGGCGATCGACGAGATCGCGACGCCAGAGGCCCTCAGCGCGGCCGAGGCGCTCAACATCTCCGCGCTGACGGCGATGGACGCAATCATCGCCACGCACGGGCTGCCTGCCCATACCGTCGGCTTCGGCGTCAAGGGCGCGGTCACCTGGTCGCCGACGCCCGTCCGCACCTACCGCGACTACAAGCGCACGGACTTCGGCGCCGCAGAGCTCTCCTGGCTGTGGGGCGTCAACCGCGGCATCCTCACGCCGCCTGGGCTCGACGAGCAGTGGCTCGTGTCCTTGGCTCACACAGCAGCCGACATGAACCTCCTTGTCGAGGACTTCCGCGAACTCGCGGAGATGCTCAGGGCCTGATCGATCCGCCCGGGGGCTGGGGCCCGAGCGCCGGAGGAGGGGTCTCCTTGAGCAACGAGTCTCGGATCAGCGAGATCGCAGCCGAACTCGGCGTCCGGTCGCCGTGCCGTGTCGACACGTGCGTTCCGACGTTGCCGATCGCGTCCCAGACTTCGTTGGCGACCCAGTGCACGTCCGAGGCGGTGACTGGTCGGCCACCAGCGTCAGCCCATCCGAGTTGCTCCAGTGCGCGAGCGATTTTGGTGGCGTTCAGCTGCTCGGCTGGCGAGGTGGCGATATGCAGCACGATGAGAACCGTCGCGGTCTGGTCGAAGTACGGCTTGGTCGGGATCAGGTGCTCGGCTAGCTGACCCCACAGCGCCGAGGTGCTCTGCTGCGCGGCTTTCCCGGCCTTGGAGAGCACCAGGTGGCCCTTGTACTTGCGCAGCAGCCCCGCCTTCTGGACGAACGTGCGAAACCCGAGCACCGGGTGGGCGTCGACCTCGCGAGAGACCGTGAAGATCCAACCGTCCATCGTCGGCAGGACCTCGGCGAGCTCCTTCACGTCGGTGGGCTTGAGATATCCGGCTGCCGTGAGCGGGATGCCTCCGACAGCGGCGCGGTTCAGTAGCCACTGATGGGCTCGTAGTGCCGACGCCAAGGTGGCGCCCACCGGCGTGGGTTCCGGGATCTCTACGAGTTGGGTGAGTCGATCCACCAACGACTGTCCCAGTGAGCTCCCGTTGAGTCGGCTGAGCAGCTCGGCCAGGTGTGGATCGATTCGGTATCGGACGTACTCCATGGGTCCAACAGTCCCAGAGGGTCGCGCTGGTCGCCCACGGAATCGGGCTCCTGGCCGACGATTCCTACGGGTCGACGACCGTCACGGATACCAGGGTGACGCCCAGGTCGCGGACCTTCATCAGCAGCCCGTGCAGCTGAGCTTGGTCAGCGACGAGCCCGGTCAGGCCGGTGGTGCCGTCGTTTTCGTAGGTCAGCGTGAAGTCACCGAACCAGGCGGACCAGCGGTCGTCGAGGTGCCCGTCGACGCGAAGTTGGTAGCAGACGGGCGCCGACCCGCTGGCTGACTTGGCCATCACACCGCGACCTTGGTGTTGGCTGTCCGGGGCTGGCGGCTGCCGGATCGCCGACGGATGACGTACTCAGCGACCATGAGGTTGATCGCCCAGCCGGCGCCCATCATGAAGTCGTAGCTGAGCTCGCTGGTGCCGAACACCGCCTTCCCGATCCCTAGCGTGAACGTCTGCGTGCCGGCGCCGAGGGCCAGTGCGTAGGCGCGGGTCATCCAGGCCTGGTGACGGGCGACATCACCGTGCCGGATCGAGGTGAATCCCAGGACGATGCTGGCGGCCATGCCCGAGCCGAACGCAAGCCGAAACACGTAGAGCAGGTCCCCGGTGCCGGGCTGGCGGGCGTAGACCAGGGTCATCCACAGCGCGGAGAACGCCACGGCCAAGCCCAGCCCTACGAGCACCCGTCCGGCCATGCGATGCCAGGCGGGTCGACGGCGCCGCAGAACGGCGGAGAACTGGAAGGCGCCGAGGACGGCGTACGCGAGGGCGCAGAGGATGTGCACGACAATGGCTGTCGGCGAGGCAGCAGCGCGTGGGTTGGCGGGCAGCACATGCGCACCGCCAGCCAGCTCGACCAGGCGCATGGATCCGGCAACCGCGGGCACCAGCACGAGCGCGACCAGCGTGAACGGCACCCACCCGGGCGACCTGGTCGACCGGGTGGGTCGTGCTCCTGCTTGGTCGGTCACTTGGCACCGGCCGGGTCGAGCTGCGAGCTGACGGTGCTGGGCACGGACGTGGGCAGAGCGGACGAGCTGCGCTGCTGGCGCCACAACGAGTAACCGAGGCCGACCATGGCGACGGCGGTGGGGATGGCGAACAGCCGCTCGTTGACGTGCGGGAACACCTTGATGCCGATGGTCGCGACGGTGCCGACGGCGAGGAGTGCGGCAGCCCACCTGGCCAAGACGTTGGCGCGGAAGAGGGCGATGCCGAACACGAAGCCGCCGACCAGGTAGAGGACGCCGGTGACCATGTTGAAAGTCTTGAACGCGCCGATGTCTCCGGTCGCGGTGCCGCCGGTGGCTGCGGTGAGGATGTCGTTGACGTAGCCGGGTGCAAGGTGCGCCAGCGAAGGGAGGATGGTCACGCTGACGACCTCGATGCCCATGAGGGCGAGCCAGCCGGCGCTGAACATGATGTAGCCGACGAGGCCGAGAACCCCCATCTGCCTCACCTGGCGCAGGTACATCCCCGTGATGCCCACGAGCGACAGGGCGGTCATGAGCATCTTCAGCATCTGCCGGAGCGTGAACTCGGTAGTGGTGGCGTAGCTGGCGTCCAGGTTGGGATGGCTGATCTGGACGCCGATGAACAAGACGCCCGCCGCGACGGCGCACAGGCCGGCCGCTCGAGTGAGTGTGGTGGAGGTGATGGTCATGTCTGCTCCCTGGTTCGAGGTCCGTGGCCCAGTGCCGCGGGATGACCTGAAGGTAGGGACGAAGGTGGTGACCCGGCGTCACCAAACGATGTGACTGACTGGGTGAGATCGGTGAGGCGGGTCGGCTACATCAAGCCGAGCTCACGCGCGCGCCGGACCGCGGCTCGGCGGCTGGTGACGGCGAGCTTGGTGAAGATGTGCCTCGTGTGGGTGCGCAGCGTGTTGTGCGAGACGAACAGCTCGCGGGCGATCTGCGGCCCGGTCAGCTCGCTGTCGAGCAGTCTGAGCACCTGCAGCTCCCGGTCGCTCAGGGGTTCAGCCGACGGCTGCGCCGGGTGCTGCTGCGACCCGTGTGTTTCGGCTGCTGGAGCGGCCCCCCCACTCAGCAGGCGTCGGGCGTGGTCGCGGCTGACGTCGTTCTGTTCGGCGTCGCGCAACAGCTCCGTCATCGGGGCTCCCTCGTCGAGGAAGAGCCGCGCGTAGCCATCCGGTTCCGGTGCCTGAACCAACGCCTGGGCGAGCGACTCCAAGGCCTGCCGCCGCTGTCCCCGCGCGTCGTGTGCCAGGGCCTGCAGCATGCGGATCTCGAGGAGACTCCCGGCACGACCGGCGGTCTCGGCTGCGCTCGACAGCCGCTCCAACAGCCGGGCTGCGTCGTCGAGCGCACCGGTGGTTGGCTGTCCCCGGTGTTGGGCGATCAGCAGCCGCACGAGGGTGAGGTGGTCGAACTCGCGTCGGTAGCTGACGTCGTCGGTGGTGGTCACGTTCCCCGCGCGCGCCCATTCGCCAGCATCCTGGAGCTTGCCTCTGCTGATCCAGATCCGGGCTCTGATCGCCGCGATCGGACGCACGTCCGGGAAGAACGCAGGCCGATAGAGCTGCTCGGCCTTGTCCAAGAGGGTGATGGCCTCCTGCGGGTCGCCCTCGGCGTCTCGGACTCGGCCCATGGCCACGAACCAGCGGTAGCCGCTCTCTCCCATCGCCGCGCGTTCCCCGAGCACCGCGGCCCGCTCGAGGTGTCGGTTAGCGCTCTCGAGGTCTCCGACCTCGCGGTCGATCTCGCTGATCCCCACGTGCAGGTCGGACGTTGCGCGCGCCACCGACTCGCCCTGGCTCTCGGCCAGCCGCAGCGCGCGCTCGTAGAGCCGGCGTGCCTCGCTGGGGCGACCCGCGACGAGCCACAGGTCGGCGAGAACTACGGTGCCGCTCAGCTCGTCGACGAGAGCGCCGGCTGCGTGCAGGCTCGCAACAGCCTGCGTGAACGTCTCCAGCGCGCCCGGCACGTCTCCCTGCGCCCACGCGGCAAGACCGAGGAACCCGGCGGCACCACCTCGCGCCAGATGGTCGCTGGGGCCGGCGAGCTCCAGTGCGCGCAGGGCATGTTCCGACGTTGCCGCGGCATCGCCCCGGGCTTGCGCGAGCGAGGCGCGGAAGACGGCGATGGTCGCGGGCAAGGTACGCAGCTCCGATGTCTGGGCCCCCGGGGGAGCCGACCCCTCAGCCTGGGCAGCCAGCGCGCGTTCCGCGTCGTCGAGTCGGCGCTCGACCGCGACGAGGTCACCGGAGAACATGAGCATGTAGCCGTAGAAGACGCTGAGCACAGGGCTGCGCGGCACAGCGTCGTCGGGCAGTGCCTTCAGCCAGCCGAGCAACATCGCCTCTTGTCGGTTGCGGCGGACCTCCGGCACCGCGAGTTCCATGAGGTAGGTCGCGCGGTCGAAGTCGCGCGCGGCCAACGCATGCCTGACCGCCTCGTCGGGTGAGTCGTTGATCTCGAACCACTGGCTTGCGCGCAGGTGGAGCAGCGGGACGAGCTCTGGTTGCTCGGCGTGCGTGCGGGCCCGCAGCACGTCTGCGAAGAGGTGGTGGTAGCGGAACCACTCCCGCCGGTCGTCCAGAGGGACGATGAACAGGTTGGCGCGGTCGAGGGCCGTCAGCATGTCGCCGCCGTGGTCGTCGCCGGTGACGGCGTCACACAGCGGTCCCGTGAACCGGTCAAGAACCGCAGACTGCAACAGGAAACGGCGCACCGGGTCGGGTTGGTGGCGTAGCACCTCGTCGACCAGGTAGTCGACGATGTAGCGGTCGTCGCCGGCGAAGCGAGCGATGAAGCTGCTGGCGTCCTCGCGCCCCTGGATCGAGAGTGCAGCGAGCTGCAGCGCGGCGATCCAGCCCTCGGTGCGTTCCTCCAGCGCCGCGACGTCCGTCGGGGCCAGGTCCAACCCGGCCACCTCGTTGAGGTATGCGCCCGCCTCGTCGGAGGTGAAGCGCAGGTCCGCGGCACGGATCTCGGACAGCTCTCCGCGCACCCGCCATCGAGACAGCGGCAGGTTGGGGTCGGCGCGCGTGCTGAGCAGGACGTGCACATGGGCCGGAAGGTGGTCCACGAAGAAGACGACGCCGTCGCTGACCTCGGGGCTGTCGACCAGGTGGTAGTCGTCGAGCACCAGCCAGATCTCGCCTGCCGCCGCCGCGAGCTCGTTCAGCAGCGTGGTCAGAAGGTGTTCGGTCGGCAAAGGGGAGGAGGCGACGAGCTCCAACGCAGTCGCGCCGATGCCGGGCGCCGCGGTCTGGAGCGCCGTCACCACGCACGTCCAGAAGGCGGCAGGGTCGGCGTCCTCCGGGTCGAGCGAGAGCCAGGCCACCGAATGGTCTTCCCCGGCCGTCTCGTGCAGCCAGTCCGCGAGGAGCGTCGTCTTGCCGAACCCGGGCGGGGCGGACAACAACGTCAGCCGCGACTGGGCTCCTCGTCGGAGACGCTCACGGAGTTGTGGGCGCGCCACGAGACCCGGTCGCAGCTTCGGGAGGTACAGCTTGGTCGCAATCACCGGACGTGCCAAGGCATCCCCGTCCCGAGCTGTTCAACCGTGTCGATGGGCAATGCCACACCTCACGCTAGTGCAGCGACCGGGCTCGGGACCTCCGGCCCTCGACGCGCGGGTGACCATGAGCGAGAGTCAGCCCCAGGGGTGTGGGCACTTCCTGACCGACGACTCTCGAGGAGACTCCCTTGAGCACCACCCGCAGGGCCGCGCTGGGGATCGGGGGTGCGCTCCTCGTCCTCGGCGTCCCCACCGGCCTCGGCGTCCTGGCAGCAGGACAGCAGACGCCCGGTGGGGTCGTCGCGGACGTGACGACCATTACCGAGACGGTGCCGATCACCGAGACCGCGACGGCGACGGTCTCCGAGACGGCGACGGTGACCGCGCCGCCGGTGACGCAGACCGCGTCGGTCACCGCCACCCAGACTCAGACCGCGACGACACACCAGACGAGCACGGCCACGTCGCGTCAGACGACCACGCAGACCGCCGTGCGGACCTCGACGCGGGTTGTGCCCGGTCCGACCACGACGCGTACGCTGCCCGGGGGGCAGGTCGTGATCTCCGTCGGTCCCAGCGTCACCGAGACCTTCACGATCACCCCGACGCCTCTGTTCGCCATCACCGGCGGCGCCGTCATCCCGGTGGCTCACAACAGCGCCTGGAGCTACTGGCCGTTCGCCGCAGCGATCTTGGTGCTGTTCGCCGTCACGGCTCTCGTGGTGTGGTCGGGCGACCGGATCCCGCGGGGGGCGAGGCACCGCTGACAGCGAGCCGAAGCAGTCTGCAACCACGTCTCCGAGCCATGACGGGGGTTACAGTCGCAAGTCACGGAGCCGTTCAGGCTTCCGGGCTCGAGGAGCCACCATGGCCGACAAGTCGCCGCGACAGCACATGCAGAAGAAGACGGCCGGCAAGTCCATCAAGGAGAAGCGGCTCGACAAGAAGGCGAAGTCGTCCTCCAACGAGATCATCCCCGCCACCAAGAAGTCCTGAGGCGCTCACGCGAACGGGACGGGGACAAAAGGGGTCCGGTCCGGTGGGCCTGGGGCGATGAGCACGTCCGGGGTGCCGCCGGTCGAGTCGGGAAGCGTCACCACCACGGACGCAAACGTGATTCCGTCGTCGCCCGACCGTCCCGGGACCATGCAGATGCCGGTGGCGGAGTCCGACAGCAGAGCCTGTACGTCGGCCGGCCCTGACACGGCTGCGACGCTCTCGTCGAGGCGCGACATGCGGGCCGCCGTCGACCCGTTCGCCCGGTCGTCGCTCCCATGCGTGGGCGGTGGCGTCCCGTCGGCGATCGGGTGGTTGGTGTGCCAGCGCCGCTTCGGAAGGGTCACGTCGTTGCGGTACTCGCGGACGACGCCGCCCCCGCACTCGAAGCCTCGGACCCCTTCGGGCGAGGCAAGCGTGTAGGCCTGGCCACTGGCGTGCGGCAGTCGCTGCACGAGCTCGACGGCCGCCTCGAGCGAAGGCTGGGACAGCAAGGCGCGTACGACGAAGGCGACCGGAACGCCGTCGCGGTCGGTGGGCAGCTGGGCGAGGGTGTTGACCATGACGGCCAACCCCGCGTCGTTCGCCCCGCAGAGCCCGACCATGCCCGCTCGGCTCAGCAACACCTGGCGGGGACGGCCCTTGGGCTGCACCCGCAACGCGACCTGGCTGCCGTCCATCCAGGAGTCGAGATCCATGTTCTGGCCGACGACCGACACGTCGACGTGGTCGACGACTGCGATGACGCTGCAGCCGCCCCCGGCCGTCGAGCCCAGCCACCAGGCCTCGTCCATGCAGTTCAGGGCGAACGCCTCGGCCGCGCTGATGCCGGCGCCCACAGCCAGGCCCTCGACCTCTTCGACGAGGTCGGGCAGCCAGCGTCTGGTGGTGGCCAGGAAGCCGGACTCGTGGGCGATCGTGTGGATCAACGGATCGAGGTCGTGCCCAGCCAGGGCGGCTTCGCGCCTCCAGACGTCCAGCAGAGCGCGGATCTGCAGACGTGTGGCCTCACCGTGCCCATGGCCGATCGACCGGGGGTCGCCGCCGGCGGTTACGGTGTGCATCGCGCCATTGTGGCCGACGATCCGCACTCAGTGATCGGGGTCGATGTGGTAGCCGCGATCGGCCATGACGGCCCGAACCGCCTCTTCGGCCTCCGCTATCGCCTTCCGTGGTCGGTCGACGTAGCGCACCTGCAAGTGGTTGAAGGCGGCTTCGTACGCCTGCTGCTGGTCTGGTCCCACTGCAGTCAAGGGCTCGCCGGGTGCAACGAATCCCGGGGCGACGACCGAGGTCGCGGACTCGCGAGGCAGCGGCGACCGAGCCAGGCCGGTTCCAGCGGCTCGCCGGCGGAACACGAAGGCCGCGACGACCAACGCGAGCAGACCGCCGACCATCAGCGCTGCCGCGACGGTGCGTGACATGCCCGTTCACCTCCGGCTGTGCCTGCTTCCGTTGCTCTGCACGGTTCCCCGGACGAGGCAGCCGAAACGCAGGAGCGGGCAGGATGCTGCGATCGGGTGACCCGTGCGGCACACTGGGGGTGAGGGACTAGACCAATCGGCTGGTCCCGAGGTCGCGTGCGACGTGCCAGCAGGCACGGGTGTCTCCTTCTCCCACGAGCGGGTGTCCAGCATCAACGGCCCCCGTTTCGTCCTGGAAGGACACCTGTACCCATGCCTGCCCGCAGTTCCCAACCCAGTCCCGCCGCTGTCTCCTTCGCCGGGCTGGGAGTCCCCGCCCCGCTCGTCTCGGCGTTGGCCGCCGCCGGCATCATCTCGCCGTTCCCGATCCAGGCCGCCACGCTGCCCGACAGCCTGGCCGGCCGCGACGTGCTCGGTCGCGGGCGCACCGGATCGGGCAAGACGGTCGCGTTCGCGGTCCCGCTCGTCGTGGCCCTGGCCACGAGCCGGACGGCCCGGGTCCCGAGTCGGCCGCGGGCGCTGGTCCTCGTGCCGACGCGCGAGCTCGCGAACCAGGTCGCTGAGACCATCGCCCCCCTTGCTGCTGCCTACAAGCTGTCGACGACGACCGTCTTCGGTGGGGTGGCCCAGTCTCGTCAGGTCTCGGCACTGCGCGGAGGGGTCGACGTGCTCATCGCGTGTCCCGGCCGGCTGGAAGACCTGATCAAGCAGGGCCTGGTGCATCTGGACGCGGTCGAGGTCACGGTGCTCGATGAGGCCGACCACATGGCCGACCTGGGCTTCCTCCCCGGAGTCAAGCGGATCATGGACCGCACGCCCAAGCGGGGGCAGCGGATGCTCTTCTCGGCGACGCTCGACGGTGGCGTCGACATCCTCGTCGGCCGTTATCTCACGAACCCGGTGACCCACTCCGTCGATCCGGTTGTCGCGCCGGTGTCGACGATGACCCACCACGTGTTCTCGGTGAGTGATGCGGGCAAGGCCGCCGTCGTCCGGGAGCTGGCCGGCGGGCAGGGGCGCACACTGCTCTTCATGCGGACCAAGCACTCCGCCAAGAAGCTCGCCCGTCAGCTGACGGCAGCCGGGATTCCGGCCGTCGACCTGCACGGCAACCTGGCCCAGAACGCGCGCGAGCGTAACCTCGCAGCCTTTTCCGACGGCTCGGTGCGGGTGCTCGTGGCGACCGATATCGCGGCGCGCGGCATCCATGTCGACGACATCTCGCTCGTCGTGCACGTGGATCCGCCCGCTGAGCACAAGGCCTACCTGCACCGTTCAGGCCGTACGGCTCGGGCTGGTGCTGGTGGGGTCGTCGTCACGCTGATGACGCCGGACCAGCGGTCCGATGTGCGAGCGCTCACCAAGCAGGCGGGAATCGCGCCCACGACGACGTCGGTCGGCTCGGGCGACCCTGCCATCGCCGCGCTGACGGGGCCACGGGCCGAACTCGTCGTCCCGGTGCCCGTCATCGAGATCCGGCAGCCGAACCGTGGTCCGAGCAAGCGCGGTGCGGCACGCTCGAAGACGGGGAAGCCGGCCGGTGCTGGGCGTGCCACCAAGAACGGTGCCAAGCCGAGCGCCAAGCCGACTGCCAAGCCGATTGGTAAAACCGGCAAACCGGCGTCGGGTTCTTCCCGGGCGTCGTCGGCGGCCGGCATGTCGGAGCGGGGCGCTCGCCGAGGCTCGGGGCCGAGCCGGCACGCTGGTCGTTAGAGCCGTCAGCGGGAACGCCGGTCAGGGCCATTGACAGTCGCGCCGGCGACGCGTGAAGGTGGCGGTCTGGAGGCGGAAGCCGACGATCGATCCCGTGAGGAGTGAACATGGCGAAGTACCTGCTGTCGTACCACGGGGGCGGAATGCCCGAGACCGAAGAAGAGGGCGCCCGGGTCATGGCGGCCTGGGGCGAGTGGATGGGCGGGCTCGGAGACGCGCTCGCCGACGGCGGGAACCCGATCGGCGGGACGATGACGATCGCGACCGACGGATCCACCAGCGCCGGCGGCGGCGCCAACCCGGTCACGGGCTACAGCATCATCTCGGCTGACGGTCTCGACCACGCGGCCACGCTCACCAAGGGCTGCCCGATCCTGATGAGTGGCGGAAGCGTCGAGATCGGCGAGATCTTCGAGGTCATGTAGTCCGTCGGCCGGAGCGCAGGGCATCGACCTTCGCCCGCGCCGCGAGCTCCTCGGACGTGTGCTCGACGAGGTCGGCCACGATGCGGGAGATGTGGTCGTCGCAGGCCCGGTAGAAGGCGTAGGTGCCCTCACGGCGTACCTCGACCATGCCCGCGAGCCGCAGCTTGCTCAGGTGCTGGCTGACAGCCGGAGCCTTTGCGCCGACCAGCTCGGCCAGCGCGTTGACGTTCTGCTCACCCTGCATGAGCGTCCACAGGAGCTTCAGCCGGGTGTCGTCGGCGAGCAGGGTCAAGACGTCTGCGGCCGCCCGGGCGGTCGGGTCGGGAAGCACTGTGGCCTTGCTGTCTGCGTGCATGCGCAGATGATTGCCTAGACCGGGACGCGAGTCAACGAGCCGCGCAACGGCCGTGGCCGGTTGACATCGGCTCCCATTGGGGCGATAGTTGCGTGTACGCGCAGATACGCAGACCGCACCGACAAGAGGGGTCCGCCATGTGGGCCAGAAAGCGAGATCCTGTCGCCGGCGGCGTCGCGCCGGCGCGGCAGAGCCACGGCGAGACGATCACGTTCGCCGTGGGGTCGTTGCTGCTCGCCTCCGGGTTGGCCGCATCCGTGTCCGGCCAGGGCTGGTGGGCCGAGGCGCTCTGGTACGCCGCGACCGCGCTCGGCCTCGTGCTGTCCGTCCTGGCCACTTGGTCGGCCGTGCGCCGCCGTCAGCCCAGCGTCGACATCATCGCGCTCCTGGCCCTGGCCGGCGCGATCGTGGTCGGTGAGCCGTTCGCCGGAGCGGTCATCACGGTGATGCTCACGACCGGCGTGCTGCTCGAGGCGCGCGCGGCGGCCCGAGCTCGTCGTGAGCTGAGCCTGCTCGTGGCGCGGACACCGCGCAAGGCCCGTCGTCGCGAAGGTGACGACCTTGTCGAGATCGCGGTCGAGCTGGTCAGCCGAGGTGACCGGCTGCTGGTCGGCACGGGTGAGGTCGTCCCTGTCGACGGTCGCCTGGTCGGCTCCGGGGTCTTCGACGAGTCCGCGCTGACCGGCGAACCCGTGCCGGTCGAGCGACCCGCGGGCGACGAGGTGCGCAGCGGGGTCGTGAATGCCGGATCGCCGGTCGACCTGCTCTCCACGGCGACGGCTCAGGACTCGACGTTCGCGGGCGTGCTGCGTCTCGTCGAGCAGGCCCAGGCCTCGTCCGCGCCGTTCGTCCGGGCAGCTGACCGCATCGCGATCGTCTTCGTCCCGTTCACCCTCGCGCTGGCCGGGCTGGCCTGGCTCGTCAGTGGTGACCCGGTGCGCGCTGTGGCGGTCCTGGTGGTGGCCACGCCTTGTCCGCTGTTGCTCGCCGCGCCCATCGCGATCATGTCTGGGCTCTCGCAGGCTGCCCGCATCGGCGTGATTATCAAGGGCGGCGGGGCGCTTGAACGGCTGGCCCGGGGCAAGGTGCTGCTCTTCGACAAGACCGGCACCCTGACCCAGGGCCGTCCGGTGCTCGCCGACGTGATCGCACCGGGACCAGTCGGGGCCGACGAGCTGCTCGCGCTCGCCGCCTCGCTGGACCAGGTGTCGCCGCACGTGCTCGCGTCGGCGATCGTCACGGCGGCTCGCAGCCGTGGTCTCGACCTCACGCTCCCGGACGACGTGATCGAGCACCATGGGTACGGGCTGGAAGGCCGGGTCGGTGCCCGCCGTGTGCGTCTGGGCAAGGCCGACTGGATCGTTCCCGGCGCACCGCCGCCGTGGCTGAGGCATGCCCGCCGCCGCGCGAGCCTGGACGGCTCGCTTGCCGTGTTCGTCGCGGTCGACGGCGAACCCGCAGGAGTCTTCCTCCTCGACGACCCGATCCGGCCCGACGCTCCTCGCATGCTCCGGGCCCTCCGAGCGGCCGGGATCACCCGCACGGTTCTGGTCACCGGGGACCGGGCCGACGTGGCCGAGTCCGTCGGACGCATCGTCGGTGTCGACTCCGTGCAGTCCGACCGTGACCCGGCTGACAAGGTGGCGGTCGTCGCTGACGAGGCGCGCAACGGGCCGACGATCATGGTGGGTGACGGGGTCAACGACGCCCCTGCACTCGCGACCGCCGGGGTCGGGGTGGCGCTCGCGGCCCGAGGTGCGACCGCCTCGTCCGAGACTGCCGACGTGGTGCTCACCGTGGACCGGATCGGCACCCTCGCCGACGCGATCCTCGTCGCCCGGCGGGCCCGCCGGATCGCGATGCAGAGTGCCGCGATCGGCATGGGGCTCTCCCTCGTGGCGATGGTGGCTGCGGCACTGGGGATGCTGCCCCCCGCAGCCGGAGCCGTCATCCAGGAGGTCATCGACGTCGCGGCCATCGGGGTCGCGCTTCGGGCGATACTGCCGACAGCGGTTCACGTGGCGAGCCTCCCGCCGGCCGACGCCGCGGTGGCCCGTCGGCTGCACGCCGAGCACCTGGCCGTACGCCCGGTCGTCGAACAGGTCCGTACCGTCGCCGACAGCCTGACCGCCGACGACGGCGACCTCACCACGGCCCGGAACCTGTTGGCCCGGTTGGAGAACGAGACGTTGCCGCACGAGCGTGCTGAGCAGGAGCTGCTCTACCCGGCCGTAGCCCTTGCCCTCGGCGGCTCCGACCCGACCGGTGCGCTCTCGCGCAGCCATGCGGAGATCGAGCACCAGGTGGGCCGGTTCCGGCGGCTGCTGACCGAGCTCGGGGGCGCACCGGCCGAGCCGGAGGACGTCGTCGAGCTGCGCGGCCTGCTGTACGGGCTGTATGCCGTCCTGCGGCTGCACAACGCGCAGGAGGAGGAGGGCGCGTTCAGCCTCCTCTCCTCGCAATGACCCGCCCCCCGAGGGGGTGGGGACTTTGGGCTCTGGCGGACCACTCCTGCTGTGCCTAGCGTGCGGAGCGTGGAGGCCTATGAGTTGCAGGCTGAGGTGCGCCGGGTCATCGCCGACCCTGCGCTGACCTACCGACAGCGGGTCCAGCTGCTCGCCGGGCTCGCCGAGAACGCGGTCGCACGGCCCGAGGTCTCGGCGGCCTGCGCAGCGGCGCTCGACAAGCGCGTCATCTGCGACATGTACGAGGGCAACGCTCCGTACCGACCGCGTTACGTGCTGCCTGACTACGCAGTCGCCCTGCGTCATGGGTCGGCGTTCCTCGAGCTACCGCCTGCCGGCGATCTCGAGGAGGCACTGGCCTTCCTGCTCGTGTACTACGGCCAGGTGCCTTCGATCACGGGCTACCCGGTCTACCTCGGGGACCTCGACTCCCTGCTCGCCCCTTTCGTCGACGCAGTCGGAGACGACGAGCTCCACCGGCGGCTGCGGCTGTTCTGGATCAGCCTCGACCGGATGCTGCCGGACGCCTTCACGCACACCGACCTCGGGCCGGACGACACCCGGGTCGGCCGCACCGTCCTTCGGCTCGAGCGTGAGCTGCTGCAGGTGGTCCCGAACGTCACGCTGCGCGTGGACCCGGTCCGGACGCCCGACGACTACGTCCTCGATGCCGTGCGGACCGTGTTCGAGTGCGGCAAGCCGCACTTCGTGAACCACCCGATGATGACGGCGGACCTGGGCGAGGACTACGCCGCGGTCAGCTGCTACAACTCGCTGAAGATCGGCGGTGGCTCGCACACCCTGGTCCGGCTGAACCTCAAGGAGGCCGTGCTCCACCACGACGGCGACGCCCAGTCGTTCCTCGAGATCACCCTACCGACGTTCGTCGAGCTCACGGCCGAGCTCGCCGAGGCGCGGATCCGCTTCCTCGTAGAGGAGTCCGGGTTCTACGACCACAGCTGGCTCGTGCACGAGGGCCTGATCTTGCTCGACCGGTTCTCGGCGATGTTCGGGATCTTCGGTCTCGCGGAGGCGGTCGACCTGCTGATGGAACGCTCGGGCCGACCGGACGCGCACTACGGGCACGACCCTGCCGCCGACGAGTTGTCGTACCGCATCACCGCCCGCGTCGCCGAGCTCGTGGCCGCGCGGCCGATGCCCTACTGCGAGGGGAACGCCGGCCGGTGCTTCCTGCACGCACAGTCCGGCATCGACTCGGACGAGGACGTGACGGCCGGGACCCGGATCCCGGTCGGGCGGGAGCCTTCGCTCGTCGACCACCTGGGCACGGTGGTGCCGCACCACCGGTTGTTCGCCGCCGGGGTCAGCGACGTGCTCGCGTTCGACGAGACAGCCCGACGCAACCCCGAGGCCGTCGTCGACGTGATCCGCGGCGCCTTCGCGCAGGGGATGCGCGACTTCACGTTCAACCTCGACAGCAACGACTTCGTCCGGATCACCGGCTACCTCGTGCGCAAGTCGGACCTGGCCAAGCTGGCCGACGAGGGGGCGCGGCACTCCAGCACGTACTTAGGGGCGGGGTCGATCGCGCGCAGCCATGTCACCGATCGGGCCCCCAAGCGGGTGATCAGCGGTGAGAGCGCAGCAGGGCCTGGTCGCTGACGTCGTCCGGTTCTCGTGGGTCGACGGTCCAGGTAACCGGTTCGTGGTCTTCCTGCAGGGCTGCAACCTGAACTGCCTGGCCTGCCACAACCCCCACACGATCCCCGCCGCGACCCCGCGGGCCCGGCTCGTCGAGGTGCCGGACCTCGTCGACGAGGTGCGCGCTGTCGCGCCCTACCTCTCAGGCGTCACCGTCTCAGGGGGCGAGGCGACAGCGCAGGCACCGTTCGTCCGCGCGTTCTTCGACGCCCTTGCGGCAGACGTGTCGGTGGCCGGGCTCACCCGGTTCGTGGACAGCAACGGGGCGGCCGGGCCCAAGACATGGGCTCAGCTGCTGCCGGTGACCGACGGTGTGATGCTCGACCTGAAGGCGTTCGACCGGAAGGTGCACCAGTACCTCACCGGAGCGGACAACCTCGAAGTCCTGCGTTCGATCCGACAGATTTCGCAGAGCGGCAAGCTCTACGAGGTGCGGCTGCTGCTGGTGCCAGGGATCAACGACTCTCCCGAGCAGCTGGGCGACACGGCACGGTGGCTGCTGGACGTCGACCCGGAGATGCGGGTCAAGGTGATCGGCTTCCGCCGGCACGGCGTCCGCGCCTCGGCCAGGCACTGGAGCGAGCCCGACGCCGGGCAGCTGGAGAGGTACCGCCAGAAGCTCGCCGCGCTCGGCGTCCGCGAGCTCGTGGTCGTTTGACCCGTCGCTAGCATGACCCCGTGGCCGCCGCCCCTGCCCCCGTACCCGTACCGGCCTGGTTGACCGACCTGCCCGGGCCGGCCGACGGCTCCGGGCGCCCGGCCCACGTGCGGATCGAGCAGTGGCTGACCCGCACCATCGGGCGGGGCGATCTGGTGCCTGGCGACCGGTTGCCTCCAGAAGACGAGCTCGCCACGCTGGTCGGCGTCAGCCGGATGACTCTGCGACAGGCGCTGGGAACGCTCGAAAGGCTCGGCACGGTCGTCCGCAAGGCCGGCCGTTCCGGCGGCACCTTCGTCAGCGAGCCGCGGATCGAGTGCGACCTGACCGGGCTCGCCGGGTTCACCGAGCAGATGCGACGGGCGAACGTCCGGGCGGGCGCGCGGATGGTCTCCGCAGCGACGCTGCCGGCCTCCGCGAGGGTCGCGGCCGCTCTCTCGGTCCGCCGCGGCGCCGCGGTGCACGAGGTCGTCCGGATCCGCACCGCCCACCGCGCGCCTCTCGCACTGGAGCGGTCGTACTTCTCGGCGGCTCAGTTCCCCGACCTGCTCGCCAAGCGCCTCACCGGTTCGCTCTACGGGCTGCTGACGCGGGACTACGGCCAGACCCCGCACACGGCTACGGAGACGCTGGAGGCGGTGGTTGCGAGCGACGACGACGCGGCTCTCCTAGGCGTCGAGTCGCTCACCCCGCTCCTGTCGATCGAGCGCACCGCCTTCACGGCAGCCGGACTGGCGGTGGAGTTCGCCCGCGATCTCTTCCGTTCCGACCGGGTGAAGATCGCGCTCCGCACCGGAATCACCGCCGCGGCGCGCACAGAAGTTTCCCTCTAGACCTTTTGATGCGGTTGAATCTGCGAGTGGGGTCGACCGCCGCCGCCCGAGGAGCCAGCCGAGGAGCCAGCCGATGAGCCAGGACCTGCCCAGCCGGGCCCGCGTCGTCATCGTCGGTGGCGGGATCATTGGGGCCAGCGTCGCGTACCACCTGGCGGGCCTCGGGTGGACGGACGTGCTGCTGCTCGAGCAGGGCCACCTGTCCGGCGGCACGACCTGGCACGCGGCCGGGCTGGTCGGTCAGCTGCGCGCGACCGAGAGCGGGACCCGTCTGGTCCAGTACTCTGCGGAGCTCTACAGCCGGCTGGAGACCGAGACCGGCCTGGGCACCGGGTTCAAGCGGTGCGGCGGGGTGACCGTCGCCCGCACCGCCGACCGCATGGTCCAGCTCCAGCGAACGGCGGCGGCCGCCGAGGCGTACGACCTCGAGTGCGAGCTGATCTCCCCGGCCAAGGCCAAGGAGCTCTACCCGATCCTGGAGACCGAGGACCTCCTCGGAGCGGTCTGGCTGCCGGGTGACGGGACGGCCAACCCGACCGACGTCACGGGGTCGTTGGCCAAGGGCGCACGCAACCTCGGGGTCCGGGTGTTCGAGCAGACCCGGGTGATCGCGGTCTTGCAGCGGGCCGGCGTGTTGACCGGAGTACGCACCGACCGGGGTGACATCGAGGCCGAAGTCGTCGTCAACTGCGCCGGACAGTGGGCGAAGGCCGTGGGGGCCATGGCGGGGGTCAACGTCCCCCTCCACTCGGCCGAGCACTTCTATGTCGTCACCGACCAGATCGAGGGCGTCCACCGCGACCTGCCGATCCTGCGCGACCCCGACGGCTACACGTACTTCAAGGAGGAGGTCGGTGGCCTGGTGGTCGGCGGCTTCGAGCCAGAGGCCAAGCCGTGGGTCGCCCCCGACCGGCTTCCGTACCCGTTCGAGTTCGCTCTGCTGGACGAGGACTGGGACCATTTTTCGATCCTCATGGAGAATGCGCTGCTGCGGATCCCCGCGTTGAACCACACCGGGATCAAGAAGTTCTACAACGGGCCCGAGAGCTTCACGCCCGACAACCAGTTCGTCATGGGCGAGGCTCCGGAGCTGAAGAACTTCTTCGTCGCGGCCGGGTTCAACTCGGTCGGTATCGCATCCGCCGGCGGTGCCGGCCGCGCCCTCGCCGAGTGGATCGTCGGAGGGGAGCCGAGCAGCGACCTGTTCGCCGTCGACATCCGCCGGTTCGGGCCTTTCAACGGCAACAACCAGTGGCTGCACGACCGGGTGGGCGAGATCCTCGGGCTGCACTACGAGGTGCCGTGGCCGAACCGCGAGCTGCTGACCGCGAGACCCTTTCGCCGTTCTCCCGCGTACCACCTGCTCAAAGAGCGGGGTGCATGGTTCGGTTCCAAGATGGGCTGGGAGCGGCCCAACGTCTTCGCGCCGGTCCCCGACCTGCCACCGCCCGACTACACCTGGGGCAAGCCCGGCTGGCTGCCGTGGTCCGAGGCGGAGCAACGAGCCACCCGCGGTGCTGTCGCCGTCTTCGACGAGACCTCGTTCGGCAAGCTGCTGGTCAAGGGGCCGGATGCCGGCCGGCTGCTGCAGTGGCTGTGCACGGCCGACGTCGACGTGGACCCCGGGCGGGCGGTCTACACCGCGATGCTCAACCGGCGCGGATGCTACGAGGCCGACGTCACGGTGACCCGGCTGGCCCACGACGAGTACCTGCTCGTGACCGGTGCGGCATCGGTGCTGCGCGACCTCGCCTGGATCACCCGGCACGTCGGGTCGGACGACCAGGTGACCGTCGTCGACGTCACCTCCGCGTACGCCGTCTACGGCGTCATGGGGCCAGCGTCGCGTGAGCTGCTCCAACGGCTGTCGCGCACCGACCTGTCGAACGAGGAGTTCCCCTTCGCCGCGAGCCGGCAGATCGACCTCGGGCATGCGACGGTACGGGCGACCCGGATCACCTACGTCGGCGAGCTCGGTTGGGAGCTGTACGTCCCCACCGAGTTCGCGGTCGGCGTGTACGAACTGCTGCACCAGGCAGGGACTGACCTCGGTCTGGTCGACGCCGGCTACTACGCCATCAACTCGTTGCGGCTGGAGAAGGGCTACCGCGCGTTCGGCGCCGAGCTCACGCCCGACCACAACCCGGTCGAGGCCGGCCTGCTCTTCGCGTGCAAACTGGGCACCGACCTGCCGTTCCTGGGTCGTGAGGCGGTCAAGCGCGCCAAGGCGGACGGTCCGAGCCGCAGGCTCGTCTCCTTCGTGCTGGCCGACCCTGACGTGATGATGTGGGGCGGTGAGCTGGTGCTCCGCGACGGGGTGGCGGTGGGCCAGGTGACATCGGCGGCCTGGGGGGCCACCGTGGCGGCCTGCGTGGGGCTCGCGTACGTCACGGACCGCAGCGGCGCGCCGGTCACCGCCGAACACCTTGCGACCGGGCGGTTCGAGATCAACGTCGGAGGCGTTCGCTGCCTGGCCACGCTGCATCTACGTCCGCCGTACGACCCGTCCGGCTCGAGGGTGAAGAACTGAAGGCTCAGGCCGACATCAGCCGCGCGTGGGGCGCACGACCGCGGTCGGGCAGTGTGCGTGCCGCAGCACCCGGTAGCTCACGGATCCGAGCAGGAGCGAGGCGAACCCGCCCCGGCCGCGCGAGCCCACCACCAACAGCTCCGCGCCGGCCGACGCACCGACCAGGGCGCCTGCCGCCTTCTGGTGGACGACGACCTGACGGACGTCGACCTCGGGGAACTTGCCGACCCAGCCGGTGAGCGCGATGTCGAGGGACTCCCGTTCCTGAGCCACCGCTACGGCGAGGTCCTCCTGCAGGACGTGCCTGGGCACCACGCCACCCTTGCCGCCCGGGGTGTCGAAGAACGGCGCCTCCCAGGCGTGCACTGCTGTCAGGCCGACACCACGGATGGCTGCCTCCTCGAACGCGAACGCGATAGCCGGCTCCGCCGACGGCGACGCGTCGACGCCGACGACGACGCGGCCGAGCTCGGGTCCGGCCGCCCGTCCGCGGCCCTCCGACGGGACGACGACGGTGGGGCACGAGGCGTGGGTGGCGACTTGCATCGCGGTGGAGCCGAGCACCAGCGCACCGAAGGCGTCGCGCCCGCGGGCCCCAACGACGAGGATCTCCGCCGTCCGGCCCTGCTCGATCAGGGCACCGGAAGCTGGCTCGGGCGACAGCACCGTCTCCACGACCAGCTTGGGTGCCGCCTCATGAGCGATGCCTTTGGCGCCTGTCAGGAGCTCCTCGGCTGCGGTTCGAGCCCCGGTCTCACTCTCGACGGGGTACTGCCCGCCGACCGGGTCAGGTGCGAACGTGACTCCGTACGAGTAGAGGATGGTCAGGGGCGAGGTGCGGCGCTCAGCCTCGGCCACCGCCCAGTCGAGCGCCCGGCGCCCGGTCTCCGACGCGTCATACCCGACGACCACAGGCATTCTGCTCATGATGACCTCCTCGTTGCTTTCCCAGCGCTCCCAGGATTTCGACTTCGGTAGCGGCTCGCCAGAGCCCTAAGCCCCTGCCCGGCATGGCGTACCGTGCGGTGTCGTGTGAGCGCGGGACCGGCGAGCAGGAAGGATCGGCGTGGACGATCGCGGGTCCGGACGCGCGGACGGGACGCGGCCGTCAGCGGTGGACCGGCGCACCGGGCGGCTGCTGGTCCTGGGCCAGTTCGTGCTGATCGGGCTGATCGTCCTGCTGCCGTCCCGACAGGACTGGCCGGTGTCCGAACCCGTGCGGCGGGTCGCGTCGGTTGTCGCACTCGCAGCGCTCGCGCTCATGGTGCTGGCTGCCACATCGCTCGGTCGCGGACTGACGGCACAGCCGCTGCCGAACGCCCACGCCGAGCTGCGGACCGGTGGCCTCTACCGGTGGGTGCGGCACCCGATCTACAGCGGGCTGCTGCTGTTCGCCGTCGCCGAGGCGGTGCCGTCGGGCAGCGTGTTCCGGGCGGGCGCTGCCGCCCTGCTTCTG
This sequence comes from Actinomycetes bacterium, assembly GCA_038210415.1. Lineage (GTDB taxonomy): Bacteria > Actinomycetota > Actinomycetes > Prado026 > Prado026 > JBBQWS01. Next base: position 52,324 of record JBBQWS010000015.1, read on the forward strand.
CTGCTGATCACGGCGAAGGCCCGCTGGGAGGAGGGCTGGCTGCGCGAACGCTTCGAGGGCTACGCCGAGTACGCCGCGCGGACCCCTCGGTTCGTCCCATGGCGCCGGAGACGCTAGCTGCTGGCGCGCTCGCTCTGCTTGCGGCGCCACGGCAGCTCTCCGTCGATCTCGATGTCGAGGGAGAAGCTCAGGATCGTCCGGATCAGCACGATGGCCCCTAGCGCCCCGACGCTCTCCAGCGACGGTTCGACGATGATCGTGCGGACGATGTCGGCCACGATGAGCACCTCGAGACCGAGCAGGATCACCCGGCCGAGGTCGCTGCGGAGTCGGTGGTAGTCCTGCCGGTCAGGGCGGTTGGACAGTACCGAACGGACGTACCGGAGCATGACGACCGCGCCACCGACCACCATGATGAGCGCGCCCACGGCCTCGATGGCCTGGACCGTGACGGTCACGACGTGCTCGAAGTTGCCCACGGCCGTCATTGTGCTCCGCTGGCGCCCTTTCCGCTGCGTCCCAGCGAGGTGCTCGCACCCAGGCCGATCAGCAGGAAGAACGCCGCCGCCCAGGCCGAGTTGCGGGTGCCGTGCGAGAACGCCTCCTTCGCCGCCTGGCCCACCACCGCGGTCTGCGGGTTCTGGGCCAGGACCGGGATGACTGCCCCGGCCGACCCCGTGACTGCGTCGACGGTCTGCAGCTGGGCCTCGGCTGACAATCCGGGGACCGACTCCAGCTGGCGGCTGAGGTCGTTGCCCACGCTGACGAACAGGACCGTCCCGAGGATGGCGATGCCGAAGGCCGAGCCGATCTGCCGGGTCGTGCTCTGGGTCCCCGATCCTTGGCCGCTCTGGGCGACGGGGACGTCCGCGAGCACGACGCCGGTGAGCTGAGCGGTCGCCAGCCCGACGCCCATCCCGTAGACGAAGAGCAGGGGAGACGTCACCAGCCACGAGGTCGTCGGGGCGACCGTGGCCCCGATGCCCGCGACGCCGACTATCTCGAGTGCGATTCCGACCTGGACGGTGAACGCCGGGCCGCGCAGCTTCCCGAGCTGGGCCCCGAGCCCGCTGGACACGAAGCTGCCGAGCGCCAGCGGGAGCAGGGCGAGCCCGGTCTCGAAGGCCGTGTAGCCGCGGACGTTCTGAAACCACAGCGGTAACGAGAAGAGCAGCCCGAACTCGCCGAGGCTGACGATGCCCGCGGCGATGTTGCCGTTGCGGAACGAGGTGATGCGGAAGAGCGACAGGTCGAGCAGGACCACCTGGCCCCGGGCGTTTCGTCGACGCTCGAGCATGACGAAGCCGCTCAGCGATAGCACGCCGACCAGGAACGCAACCGGGATGGGCGAGAGCGAGAGGGTCCAGTGAACCCCGAGCAGGTTGAACGGACGCTGCAGCGTCCACCAGCCGTAGGTCCGGCCCTCGATGAGCCCGAAGACGAGCGTCGCGAACCCGAGGACGGACAGCACAGCACCGAAGACGTCGGCTCCGCGTGCAGCCGCCTCGTCCTTGGACTCGACCACGAGCAGGAACGTGCCCAGGAACACCAGCAGGCCCAACGGCAGGTTGATCCCGAACGCCCACCGCCAGGAGTAGCTCGTCGTCAGCCAGCCCCCGAGCAGCGGGCCGAGGGCCGCCGTGCCGCCGATGGTGGAGCCCCAGACAGCGAATGCGATGCCACGGTCGCGCCCGCGAAAGTTGGCGTTGATGAGCGACAGAGAGGTCGGCAGCATCATCGCGCCGCCGACACCCTGCACGACCCGGCTGAGGATCAGCTCGACGCCCGTGCCGGCTCGTGCCGCGATCAGGCTCGACACCACGAAGACCACGACACCGACGAGGAAGAGCCGGCGCCGGCCCAACCGATCGGCCAGACGTCCGGCGGTGAGCAACAGGGCCGCGAACACGAGGGTGTACGCCTCCTGGACCCATTGGGCGTCCGTCGACGTGATGTGCAGGTCGCGGATGATCGACGGGACCGCGACGTTGACGATCGTCGCGTCGACGATGATCATCGCCACGCCCAGCGCGATGAAGAACAGTCCGAGCCAACGCCTGCGGTCGACCGGTGCCTCGCGCTCCACGCTGGTCAAGGGGTGTTCCTCTCGTTCGGCTGGTCGGGTGCGCCCCCATGTCTATCCGAGCCGTCCCTGACCGCAACGTGGGGGTCGGCCGGCGCTAGGGTCCCAGGCATGTGCCGAAACATCAGCGAGCTCCGCGGCCTGGAGCCTGCGGCGTCCGCAGCAGAGATCGAGGCGGCGGCGCGGCAGTACGTCCGCAAGGTGAGCGGCGTGCAGAAGACGTCCGACGCGAGCCGCGAACCGTTTGAGACGGCGGTCGCCGAGGTCGCGGCGATCACCGCTCGTCTGCTGGCCCAGCTACCGGCGCGCAAGCAACCCCCGAAGACGGTGCCGCCCCTGCGGCGCCCCGAGGTCCGGGCCCGGCTCGCGTCGTCGTCCAGGCCAACAGGTCCGTGACCGACCAGGTGTTCACGATCAGCTCGCGGGGCACCCCGCACGTCGCGGCACGTTCGGCGCCGTAGGCCTGCCACTCGAGCTGCCCAGGGGCGTGGGCGTCGGTGTCGATGCTGAACAGGCAGCCGAGCTCGACTGCCAGCTGTAGCAGCCGCCGCGGCGGGTCGAGCCGCTCGGGCCGGCTGTTGACCTCGACGGCAACTCCGTAGGCCTCGCAGGCACGGAACACCAGGTCGGCGTCGAACTCCGACTCCGGCCGGCCCTTGCCGGTGACCAGCCGGCCCGTGCAGTGGCCCAGCACGTCGACGTGCGGGTTGGACACCGCGGTGACCATGCGCCGGGTCATCGGCACCGCCGACATCCGCAGCTTGCTGTGGACCGAAGCAACCACGACGTCGAGCCGGGCGAGGAGCTCGTCCTCCTGGTCGATGCTCCCGTCGTCGAGGATGTCAACCTCGATGCCGGTGAGGAGCCGGAACGGGGCCAGCCGGTCGTTGACCTCGGCGACGACGTCGAGCTGCTGGCGCAGCCGGTCCGGCGACAGGCCGTGGGCGACCGTCAGCCGGGGGGAGTGGTCGGTGAGCGCCACGTACTCGTGGCCGAGGTCGCGGGCGGACTGGGCCATCTCGACGATGGGGCTGCCCCCGTCGCTCCAGTCGGAGTGCACGTGCAAGTCGCCGCGAAGGGCCGCCCGCAAGCCCGCCCCCACCCCCGGGTCGGGCGCCGGTCGTTGCTCCAGCTCGGCCAGGTACGCCGGATGTTCACCTCGCGAAGCCTGGTCGGCGACGTCAGCAGTCACCGCACCGACCCCGTTCAGCTCGCGCAGCGTCCCGGCCGCCGAACGTGCCGCGACCTCGGCCGCGGGCAGTGCGGCGAGCACTGCGGCCGCAGTGCGGAAGGCCTTGACCCGGTAGGTGTCCGCCCGCTCCCGCTCGAGCAGGTACGCGGTGCGCCGCAAGGCTTCGACCGGCCCGATCGTCGTGCTCATGGGTCGACCTACCAGGCGTAGGCCTCGGGTGCTGTTCCTCCGGGCCCGGGGAACATCTCGTCGATCTGGGCCAGCGCCTTGTCGTCGAGCGTGATCTCGAGCGCACGCAGCGCGCCGTCGAGCTGGTCGGCGGTCCGCGGGCCGACGATCGGCGCGGTCACGGCCGGCTGGTGCAGCAGCCACGCCAGCGCGACGTCGCCAGGCCCCTCACCGCGCTCGTCGCAGAACGCCTCCCAGGCCTCGATTGCTGGCCGGTGCTTGTCGAGCACCTCGCCCGCGCGGCCACCGGTGCTTCGTCCGGCCGTGCCCTCGGCCTGCTTGCGCAGGATGCCGCCGAGCAGCCCTCCGTGCAGGGGCGACCACGGGATCACGCCGAGTCCGTACGCCTCGGCTGCCGGGAGCACCTCGAGCTCGACCGTTCGTTCGACGAGGTTGTAGATGGACTGCTCGCTGGTCAGGCCGAACGAACCGCGGCGGCGCGCCGCCTCCTGGCCCTGAGCGATGTGCCAGCCAGCGAAGTTGGACGACCCGACGTAGAGGACTTTGCCCTGCTGGCGCAGGACGTCCATGGCCTCCCAGATCTCGTCCCACGGCGTCGCCCGGTCGACGTGGTGCATCTGGTAGAGGTCGATGTGGTCGGTCTGCAGCCGCTGCAGCGAGGCGTCGCATGCGCGGCGGATGTTGAGGGCCGAGAGCTTGCCGTCGTTGGGCCACTCGCCCATGTCGCCGTACAGCTTGGTCGCGATCACCGTGCGCTCGCGTCGGCCGCCACCGGTGGCGAACCAGTTGCCGATGATGCGCTCGGTCCAGCCCTTGTTCTCACCCCAGCCGTACACGTTGGCAGTGTCGAAGAAGTTGATCCCCTGGCCGTGGGCGTGGTCCATGATCGCGTGCGCGTCGGGCTCCGTCGTGACGGGCCCGAAGTTCATGGTGCCGAGGCACAGGCGGCTGACGGACAGGCCGGTTCGGCCGAGGTGGGTGTACTCCATGCGGCCATTCGACGCCCTGCGGCGCCGATGGGCAAGTGCGCGCTAGATGTCGACCTCGTACGTCAGGTCGGTCAGCTCGTCACCGGGCAGGCCGCGGATCCCCCAGTCGTGGCGTGGGGTCTCGACGACGATGATCTCGAGGTCGACCGGCGCAATCCCGAGGTCGCGCTCGAACCGGTCGTAGAGGTCGCGATAGAGGGCCTTCTTGGTCTGCGTCGTGCGTCCCACGAACATCAGGATCTCGACGATCGTGTAGTCGTCGCTGCGGCCAGCCGGTGCGCGGAAGTCCTCGGCGTCGAGCAGGAAGAACCGGTGTGCACGTTTGTCCGCCGGCAGACCGAGGACGGTCGTCGCCGCCGCGTGCACGGCGTCGGACATCGCGTCGCGGCGCGGGCCGAGCGCGGTGCGGTACCCGTGGATCTTGAACTGAGCCATGCGGGGACCCTATTCGTCGAGGGGCGGCAACGATCTAGGGCGTAGCCTGCGGTGCTGTGAGTCCAGAGCGCGCGGCCGTCGAGGTCCGTCTGCTGGACGGGCTGGCCGAGCTGCTCCCCGTCGACGACCTGTTCGTCCGGATCTGGGGCGAGGGCACCGGGCCGCTCGGTATCGAGCTGTTGAGGGCGCTGACGCATGCCGGGGGCTACGTCGCCGGTGCGTACGTCGGCTCCGAGCTGCTTGGCGCCTCCGTCGGATTCGTGGGTGACCACGGTGGGCCGGCCCTGCACTCGCACCAGACCGGGGTGTCGCCCGCCGCGCAGGGTCTGGGCGTCGGAACCGCGCTCAAGCAGCACCAGCGTGACTGGGCTCTGGCCCGTGGCATCGGCCTGATCACCTGGACCTTCGACCCGTTGGTGCGCCGCAACGCCTGGTTCAACCTGACCCGGTTGGGGGCTCGACCGGACGAGTACCTCGTCGACTTCTACGGTGCCATGTCCGACGGCATCAACGTCGGTGACCAGAGCGACCGGCTCCACGCGTGCTGGCGCCTGGCCGATGCACCGCCGGCTCTTTCGGCCACCGACCTTGCCGACGCCGAGGTGGTCGTCACCGAGCTGGCCGGGCGGCCGAAGGTCACGCCCAGCCGGGCCCGGTTCGTGCGGATCGGCACGCCCGCCGACATCGAGAAGCTCCGGCGCAGCGACCCGGTGGAAGCGCGCGAGTGGCGCCTGGTCGTGCGCGAGCTGTTGGGCGCGGCCATGGAGCACGGGACGGTTGTCGGATTCACCGAGGCCGGCGAGTACGTCGTGGACCAGCAGACGGAGGCAGCGCGATCGTGAAGGTCCTCGGGATCGAGCTCGTGACCGTGGGTGTACCGCTGGTCAGCCCGTTCCGTACGTCGTTCGGAGTCGAGCGCGACCACGAGATCATGTTGGTCCGGGTCGTCACTGACGACGCCGAGGGCTGGGCCGAGTGCGTCGCGAGCCCACCGCCCTCGTACTCGAGCGAGTACCTCGCCGGTGCCGCCGACGTCATGCGGCGGTTCATGATCCCGTCGATCGCGGCGATGCCCGTCGTCGAGGCGACCGCCTTCGCGCCGGCGGTCAACTGGATCAAGGGACACCGGATGGCCAAGGCGGCGTTGGAGACCGCGCTGCTCGACGCCGAGCTGCGGGTCGTCGGCGAGTCGTTCGCGCACCGGCTCGGCGCGGTCAAGGACCGGGCTCCGGCGGGGGTCTCGGTCGGGATCATGGACACGATCCCCGAGCTCCTCGACGCGGTGGCCGGCTACCTCGCCGAAGGCTACCTCCGGATCAAGCTCAAGATCGAGCCTGGCTGGGACATCGCACCGGTGCGTGCGGTGCGCGAGCGGTTCGGCGACGAGATCTTGCTGCAGGTCGACGCCAACACCGCGTACACGCGCGCCGACGGCGAGCTGCTCGCCCGGCTGGACCCGTTCGACCTGCTGATGATCGAGCAGCCGCTCGACGAGGAGGACCTGCTCGGCCACGCCGAGCTGGCCCGGCAGGTGCGTACCCCGATCTGCCTCGACGAGTCGATCGTCTCGGCCCGGTCGGCGGTCGACGCCATCGAGCTGGGGGCGTGCGCGATCGTCAACATCAAACCCGGCCGGGTCGGGGGCTACCTCGAGTCGGTCCGGATCCACGACGCGTGCGTCGAGCGGGGCGTCCCGGTGTGGTGCGGCGGCATGCTCGAGACCGGCGTCGGCCGCGCCCCCAACCTCGCGCTCGCCGCGCTGCCCGGCTTCACGCTGCCCGGCGACACGTCGGCCTCGTCCCGCTACTACGCCACGGACCTCACCGCTCCGTTCGTGCTCGAGGACGGGTACGTCGCGGTGCCCACCGGCCCCGGGATCGGCGTCGAGCCGTTGCCGGACCGCCTGACGGAGTTCGCTTTGTCGAGGGAGTGGCTCGGGCTCTGACCCGTGGGGTCCAGAATGGACGCCGTGAACATCGACGGGGGCGAGCCCGAGGACCCGGTCCTCGGGTCGGTTCTCGCGTCGGAGCTGGCGCACGAGCAGGCTCATCTCGACCTGCTCTACGCCCGGCTCGACGAGCTGACCCAGGAGGCAGCCGAGGTCCTCGACCGCACGCAGCGGTCCACCACGACCGGCACCCCGGCGGCCCGGATGGAGCGCGACGCGTTCGCCGCGTTGCATGGCGACCGGCTCAGCCAGCTGCGCGCGGTGGAGGAACGGCTGTGCTTCGGCCGCCTCGACCTCGTGGACGGCTCGCGCACGTATGTCGGCCGACTCGGGCTGCCCGACGCCGACGGTGCCCGGCTGATGCTCGACTGGCGGGCACCGGGCGCGCAGGCGTTCTACCGCGCCACCCCGGCGTTGCCGGACGGGGTGCTCCGGCGCCGCCACCTGGTGACTTTCGCCCGCGGCGTCACTGGCATCGAGGACGAGGTGCTTGACGTCGCCGAGTTCCCCGAGTCCGGGCTGCCGGACAGCACCGTCGTCGGTGACGGCGCACTCCTGCTGGCCCTTTCCGCGACGCGCACCGGGCGGATGCGCGACATCGTGGCGACGATCCAGTCGGAGCAGGACCGCGTCATCCGGGCGCCGCTGCCCGGAGTCCTCGTCGTGCAGGGCGGACCCGGCACCGGGAAGACCGCGGTTGCGCTGCACCGCACCGCTTTCCTCCTCTACGCCCACCGTGACCGGATCGCGAGCGCCGGCGTGCTCCTGGTCGGTCCGGGCACCCGGTTCCTTTCGTACATCGAGCAGGTCCTGCCCTCGCTCGGCGAGACAGGCGTCCTGATGGCGACGCCCGGCCAGCTCTACCCGGGTATCGACGCGACCGCTGACGAGGACCCGGCCGTTGCCGCGCTCAAGGGCGACGTGCGGATGGCTCGGGTCGTCGGGGGCGCGGTTCGGGCTCGGCAGCGGCTGCCCCGCGGACCCCGCGCTCTCGACGTCGACGGCACGATGATCGAGCTGCGCCCGCGTGACGTCGCCGAGGCCCGCGGGCGGGCGCGGGCGTCCCGCCGCCCGCACAACCTGGCCCGCGTGACCTTCGTGAACGACCTGCTGGCCAGGTTGGCCCGCCAGCTGGCATCGGCGACAGGCAGCGAGCTCGACGAGGACAACCGCGCCGACTTCCTGGCCGACCTTCGTGGGTCCCGTGACGTCCGCCGCGAGGTCAACCTGTGCTGGATGCCGCTCACCGCCGAGCAGCTCATCGCGGACCTGCTGAGCGATCCCGACAAGCTGGCGGAGGCCGCCCAGTCGCTGTCCGACCGCGAGCGGCGGCTGTTGCTGCGGGAGCGTGGCGCCCCGTGGACCCCGGCCGACGTCCCGTTGCTCGACGAGGCGGCCGAGCTGCTCGGCGAGAGCGACGCGACCAGTGACGTGCAGCGGGCCGAGCAGAAGGCGCAACGCAAGCGCGACCTCGAGAACGCGAAGGCCGCCATCCGCAACATGG
>JBBQWS010000016.1:0-60625 GCA_038210415.1 Actinomycetes bacterium
GTCGCCGTGGCTGGCCACGGCAGGCAGCGGCGACGTCCTGTCGGGCATCACCGGAGCGTTGCTGGCCGCCGGTCTGGGCAGCGACGCGCCCGCGTACGCCGCGTTCGTCCACGGGCTCGCGGCCCGGCGCGCGTCCGGTGGGGGCCCGATCACCGCGCTCGACATCGCGGACGCCGTTCCGGGGGCCATCGCCTCGCTGGGCCAGCCGGCCGGGACCGCCGGCGCTGACCGGGACGCCAGCGCTGACCGGGACGCCGGCGCTGACCGGGACGCCGGCGCTGAGACAATCGACGGGTGAGCACGCAGCGGGCCGAAGCCCGGATCGACGTGACCGCGGTCGCGGCCAACACGGCGGAGCTGTGCCGCCGCACCGGTCCGGCCGAGCTGATGGCCGTCGTGAAGGCCGACGCGTACGGGCACGGCCTGGTCCCGTGTGCCCGAGCGGCGGTGGCCGGAGGCGCGACCTGGCTCGGGACCGCGCTGCTCGACGAGGCGCTCACGCTGCGCTCGGCCGGCCTCACCCAACCTCGCCTGCTGGCCTGGCTGCTCGACCCGGGCGATCGTTGGGCCGAAGGCATCGCCGCCGGGGTCGACCTGTCTGCCTCCGCACCCTGGGCGGTCGCCGCGGCAGCGTCAGCGGCCGTTGCCGCCGGCCGCCCGGCGCGGGTGCACCTCAAGCTTGACTCCGGCCTCGGTCGCTCGGGCAGCACCGCGTCCGACTGGGCCGGCCTCGTCGACGCAGCCCTCGCCGCCCAGGCCGACGGGACGGTCGAGGTGGTCGGGCTCTGGTCGCACCTCGCGTTCGCCGACGTCCCGGGGCATCCGACGACCGACCTGCAGCTCGCCGCGTTCAGCCTGGCGGTCGCGATGGCCGAGGCGGCCGGGGTGCGGCCTGAGGTGCGGCACCTCGCGAACTCGGCTGCTGCCCTCACCCGGCCGGACACCCGTTTCGACCTCGTCCGCACCGGCCTGCCTGTCTACGGGTTGTCGCCGATCCCCGACCAGATGCGACCGCGCGACCTCGGGCTCCGCCCGGTGATGACGCTGGCCGCCCGGCTCGCCCTCGTGAAGCAGGTCCCGGCCGGGCATGGCGTCTCGTACAACCATCGCTACACCACCACGTCCGACACCACGCTCGGCCTGGTACCGCTCGGCTACGCCGACGGGATCCCGCGCTCGGCGACCAACGTCGGCCCGCTGCTCGCCGCGGGTGCCCGACGGACCGTGGCCGGCACGGTCTGCATGGACCAGTTCGTCGTCGATCTCGGGCCCGACGCGCAGGCGGCTGCGGGCGACGAGGTGCTGCTGTTCGGGCCTGGCGACTCGGGTGAACCGAGCGCCCAGGACTGGGCCGACGCGCTCGGCACGATCGCGTACGAGATCACGACCCGGCTCGGGCCACGGGTGCCCCGCGTGGTCGTCGGGGAGGGCTGAGCGGTGGCGGGCGCGACAGGGGCACGTGCGGGGCTGATCGGGCTCGGGCTCGGACTGCTCGCGGCAGGCGCAGCGGTCGGGGCTGTCGCCGAACGCCGGGTGCTCGGCCGCACGCTGCAGACCGCGGCCGAGGCGGCGGGGGGCTACGGCAGCGTCCACTCGCCGCCGGTCGTGGTGACGGCTGACGACGGCGTCGAGCTCTACGCGGAGATCGACGAGCCTCACGCTGGCGCCGCGTACGACGGGCTGACCATGGTGTTCTGCCACGGCTACGCGCTGAACCTCGACGTCTGGCACCACCAGCGACTGGCTCTGTCCGGCGCGGTGCGCGCCGTCTACTGGGACCAGCGCGGGCACGGACGCTCCGGGCGGGGGACGGCGGGACCGGTCAGCATCGACCAGCTGGGCGCCGACCTCGCCGCGGTGCTGCGGGCCACCGTGCCGGACGATCGGATCGTCCTGGTGGGGCACTCGATGGGCGGCATGACGATCATGGCGCTCGCCGCCGAGCACCCCGAGCTGTTCGGCGACCGGGTCGCGGGGGTGGCGCTGCTCTCGACGTCGGCGGGCGGTATCGGCGAGATCACTTTGGGGGTGCCTGCCTTCGTGGCCAGGCTGGCGCACCGGGCGGCACCTGGAGTGGTCGCGACGCTGGGGCGTTCGCCCCGCCTGGTCGAGGTGGGGCGACGTACGAGCAACGACCTCGATTTCATGCTCACCCGGTTGTACTCGTTCGCCTCCGACGTCCCGGCGGCGTCGGTCGACTTCGTCGCGCGGCTGAACGCCGGGACACCGATCGAGGTGGTCGCCGACTTCTTCGGGTCGTTCCGCGAGCACGACAAGCTCGCAGCGCTGCCGGTGCTCCGCTCGGTGGCCACCCTGATCATGGTCGGCGAGAACGACCTGCTGACCCCGGCCGACCACAGCCGAGCCATCGCCGAGGTGCTGCCGGACGCCGAGCTGGTCGTGCTCGAGCACTGCGGGCACATGATCCTGCTCGAGTACCCCGACGAGGTGAGTCGGCGGCTGAGGGTGCTGCTCGAGCGCTGCCTGCAGCCCGCGGTGGCTCCGGCATGAGCGGATCGCCGGGGTCGGTGCCGACAGGTCTCGCGACGGTCGTCGGCGTGCCTGACGCGGCCGCGATGACCGCGCTCGGTGCTCGGCTGGCCGGCGTGCTGCGCGCGGGCGACCTGGTCGTGCTGAGCGGCGGACTGGGGGCCGGCAAGACGACCTTGACGCAGGGGATCGGTGCCGGCCTCGGGATCCGCGGCCCGGTCACCTCGCCGACGTTCGTCATCGCACGCGTGCACCCGTCGCTCGTCGGCGGGCCCCAGCTGGTCCATGTCGACGCGTACCGGCTGGGCACCTCGCTCGAGGTCGACGACCTCGACCTCGACGCCTCGCTCGACGATGCCGTGACGGTCGTCGAGTGGGGCCAGGGCAAGGTCGAGCTGCTCGCGCCGGACCGGCTGGAGGTCGCCATCGCCGGCCTCGACGACCGTACGGTCACCCTGCACGGTGTCGGCCCCCGCTGGGCCGAGATCGACCTGTCCGATACGGCCGCGCGGTCGGCCGACGTCCCGGCGCGGTGGCACGCGTCCGACGGTGCCGCCCGGTCGGACGCGTCCGACGGTGGGGGCCCGGCGTGACGCCGCTGCTGCTCGCTCTCGACACGTCGACGCCCGCCGTGACCGCGGCCGTGCACGACGGCACCCGGGTGCTCGCGGAGGCGACGGTGGTCGACGCACGACGGCACGGTGAGCTGCTCGCGCCGCAGGTGGCCGAGGTCCTCGCTGCCGCCGGCCTGACGCCCCAGGACCTCACCGCAGTCGCGGTCGGCGTCGGCCCCGGCCCGTTCACGGGCCTGCGCGTCGGGGTGGTGACAGCCCTGACGCTGGGACTCGCCCTTGGCATCCCGGTGCACGGGGTGTGCTCGCTCGACGCGTTGGCGTGGCGTGCTGCGCTCGACGGGCCGTTCGTCGTCGCGACCGACGCGCGTCGCCGCGAGGTCTACTGGGCGCGGTACGCGACGCGCGCAGTGCGGGTCGGCGATGCGGCGGTCGCACGCCCGTCCGATGTCGCCGACCGGCTCGACGGGGTGCCCGTGGTGGGTCCGGGAGCCGAGCTGTATGCCGAGGTCTTCGCGGCCGCGGTGCCTGGGGGCGGGTTGCAGTCGGGTGCACCCGGGTCCGGTGGCCCGATCGTCGGCGCTCCGCTGTCTGCGGGTGCACTCGCCGAGGTCGCCCTCGCTGCCCTGACGGCTGGGGCTGCGCTGCTTCCGGCCCGTCCGTTGTACCTGCGGCGGCCGGACGCCACCCCGCCCGGCGCGCGCAAACCGGTGCTCGCATGACGGCGGCGACCTTGCGCCCGATGCGCTGGTGGGACATCGAGCCGGTGGTCGTGCTCGAGCGCGAGCTGTTCCCCGACGACCCGTGGACGACGTCCGGCTTCTGGTCCGAGCTCGCGGGCGTCCCGGCGACGCGGTACTACGTCGTCGCCGAGGCCGGCGACCAGATCGTCGGCTACGCCGGGCTGCAGGAGGTGCAGCGCGAGGCGGACGTGCAGACCGTGGCCGTACGCCCCGACCGGCAGGGCGCTGGGTTGGGCGCGGAGCTGGTCGCCGACCTGCTGGCCGAGGCAGACCGCCGCAGGTGCACCCAGGTGATGCTGGAGGTGCGCGACGACAACGTGCCTGCGTTGCGGCTCTACGCGGGCTTCGGCTTCGCGTCCATCGCCGTGCGGCGCGACTACTACGGGACCGGTGCCGATGCCCGGGTGCTGCGCCGCCGAGGCGTCGGATGAGCGACGCGCCCCTGGACCGTCGGATGAGCGACGCGCCCCTGGTCCTGGGGATCGAGACGTCGTGCGACGAGACCGGCGTGGGCCTCGTCCGCGGCACGACGCTGCTCGCCGACGCGATCGCGTCGAGCGCGCCCGAGCACGAACGGTTCGGTGGGGTCGTCCCCGAGGTGGCCAGTCGGGCCCACCTCGAGGCCATGGTGCCGACGATCGAACGGGCCTGCCGCGATGCGGGCGTCCGGCTGGCCGACGTCGACGCGATCGCGGTGACGGCCGGGCCGGGCTTGGCGGGCGCGCTGCTGGTCGGTGACTCGGCAGCCAAGGCGCTGGCTCTGGCGCTGGGCAAGCCGCTGTTCGGCGTCAACCACCTGGCTGCGCACGTCGCCGTCGACCAGCTCGAGCACGGGCTCCTGCCGACGCCGACGATGGCCCTGCTGGTAAGCGGCGGGCACTCCTCGCTGCTCCTCGTCCCGGACGTCACGGCGGACGTGCGGCAGCTGGGCCAGACGATCGACGACGCGGCGGGCGAGGCGTTCGACAAGGTGGCCCGGGTGCTCGGGCTTCCGTTCCCCGGAGGGCCGCACATCGACCGGGTCGCTCAGGCGGGCTCCGCCTCGTCGATCGCGTTCCCGCGAGGGCTCACCGGGCCGCGTGACTTGGTCGAGCACCGCTTCGACTACTCGTTCTCGGGGCTGAAGTCAGCCGTCGCTCGCTGGGTCGACCAGCGCTCGGCGTCAGGCGAGCCGGTACCCGTGGCCGACGTGGCGGCCGCGTTCCAGGAAGCCGTCGTCGACGTGCTCACCCGCAAGGCAGTGCTGGCCTGCGTCGAGAACGGCGTCACCGACCTGGTGCTGGGCGGCGGGGTAGCGGCGAACTCGCGGCTGCGCGTCGTGGCCGAGGCGAGGTGCGCCGATGCGGGGATCCGACTGCGCGTGCCCCGGCCGGGGCTCTGCACCGACAACGGCGCCATGGTGGCGGCCTTAGGCGCCGAGCTGGTGCGTCGCGGGCGCCCGCCGTCGTCGCTGACCCACCCGACCGACTCGTCGATGCCCGTCACGCAGGTGCTTGCCCGCTGACCCCCTTCCCCCTGGGCCCCTCCCGTGGACCCCTCCCGTGTTGCCCCCTCCCGTGTTGCGCCCTCCCGTGTTGATCTTGAGCAAAGCAGGGTCAATTCGGCGTGTCGCCCCGGTGTTGCTCAAGATCAACATGGGTGGAGGGTCAGGGGGCCGGGTCGCAGAGCAGGACGATGGGCTGGCCGGCCACCCGGGTCAGGACGAGGGTGCGCATCGGCCCGGCGCCGTCGAGCCTGAGCCGCCGCCGCAGTTCCTCCGGGTCGACCGCGGTACCGCGCTTCTTGACGACGACGTCACCGACCCCGCGTTCCCGCAGCAGGGCCCGCAGCCGCTTGAGCTGGAACGGGACGACGACCTCGACCGCGTACCGCTTCGTGAACGGTGACCGCACCTCGGCGTCCGTCGACACGTACGCGATGGTCGGGTCGAGCAGCCAGCCGTCGAGCCCGGCAGCGACCTCCGCCACGAGCCCAGCGCGGACGACAGCGCCGTCCGGCTCATGAACGTAGCGGCCGGCCTCGGCGGTCGCGGGAGCGCCGAGCGAAGGGTCTTCGGTCAAGGTCGCACCCGAGGGGAGCAGGGTCGCACGTCGGCGCACGCCCGCAGTGCCGAGCAACCCACCGAACCAGAGTGCGGCCTCCTTCACGTCGCCGCCGTCCGACACCCACTCGGCCTCGACGCCGGGCGGTACGAGCGCGTGCGGGATGCCGGGCGCAACCTTCACCGCAGTGGCCGGGATGCGATCCGCCAGCTCGAGCGCGAACGCGAAGCTGGGCGAGTACGCCGCCGGGTCGAACGTCCGCCGGCCCGACGACGAGCGGCGCGCCGGGTCGAGGAACGCGGCGTCGCAGCCGGCCAGGTCGGTCGTGGTCACGTCGTCCAGCCGGATGGTCGCACGGTCGGACAGCCCGAGCGCCTCGACGTTCGCCCGGGCGACGGCGGCGGTCAACGGGTCGCGGTCGACGCCGACGACCTCCAGCCCGGCAGTCGCGAACGCGACGAGGTCGCCGCCGACGCCGCAGCACAGGTCAGCGACCCGTGCCGGTGACAGTCGGCTGAACCGGTCGGCCCGGTGGGCAGCCACCGACGAGCGGGTCGACTGCTCGAACCCGGCGGGCGTCCAGAACATCCGGTCGGCCACCGGGCCGAACTTGGCCCGGGCCCGGAGCCGCAGCTGCGCCTGGGTGAGGGCGGCCGCGGCCAACGAGGCGTCGGCTCCGGTCGACCGGAGCCGGGTGGCCAGCGGCAGCAGCTCGTCGCCCGCGTCGAGGCCGGCGAGCGCCGTACCGAGCAGCGCCGCGCCGGTTGGCGTCTGCAGGGCGGCGAGCTCGTCGAGGTCCACGAGCTGATCATCCCCCGTCCACGTGCGGACCAGTCGGCCTAGTGCTGATGCTCCAGTCGCGTGGGCGTCGTGCCGATGCCCACCACATGGCCGTGAGGATGGCCCTCACGCAGATGTACGGCGTGCTCGTGTCGGCAAACATCGAGCGCCCGTGGTTCGCAGCAGCAGGAGTCTTCGACGCCTGCCCGCGCGCGCCCCTTGCAGCCGCTTCCCCCGGAGTACCCGGCTCGTCCCTGGTTCCCGACCGCGGTAAGGCGGTGGCGTGATGATCGATGCTGCGAAGTTCCACGACCTGCAGGTGCCCTCGACGCTGTCCGGTGGGCGCAGCACACTGGCGGCCAACGTCGCCGCTGCGCGCGCGGCCGGCCTCTACAGCATCTGCCTCACCGAGAACGTTACGGCGGCCACGACGTGGGTGCCCGAGTTCGTGTCGGCTGCCCGCCGGGTGCCGCGGGTCGACGGGCTACGTGTGCTGCTGTCGGTCGAGGTGGCGATCCAGGACCTCACCGGCCGCGTCGACCTGCCGGACCGGCTGCGCGGGCTCGACCTGATCCACCTGTCGGTCGGACGGTTCCCCGGCCCCGACGGACCGCTGGCTGCGTACGAGGTGGTCTCGCGGATGCAGGACGGCATCTGGACGGTGGGCGACGTCGTCGCGATGCTCGTGGAGGCGCAGCTGGGCGCGATGACCAGGCTTCCCGGCGCCGTGCTGGCGCACCCGTTCAGCGTGCTGCGCTCACTGGGGCTGTCGGAGGCGGACCTCCCCGATGCGGCGATCGGTGCGCTCGCGGCCGGGGCTGCGGAGTCGGCGACCACCGTCCTGGTCAGCGAGGAGTGGCGCTCGCCGGGCCCCCGGGTGGTTGCGGCCCTGCTCAGTGCGGGCGTCCGCGTCGTGGCCGGCAGTGGCGCGCACGAGGCGTCCATGGTCGGGCGCTACCGGTACGTCGAGCGCACGCTGGGTGCCCTCGTCCCCCAGTAGCGTGCTTGGCGGCACCCTCCTCCCCGTGTTGATCTTGAGCAAATGCTGGGTGTATCGGTCGAATACACCCTGGTTTGCTCAAGATCAACACGGGGGGGGACGGGGTGGCCGGCAGCGGGGGCCGAGCGTGACGACCGTGCGCGCTCAGCGGGTGGGAGCGCAGCGGGGCGGCCCGAGATGGCTGCGCAGGACCGCGCGGATGTACTCGGGGTGCATCGTGTCGTCCCAGGTGAAGCGCACCATCACCACGGTTCCGAGCGCGGAGAAGTCGTTGGCCCGCCGGCGGTCGCGGAACAGGGCGGTGGGCAGCTCGTGCGGACCCCGCCCGTCGGCCTCCGCGATCAGCAGGCGCCCGCCCGGCAGCCGCCACGCGAGGTCGCCGTAGCCGAGGAGTACGCCGTTCGGTCCGTACACCGGCTGTTGCAGGCTGTCGGGCGGATAGCCGAAATCAGTAGCCCTCAGCCGTACCCGGGTCTCGAGGGGGGATTCGGCGCGCCCGTCCGCGAGATCCCACCAGGTCGAGCTGATGGCGGCGCCGCGGCGGCGAAAAGTGCGCAGCCGCAGGTCGGGCAGCTCGACCGCGCTCACCAGTCCGAGATGCAGCGCCGAGTCGAGGACGCTCACTGCCGTCACGCGGGGCAGCCGCAGGACGAGGTCGGTCACCGTCCGGCCCGCGGTGGTGAGCGGCCATCCATCGAGGGTGGTGCTCTCGTCGGGCCGGAGCTTGAGCGGGTGCACCTCGATCCCCGGAAGCTGGTGCCGTTCGCGGCCGGGGGCAGCCGGACCCGGATCCGACCGTCGTCCGGTGCCAGTCCCTCGATCTTGAGTAGCCGCGCGGCGGACTCGTGGACGAAGGTCGCCTCCGGCCCGTGGTACGCCCGGGCAGCGTGGAGCCGAACCTCGAACGGGAGTTCGGCCCACCCGCCGAGCTGTGCCTCCGGGTCGACGAGCAGCACCCCGTGGAGCAGCGGGCGCCACTCGCCTCGGCGCAACCGTTCGTCGATCTCGGTCCGGGCCCAGCCGTGGGCCAGCAGGGCGGAGCGCGCCAGAACGCCGTGGGTCTCGGCGGCCAGGGCCCGGGTGGTCTCGTCCAGAGTGCGCATCGATCGAGAGTCAGGCGCGGGTGGTTGCCGCAGATGCTCGGATCCACCTGCTGGGGACGAACGGGCCCCTGTGGACAGCCGCGCGAGAGCAGCCCCCGGACGCGCAGGTGGACAGCCGCGCGCGTTGATCTTGAGCAAAACAGGGCCGATTCGGCGTGTCGACCCTGTGTTGCTCAAGATCAACAGGGGGGGAGGGGGTGGGGTGGGGTACCGGGAGGGCTGGCACTCGGGTTGACGGAGTGCTAACTGGCTGCCTAGTGTTGCGTCGTTGGCACTCTCGACCTGAGTGTGCCAGTGCACCATCCATGCGACACCGGGTCCTGGCCCCGCGACGACAGGCCCGCGGTCGCCTCCAGTAGACAAAATTCGTCGGAGGTAAACCAACCGTGTCGGTCTCCATCAAGCCGCTCGAGGATCGCATCCTCGTGAAGTCGGTCGAAGCCGAGCAGACCACCGCATCCGGTCTCGTGATCCCGGACACCGCCAAGGAGAAGCCCCAGGAGGGCAACGTCCTGGCGGTCGGCCCGGGTCGGTTCGAGGACGGTCAGCGCCTGCCGCTCGACATCAAGGTCGGCGACAAGGTCATCTACAGCAAGTACGGCGGCACCGAGGTGAAGTACAACGGCGAGGAGTACCTCATTCTCTCCTCGCGCGACGTGCTCGCCGTCCTCGAGAGCTGATCCCAGCTCTCCACCGCTCTGCTCGGCAAGAAGCAATCCCCAGTCACCATCGAGAACGCCCCGGCGGCCCGCAACCCGGGCTGCCGGGGCGTTTTCAACCGAAGGGACCCCTAAGCACATGGCAAAGATCCTCGAGTTCGACGAGGCCGCGCGGCGCAGCCTGCAGCGCGGCGTGGACGCCCTCGCCAACGCCGTCAAGGTGACGCTCGGCCCCAAGGGGCGCAACGTCGTCATCGACAAGAAGTTCGGTGCGCCCACGATCACGAACGACGGCGTCACCATCGCGCGTGAGATCGAGCTGACGAACCCGTACGAGAACCTCGGCGCCCAGCTGGCCAAGGAGGTCGCCACCAAGACGAACGACGTCGCGGGCGACGGCACCACCACGGCGACCGTGCTCGCCCAGGCCATGGTTCGCGAGGGCCTGCGCGTGGTCTCGGCCGGCGGGGCTCCGATGGAGCTCAAGCGCGGCGTCGAGGCAGCGGTCGAGGCGATGAGTGCCCGCCTGATCGAGAACGCCCGGCCCGTCGAGACCAAGGAAGAGGTGGCCGCGGTCGCCACGATCTCGGCCCAGGACCCGGAGATCGGCAAGCTCATCGCCGAGGCGTTCGACAAGGTCGGCAAGGACGGTGTCATCACCGTCGACGAGTCGACCACGACCGGCGTCGAGCTGGAGTTCGCCGAGGGCATGCAGTTCGACAAGGGCTACATCTCGCCGTACATGGTGACGGACACCGAGCGGATGGAAGCCTCGCTCGAGGAGCCGTACGTCCTGCTCTGCCAGGGCAAGATCTCGTCGGTCTCCGACCTTCTGCCGTTGCTGGAGAAGGTCGTCCAGTCCGGCAAGTCGCTGCTCATCATCGCCGAGGACGTCGACGGCGAGGCGCTGTCGACGTTGGTCGTCAACAAGATCCGTGGCTTGTTCACCGGTGTGGCGGTCAAGGCGCCGGCGTTCGGTGACCGGCGCAAGGCCATGCTCGAGGACCTCGCCGTCCTCACCGGCGCGACGGTCGTCGCGCCGGAGGTCGGGCTCAAGATGGACCAGGTCGGTCTCGAGGTGCTCGGCTCCGCCCGCAAGATCGTGATCACCAAGGACGACACCACGATCATCGAAGGCGGCGGCGACTCCACCAAGGTGCACGACCGGGTCGGCCAGATCCGGGCCGAGATCGAGCGCACCGACTCCGACTGGGACAAGGAGAAGCTCCAGGAGCGCCTCGCCAAGCTCGCGGGCGGCGTCTGCGTCATCAAGGTCGGCGCCCACACCGAGGTTGAGCTCAAGGAGCGCAAGCACCGCATCGAGGACGCCATCTCGGCGACCCGCGCCGCGGTCGAAGAGGGCATCGTCGCCGGTGGCGGCTCCGCCCTCGTCCAGGCGCTGCCGGTCCTCGACGGCGACCTGGGGCTCACCGGAGACCAGGCCACCGGGGTCTCGCTGGTCCGCAAGGCGGCCGTCGAGCCGTTGCGCTGGATCGCCGAGAACGCCGGCCTCGAGGGCTACGTCGCCGTGGCCAGGGTGCAGGAGCTCCCGGCCGGTCACGGCCTCAATGCCGCGACCAACGAGTACGGCGACCTGATCGCCCAGGGCGTCATCGACCCGGTCAAGGTCACGCGCTCCGCGCTGGTCAACGCCGCTTCGATCGCCGCCCTGCTGCTCACGACCGAGACCCTGGTCGTGGAGAAGCCGGAGAACGACGAGGCTGATGGTGGCAGTGGCCACGGCCACAGCCACGGCGCCGGTGGGCACTCGCACTAAGCACCAGCCGACAACAGCGGCCCGGTACTCCCTCGCGGGGGGTACCGGGCCGCTGTGTCTGTGGGCCTGTGCCTGTGTGTCCGTGCTCGCGGTCCGGGCTCTGTCAGGAAACTGCGGCGAAGCGACGTGGGGTACGCCCAGAGTAGATGGCCTCGCGGTCGTCCTCGGACATGCCGCCCCACACGCCGTACGGCTCACGGACGGCGAGCGCGTGGGCCCGGCACGCCTCGAGGACTGGGCACGTCGCGCAGACGAGCTTGGCGGCGTTCTCGCGGCCGGATCGAGCCGGGCCGCGCTCGCCTTCGGGATGGAAGAAGAGGCTGGGGTCGGCCGTCCGGCAGGCGGACTGGAGCTGCCAGTCCCAGACGTCGGCGTTAGGACCGGGAAGACGAGAGATGTCGGCCATGTCGGGCTCCGGGTGAGTGTGTGTGACGCGATATGAACTGACCGTACAACCGCGCCATAGATTGGTCAACTGGGATAGATGAATAACTTCTGAACACCCCTTGTCGGCCGTGTCAGGGCGTCTGGAAAGGGATTCGTAGCGGGGCTGGTCAGCGCTCGGCGGCGCGCCCCGGTGGCGGACCAGCCGGGTCGGCTCGACACTTGGACCATGTCCCCCGACGGCGCCTCCGCGGCGTCCGACGGCAACCCGGCCGACGCGCCGCCAGCACTGTCAGTCGCCGCGGTCGCCCGTCGGCTCGGCGTCGCCCCTGCGACGCTGCGGACCTGGGATCGCCGTTACGGCATCGGTCCCAGCGAGCACACCGCCGGGTCACACCGAAGGTACGGCCCGACTGACCTGGCCCGGCTCGAGGTGATGCGCCGACTCACCCGGCAAGGCGTCGGCCCCGGGGAAGCGGCCCGGGTGGCGCTCTCCGACGACGAGATGTCACCGGCGGCCGGTCGACCCGAGACTGCCGGGCCCCTGACCGCCGTTCCCTCGGCCGCCGCGGCCGCGACCGCCGCCTCGGCAGCCAGCGCGGCCGTGCGCGGACTCGCCCGGGCAGCGATCGCGCTCGACGTCCCGGCCGCCACCGAGATCGTCAGCTCGACGCTGTCGGCGCGTGGGGTGACCTGGACCTGGGAGCAGCTGGTCGTCCCGGTTCTCGTGGGGATCGGCCGGCGATGGGAGCTCACCGGTGAAGGGGTCGAGGTCGAGCACGCGTTGAGCGAGTGCGTCTCCGGCGCCCTGCGCGCGGTGTCCAGCAGCGTCGGCACCGGGCGCAATGCCCGGCCGGTCCTGCTCGCCTCGGCCGAGGAGGAGGCCCACTCGCTGCCGTTGCACGCGCTCGCCGCGGCATTGGCCGAGCGGCACGTCGCCACCCGGATCCTCGGCCCACGGCTGCCCCGGGCCGCACTGGCGGACGCGGTGCGTCGCCGCGGCCCGTCGGCGGTCTTCGTCTGGTCGCAGCTGCCCAGCACCGGAGCCACCGAACAGCTGTATGCGCTCCCGTCGCAACGCCCGGCGCCCCTCGTCGTCGCGGGCGGCCCCGGCTGGCACGGCGACCTGCCGCCCGGTGCCGTCCACTCGCCGGACCTCACCGACGCGGTCACGCGGATCGTGCTCGCTTCCGGCGCGTAAGGGTGACCGGCCCTGCGAAGGGCTGGGAGCGGCGGCCTAACCGATAGCCTCGCCTGGGGGCAGAAGCCGCGCCCGCGCACTGCTCGAAGGAGGTCCGGGTCAGGTGTCCGACGAACTTGCTGGGCTGCTCGCCGCGGGAGAACGCGCTGCCTTCCACGGCCGCCCTGCCGCGGGGATCGCCCCGCTCACCGAAGCCGTCGACCTGGCCGGGCTGTCCGACCGCCCGGACGAGGCCACGGCGGCGACGTGGTTGCTGGGGGTCTCGCTCGGCGCGGCCGGTAGGTATGGAAGCGCGCTGAAGGCGCTGCGCCCGCTGACCGACGACGAGCGCCGGACCGGCCCGGCTCAGCGGTTGTTCGCTTCGCTGTCCGCGTCGACCCAGGCGAGTGTGCACCGTCAGCTGGGTCTGCACGCTGCGGCCCGGGCCCTGGACGAGCGCGCGGTCGGGTTCGCCGACGACGCCCCCGACGCGCTCTTCGACGCGCGGCTGGGTCTGGCCGCCGACGCCGTCGGCCTGGGCGACGAGATGGCCGCCCGCACCGAGCTGTCGAACGCGACGACGTACATCGAGGGCCGCTCGGACTGGTGGCGGCAACGGGTTCGGCTGCTCTGGGTCCGTACCGAGATCTCGTTGCTCACCGACGACCCCGTGGCCGCCGCGAAGTCGGCGGACACCGCCGTGATGCTGGCCGAGGGAAGCGGCGCACCGCGGCACGTGGCCAAGAGCCTGCTCTTCCTCGGGGTCGCCCAGGTGCAGTCGAACGATGTCTCCGAGGCCCCCAGCACGCTGCGCCGGGCCGCCACGTTGGCCGAGTCGCTCGGATGCCTGCCCCTGGTGTGGCCGTCGCGTGCCGTCCTCGGGGCGTTGCTACAGGGCGACGCACCGCAGGAGAGCGCGCGCAACCTTGCCGGGGCCCGCAGCACGGTGCTGGCGATCGCCGACGACCTTGACGAGGAGCTGCGCGCGGGCTGGCTGGCGCGGTCCGACATCGCGGCGCTGCTCGAAGGCTGAGCCGTCCCCCGAAAAAGCCAACGATCTCGACCTCACTTTCCATCGTGCACCTGCCGAAGAACGTGTTGTGGCAACCGTGTGCGTATGTGACGACTCCCCGCTGGCCCGGGAGTCCCTCCGACGTGTCGTGGCGACGGTGCCCGGCGTCGACCGGGTGAGCGCCGCTGCGAGCGGCGAGGAGATGCTGTCGCGGTACTCGATCGAGCGCCCTGACGTGGTGCTCGCCGACGTGCGCATGCCCGGAATCGGTGGTGTCGAGGCCGTACGCAGGCTGCTGGCCGTACATCCCGATGCGGCCGTGCTGATGCTGACCATGGCCGAGGACACGGACGGTGTCGCCCGCGCGGTCGCGCACGGCGCGCGTGGCTACGTGCGCAAGGACGCCTCCCGCGAGGAGCTCTCGGCCACCTTGATCCAGCTGCTCGGCAGCCGGGGTCGTCCGTCGGGGCAGGCCCGCCGGCGCGCCGACGGCCGGGACGACCTGCCGACGCTGTCCGAGCGGGAGCTGCAGGTGCTCTGCGGCATGTCCCGTGGCTGCAGCAACGCCGAGATCGGTCGCGAGCTCTACCTGTCCGAGGACACCGTGAAGACCCACGCGCGCCGGCTGTTCCGCAAGCTCGGTGCGGCCGACCGGGCCCAGGCTGTAGCCGTCGGTTTCCGGTCCGGCCTGGTCCGCTGACCTCGTCCGGGCGGCGGGTACGATGAGGCATGGAAAACGGCGTGCCGGACCCCTTCGCCCGTATCGGTCTGACCTACGACGACGTGCTGCTGCTTCCGGCCGCGTCCGACGTCCTTCCGCATGAGGTCGACACCTCGTCGCGGCTGACCCGCAACATCACCGTTCGGATCCCGATCGTCTCGTCGCCGATGGACACCGTGACCGAGGCACGCATGGCGATCGCCATGGCCCGGCAGGGCGGCGTCGGCGTCCTGCACCGCAACCTCTCGATCGAGGACCAGGCCGCCCAGGTCGACCTCGTGAAGCGCTCTGAGGCGGGCATGGTGACGAACCCGATCACCTGCGGCCCCGACGACACCCTCGCCGACGTCGACCGGCTGTGCGGGCGTTACCGCATCTCCGGCGTCCCCGTCGTCGACGCCGAGGGCGTCTTGGTCGGCATCGTGACCAACCGCGACATGCGCTTCGAGACCAACTCCGCGCGCCCGGTCCGTGAAGTGATGACCCGCATGCCGCTGGTCACGGCTCCGACCGGGATCACCTCGGACGCGGCCTACGCCTTGCTGGGTCAGCACAAGATCGAGAAGCTTCCGCTCGTCGACGCGCATGGCCGGCTGTCGGGGCTGATCACGGTGAAGGACTTCGTGAAGTCCGACCAGTACCCGTTGGCCACCAAGGACTCCGACGGTCGGCTGGTCGTCGGTGCGGCGGTCGGGGTCGGCGACGAGTCGTACAAACGGGCCCGGACGCTCGTCGACGCCGGCTGCGACCTGCTGGTCGTGGACACCGCGCACGGGCACTCGCGCGCCGTGCTCGAGATGGTGACCCGGCTCAAGCACGACACCACGGTCGACGTGATGGGAGGCAACGTCGCGACCCGCGAGGGCGCGCAGGCGCTGGTCGACGCCGGCGCTGATGGTGTCAAGGTCGGGGTCGGACCCGGGTCGATCTGCACGACCCGCGTGGTGGCCGGGGTCGGGGTGCCTCAGGTGACCGCGATCTACGAGGCCTCGCTGGCCTGCAAGCCCGCAGGGGTACCCGTCGTGGGCGACGGTGGGCTGCAGTACTCCGGCGACATCGCCAAGGCGCTCGTCGCCGGGGCCGACACGGTGATGCTGGGCTCGCTGCTCGCGGGCTGCTCGGAGTCGCCCGGCGACCTGATCCTGATCAGCGGCAAGCAGTACAAGGCCTACCGCGGCATGGGCTCACTCGGCGCCATGCAGTCGCGCGACGGAACGAAGTCGTACTCCAAGGACCGTTACTCGCAGGAGGACGTCCTGTCCGACGACCAGCTGGTGCCGCAGGGCATCGAGGGTCAGGTGCCCTACCGTGGCCCGCTCGCGGCGGTGGCGCACCAGCTCGTCGGTGGCCTCCGGGCTTCGATGGGTTTCGCCGGGACGGCGACCATCGACGCGTTGCAGCGCACCGGGAAGCTGATCCGGATCACGTCAGCGGGGCTGAAGGAAAGCCACCCGCACGACGTGCAGATCACGATGGAAGCGCCTAATTACTCCTCGCGCTGACCGCGCACCAGCGTCGCGACGACGGCCAGCGGCCAGAGCGCCTGTGCCCCGGCCGCTGCTCGCTCGGCCAACCCGACCGCGGAGTCGGACTGCTGGCTGAGCACGAACCAACCGACCAGGGCCAGCAGGCCGCCGGCTGCGACGACACCGGTGCGCCGCCGTAGGGCCCAGGGCGCCGGCGGGTGCTGGGCAGCACCCAGCGGCCATACCGCCAACGCCCCGAACGCCAGCCCGGCAGCGAGCTTGTGCGCGGTCGAGCTGCCGACCTCGGGGAGCGGGAACGCTGCCACGCCGAGGGTTGCGAGGCCGCCGAAGGCGAGGATTGCGCGCCCGCTGCGACCGGCGGGTCGAAGCGCCGCCGCCGTCGTGAGGTGGCACCCGCCCAGCACGACCAGGGCCGAGGTCATCAACCACCGGTCCGTAGCCCCATGCGCCGCTAGTGCGCTGATGGTTCCCGTGACGGAGTCGAAGCCACCGTGCTGGCGGGCCGCCGCGACGGTCCAGCCGCCGATCAGGGCGATCGGTGCCGTGACTGCTGAGACCAGACCCCACAGGGGCACCCGTTGCATGCCGTCACGCTAGCGGGCCGCTACGCTGCGTCACGCCGTCGACCAGGAAGGAACAGCCATGCAGCGCAAGCTCGTCGCCGAGTTCGTCGGGACGTTCGCCCTCGTGTTTCTCGCCGTGGGTACCGCCGTAGTCGGGATCAAGACGCACGGACCAGGCTTCGTGGCCCTGGCCTTCGGCGCGGTCCTGGTCTTCGGCGTGTACGCGATCGGCCCGATCTCCGGCTGCCACATCAACCCTGCTGTCACGATCGGCATGGTGATCGCGCGCAAGATGCCGATCACGGAGGCGGTCGGCTACTGGGCAGCGCAGGTGCTCGGCGCGACGGCGGCTTCGGGCATCCTCAAGCTCATGGTGTCGTCGTTCAAAGTGACGGACCAGACCGGTGGACTGGGGACCAACGACTACGGCAAGCACATCAGCCTGGGCGGCGCCTTCGTCGTCGAGACGATCCTCACGCTCTTGTTCGTGCTCGTGATCCTGCTGGTGACCGACAGTGCCGCGAACGCCGGGATGGCCGGGCTCGCCATCGGTGCGACGCTCGCCGCGGTGCACCTGGTCGGGATCCCGTTGACAGGCACGTCGGTGAACCCGGCCCGGTCGTTCGGCCCGGCGCTCTTCGAGGGCGGCGACGCGCTCAAGCACCTGTGGCTCTTCATCGCGGCCCCGCTGCTCGGTGGCGCCCTCGCGGCGGTGACGTACGGGTTCTTGCGCTCGGAGTCGGCGGCGTGAGCGAGATCGAGATCGGCCGGGGCAAGCGAGGGCGCACGGCCTACGCGTTCGACGACATCGCGATCGTGCCGAGCCGGCGCACCCGTGACCCGCAAGAGGTCTCGATCGCCTGGCAGATCGACGCGTACCGGTTCGAGCTTCCGTTGTTGGCCGCCCCGATGGACTCGGTGGTGTCGCCGACCACGGCCATCGAGATCGGTCGGCTGGGCGGCGTCGGGGTGCTCAACCTCGAGGGGCTCTGGACCCGGTACTCCGACCCGGAGCCACTCCTTGCCGAGATCGCGGGGCTGCCCGAGGGTGAGGTGACCGCGCGGATGCAGGAGCTCTACTCCGCGCCGATCGACCCCGACCTGATCGCCCGGGTGGTCCAGCAGGTGCGCGCGGCCGGAGTCACGGTCGCCGCCGCGCTGTCGCCCGGCCGCACCGCGCAGTTCGCCAAGACAGTGGTCGATGCCGGCGTCGACCTGTTCGTCATCCGCGGCACGACGGTCAGTGCCGAGCACGTCTCGGGGCAGTCCGAGCCGCTGAACCTCAAGCAGTTCATCTACGAGCTCGACGTGCCGGTGGTGGTCGGCGGAGTCGCGACCTATCAAGCGGCGCTGCACCTGATGCGTACGGGGGCAGCCGGTGTGCTGGTCGGCTTCGGCGGCGGCGCGGCGCACACGACCCGGGCGGTGCTCGGGGTGTCGGTGCCGATGGCCTCCGCGGTGGCCGACGTGGCGGCGGCAAGGCGCGACTACCTCGACGAGTCCGGCGGCCGCTACGTCCACGTGATCGCCGACGGCGGCGTGGGCCGGTCCGGCGACATCGCGAAGGCGATCGCCTGCGGGGCAGACGCGGTCATGATGGGCTCGCCGCTCGCGCGGGCGGCCGAGGCACCGGGTGGGGGTTGGCACTGGGGCTCGGAGGTGCACCACCCGCAGCTGCCGCGCGGTGAGCGGGTGCAGGTGGGCACGGCCGGTTCGCTCGAGGAGATCCTGCTCGGCCCGTCCCGGGTTCCGGACGGCACGATGAACCTCTTCGGGGCGCTGCGCCGGGCGATGGCGACCACGGGGTACTCCGAGCTGAAGGAGTTCCAACGGGTCGAGGTCACAGTCGGGGTTCGATAGTCCGCACAGGGTCGCACAAACCCCAACAGAAGAGCACAATGGCCGGGTGACCGCGTACCGCATGGGACCAGCCGACCGGGTCGAGTCGCTCGTGCAGCTGGAGTCCGAGCCGTTGGACGTCCTCGTCGTCGGGGGCGGGGTGGTCGGCGCAGGCGCCGCACTCGACGCCACGACCCGAGGCCTGACCGTGGGGCTGCTGGAGAAGCGCGACTGGGCCGCCGGCACGTCGTCGCGGTCGTCCCGGCTGGCGCACGGCGGGCTCCGCTACCTCGAGCACCTCGAGTTCGGGCTGGTCCGCGAGGCGTTGGCCGAGCGCGGGCTTCTGCTGGACTCCTTGGCGCCGCACCTGGTCAAGCCGCTCGCGTTCCTGCTGCCGCTGACCCGGCGCGGCTGGGAGCGCCCGTACATCGGGGCCGGGGTGGCCCTGTACGACGGGTTGTCGCGGATCTCCCGCAAGGGCACGGCGTTGAAGGGCCACCAGCACCTGTCGCGCAAGTCGGTGGCGCGCCTGGCGCCCGGCCTCGACCCGGACAAGTACGTCGGCGCCATCGGCTACCACGACGCGCAGATCGACGACGCCCGGCACACGCTCGCAGTGGTGCGGACCGCGGCGAGCCGGGGCGCGCTGGTCGCGTCCGGGGTCGAGGTGGTCGGCCTGCTGCGCGACGACGACGGCCGACGCGTCGTCGGGGTGCGGGCCGTCGACCGTGAGACGGGCCGAGAGCTCGTCGTGCGCGCGAAGACCGTGCTGGTCGCGACCGGCGTGTGGTCGGAGCAGATCGCCGAATGGCTGCACCGGCCGGCACCCGCGCCGGTGCAACCGTCGCTGGGCGTGCACCTGGTCGTCGACGGTTCCGCGATCAACCTGTATGCGGCGCTCATCGCACGTACGGCCGCCTCGGTCCTGTTCATCCTGCCGTGGGGCAAACAGTGGTTGGTCGGCACCACCGACACGCCCTCCGACGTCGACCGGGACGAGCCCGCAGCCTCGGCGGCGGACGTCGACTACCTGATCGGCGAGGCCAACAAGTGGTTGCTGCGGCCGTTGACGCGGGCCGATGTCGTCGGGGTGTACGCCGGGCTACGGCCGCTGGTCGTGGGCGAGTCCGAGGAGGAGTCGGCGGAGACCACGAAGCTCTCCCGCGAGCACGTCGTCAGCCGTCCGGCCCCGGGGCTGGTCACGATCGCCGGCGGGAAGTACACCACCTACCGGGTGATGGCTGCCGACGCCGTCGACGCGGCGGTCGCCGAGCTGGAGTCGCCGAGCGGCCAGGTCGGGCCGTCGCGCACCGAGCACGTGCCCCTGGCCGGCGCCCTCGGGTTCGCCGAGGCCTGGAACAACCGCGACGCGCTCGTCCAGTCGTCCGGGCTCGGGATCGACCTGGTCGAGCACCTGCTCCGGCGACACGGAGCCCTCACCCGCGAGGTGCTGGCGATGATCGCCGAGCGGCCCGAGCTGGGCGAGCGGATCCACCCGGACGCCGACTACCTCGTGGCCGAGATCGTCCACGCGGCCACGCACGAAGGGGCGCGGCACCTCGAGGACGCCCTGGTCCGCCGGACCCGGCTCGCCCTCGAGACCCGCGACGGCGGGCGGTCGGTGGCCCGGGCCTCGGCACAGTGGATGGCGCCGGTGCTCGGCTGGTCCGGCGCCGACGTGGACGCGGAGGTCGCGCGGTTCGAAGCCGGCCACTTCGGCGTCGTCCCGACCGCCGGCTAGCAGCCCCTACGGCCCATGGGGGGGCCAGCCAGCTCGGCGGTCAGGTTGGCGACGGCCGGGGCCTGCCAGTGCTCGCGGCCGTACGGAGTACGGAACAGCTCGGGCAGGTCGAGCAGCCCCTGCAGGACGGCCCCCCGCCCGGTCCGGAAGAGCGCGTCCGGCACGTGCGCGTACTCCCGGCGCACGGCGGCGACGTACGCGGCATAGCCGGCGGCCGGCCGGGCCAGCACCGCGAGGTCCGCGTCGCAGAGCGCTGCCCCCGCGAAGTCGCCGGGCGCCGGGTCGTGCAGCCGGGTGAGCCGGACGAGCCGCTGCACCTCGGCGACGACCGCTGCCGGAACCCGCAGCCGGGTCAGCTCGTCGCGAGCGAGGTCGGCGCTGCGATCCTCGTTGTCGCCGGCGGTGGGGTCGTAGACCGCGTCGTGGTACCACGCGGCCAGCTCGGCGGCGGCCGGGTCGGGCAACCTGGTTCGCCGGTCGGCAGCCAGCCGGCCGAGGTGGTCGAGCACCTCGGCCAGGTGGGCGAGATCGTGGTACGACCGGCTCCCGTCGCCGTACGACGCGATCAGCCGGGCGCCGGCGCCAGCCACATCGTCGCGGGCACCGACCGCCCGACAGGTGCGCATCCACAGCGCCGACAGGTCCATGGTGGCGATGCTAGTGGCGGGTGTCGTCCGCAGCCGGGCGACAGAATGGGCCGCATGCCCGCACCTGACGCCCTCGCCCGCGCCCACGCCCTGCTCGGCGAGCACCCGGTACTCGACGG
The DNA here is from genome assembly GCA_038210415.1 of Actinomycetes bacterium. GTDB lineage: Bacteria > Actinomycetota > Actinomycetes > Prado026 > Prado026 > JBBQWS01. The sequence goes on from JBBQWS010000016.1 coordinate 20,860, forward strand.
CCACAACGACCTCCCGTACGCCTTGCGCGACCTGTCGTTCTATGACCTCGACACGCACGACCCGGTCGGTCCGTTGGACGGCATACACACCGACCTCCCACGACTTCGCGCGGGAGGTGTCGGCGGCCAGTTCTGGTCGGTCTACGTGCCGACGTCCACGCCGGCGCAGGTGACGGCCACGCTCGAGCAGATCGACGTGGTGCGCCGGCTGGTGGCCAAGCACCCGGCCGACTTCGCCTTGTGCCTGACGGCGGCCGACGCCGAGGCCGCTTTCGCGGAGCGTCGGATCGCGTCCTTCATGGGCATGGAGGGCGGCCACTCGATCGACTGCTCGCTCGGGGCGCTGCGCCAGTTCTACGAGCTGGGGGCGCGCTACCTGACGTTGACGCACAACGACAACGTGCCGTGGGCCGACTCCGCCACGGACGTCGCGGCCTGCGGCGGCCTGACCGGTTTCGGCGTCGAGGTGGTACGCGAGATGAACCGGCTGGGCATGCTCGTCGACCTGTCCCACGTCGCACCCGGCACCATGCACGCGGCGCTCGACGCCACCGAGGCGCCCGTGATCTTCAGCCACTCCTCGTGCCGGGCCCTGGTCGACCACCCACGCGACGTGCCCGACGACGTCCTGCGCCGGCTGGCCGGCAACGGAGGTGTCGTCATGGTCACCTTCGTCCCCGCCTTCGTCTCGCAGGCGTGCGCCGCCTGGGAGTCCGAGGTGAAGGCCGAGATGGTCGCAGCGGGGCTCTCCCCCAGCGACTGGGAGGCGGCAGCTGAGGCTGCGCGGGCGTACGCGCTGCGGGTGCCGCGTCCTTCGGCCACGGTCCAGCAGGTGGCCGACCACGTCGAGCACGCCCGGGACGTGGCCGGCGCCGCTCACGTCGGGCTGGGCGGTGACTACGACGGCGTCGACGTGCTTCCGGTGGGCCTCGAGGACGTGTCGGCGTACCCGTTGCTGTTCGCCGAGCTGGTCGAGCGGGGCTGGAGGGACGCCGACCTCGCCGGGCTGGCCTGCCGCAACGTGCTGCGTGCGCTCTCGGAGGCCGAGGTCGTGGCCGCCCGGCTGCAACGAGAGCGCAGCCCGTCGACGGTGCGGTTCAGCGGCTGAGCGGCGCCGGCAGCGGCGCCGAGTGCACCACTCGTAGCGACGACACGGCCCGGGTGAGCACGACGTAGAGCCGGCGCAGCCCGTGGCCGCCCGCGGCGGTCTCGTCGGCGACGATGGCCGCCGGCTCGAGCACGACGACATGGTCGAACTCCAAGCCCTTGACCATGGCGGCGGGCACCACCACCAACCGCACGTCGTCGCGGCTTTCCTCCACGCGCACGTAGCTGAGCCCCGCCTGGTCGAGCAGGCTGCACGTACGGTCGACCTCGGTGTCCGGCACGACCAGCCCGACCAGGCCCTCGGCGGTGAGGGCGGCCCGGACCGCCGAGACGAGAGCGGGGCTGCGTTCGGCGGTGCTGGTGCGGGTCACGAGCAACGACCCGGCGTCGACCCGCACCGCCGTCGGCGGGGTCAGCCCGGGCGCGATCAACGGCAGCAGCCGGGACGCGAAGTCGAGCACCTGGCCAGGCACGCGGTAGCCGAGGGTCAGCGCCGCCACCGACCCCTCGGGCTTGCCGAGCTGGTCCAGCGCCTCGGTCCACGACCGCACCGCCCACGGGGTGGTCGCCTGGGCCAGATCGCCGAGCAGCGTCGCCGACCCGGTCGAGCAACGGCGACCCACCGCCCGCAGCTGCATCGGCGACAGGTCCTGAGCCTCGTCGAGCACCACGTGCCCGAGCGACGGAGTCCGGTTCAGCACGTCGGCGGCTTCGTCGACGAGCACAGCGTCGGCCAACGACCAGCGAGCCGACGCCGGCCCGCGCGGCGGTTTCGGCCAGGCCAAGGTCGCCTGCTCGGCCTCGGTGAGGATCCCGGCTGCCGCTGCTGCGAGCCGGTCGCGGTCGGACAGCAGCCCGAAGACCAGCTTGACCGGGTCCAGCGCGGGCCAGTGGGCGGCAACGAACGCCTTGACGGGTGCGCTGCGGGCCACGGCGTCCTGCACCCGGTCGTCGGGGGAGTGGCCGGCGTCCTCCATCCGCACGAGGACTGCGTGGGCGAGCCGCTGGGCGAGCATCGCCCGGGCCGCCGCGTAGCGCACGTCTCGCCCCCGCAGCTCGTCGAACATCTCGGCCAGCTCCTGCCGCGGCACCCGCCAGCGTCCCGGAGCCCTGGCCACCACGAAGTCTTCGACCGGCGTGCGCACCTGCGACCAGGCGGCTCGCGCCACGACGTCGGCCAGTCGCGGGTCGCCTTTGAGCAACGCGGTCGGCACCGGCTCGCCGGCCCGCACCGGCACCCGGGCGCACAGCTGCTCGAGGGTCACCTGGGTCGCGTCGATCTCGCCGAGCGCCGGCAGGACGTCGCCGATATAGCGCAGGAACGAGGTGTTCGGCCCGATCACCAGCACACCGCTGCGCCGCAGCCGATCGCGGTACGCGTACAGCAGATAAGCCGCCCGGTGCAGCCCGACCGCGGTCTTGCCGGTGCCGGGTGCGCCCTGGACACAGACGGTCGACCCGATGTCGGCGCGCACGAGCGCGTCCTGCTCCGGCTGGATCGTGGCCACGATGTCGCGCATCGGACCGACCCGAGGTCGTTCGATCTCGGCGGTCAGGATCGCACTGCGCAGCTCGGGCTCGGCCGCGTCGTCGAGGTGCTCGTCCTCGTACGCCGTCAGCTGCCCGCGGTCGAAACCGAACCGCCGGCGCATCCGGACCCCCTGCGGGTCCGCGCGACTGGCCCGGTAGAACGACCGTGACAGCTCGGCCCGCCAGTCGATGACGGCTGGGTCGCCGGCGGCGTCGCGCACATGCCTGCGACCGATGTAGTGCCGCTCGCCGGTGAAGCCGTCTATCCGACCGAAGAACAACGGCGTCGTGGGGTCGTCGATCAGCGCCTGCGCGCGGCGGGCCAGGGCCAGCTTGAGGTACTCCGTCGACAGACCGCCGCCGCCGCCTTTGTCGCCGTCGAGGCTGAGGGTGTGCTCCCGCATCCGGCCGAGGTCGGCGCGGGCGTGGGCCAGGTGCCGCTGCTCGGCCTGCAGGGTCTCGTCGGGCGGCACGCGACTAGAGCTCGCCGTCGGCCAGCACGTCGTCGGCGTCGATGATCCGGTAGGCGTATCCCTGCTCGGCCAGGAACCGCTGCCGGTGCGCCGCGAAGTCCTGGTCGACGGTGTCGCGGGCCACGACGGCGTAGAACCGCGCGGAGCCCCCGTCGTGCTTGGGCCGCAGCAGCCGCCCGAGGCGCTGGGCCTCCTCCTGGCGCGACCCGAACGAGCCGGAGACCTGGATCGCGACCGACGCCTCGGGCAGGTCGATCGAGAAGTTGGCCACCTTGCTGACGACCAGGGTGTGGATCTCACCGGTGCGGAACGCGGCGAACAGCCGCTCGCGTTCACGGACCGTGGTCTCGCCCTTGATCACCGGGACGCCCAGCCGTTCGCCCAGGTCGTCTAGCTGGTCGAGGTACTGCCCGATGACGAGCGTCTGCGCGCCGACGTGCCGCTCGACGAGGCGTTCGACGATCCGGGTCTTGGACGCTGCGGTGGAGCACATCCGGTAGCGCTCCTCGGGCTCGGCCGTCGCGTAGACGAGCCGCTCGTGGTCGCTCATGGTGACCCGCACCTCGACGCAGTCGGCGGGTGCGATGTAGCCCTGGGCCTCGATGTCCTTCCACGGCGCGTCGTAGCGCTTCGGCCCGATCAACGAGAAGACCTCGCCCTCGTGCCCGTCCTCGCGGACGAGGGTGGCGGTGAGGCCGAGCCTTCGGCGTGACTGGATGTCGGCGGTGAACCGGAAGATCGGCGCGGGCAGCAGGTGCACCTCGTCGTAGATGATCAGGCCCCAGTCGCGCTCGTCGAACAGCTCGAGGTGCGCGTAGACGCCCTTGCGGCGGGTCGTCATGACCTGGTACGTCGCGATGGTGACCGGCCGGATCTCCTTGCGGGCACCGGAGTACTCGCCGATCTCCTCCTCGGTCAGGGTCGTGCGCTTGAGCAGCTCGGCCTTCCACTGCCGGGCCGAGACGGTGTTGGTGACGAGGATCAGCGTCGTCGCCTTGGTCTGGGCCATGGCGGCCGCGCCGACGATGGTCTTGCCCGCGCCACAGGGCAGCACGACCACCCCGGACCCGCCCGCGTGGAAGCTGTCTGCGGCCTCCTTCTGGTACGGCCGCAGGACCCAGCCGTCCTGCACCAGGTCGATGTCGTGCGCCTCGCCGTCGACGTAGCCGGCGAGGTCCTCGGCCGGCCAGCCCACCTTGAGCAGCAGCTGCTTGATGTGGCCCCGCTCGGAGGCATGGACGATGACCGTGTCGTCGTCGACCCGGGCGCCCAGCAGCGGCTGGATCTTCTTCGACCGCAGCACCTCCTCGAGCACCGCGCGGTCGGACGACTCCAGCACCAGCCCGTGGGCCGGGTGGTTGAGCAGCTTGAGCCGGCCGTAGCGGCCCATGGTGTCGGCGACGTCGACGAGAAGCGCGTGCGGCACGGCGTAGCGGCTGTAGCGGAGCAGGGTGTCGACGACCTGCTCGGCGTCGTGGCCGGCGGCGCGGGCGTTCCACAGGCCGAGCGGGGTCAGCCGGTAGGTGTGGACGTGCTCGGGTGCGCGCTCGAGCTCGGCGAACGGGGCGATGGCCAGCCGACACTCCTGGGCCAGGTCGTGGTCGACCTCCAGCAGCAGCGTCTTGTCGGACTGGACGATCAGCGGTCCGTCACTCACGGTGGCCTTCCCCTTGCACATTGCCGATCAGCTGCTCGACCAGGTGATGGCCGCGATCGACCAGTCTCCCAGGTCTGACCGCCTTTGTTCGTCCGGGCGGTGGCGCGAGCACGTGCGGAGCGGTAGAACGGGGGCCATGAGGAGACTCGTCGTCGCTTCGGCGGTCACTGCGCTGGTGGCGTCGCTCGCCATCGTTGCCGCTCCGGCGCAGGCCACACCCGCAGCCGCACCCGTGCCGTCGATCGCCTGGAGCCCGTGCACCGACCCGGGGCTCGCCGGCGCCGGCGCGGTCTGCGGGTCGCTGAGGGTGCCGCTCGACTACGAGCACCCGGCCGGTCGCACGATCCAGCTGGCGGTGTCGATGGTCCGGCACACGGTTCCCGCGTCGGCCTACCAGGGGATCATGATCACGAATCCGGGTGGCCCCGGCGGTTCCGGGCTCGGGCTGTCAACGCTCGGACAGTACGTCCCCAGCGGCGCGGGTGACGCGTACGACTGGATCGGCTTCGACCCGCGCGGCGTCGGGGCGAGCGTGCCCGCGCTGACCTGCGAGCCCAACTACTTCCACGCCGACCGGCCGGCGTACGTGCCGAGCAACGTGGCGTTGGAGGCGAGCTGGCTGAGCCGGGCTGCGCGCTATGCGACGGCCTGCGGCAAGAACGGCGGCGCCCTGCTCGACCACCTCACGACGATCGACTCGGCGCGGGACATGGACCAGATCCGGATCGCGCTCGGGCAGAAGCAGGTCAACTACTACGGCTTCTCGTACGGCACCTACCTGGCCCAGGTCTACTCGACCCTGTTCCCGCAGCGGATCCGGCGGATGGTGCTCGACAGCAACGTCGACCCGCGGGGCGTGTGGTACCAGGCGAACCTCGCCCAGGACATCGCGTTCGAGCGCAACATCAAGATCTGGTTCGGCTGGCTGGCAAAGTACGACGGCGTCTACCACCTCGGCAGCACCGAGAAGGCGGTCGAGCTGCGGTTCTACGCCGAGCAGAACAAGCTGGCGCGCAAGCCGGCCGGCGGCCAGGTCGGCGCCGACGAGTGGAACGACATCTTCCTGACCGCGGGGTACTACCAGTTCTACTGGACCTACCTCGCCGGCCTCTTCGCCGACTGGGCGGCGGGCCACGACCCGGCGAGTGCGGCGAACCTCGTGGCCGAGTACCGCAGCGTCGACGGCGTCGGCGACGACAACGGGTACGCGATGTATACCGCCACCCAGTGCACCGACGTGCAGTGGCCGCAGAGCTGGGCGAAGTGGAAGTCCGACAACTGGGCGACGTTCCAGCGGGCGCCCTTCGAGACCTGGAGCAACGCGTGGTACAACGCGCCGTGCTTGACCTGGCCGGCGAAGGCCCACAAGCCGCTCCCCATCGACGGCAGCCGGGTCGGGAGCGTCCTGCTGATCGACGAAACCCTTGACGCCGCAACGCCGTACGAGGGGTCCCTGTACGTCCGGAGCATCTTCCCGGGTGCGGTGCTGATCGCCGAACCGGGCGGCACGACCCACGCCGGCACGTTGTTCGGCAACGCCTGCGTCGACGACAAGATCGCGGCGTACCTCGCGACCGGCGCGCTGCCGGCCCGCAAGCCAGGAGCCGGTCCTGACGTGAAGTGCGCGCCGCTCCCGCAGCCCGACCCGACCGCGGCAGTCGCGGCCACGGCCGGAGCCAGGGCGGCCGCCGACCCCGGCAGGGACGCACTCGCGAAGCTTCTGCTGGCGGCGAACCGGCACGGGTAGGCCGGGTCCGACCCGGCTACGCCGGCTCGTCGTCGAGGGCTGCGACGCCAGTGATCCGGTGCACAGCGAACGTGTGCACCTCTTCGTACCGGTGGTCGTACGCCGTGAGGTAGCCGCCTTCGAGGCGCACCGGATCGATGACTCGTTCGGTGACCTGACCGTGCGTGTCGACATAGCCGATCCAGACCGGGCGGCTCTGCTCGAGAGCTGCGCGCAGCATCGCCAAGGTCATGCTGGCGGCCGTGCGCGGGAGCACGCCTGACGTCACCGCCATGCCGGTCACGACGGTGCCGCGCGGCGCCTGCGTCGCCCGGTCGCCCGCCCGCAGCGCCCGCACCGCGGCGGACCGCAAGGTCTGCGTCGGGGTGCCCTGCTCGCCGGCCAGTCGGGGCGGCCGCTGGTGCTGCGGGGTGCGGCGCGAGTCGGGCCGACGAATGAGCACGCTGCCGTCGGGGCCTTCGGCTGCGGGCGCGTACCCCATGGCGCGCAACCGCTCCAGCACGACCTCGACCGGGGCCTGCGCCGAGATCACGGTCGGGGCCAGCCGGCGCAGCCGCAGCTCGGTCGCCCGCCGGTCGCCGACTAGCTCGGCCAGCAGCTGCTCGTCGTCGCAGCGGAGGTACGCCGACGCGACGCCCACCCGGATCCGACCGTGCCGACGCGCGATGTCGTCGACGAGGTACGTGAGCGGCTGCGGCACCGGGGTGCGGGACGCGGCGGCGAGGAACGCATGCAGGTCGGCGGCCGTGCGGCCGGCGTCCAGGGCACGGCGCACCGACGACTCGGAGAACCGGAAGACCGTCGCGCCGCCGGTTGACTCCACGTCGGCGGCGAGCGCGAGCTCGTGGGCCAGCTCGGCGATCAGCGGGCCGGGTGCGACGGCCGTGAGGTCGGCCTGCAGGAGCACGTGGTCCAGCGGCTGGGGCAACAGCGGTTCGAGCCGGTCGGCGGCGGTATCGAGCCGGTCGGTGTCGCCTGTCGCGGCCAGGGCGCGGCCGGGTCCGGACAGGGCGCCCGCGCCGGTGACCCCTAGCTGGTCGGCCTCGCGCAGGGTCCAGGCGACCAGGCCGTGCCGGAGCCGGCTCGGTCGGCGCGGACGTTGCCACGTCAGTGTCGCCTCGATCGCCTCGGCTGGGGCGGCGGTGCCGGCGGGCGCCGCCGCGAGGACGCCGAGCATCGCGGCCCGGACCTCCGGAGCCAGCGCCCGGTCGAGGTCTGGGCCGAGCGCCGCAGCGGCCTTGTCGCGGTCGTCCCGGCTGCCGACGAGGCCGGCGACGCGGGTGGTGCGCAACCAGGCGTCCGCGAGCGCCACCCAGCGGTCGGCCGGGTCGAGCTGGCGCCAGCTGTCGTACGCGGGGGTCGGCAACCAGCGGTCGTCGAGCTCGCCGGACCGGCCCACGAGCCCGGCTGCGTAGGCCACCTCGACCACCAGGGCGGCGCCCTCCTCGTCGGCGTCGAGGAGGGCGGCGGCCTTCTTCAGCTCGCGCACACCGAGCCCGCCCGCCTTGAGCACCGGGGCACCGTCGAGCCCCCACGCGTCGAGGAGGTCCTCGACCGCGCGGACCATGGCGAACGCCTGCGCCCCGGCCGCGCTGTCGACACGCGGCGCGGGGACCGTGGTTCCGTCGGGCGGCGAAGGCGGGGCCGGTTCGACCCTCTCGTGGGCGCGACCGCCACGCAGGTGCAGCGACACCTCGCGGGGCAGCACCACCGTGCCCGGGTCCGTCGCCACGAGCAGGCCGTGTGCGAGCAACCACTCGACCGGGCTGCTCGCCGTCTCGGCCCGCACGGCGCGGTCGGCCCGCGGAACCGCCCCGACGGGTGGCCCCCAGGTCAGCTTGTCGAGGACCTGCCGCGCAGCCGGGGGCGCCTGGTCGATCAGGGCATCGGCCCGGTCGGCGTCGGCGAACAGACCGACGAACGCCGCGATGGCGGCGGCGGTGTCGTCGACGGGCGCGAGCCCCATGTCCTCGAACAGGGCCTGCAGCCGGGTCGAACCGAACCAGCCGAGCAGCAGCTCCGCCGACGGGCCGAGGCCGGCCGGGTGCGGGCCGATCACCTCGCGGGCGCCGGCGACGACGAACAGCCGCTGGTCGTCGCCATAGACCAGCGCCATGGCGATCAGCTGGTCGAGCGCTTCGCGGACAGCGGTCGCTGGTGCGGGCGTGAGCAGCGCGCGGACCTCGTCGACCGTCGCGGGGTCGGTGGCGGCGCAGACGGCTTCGAGCACCTGCAGCCCCCACCGGTCGAGCCGTTCCAGCGCCCGGGTCACCGACGGTGAGCTGGCCGCACGGGCCGCGAGCTGCGCGAGGTCGCCGGGCACGGGCGAGATCAGCTCGGGGCGCAGCCGCAGGAGCTCGGCCAGCGCCTCGTCGGACGCGGCCCGGAGCGCGTCGGCCAGGCTCCGCGGCCCCGCACCCGTCGCTGTCGTGCCCGTCGCTCCCGTACCGGTCGCAGTCATCCGGCCCACGTTACCGGCCCGTCACCCCTCCGCCTCTCGCCCCCCTTTCCGTCTCTCACCCCCCGTTCCGCCTCTCACCCCCCGTTCCGCCACATGGGTCCCTTCATGCCACTAGGCCGCGGTCAGGCGACCCTCACGCGAGGGAAGCGTCGACCAGGGCACGGCAGTGCAGGGCGGTCGAGTCGAGCACCGGCACGTGAAGGTCACCGGGAGCGAGCACCAGGCCCAGCTCGGAGCAGCCGAGGACAACGCAGTCCGCGCCGATGTCGACGAGCCGGTCGGCCGCCGCGCGCACGGCGTACCGGGACGCGGGCGTCGCCGTGCCCTTCGTCAGGTCGTCGTAGATCGCCGCGTGCACGACGTCGCGATCGGCCTCGTCTGGGACCAGCACCTCGAGCCCGAGCGGACCACAGACCTCCGGGTAGACGGACGACGTCATCGTGTAGGCGGTGCCGAGCAGACCGAGCCGGCTGAGCCCGGCGTCGACCGCGGAGCCGGCCAGCACCTCGATCAGGTGCACGAACGGGACGTCGATGGCCGCCCGGACGTCGTCGGCGACCAGGTGCATCGTGTTCGCGGTGATGGCGACGAGGTCGGCCCCGGCGCGTTCGAGGGCGCGCGCACCCTCGGCCAGGATCGCGCCGGCCTCGGCCCATGCTCCGGCGCGCTGCAGCGCGGCGATCCGCTCGAAGTCCTCCGACCAGATCACCGTCCGGGCGCTGTGGTTGCCGCCGAGTCGGCGACCGACGTCCTCGTTGAGCAACCGGTGATAGATCTCGGTCGAAGGCCAGGACAGTCCGCCGATCAGCCCGATCCGTCGCATCCGCTCCATCGGGTCACTGTAGGGGCGGACCGGTCCCCCTGGCGGGGCGAGCCGCCCGGTGAGCGGGTCGGGTGAGCCACTGGTTCGCCCTGGCCGAAGCCGATGATGAGTGGTGCGAAACCTCGGTCTAGTGGCATGAGGGGACCCATGTGGCGGGAACGGGGGAGCCCCCGCAGCCGGCCCGGGGAGGGTCGACCGCGGGGGCTCCTTTCGTGCCGAGGAGCGACCGGCTAGCTGATCGAGACGATCGTCAAGCCGATGTCGTTCGTCCCGTCGCCGTACCCGACCCAGCCGAGGTACCACTTCGACGGGTCGAGCCCGGACCAGGACAGGCTGAGCGACTTCGCTACGCCGGTGGTGACCGTCGAGGAGGCCGGCGTGACCGTGGCGTTGCCCAGGTCCGTCCCGCCCACGACCAAGCCGGCGAAGTCGAACGCCGCCTTGCCGCTCGCGTCGTTCACCGTGAACCCGTTGATGTAGACGTCGTACGTCCCGGGGTCCGGGGCGAGCAGCGTCGCGGCTTCGCTGGCCGAGCCGGTGGCCGACTGCCCCACCAGCGCCCCGTCCTTGTAGACGTACAGGTCGAGGTCGTTCGTCTGGTCACCCGCAACCTCGGCGAACCGGGCCAGCGTGGTTCCGGCCGCGACGGTGACGGAGTACTTCACCGCGGACGGGCTCTCGACCGGCGAGGTCGAGCTGAACGCGCCAGCCTCGACCAGCCCTGCCTGCGGGGTTGCCGACGCGAGGCCGACCACCTTCGCCGTCAGAGCGCCGGAGTAGCCCGGCTTCAGGTCCAGCGACGCGGTTCCCGCTGCGCCCGTGCCGCTGACCTCAGCCGGCACTGCGATGGCGACGGGCTTCACCGCTACGGGGATCCGCACGGTGTGCTTGGATCCGCCGAACCGGATGAACCCGGTCGTGTAGGAGCCCAGAGCAGCTGTCTTGCGGGTGAACGACACGGTGACGACCTGCGACTCGCCGGTCTTCAGCGTGAACGTCGCCGGGGTCACCTTGACCACGACACCGTTCACTCCGGTGACGGACGCCGTGTACGTCTCCTTGGCTCCGACGTTGGTGAGGGTACGGGTCGTGGTCTGCTTGCCGGCCAGCGAACCGATCGCGACGGACGGCTGGTTCAGGTCGGTCGCAGCGATCGGGTCGACCCCGATGTCCGCGCCCTGACCCTGCAGGAACCCGAGCCAGTCGGCCCAGCCGGAGTCGAAGACCAGGCCCGGGTCCAGCGCGTTCGCCGGTCGGACGAAGCCCGCGCCCTGCGCGAACGGGTCGGTCGTCGACTTGTGGTCGCGCGCCGTGGTCATGAGCGCCGACTTGATCATCATCGGGTCCCAGGTCGGGTGCGCTTCCTTGAGCAGGGCCGCGATGCCGGCGATGTGCGGAGCCGCCATCGAGGTGCCGGAGTAGAAGTCCCACGACCGGCCGTGGTTCGACGGCGGGGCCACTGCGGCCACGATGTCGACGCCCGGTGCGGAGATGTCCGGCTTCAGCAGGTCGCCACCGGCACCCAGGGTCGGGCCGCGTGAGGAGAACTCGGCGACCTCGGGGATCTGGGTGGTGGAGCCCACGTGCACTCCAGCCAGGATCGTGGCGGTCGGCGTCGCGGTCGTAGCCATGTACGCCTTGATCGCGGCACCGGCCACGTCGTCGACGTGCACGGTGGGCACCGGGTGGAAGTCGGCGTTCAGGGAGTTCGCCGAGGTGTTGGCGAGGATCATGCCGACACCGCCGACCCGCTTGACCTCGAACGACTTGTCGATCCGGGCCACCACGCCCCGGTTGCAGACCACGATCTTGCCGGTCGCCTTGGCCGGGTCGAGGGTGTCCGGAGTGCAGAGGGCGACGGCAGCCGGGTCGGCTCCCGTGAGCCCCGTGTCGGCGGCCAGGATGAGGGCCGTCGGCGTCGTGATGCCGGCGGTCACCGAGGCGCCGATGAACTTCTGGCCGTCACCCGTGACGACGGTCGACTCGTGGATCGCGTCGGTGCTCGCCGCGACCGTGGTGAGCCACGGCGACGGGTGGTTCGTCGTCGAAGCCGTCGGGCCGGAGTTGCCCGCCGAGGCCGAGACGAAGACGCCCGCGCGGGCGGCGAAGAGGAACGACACCTCGACCGGGTCGAGGAAGTTGTCCTCGGTGCCGCTGATCGAGAAGTTGATGACGTCGACGCCGTCGGCGACCGCGTCGTCGATCGCCTTCACGCTGTCGGAGTTCGCGCAGCCGGCGGCAACGCCCGCGGCGCCCTCCCAGCAGACCTTGTACATGGCGATCTTCGCCGCCGGTGCCATGCCGGACGCGTTGCCGAGGGAGGTGCCGTCGATCGTCACTGCGACGTTCGCGTTGCCCGCGGCCGTGGACGAGGTATGCGAGCCGTGGCCGCCACCGTCACGCGGCGAGAGGTACTCGTCGGGCGAGATGTTGCCCGCCCCGAAACCGTCGACGTAGTAGCGCGCGCCGACAATTTTGCGGTTGCAGGTCGCGGTGGTCCACTGCGTACCGGTCTGGCAGACGCCGGCCCAGCCCGGGATCCCCAGGACGTTGCCGCTGGGGTCGACCTTGACCTTGGGACCGGTGAACGAGCCGTTCTCGGGCCAGATGCCCGAGTCGACGACGCCGACGATCACGCCGGACCCGGCGCCAGTGGCCTGGTTCGTGCCCCCCAGCTTGCTCCACACGCCGTTCTTGCCGGTGAGGCCGAGGAACTCCGGGCTGTTCACGGTGTCGATGTGGCGCATCGCGTCCTTGGTCACCTTGACGACACCGGGCAGGTGGGCGAGCTTGCTCGCCTGATCGCCGGACAGGTCGGCGGCGAAGCCGTTGAAGACCGTCGAGTACGAGTACTTCGCGCGGACGCCGACGATCGAGGTGACGGTGTCCTGGCGCTGCCGGAGGTACGCCCGGTAGGCCTTCGCCTCGGCCGAGCCGGCGACGAACTTCGTCCCGGCGGCGGGCTTGCTCGCGCGCAGCCCGCGGATGTGGCCGTCGTACGCGGCGACCGGCGAGTCCAGCAGCTGGACGATGTAGCGGCCCGCGGTGTACCCGGAGACCGCTTGCCCGCTCTTCGCGGGGGATGCGGCGATGGCCGTCCCCGGGAGAACGGAGATCAAGAGGGCACCGACGGACGCTGCAGCCAGGGTTGCGACTGCTGCGCGTCGACGCCTTCCCGTCAAGGATGTGGACACGCGAGGGGTCCTCTCTCGTGGCGAACCGGACGCGCGGCTTGCGCGGACGGGTACGGGCCACCGTTGCCACGATCCGGCCCTTAGTCAAGGCTTATGCCCCAGTTGAGACGCTCTTGGGCCCCGACGTCGCCGGTTCGGGGACGGTGCGTGACGAGCGCTCGACGCAGTGTCGGCCGGCTGCGCCGAACGTGGACCGCCCGTCGCACGTACTCTTGGAGCGTGTCCTCCCCCGGTGCTGGCCCTGTGGTCGGGTTCGACCTCGACATGACGTTGATCGACAGCCGGCCCGGGATCGCGGCGGTCATGCGCGCGCTGTCCACCGAGACCGGTACCCCGATCGACGTCGAGCTCGTCACGACCCGGCTGGGGCCACCGCTCGACCTCGAGCTCGCGCACTGGTACCCCGCTGACCAGGTCGCCGCGATGGCCGACCGCTTCCGGGAGATCTACCCGTTGCACGGGATCCTCCCGACTCCGCTGCTGCCCGGGGCCGACCACGCGCTGGAGGCTGTCCACGCGAGCGGGGGCCGGTCGGTCGTCATCACGGCGAAGTTCGCCCCGAACGCACAGCTCCACCTGGACCACCTCGGCCTCGCCCCGTCCGCGGTCGAGGGCTGGCGGTTCGGCGAGGGCAAGTCAGCGGCACTGCGCGAGCACGGCGCAAGCGTCTACGTCGGTGACCACGAGGCCGACATGGTGTCGGCGAAAGCCGCCGGTGCAGTCGCGGTCGCGGTCCTGTCCGGTGCGCACTCCGCCGCCGAGTTGCGCGCGGCCGGCGCCGACGTCGTGCTGGGGTCCATGACCGAGTTCGCCGACTGGTACGCCGAGCACCTGCTCACGGTTCGGCTGGCCGACCTGCGCGAGCGGTTGGTGGCCATGGGTTCGGTCGTCGTGGCGTTCTCCGGCGGGGCCGACTCGGCGTTCCTGCTCGCTGCGGCGGTGCGGGCCCTGGGTCCGTACCACGTCGTCGCGGCCACGGCGGTGTCGGCGTCGCTGCCGGCCTCCGAGCTGGCGGCCGCGTCAGCCTTCGCCGCCGAGCTCGGCGTACGGCACGTCACTCCCCGGACGTACGAGATGGCCCGGGACGGTTACCGGGCGAACGCCGGCGACCGCTGTTACTTCTGCAAGGCCGAGCTGCTCGATGTGTTGCGCCCAGCTGCCGCCATGCTCGCGGTCGAGCACGTGGCCACCGGCACCAACGCCGACGATGCCGTGGCCGGGTTCCGTCCGGGCATGCGAGCGGCCGCCGAACGGGGCGCCGAGACGCCGCTGCTCGACGCCGGCCTAACCAAGGCCCAGATCCGCCTCGCCTCGCGGCGCTGGGGCCTGGCGACCTGGGACAAGCCGGCTGCGGCGTGCCTGTCCAGCCGGATCGCGTTCGGGATCGAGATCACGCGGGAGCGACTGATCCGGGTCGACCAGGCGGAGGCGGGCGTTCGGTCGGCGCTTGCGGCCGAGGGCGTACCCGTCCGCGACCTGCGGGTCCGCGACCTCGGCGACGTGGCCCGGATCGAGGTCGACGCCGCATACGTCGAGGCGGCGGCCGGCTCGGCCGGGGTGCTGGCCGCGGTCCGGGCCGCCGGGTTCGACCAGGTGGAGGTCGACCCGCGGGGGTTTCGGTCCGGCTCGATGAACGAGCTGCTGCCCGACCCCGAGCCCTTCCGCTGACCCCCCGTTCCGGCACCCCCTTTCCGCCACGGGGGACCCTTCGCGCCACTAGGTCGCGCTCCAGATCCCCCCTCGCTGGCACCGTCGAGCCTGCTCCCGCGCCACGGTTCGGTCAGTCGGGGGCGAGGTGCGGCTACCGGGTACGGGTGGCGCGGCTGCGGGCCCGCGCGGTACGCCAGAAGCTGATCAGCACGAGGCCCAGCCCGATCGGGGCCAGCCCGGCGCCGACATAGAACGCGACCGGGAGCCGCGCGCTGCCGATGAACAAGGGCACGACTGCGGCCACGCACGACAGGACCCCCACGACGAACAAGATGCCGCCGACCCGGGCCAGCCGGTCGGCGCGGGGGGCGGGTGGCGTCGGCACGTCCGCACGGTACCCGGTCACGTTGGTCCCGGCGCGCCCGGCGGATACGCTGAGGAGCCCCGGCTTCCAGGGGTCAGCATCTAGCGAGCGAGGTCGACGTGCCTACCGGCAAGGTCAAGTGGTACGACACCGAGAAGGGCTTCGGCTTCCTCGCCCGCGAGGACGGCGGCGAGGTCTTCGTGCACTCGTCGGCCCTGCCCGCGGGCGTCACTTCGCTCAAGCCGGGTGCACGGGTCGAGTTCGGGGTGGCCGAGGGCAAGCGTGGCGAGCAGGCGTTGTCGATCCGCGTGCTCGACCCGACGCCGAGCGTCGCGAAGGCCCAGCGCAAGCCCGCCGACGACATGGCGATCATCGTCGAGGACCTGATCACGTTGCTCGACAAGCTCGGCAACGACCTGCGCCGCGGCAAGCACCCCGCTCCGGCCGACGGGCGCAAGGTCGCGTCGCTGCTGCGGGCGGTCGCGGACGACCTCGAAGGCTGACTCAGCGGGTCAGCGGGTCAGCGGGTCGGCGTGAGCTGGAAGTACCACACCCCGCGCGCCGACTTCCCGTCCGCCGCCAGTCCGACGACCTGCAGCCGCCTCACCGCCTGCAGGTCGGCCTCCGCCAGCGTGAACGAGTAGTAGGTGACCTTCAGCGGCACGGCGACCAGCGGCTTGCCCTCGACCACGGGGATCCAGCCGTTCTCGGCGACCACGGGGTCCACGCTGATGCCGATGGTGTCGGGGCTGACCTTGAGCGTCCCGGTCGTGTCCGCGTCGGGTGCGCAGCTCGGGCCGTCGATCACGCCTGTGGGCTCGAACGCCCAGCAGCGCGCCTCGCGGTGCACGCTCGAGGTGCCGGCCCAGACCGTGACGCCCGGCCCCGGCTTCGAGCAGCCCGCGAGCGTCGCGGCGACAGAGACGACGACGCAGGCGAGCGCTGCGCTGCGACGGAAGGTCATCGGTTCGCTCCAGCGGTGACGGCGGCGGTGGGATTCCTCGCTGCGCAGGCTACCCTTCACGATTGTGACCGCCGCGACCCGTACCCGACCCGCAGGGGTGGACGCCGTGTGCGCGGCGGCCGTTGACCTCGCTCGTGCCGCCGCCGAAGAGCTGGCTGGCCCCAGCCAGGTCGGTGCGCACCTCGGCGTCGAGGGCGACGGGGAACGGCTGGCCAACCACGCTTTCGCCTGCCTGTCCCCGGCTTACGTCGGCTGGTCGTGGAGCGTCACGGTGGCCCGGGCCAACCGGGCCAAGGCGGCGACGGTCGACGAGGTCTGCCTGCTGCCGGGTGCGCAAGCGCTGCTCGCGCCTGCCTGGGTTCCGTACGCGGACCGCCTGCAACCGGGCGATCTCGGCCCGGGCGACCTGCTGCCGACCGAGCCCGACGATGTGCGGCTGGTTCCTGGCTACACCGGCGGGTACGAAGAGCTGAGCCGGGCCGAGGCCGAGGAGCTCCGCGAGGTCGTCTTCGAGCTGGGTCTGGGCCGGGCCCGGGTGCTGTCGCTGGTCGGGCTCGACGACGCGGCCGACCGCTGGGTCAACGGCCCCGGAGGCCCCCACGTCCCGCTCGCCGAAGCCGCCCCTGGACCGTGCGTGACCTGTGGCTTCCTGGTCCTGCTGCCGGGGCTGCTGGGCCAGTCGTTCGGCGTCTGCGCGAACGAGTCCTCCCCGAGCGACGGCCGGGTCGTGACGTTCGACCACGGCTGCGGCGCGCACAGCGAGGCCGTCACGGTGCTCTCGCTCTCGTCGACCGGCCCCCACGTCCTCGACGAGGTCGGCTACGACGAGTTCGGCCACGGCTGATCCCGTGGGCCCGCCCCTGTGCGCCCCGACCCGGTGAGCCCGGACCCCGCTGACCCGTTTCGCACCGCCGACCTGCGCGGTCGGGTCCTGGCCGCCTGGCAGGCGTCGCCGGCCCGGTTCCGTGAGGACGCCAACGCCGAGGAGGACTTCGCCCTCGGCGGGTACCGCGACCGGCTCGTCGTCGAGCTCGCGCAGAACGCCGCCGACGCAGCGGCTCGGGCCGGGGTTCCTGGGCGGTTGCTGCTGGCCCTGCGCGACGGTGTGCTGGTCGCCGCCAACGACGGCGCCGCCCTCGACGCCGAAGCCGTCGAGGCGCTGTCCACGCTTCGGGCCTCGGCGAAGCGCGACGACGACCTGACAGCGACCGTCGGCCGCTTCGGCGTCGGCTTCGCGGCGGTGCTGGCCGTCAGCGACGAGCCGGCGATCAGCAGCGGGCCGGCCGGGGTCGGCTGGTCCCGAGCGCGCACCCGTGAGCTCGTCGCGGCCGTGCCCGAGCTGTCCCAGGAGCTCGACCGGCGCGTGGGTCACGTCCCGGTGCTGCGGCTGCCGTTCGCGGTGATGCGCACGCCGGAACCGGGGTACGACACCGCGGTGTGGCTGCCGCTGCGCGACGAAGCGGCCAAGGCGCTGGTCGAGCGGGTGCTCGCCGAGGTCGACGCCGGGCTGCTGTTGATGCTGCCGGCGCTCGCCGAGATCGTCGTCGAGCTCGTTGGCGCGCGATCTCGGGTTCTGCTCGCGGCCGACCTCGACGTGCGGGTCGTGCAGACCTCCGGCCCGATCGACCCGGTGCTGCTGGCCGACCGGCCGACCGAGGAGCGCCGGGCCCACGACTGGTCGGTGCGTTGGGCCGTACCTCGGCCGCCCGGCGTCCCCGCCGTCGTGCACGCGCCGACGCCCACTGACGAGCCGCTCGACCTGCCGGCGTTGCTCATCGCATCGTTCCCGCTCGACCCGACCCGCCGCCAGGTGGCGCCCGGCCCGCTACGCGACCTGGTCGTCGAGCAGGCGGCGGCCGCGTACGCCCAGCTGGTCCGCGAGGTCGCGTCCGAGGCGACGTCGGCCGACGACGTCCTGCGTCTGGTCCCCGGTCCGGCGATGAAGGGGGCGCTCGACTCGGAGCTGCGCCGGGCGATCACGTTCGCGCTGGCCGACGCGCCGTTCCTGCCTGGCGGCCAACGACCGGCCGACGCGGTGTTCGTCGAAGGGCTGCCGGAAGCCGCGTACGTGCTCGTCGCCGATGCCGTTCCCGGGCTGTTGCCGCCCGCGTGGGGCCGGGTCGAGGTCGAGCGCCTCGGCGGGCGAAGGATGCGCATGGCCGACCTCGTCGACGAGCTGGCCGCCTTGGCTCGTCCGGCGACCTGGTGGCGGACCCTGTACGACGCGCTCGAGAGCGTCGATCGCGACGCCCTCGCAGGGCTGCCGGTGCTGCTGCACGACGGGCGGCTCGTGCGTGGGGTCCGAGGTGTGGTCGTGGGTGCGCCGACCGACCTGGCCGCTGCCCTCGCGACCTTGGGCGTACGCGTCGCCGATCCAGGCCTCGCGCACCCCCTGCTCGAACGACTCGGCGCAGTACCGGCCGACCCGTTCGCGCTGCTGTCCGACGAGACGGTGCGGGCGACCGCCGAGCAGTCGATCGATGCCGACGACCCTGAGCCGATCGCCGTCGCGGTGCTCACCCTGGTGGCTGCCGCGGGCGCACCGGAGGAGGCCGCGCGATGGCTGGCCGAGCTGGCGCTGCCGGACGACGAGGGCGAATGGGCCCCGGCCGGCGAGCTGTTGCTGCCAGGGAGCCCGCTCGCCGACATCCTGGAGCCAGACGCCCTCGCCTTCGTCGACGCGGCGTGGGTCTCGCGCTGGGGGGCCGAGACGCTCGCCGCGGTGGGGGCCTTGCGCACCTTCGCCGTGGTCCGCGACGACGACGTCCTGCTGGATCCCGATGTCTGCGACCACGACCTCGACGCCGAGGACGAGTGGGTCGAGGCCATGCTCGACGAGCTGCCCGAGGGCGACCACCCCCCGGTGCTGGGTGCTTTCGTCGCGCTGCGCGACCTCGACCTGGTGGCCGACGACCGTTGGCCCGAGGCCCTGCGACTGATCGCACGCGACCCGGTGCTGCGCGCGGCGGTCGTCGAACCGGTCGGCGTCGATGGCGTCGACCTCAGCCCGTACACCGCCTGGTGGCTGCGGACGCACCCGGTGCTCGGCGGACGGCTGCCGACCGAGCTCAGCCTGCCGGGCGCGTCAACCGAGCTCACGTTGCTCCGGCCGGCCGCACCTGACCTCGGTCTGGACCGCGTGTTCGTCGAGGCGATCGGGGTCGTCGGCAACGTCGCCGAGGCCGGAGAGGTCTTCTGGGTGCCGCTCCTCGCAGCCGGGGTCGATCCGCGCGGCGCACGTCCCGATGGGCCAGGCACCGTCGCCGAAGTACCTGACGTCGTGGGGCGCGTGCTCGTCGATGCCCCGCTGACGTACGTCCGGCACGACGTCCTGACAGTCGCCGGGGTTACCTGCGAATGGTGGGTCGACGGCGACGAGGAGGAGGTGCACGCGGCCACCCTCGACGGGCTGGCCCGCGGACTTGCCTGGGTCGCGGACCGCTGGTCCGAGCGCATGCTCGTGGCGCAGGTGCTTGCCGCGCCGGAACGCGTCGAGGGACTGTTGGCCGAGTACGCCTGGGAAGCCGAGCGCTAACCGGTTTCGGTACGGGCGGCGGCGCGGTAGGCCGCGCGCCGGCGCCGGACCCACCAGCAGCCCAGCACCCCCAGTGCGAACCCGGTGACTGCGACCCAGATCCACCAGTCGGTGCCCTCGGCGACGAGCCGCAACCGCATCGCGAGCAGGACGACCAGGGCGAGCCCCCACAGCGCGGTGCCGACGGTGACCGGCACGACGGCGTCCGCCTGCGGCTGCTCGTCCGCTGCGGTGGCTTCGTCCATCCCCCCATCCTCCCCCCTCTCCGCCACAAGGGTCCCCTCATGCCGCTAGTTCGAGCTCAGCTTCCCCTCACGGCGGACGCCGATTGGTGGCCACGACTGGACAGGGGACCCAAACCGCGGCCTATTGGCATGAGGGGACCCCTGCGGCGGAAGGGGGTGGCGGGAGAAGGGAGAACGTTAGCGGGGGTAATGAGTTATGCTAACGATATGCCTGCATCCAGCACCGCCGTCGACACCGAGCTGGCCAGCGTCCTGCGGATCTCGGTCATGCGGCTGGCCCGTCGGCTACGGGCCGAGCGCTCCGAGTCCGACCTGACCTTGACCCAGTTGTCGGCGTTGTCGGCCCTGGAACGGCACGGACCCATAACGCCGGGCGCGCTGGCCGCGCACGAGAAGGTGTAGCCGCCGTCGATGACCCGAGTGCTCGCGGTGCTTGAGGACCAGGGGCTCGTCGCCCGTAGGCCGCACCCGACCGACGGCCGCCAGGTGCTCGTCACCACGACGACGGCCGCCACCGCCATCCTCAGCGAGGACCGCCGCCGCCGGGAGGCCTGGCTGGTCGACCACCTCGCCGACCTCAGCCGGGACGAACGTGCCCTGCTCCGCCTCGCGGCGCCGATCCTCGACCAGCTGGCCGGCGCGTGACCCCCACTTTCAGCGCACTCTCGCACCGGAACTTCCGGCTGTTCGCCAGCGGCCAGATCGTCTCCAACACCGGCACGTGGATGCAGCGCATCGCCCAGGACTGGCTGATCCTCGGCCTCACCGCCGGGTCGGGCAAGGCGCTCGGCCTCATCACCGCCCTGCAGTTCCTGCCGCTGCTGCTGTTCAGCCTCTGGGGCGGGGTGCTCGCCGACCGGCTGCCCAAGCGCAAGGTGCTCATCGTGACCCAGGCCGTGATGGGGCTGCAGGCCGCGCTGCTCGGCTTCCTGGTCGTGACCCACACCGTCCAGGTCTGGCACGTGTACGTGCTCGCGGTGCTGCTCGGTACCGCCGCGGCCCTCGACAACCCCGTGCGCCAGTCGTTCGTGTCCGAGATGGTGACCCTCGGCGACCTGCCCAACGCCGTGGCCCTCGGCAGCGCGACGTTCAACCTCGGCCGGGTGATCGGCCCGGCCGTCGCGGGGCTGCTGATCGGGGCGTTCGGCACCGGCCCCGTCTTCTTCGTCAACGCGGCGTCGTACGCCGTCGTCATCGCGTTCCTGATGATGATGCGCTCGGCCGACCTGCGCCCGGCGGCTCGGGTTCCGCGCGGCCCCGGCGCACTTCGAGCCGGGCTGAGCTACGTCGCCGGCCGCAAGGACCTGCTGCTCGTCGTCCTGGTGATGGCGGCGATGGGCACGTTCGGGTTGAACTTCCAGATCACGATCGCGCTGATGGCCACCCAGACGTTCCACGTCGGCGCCACCCAGTTCGGCCTGCTGACGACCTCCTTCGCGGCCGGTTCGCTCGTCGGGGCGTTGCTGTCGGCCCGACGGGCGGGGCGCACGAGAACCAGGCCGTCGCTGCGCCGGGTGGTCGCCCTGGCGCTCGGCTTCGGTGGGCTCGAGATGGTCGCGGGCACCGCGCCGACCTACGCCGTGTTCGCCGCGATGCTGTTCCCGACCGGGCTGGTCGCGCTCAGCGCCATCACGTCTGCGAACGCCTCGCTCCAGCTCGGAGCCGACGCGACCATGCGCGGCCGGGTCATGGCGTTGTACACGTTGGTCTTCTTCGGGGGCACTCCGTTCGGTGCACCGTTGATCGGGTGGCTGGCCGAGACCAGCGGGCCGCGGTGGTCGCTCGTCGGCGGCGGTGCGGTCACTGTCGTCCTGATCCTGGTCGTCGCGTTCGCCCTGCGGCCCAGGCTGCAGTCGAATCCGCTCGTGGGGAGTGACAGGGTGGTCGCATGACGTCCACCCGACTCGATCTCGCGCGCTACCTAGAGCTGCTCACGGCCGACGGTGAGCGCCTGGCCGCAGCAGCCGAGGGGCACTTGTCCGACCCGGTTCCGAGCTGTCCCGGTTGGGATGTCGCCGAGGCTGTTCGGCACACCGCCTCGGTCTACCACCACAAGATCGCGAGCATGGTGCTCGGCCGGATTCCCGCCGACGCCGAGTGGCCGCACGACCCACCCGAGAGCGAGGGCGTGGTCGAGTGGTTCCGCTCGGCCCTGGCCGCGCTAGTCGCCGAGCTCGGCGCACGCGATCCGGCGGAGGCCGCGCCGACCTGGTTCCCGCCGGAGCAGAACGTCGCCTGGTTCTACCGCCGCATGGCGCAGGAGACCGCGGTCCACCGGGTCGACGTCGAGCTCGCTTCGGGCTCGGCGACCCCGGTGGCCGACGACCTCGCGATCGACGGGGTCGACGAGGTGCTCGACCTGTTCCTGCGCTACGGGGTCGGCACGGACCCCGACGAGGACACCTCGGACTTCGCCGGTCACACCGTGCGGATCCGGACCGGTCCGCACGCCTGGCATGTGTCCGGCTCCCCGGGCGACCCGGCTGGCCAGATCCGGGTCGAGTCGGCGGTCCGGGCGGCGGACGTCTCGGTGAGCGGCGAACCGTCCGAGCTGTTGCTGTGGCTGTGGAACCGACGGCCCGACTCCGCGGTACGCGTCGACGGCGACCCGACGGCACTCGCCGCGTTCCGAGAGCTGCTGGCCCGGGCCACGGTGTGAACCCGAGGACCCGCCGGGCGGTCACGCTGCTGGCACTCGGCGGGCTCATCGCCGTCGTGATCCTGAGCGCTCTCACCCACCGCTGACCGGCGAGCCGGTCGGCAGGGGAGAATGAGCCCGTGCCGGAACCGTTGGACGACGCTCTCGCCGCTCTGCGGCCGTTGCTGCTGGACGACCAGCGACTGGTCCGGGCGGTCGCGGCCGGCCGATGCAAGGGCGACCCGCCGATCTGGCGCCGGGTCGAGCTGCGTCCGGTCGATCTCAAGGCCGGCAGCCGGCTGCAGGTCACGGCGTACGACGAGCGTCAGGCCCACACGCGTAACGAGACCTGGGACGACGCGCCGGCGGTCGTCGACGGTCTGCTCGCTGAGCCCTTCGGCAGCTGGCACGTGGAGACGACGGCCGAAACCGTGCAGCTGCGGGTCACGAAGAAGGGCGAAGCCCAGGTGCACCGGACGTCAGGGCCGGCCGTTCCACAAGCAGCCCGCAGCCATGACCGGGTCAAGCCCCGGCTCCTCGACCCCTCGGAGCAATTCCTCGCCGAGCTCGGGCTCACCGACGCGCACGGTCGGGTCAAGCCTTCGCGGCAGGACAAGTACCGGCAGGTCGAGGAGATGCTGCGAGCGCTCGACGCTGTCGGCGCGGACGCTGTCGGCGCGGGCGCTGGCGGCGGCGACGCCACCAGCCGGCCGCTGCAGGTCGTCGATCTGGGCTGTGGCAACGGGTATCTCACGTTCGCGGCGTACCACTTCCTTGCCGGGCGCGGTCGCCGGGCGGTCGCGATGACGGGTGTCGACGTGAAGGCACAGGCTCGCGAGCACGGTACGGCGGTCGCGGCTCGGCTCGGCTGGTCCGACTCGGTGCGGTTCGTCGAGGGAAGTGCCGGCGACACCGACCTCGGGGGTCCCGCAGCGGGTGCGGGTGCCGTGGCCGGACCTGACGTCGTGCTCGCGCTGCACGCCTGCGATACGGCTACCGACGAGGCCTTGGCCCGGGCTGTGCACTGGAGCAGCCGGGTGATCCTCGCCGCCCCCTGTTGCCACCACGACCTGCAGCGCCAGCTCGCGGCCGCAGGTGCCGTGCCCGCGCCGTACGCTGTGCTCACCAGGCACGGCATCCTGCGCGAGCGATTCACCGACGTGCTCACCGACGCCGTGCGGGCCAGCCTGCTCCGGCTCGTCGGCTATCGGGTCGAGGTCGTCGAGTTCGTCGGGTCGGAGCACACCCCGCGCAACACGTTGATCCGGGCGGTCCGCACCGGGGCCCCGCCCATGGCCGACCAGGTCGCGGAGTACGCCGCACTCGTCGCGGCCTGGGGCGTCCGACCTCGTCTGCAGACCTTGCTCGGGGACGAGCTGGCAGGCGTCCTGGGCGATGCGACGTAGCCGGGTCGCCGCCGTTCTCTCGGCCGGGCTCGGGATGGTTCTCTTCGGCGCCCTCGTCGGCGCCGGGCCCATCCTCGCGGACGACTCCGTCGACCGGACCCTGCGGGACCCCCGGATCAGCGAGTCGAGCGGGCTCGTCGCGAGCACCGTGCATCCGGGAGTGGTCTGGACGCACAACGACAGCGGCCACCCGCCCCAGCTCTTCGCCGTCGGGCTGGACGGCAGCAGCCTCGCGACGGTGACCGTGGCCGGTGCGCAGGCCCGCGACTGGGAAGCCCTCGCGAGCGGTCGGGCAGCCGATGGTCGTCCACTGCTGTGGGTCGGCGACATCGGCGACAACCGCTCGGTGCGTCCGTACGTCCGGTTGTACCGCGTGCTCGAGCCCGACCGGCTGGCCGACGCCACAGTGCCGTCGACGGAGTACCGGCTCCGCTACCCCGACGGAGCCCACGACGCCGAGGCGCTGCTCGTCGACCCGCGGACGCAGGCGATGTATGTCGTGACCAAGGCGGTTTCCGGCGCTGCGGTCTTCGAGCTTCCGCGGGCGCCCCGGCCGGCTCCTGCGGTCAACGTGCTGATACGGGTCGCGGACGCGCCGCCGGTGGTGACCGATGGGGCGTTCGCGCCGGACGGTACGCGGCTGGTCCTGGTCGGTTACCTCGCCGGCACGATGCTGGCCCAGGTGGGGGGTCCGGGTTCGCCGGTGCGGCTGCCCTTGCGGCCGCAGGGCGAGTCGGTGACCTGGGCGGACCCGACGCACCTGCTGGTCGGCAGCGAAGGGACGGGTAGCCACGTCTGGAGAGTCGCCCTGCCGCTCGTCGGAGCGAGCCCCCGGCCGGGGACGCCGCCGTTGGCCCCGCCCGCGGTCGCCCCTGTCGCGGCGGCCGCGCCGAGCGGGGCTGGTTCGGCGGTGGTCGGGTCGGCGTTGGCCGCGGCGCTGGTCACAGGTCTCATGTTGTACCTTTTGCGGAGATTGAGACGCTCTCGCAGTGCCGATGACATAGACACGCAACCGGGTAGAGGTCCGACCTCCTCGCCTTGAGCCCGTTCATGAGTCAGGGTTTTGATGCAGCGATTGTCGGCCCCGGCAGTCGCCGCTCGAGACGCGGTCGGGAGTGCGGTCTCCGGCGGGCTACCCCCCCGCCTTGCCGTTGACCCGCTCCCGGCCGCCCTCCGCCTTCGTGAGCAGCGGCCGACTGACGGCCAGCGCCACCAACGCCAGCCCCAGCAGCGTCGGCACCAGCAGGAACGCGGTGTGCACGCTCGACCGGTCGGCGATCGCACCGACCAGGAACGGTCCGGCCCCGATCGCGAGACCGGCGCCGAGCGACGTCCGGGCGAGCGCCAGGTCGCTGCGTCCACCGGCCGCGACCACGCTCCGGCCGACGCTCAGCGGAGCCAGCATCCCGAGCCCGAGGCCGCAAACGAGCAGCGAGGGCAGCGCGAGCCAGGGCGTCGTCGCCACCCAGAAGCCGGCGAAACCGAGCAGCAGCACCAGGATGCTCCGGTCGAGCAGCCAGTCGACGGAGTGCCGCAGACCCAGCCGCCCGCCGGCGACCCGGCTCACCGTCAGACCGGCGAGCACGGCGGCGACCCCGGCCGCGGCGGCCCCGGCGGACAGGTTGTCGCGGGTCCGTAGCTCGTCGCTGACCCACAGGGCGAGGCAGAACTCGACGGCGATGGAGCAGGCGAACACGACCCACGTGATCCAGAAGACCAACGGCAACCGCTCGGCCGGTGTGCCGGCGCTGCTCGCCGGGGCCGGTTCGGGCAGCCGCGTGCCGTGGAAGACCCCGCGGACGACGACGACCAGCAGGACGGTCACCAGCACGCCGACCCGCCAGCCCAGCCCCAGCGCGACTGCACCACCGACGACGAGCGGCGAGACGATCCCGGCGCCGCCACCGAACGCGTTCGCCTCGGAGAGCGCAGCGGGCCCCGCCGAGCCGTGCCGGTCCATCATCGAGGCGTTGACGATGTTGGTCAGCTGCGAGCCACCCGACCCCGCCAGCAGGGCGCCCAGCAACGTGACCGCGGGAACCCGCCCGGCGCAGTAGGCCACGACACCGGCGCAGAGCGTGACGCTGGCCACCTGGAGCACGAGGCCGCGCCCGAACCGGGCGATGACCCGGGTGCCCCACAAGCCGGCCAGGACCGCCCCGCAGGCCAGTGCGGTGCCGTGCAGCCCGGCCTGGGAGCGGCTGATGTGCAGCTCCTCGCGCAGCAGGGGCACGCTGACCCCGAAGGCGTACAAGAAGTAGCCGTACGTCCCCAGGGTGAGGTACAGCATCCAGCTCAGGCGGTCACGCTCCAGCCGTTCGACAGCTTCGGTGGCGCCGCCGTCGGTCATCCCAGCTGCGAGACGACGTGATCGATGCAGGTGGTCAGCGCGCGGACGTCGGCCGGGTCGATGGCGGGGAACATAGCGATGCGCAGCTGGTTGCGGCCGAGCTTGCGGTAGGGCTCGGTGTCGACGATGCCGTTGGCCCGCAACGCTTTTGCGACCGAATTGGCGTCGATCGAGTCGTCGAAGTCGATGGTGCCGATGACGCGTGAGCGCTTGGCGGGGTCGGTGACGTACGGCGTGGTGTAGCCCGTCGACGAGGCCCAGTCGTACAGGGCTGCAGACGACTCGGTGGTGCGAGCGACCGTCCAGTCGAGCCCGCCGTGGCTGTTGAACCAGTCGACCTGCTCGGCCATCAACAGGATCGTCGCGAGGGCGGGGGTGTTGTAGGTCTGGTCGAGGCGCGACTGCTCGACGGCTGTGGCGAGGTCGAGGAACGCCGGGGCCCAGCGCCCACCGGCCTTGATCGACTCGATGCGGGCGATGGCTGCCGGGCTCATCAGCGCGAGCCACAGCCCGCCGTCGGAGCCGAAGCTCTTCTGCGGCGCGAAGTAGTAGACGTCGAAGTCGTCGGCCCGGACCGGGAGGCCGCCGGCGCCGGACGTGGCATCCCAAACCATGAGCGCACCGTCGTCGACGCCTGCGACACGGGCGACGTCGATCGCGACCCCGGTCGAGGTCTCGTTGTGCGGGCTGGCGTAGACGTCTACGCCGGGTTCGGCGAGGAACACGGGTGCGTCACCGGGCTCGCTCGAGATCACGGTTGGGGAATCGAGGAACGGCGCGTCCTTGGCCGCCTTGGCGAACTTGGAGCCGAACTCGCCGAACGACAGGTGCTGGCTCTTGCGCTCGATCAGGCCGAACGTCGCGGCGTCCCAGAAGGCGGTCGAGCCACCGTTGGACAGGACGACCTCGTAGCCGTCGGGGAGGCTGAAGAACTCGGACAGCCCGGCCCGCAGTCGGCCGACCTGCGACTTCACGGTCTTCTGCCGGTGCGAGGTGCCGAGGTAGCTCGTGGCCAGGGCGCTCAGCGCGTCGACCTGTGCGGACCGGACCTTGGACGGCCCCGCGCCGAAGCGACCGTCCAGCGGTTTGAGGGCTTCGGGGATCACGATCGCGGCGGGTTCGGTCATGCGTCCAGGGTATGCGGGCAGGTCCGACACCCCCCCGTCGGGTCCACGCCATGAGACACCCTTCTCACCATCCCTTGCCGCCCAACCCCCTCACCGCCCAACCCCCTTACCGCCACAAGGGTCCCCTCATGCCACTAGACCGCACTCGCACGCCCTTCACGGCTCGCGGGGGATGCGTCGCGATGCGCGCTCCGACGGCTGGGACGATGGCAGGGTACGTCGACCGAGACGACGGAAGGGGGCGCGGTGATCGACAGAGTCGGGGAGTGCGTCTTCTGCGACCTGATCCGCACCGGCCAAGCCCGCTGGGTGGCGCGGGGCGCAGCCGCCGTCGCGTTCCGGCCCTTGTCCGATGACGAGCTGGCGCCGGGGCACACGTTGGTCGTGCCGCGACAGCACTGCTCTGGCATCCTCGACGTGCTACCGGAGCATCTGGCCGCGACCACCGCGCTCGTGCAGCGCGTCGCGCGAGCCATGACTGAGGCCCTCGGCGCGACGGGGGTGGTGCTGCTCAATGCGAGCGGCCCCCACTCGGGTCAGAGTGTCGACCACTTCCACATTCACGTGGTTCCGTGCTGGCCCGACGACGGTGCCGACTTCTGGCCCACCGAACGGTCGCAGCACCTGGTGGCCGGTGCGGCGCACGAGTTGCTGGCCCGCCACCTGGCCTGATGAGGGCGCTCAGCCTCGATCTATCGGCATCGGGGGACCCATGTGGCGGGGGGGTACGGGTCAGCCGAGGGGGACGTAGCCGGTTGGGGCAACCATCTGGGCGTCCCAGCCGGGCACGTCCTCAGGCTTGCGCGGCGCCGGCCCGACGTAGCGCGCCGACGGGCGGATCAGCCGCTGGGTGCGCTTCTGCTCGAGGATGTGGGCGCTCCAGCCGGCGAGACGGGCGCACGTGAACATCGAGGTGAACATGTGCGCCGGGACCTCGGCGTAGTCGAGCATGATCGCCGCCCAGAACTCCACGTTGGTCTCGAGCACCCGGTCGGGCCGGCGCTCGCGCAACTCGGCGAGAGCAGCCTCCTCGAGGGCGAGGGCCACGTCGTAGCGGGGAGCGCCGAGCTCCTTCGCCGTACGGCGGAGCACCTTGGCGCGCGGGTCCTGCGCGCGGTAGACGCGGTGGCCGAAGCCCATCAGCCGGTCACCCTTGTCGAGGACGCTACGGACGTATGCGCGGGCGTCACCTGTGCGCTCGACCTCCTCGATCATGCCGAGCACGCGGGACGGTGCGCCGCCGTGCAGCGGGCCGGACATCGCGCCCACAGCGCCGGACAGAGCGGCGGCCACGTCTGCGCCGGTCGAGGCGATCACCCGGGCGGTGAAGGTGGAGGCGTTCATGCCGTGCTCGGCGGCGGACACGAAGTACGCGTCTACGGCCTGCACGTGCTTGGGGTCGGGTTCGCCCCGCCAGCGGATCATGAACCGCTCGACGACGGTGTGGGCCTTGTCGATCTCGACCTGGGGCACCATCGGCCGGCCGATGCCACGCGCGGACTGCGCAACGAACGACATGGCCATGATCGACGCGCGGGCCAGCTCGTCGCGCGCGGTGTCGTCGTCGATGTCGAGCAGCGGCTCGAGCCCCCACGCCGGCGCGAGCATGGCGAGGGCGGACTGGACGTCGACGCGCACGTCGCCGGAGTGCACCGGCAGCGGAAACGGCTCGGCCGGCGGCAGGCCGGGGTTGAACTCGTTGTCGACGAGAAGGCCCCAGACGTTGCCGTACGACACTCGACCGACGAGGTCCTCGATGTCGACCCCGCGGTACCGAAGCGAACTGCCCTCTTTGTCCGGCTCGGCGATCTCGGTCTCGAAGGCGATGACCCCTTCGAGGCCGGGCTTGAAGTCCGACATGTGGCTGCTCCCGTACGTGGTCGACGACGTTGCCGAGCGTTGCTGGGCGCCCCCATCTAACCCTGTGCCGACGAACCCTGTCGCCCGCCCCCGCTTGCCGGGTCGGCGCGCGGGCCCAAGGGTGCTACAACAGGCAGATGGACGCAGCAGCAGGGCGAGGCGTGGCCGATCTGAGGAGGCACTACGCCGACCAGGGGCTCACCGAGTCAGAGCTCGCCACGGACCCGTTCGCACAGTTCGGTCGGTGGCTCGACGACGCGGTGGCGGCCGAGCTCGTCGAGCCGAACGCCATGGTGCTCGCCACGGCAGACCTGCAGGGCCGTCCCAGCGTGCGTACCGTGCTGCTCAAGGCGTTCGACGCCCGCGGGTTCGTCTTCTTCACGAATCTGACGTCGCGCAAGGGCCTCGACCTGGCTGCGAACCCGTCTGCCGCCCTCAACTTCCCGTGGTACCCGCTGGAACGTCAGGTCGTCGTCCGCGGTTCGGTCGAGCGGGTCTCCGCAACGGACACCGAGGCGTACTTCCGGTCGCGCCCCTACGCCTCTCAGCTGGGCGCCTGGGCCAGCCGGCAGTCGACCGAGGTGGCCGACCGGGCGGCGTTCGAGGCGAGGTACGCGACGTTGCAGGAGCGCTGGCCGCCCGGCACGACGGTCCCGGCGCCCGAGTTCTGGGGCGGGCTGCGCGTGGTGCCCGACTCGGTGGAGTTCTGGCAGGGCCGGCCGAGCCGCCTGCACGACCGGCTGGAGTACCGGCGCGACGCGGCCAGGGCATCCGGCTGGTTCGTCGTCCGCCTCTCCCCTTAACCCCAATACCGCCACAAGGGTCCCCTCATGCCACTAGATCGACCTGCAGCTCCCCTCACCGCGCCCGGCGCTATGGCCGTGAGGGGATCGAGAATGCGGTCTAGTGGCATGAGGGGACCCTTGTGGCGAAGGGGCGGGTGCTTGACAGGGGCGGCTCGCGGTCCCATCGTGGGAGCGCTCCCACGACGGGTGTCTGCCGCCGTCGGCTGACCCGTACGACGACGGTGGATCGGTAGGGCGGTGGTGCCGACCCTCACCCGACGTGGGAGCACCCTGCCGCAGGCCCGAACTCGACCGAAGGAACCGGTTCTCGTGATTGCACCGCCGACCCTCCCGAGCGACCACACGGCCGACCGCCCAGCCGCTGTCCGGACGCTGGTGCTGCCCCAGGGGTTCGCGTGGGGCGCCGGTACTTCGGCGTACCAGATCGAGGGGGCGGCAGCGGTCGACGGCAAGGGACCGTCGATCTGGGACACCTTCTGCGCCGGCCCCGGCCACGTCGTAGGCGGCGAGACCGGCGAGCAGGCCTGTGACCACTTCCACCGCTACCCGCAGGACCTCGACCTGGCTGCAGCGCTTGGTCTCGACACGTACCGCTTCTCGCTGTCGTGGTCGCGCATCCGGCCGACCGGGTCGGGGCAGGTCGAGTCGCGCGGGCTGGCCTTCTACGACCGGCTGGTCGACGCCGTGCTCGCTCGCGGCCTGCGGCCCATGGTGACGCTCTACCACTGGGACCTCCCGCAGGCCCTCGAGGATGCCGGCGGCTGGCCGTCGCGGGACACCTCGTACCGGTTCGCCGAGTTCGCCGCGACGGCCGTGCAGCACCTCGGCGACCGGGTCGACGCGTGGTCGACGTTGAACGAGCCGTTCTGCTCGGCGTTCCTGGGGTACGCCGGCGGTGTGCACGCCCCCGGCCGCAAGGAACCCGCGCAGGCCCTCGCGGCGATGCACCACCTGCTGTTGGGCCACGGCCTCGCCGTCGAGGCGCTGCGCGCAAACGGACGGCCCTCGCACGAGCTTTCGATCGTGCTCAACTTCTCGCAGGTGCTACCCGCGTCCGACAGCCCGGCCGATCTCGACGCCGCTCGTCGAGTCGACGGTCTGCACCACCGGGTGTTCCTCGACCCGGTCCTGGGAGACGGCTACCCGGCCGACGTGCGCGAGGACACCGCGCACCTCACCGACTGGTCGTTCGTCCGGGAGGGCGACGAGCAGCGGATCGCGGCGCCCATCGACTGGCTCGGCGTCAACTACTACACCTCCACGCGAGTGGCCGCTGCGGTCGACCTCTCGGCACCGACCCCTGGGGTCTTCCCCGGGCTGCGCGGGGTCGACCTCCTGCCGCCAAGAGGACCGCTCACGTCCATCGGCTGGGAGCAGTCCCGGGACGGCCTGCGTGACCTGCTGCTGCGGATCTCGCGGGAGCACCCGACCGTGCCCCTCGTGGTGACCGAGAACGGTTCGGCCTGGCACGACGTCAGGTCTGCGGACGGTTCGGTGCTCGACGACGGACGAGTGGCTTACCTTGTGGCGCACCTGGCGGCGGTCGAGGAGGCCGTGGCTTCCGGAGCCGATGTCCGCGGGTACATCGCCTGGTCG
This sequence comes from Actinomycetes bacterium, assembly GCA_038210415.1. Taxonomy (GTDB): domain Bacteria; phylum Actinomycetota; class Actinomycetes; order Prado026; family Prado026; genus JBBQWS01. The sequence goes on from JBBQWS010000016.1 coordinate 52,393, forward strand.
CTGCTGGACAACTTCGAGTGGGCGGCCGGGTACGCGGAGCGGTTCGGCCTCGTGCACGTCGACTTCGCGACCCAGGAGCGCACGATCAAGGAGAGCGGCAAGGTCTACGCCGAGGTCGTCCGGCGGCAGCGCGAAGCGGCGTGTTGACCGAGCCGACGCCGCTGGTCGACAACGCCGAGCACCGCGACGGGCTCCGGCGGGAGGCCGGCCGCCTGCTCGACACCTCGCGAGTGGCGGTCGCGCCCGATGGTCGGGTCGGCTGGTTGGACGACCGCTGTGTCGTGGATCCGGGCCAGGGCCTTCAGCTGTGGATCGCCACCCGGATGGCGCACGTGCTGGCCCTCGGTCACCTGATGGGTCGCCCGGACGACGGAGCCCTCGCGACGCTGGCTCTGCGCTCGATCGACCGTGAGTTCGGCGACGGCGCCCACGGCGGTTGGTTCCGGCAGGTGTCGGCCGTCGGTGCGCCCCAGCCGGACAAGACCGCCTACGAGCACGCGTTCGTGCTGCTCGCGGCCTCGTCGGGGGCCGTCGCCGCGCTGCCGGGGTCGGCCGACCTCCTCGACCGAGGGATGGCGGTGGTGCTGGAGCACTTCTGGGACGACGACGCCGGCCGACTCGTCGAGTCGTGGAACCGTGACTGGACGGTGCCGGAGGCCTACCGCGGGGCCAACGCGAACATGCACGCCGTCGAGGCGTTCCTGGCGACGGCGGACGCCACCGGTGACGACGCCTGGAGGCACCGGGCCGACCGGATCGCCCGCGGCATCGTCGACGCCGCGGAACACAACGACTGGCGGATCCCCGAGCACTACGACGCCCGCTGGCGCGTGATTGCCGACTACCACCGCGACCAGCCGAGGCACCCGTTCCGACCCTTCGGCGCGACCCCGGGCCACGCCTTTGAGTGGGCCCGGTTGCTGATCCAGCTGGGGGCGAGTCGGGCGGGCAGCTCGCGATGGGTCCGGCCGGCGGCCGAGGCGCTGTTCGCCCGGGCGACGGCCAGCTGGGACGACGAGAGGGGCGGGTTCCCGTACACGACCGAATGGTCGGGGACCCCGGTGGTCCAGGAGCGGTTCCACTGGGTGCACTGCGAGGCGCTCGCCGCGGCCGCCGTGCTGTGGCGGGTCACCGCCGATCCGGGGTACGCCCAGTGGTACCAGCGGGTCTGGGACTACACCTGGCCGCGGTTCCCGGACCGGGTCGACGGTGGCTGGTGGCACGAGCTCGACCCGTCGGGGCGGGTCAGCCGGCAGACCTGGGTCGGCAAGCCCGACACCTACCACGCCGTGCAGGCCTGCCTCGCGCCGATGATCCCGCTCGGCCGCGGGTTCGCCGTGGGTGTGGGCCCGGACGTGGACGACCCGCGAGCCCTGCCGGGTGGCAGATGAGCCGGGGACGTAGCCGGCGCTCGCGGGTCGGGTGGCTGCCGTGGTGTAGCCGGCCGAGGTGACCGGTTTGTTCCGCGGCGCCTGCGGCTAGCTGACAGCCACCTCACGCGTCCGAGTGTTCTTCAAGGCCTCGGATCACCTCCTTTCGGTGTGGGACGACGGTACGACGCGACCCTGCGCAGCGCCACCTGAATATCAGGAAGCCGGGCCGCCTGGTTGGGTAGGGGGATGTCCCCCTCCGCCCTGGCCTCCCGGGTGCGCAGGGTCGTGCGGACCGTCGTCGCTGACGTGACGCCGCTGCGGGTCTCGGCGCCGTTCCGCCGGTTGTGGTTCGGGCTGGGTGTCAACAACCTTGGCTCCCAGATCACCACGATCGTCGTGGCGCTGCAGATCTACCAGATCACCGGGTCGAGCTTCGCGGTCGGGCTCCTCGGTGGGTTCTCGTTGGTGCCGTTGGTCGTCATGGGTCTGTACGGCGGGGCGATCGCCGACGCGATGGACCGACGCCTGCTCATGCTCTGGTCCTCCGCGGGGCAGGCCTGCTGCTCGGCGATCCTGCTCGCGCAGGCGTTGGCAGGGCTACGTTCGGTGTGGCTGCTGTACCTCGTCGTCGCCGTGCAGTCGGGGTTGTTCGCGGTGATCAACCCGGCGCGGTCGGCGACGGTCCCGCGTCTGGTCGGGCTTGACCAGCTGCCCGCGGCGAATGCGCTGAGCCAGCTGAGCTGGAGCCTGGGCATGACGCTGGGGCCGCTGCTGGGTGGGTTCCTGGTCTACCTGCACGGCTTCCCGCTCGCCTACGCCGTCGACCTGCTGACCTTCGCGGCCGCGCTCTACTCGGTCTACCGGTTGCCCCCGGTGCCGCCCGAGGGAGCGACCGGTGAGCGAGCCGGGTTCGCCTCGGTCGTCGAAGGGCTGCGGTACCTGCGGGGCCGCAAGGTCGTGCTGATGACGTTCCTGGTCGATCTCAACGCCATGGTGTTCGGGATGCCACGGGCGCTGTTCCCCGCCATCGCGGGGGCGTTCTTCGCCGGGGGCGCTGGCACCGTCGGGTTGCTGAACGCGGCGCCTGCGGCCGGTGCCTTCGTCGGTGCGGCGTTCTCGGGTGGGCTCAGCCGGGTCCGCCGGCAAGGTCTCGCCGTACTCGTCTCGGTGACCGTCTGGGGGGTCGCCATCGCGGCGTTCGGATTCACCCGGGTGCTGTGGGTCGGCCTGCTCCTGCTCGCGGTGGCCGGCGCCGCGGACATGGTGAGCGCCGTCTTCCGCACCACGATCCTGCAGAGCGACACGCCGGACGCGCTGCGTGGCCGGCTTCAGGGGGTGTTCGTCGTGGTGGTGGCGGGCGGTCCGCGCCTCGGCGACGTCGAGGCCGGCGCGGTCGCGTCGATCTGGGGCGAACGGGTCTCGGTCGTCAGCGGCGGGCTGCTCTGTGTGCTCGGCGTCGTGCTGCTCGCCGTCCTCGTGCCGTCGTTCGCCCGCTACCGCGCCCCGCTCGGGAGGTGACCGGGTGGATCGGACGACCAGGGGATCGACCAGACCCCGGTGTGCTGCTGGTCTGGGAACGTCGCCGCTGACCCGGCACAATCTTCGGCAGACGGAGGGAGCCCGATGCGGGTCGTTGTGCTGGGTGCGGGGTTCGGCGGGCTGGAGGTCGCGGCCCGGCTGTCCGAGGAGTGTGGTGCAGAGGTCGAGGTCGTGCTCGTAGACCAGGCCGAGGGCTTCGTCTTCGGCTTCTCGAAGCTGGACGTGATGTTCGGCCGAGTCAGTCCCGACCACGTGCTGCACCGGTTTGCCGACATCGTGAAGCCCGGTGTCCGCTTCGTCCGGTCGACCGTGCGGGCCATCGACCCGGGGGCGCGCCGGGTGCTGACCGACGACGGCACGTTGGAGGCCGACATCCTCGTGGTCGCGCTGGGTGCCGGCGTCCACCCCGAGGAGACACCGGGGCTCGTCGAGGGCGGGCACGAGTTCTACTCGGTGGCTGGTGCGTTCGGCCTGAGGGACGAGCTGGCCGCGTTCGCCGGTGGACGGGTCGTCGTCGGCGTCACGTCGACGCCGTTCAAGTGTCCGCCGGCGCCCAGCGAGACGGTCTTGCTGCTGCACCAGATGCTCGTCCGTCGTGGGCTGCGCGAGCAGTCCGAGATCACCCTGGTGATGCCGTTCGGCGTTCCGATCCCACCGTCGCCACAGGCGTCCCAGGCGCTGCTCGCCGCGTTCGAGGAGCGGGGCATCCGCTGGCATCCGGGCGTGCTGGTCACGGCGCTTGACCCCGAGCGCAAGGTGGCGCTGCTCAGCGCGGGCGAACCGTTGCCGTACGACCTGTTCCTCGGCGTCCCCGCGCACCGGGCTCCGCAGGTGGTGGCCGACTCGGGCCTCACGGTCCAGGGTTGGATCCCGGTCGACCCGTTGACGCTGCGCACTGAGTTCCCGGGGGTCTACGCGGTCGGCGACCTCACCAGCGTGGGGACGCCCAAGGCCGGTGTGTTCGCCGAGGGGCAGGCGGCGGTCGTGGCCGCGCAGATCGTCGACCTGGTCCGGGGTGCATCCCAGGCGCCCGCCTACGACGGACATGGCATCTGTTACCTCGAGGTGGGGGACGACCTTGTCGGCAAGGTCGACGTGACCTTCCGAACCGGTGAGCTTCCGACCGGCGACCTGGTTGGCCCGTCGACCGACCTCGCCGCGGAGAAGAGCGACTTCGGCGCGAGCCGGGTCAGCCGATGGTTCGGCCGGGACTGGACGCCGCTCGGCGAGGGCGTCGCTCCGCGACGATGATGTCGCAAGGCCTCGACGAAGCCCGCTCGTCCGGCAGCGGGGGCTCGACTTACGATGTAAAGTCAGCGTCGTCCGACTGGTCGAGCCGAACGGAGACGACGACGATGGCGCCCCCCCGTGTCGGCAGTGCCGCACCTCGGTTGCCCCTGAGCCGCCAGCGGGTGCTCAGCGCCGCCATGGTGCTCGCCGACGCAGGAGGCATCGACTCGCTCTCGATGCGCCGGCTCGGTGAGGCGGTCGGCGTCGAGGCGATGTCGCTGTACAACCACGTGGCCAACAAGAGCGACCTCCTCGACGGCATGACCGACCTCGTGTTCACCGAGATCGAGCTGCCGTCCGCCGGGGGTGCCTGGCGTGCGGCCATGCGGCTGCGGGCGATCTCGGCCCGGCAGGCCTTGTCACGGCATCCCTGGGCGATCACCCTCATGCAGTCGCGGATGGTCCCCGGCCCTGCGACGTTGCGGCACCACGACGTCGTCATCGGCACGCTGCGGGAGGCCGGCTTCTCCGTCGCACTCGCCGCCCACGCGTTCTCGGCTCTCGACAGCTACATCTACGGGTTCGCGCTGCAGGAGGCCAGTCTGCCGTTCCAGGGAGAGGAGCAGGCCGCCCAGGTGGCGCAGGCGATCATGCAACGGTTCAGCTCCGGGCAGTACCCCTACCTCACCGAGTTGACCGTCGAGCATGTGCTCCAGCCCGGTTACGACTACGCCGACGAGTTCGACTACGGGCTCGACCTCATCCTCGACGGCCTCGAGAGTGCCCTGCAGCCGACTCCGTCCCCTCGGCTGCGCGCCGGCCTCTCAGCGACGAAGTGACCTCCCTCGGCGGCTGACTGCCCTACGCTGCGGCCAGCGCAGGTCGACGCCGGAGGGGCCGTCCATGGATGCAGCAGTTCCCGGTGACGGCGGACCCGCCGCGCCGGAGCGGGCTCACGCCCGACCCGGATCGGGCCGGGTGCTGGGCGCCTACGTCTTCCTCGTGGCTGCGAGTCACGTGCTGTGGATCTCCTTCGCCTCGGTCACCGCCGACGCGGCGCGGACGTACCACACGACCGAGCTGTCGATCGGGTTGCTCATCTCGGTGGGACCGATCTGCTCGGCGGTCTTCTCGATTCCCGGAGGTGCCGTGTCCGACCGGTTCGGGTACCGCACGCCGCTGCTGTGGGCCGCAGCCGCCACCGTGCTGTTCGCGTTCCTGCGGCCGCTCGCCCAAGGCTTCCCGGCGCTGCTGCTGCTCACTGTCGGTCTGCTGATCCCGCAGCCGTTCCTCATCAATGCGGTGGCCGACCTGGTGAACCGGCACTTCCCGGAGGAGGAGGCGGCGACAGCCACCGGGCTCGGCACCATGTCGATATTCCTCGGGATCACCGTGGGTCTCATCGCCACTCCGCCGCTGGTGTCCGCGGTCGGGGTGCGCGGGTCCCAGTTCGTGTACGCCGGCCTCGCCACCTTGGCCCTGGTGGTGTTCTGGTTCTTCGCGCCGAGGAAGGTGCCGGACCGGCTGGTGACCTCCTTGGAGCTGACCGTGCGGCAGGCGATCAGCCGCGTGCTGCGCTCGTCGACCCAGTGGAAGCTCTCGGCGGCCCTGTTCCTCGGCTTCGGCTGCTACCTGGCGATCACGACGTGGCTCGAAGAGATCCTTAAGCCCAAGGGCATCGGTGCGAGCGGAGCCGGGCTGGTGGCCGGCACGATCACGATCGCCGGGGTGTTCGGATCGATCGCCCTCGGCGCGCTCAGCGACCGGGTCCAGCGCCGCAAACCGTTCCTGGTCGTCGCTGGGATCGTGTCCGTGCCGTGCCTGTGGCTGCTGGGTCACCTCAGCTCGATGCCGGCGTTGGTCGTCACCGCAGCCGTTCTCGGCTTCTTCCTGTTGGCTGCCCTGCCGGTTTCCATCGCCATCGCTTCGGAGGAGCGGACTCTCGGCCCGCAGGTCGCAAGCACGGCTGTTGGCGTCATGCTGATGGCGGGCAACCTCGGTGGCGCCGCGATCGTCGCGGCGATGGGCGTGCTCAAGGATTCTCAGGGCACCTTCGCGGGTGGCGTGGCCCTGACCGCAGTGCTGGCCGTCGTCGTCGTGGCGATCACGCTCACCGTGCCGGAGCCGCTCGGCACGGACCCGCAGTAGCCCGGACCTCAGGTGGGCGCGGGGACCTGCCCGCGTCGTGGCAGCTTCACGAACGGGAGTCCCACCACCCGGCACGGGTGCCGCTCCTCGTCGACCACGACGAAGCACTCGGTCACGTCCTGGTGCTCGCTGCGCAGCGACGAGAGGCCGATCCATCGTTCGGCGTCGTGCGACCAGGAGACCGATGGCAGAGTGCCGACCTGAAGTTCCACGCCGTCGACCGACGCGAAGAGCTCGGTGCCGTCGAGCAGCTCGCACTCCGCGTCGATCTCGAACCCCTTCATAGCGAACCGCGAACCGCCCGCACGCTCGGCAAGAAGGGCGGCCTTGCCGACGAAGTCGCCGTCCCTGTCCAGATCGACGTTCCAGGCCATGCCGAGCTCGAACGGGCTGCGCTCGAACTCCGAGTCCTCGAAGGTCTGGGCGGTGTCCCAACCCGGGACGACCATGCCACCCTCCATCCGGCACAGCTGGATCGTGGTCAGGCCGTACCCGGAGATCTGCAGGCCGAGAGCCTGTTCCGCGCCGACGAAGGCCCGCTCGATCGCCGGGCAGAGGCCTTGGTCGAACCAGATCTCGTAGCCCAGGTCGGCCGTGAAACCCACGCGGGCCACCAGAACCGGCTCGCCACCCAGATCGAAGTACCTGACCTGGTAGGGCGCCAGCTCGGGGATCCCCTCGAAGCCGAGAGCGGCGAGGACGGCGCACGACTTGGCGCCTTGGACCGCCAGACCCGCCCAGGCAGCGGACTCGTCCGCGACGGTCACGGAGCCGAACCTCGCCGCGAGCTCCGCGAGGTAGGCGGAGTGGTCGACCTCCGCGGCCATCAACAGGTAGTCGTCGTCGGCGAGCTTGAAGAGCATGGCGTCGTCGTTGAGCATGCCGTCCGGGTTGCACCAGATCGCGTACGTCGCCCGCATCGCCGGCAGCCGGCTCATCGCCCGGGTCGATAGGTAGTCGAGAAGCGGGCCGGCGTCCGGCCCCTTGATCCGGTACTTCCGCGCCGGCGTCGCGTCGAACAGGGCGCAGCCTTGCCGGACCGCGTGGTACTCCTTCGCCTCGTCCTCGAACACGTACGGCAGGCAGTAGCCGTTCCAGTTGAGGTAGTCCTCGTCGGCGACGGAACGTGCCAGGTACGACTCGAAGTCCGTTCCGGCGTAGCGCGAGAGGAAGTCGTAGAAGACGCTCTTCTTGGCTGGCTCCGACATCCTGCGCCAACTCCTCCGGTCGGGTGGAACCGCGTCGTCCAAGCGGTTGGCTCCGAACCCTAGCGACGCGGTGCAGCCCGCGTCAGGATGTCCGGCATGGACCTCGAAGCAGCACGAGCGTTCGTCCGGGAGCACCACCAGGCGATCCTGACGACGAGCCGCGACGACGGCTCCCCCCAGATGTCCCCGGTGGGAGTCGCTGTCGACGCCTCGGGCCATCTCGTCGTGAGCACCCGTAGCACCGCGCTGAAGACCAAGAACCTCCGCAAGCGCCCGCGCGCGTGGCTGTGCGTGGTCAGCGACGAGTTCTACGGCCCGTGGATCCAGGTGGAGGGTGAGGTCGAGATCGTCGAGCTCCCGGACGCTATGGAGCCGCTCGTCGACTACTACCGACAGGTGGCTGGTGAGCACCCCGACTGGGCGGAGTACCGAGCGGCCATGGAGAGCGAGCAGCGCGTGATCCTGCAGATCACCCCGGTACGGGCCGGGCCGGACGTGTCAGGCTGACGCCAACCGAAGAGGGTCCGCCATTGGAATGGCCGTGGGCGTCAATGCGCTCCGCATGCAGGACGACATTCGAGTACGAGGGGAAACACCTCGACGGGCCGGTGCACCGGCGATGAGCGCAGGAGGCGTGGCGATCGATTGGGTTGGCTCGTGCAACCGAAACCTGTTGTGGGGCAACGGTTTCTGTCGGTGGGGTGGGGTAGTTTTGGGTCATGTCCTCGACCGCCG
>JBBQWS010000017.1:0-54912 GCA_038210415.1 Actinomycetes bacterium
GCTGATGATCTCGCTGATCCGGATGCCGTACGTGTTCTCGACGACCACGACCTCGCCGCGGGCGATGAGTGTCCCGTTCACGAGCAGGTCTGCGAGGGAGCCGACCTCGCGGTCGAGCTCGACGACCGCGCCGGGTGCGAGCGAGAGCAGCTCCTGGATCGTGATGTTGCTCCGGCCCAGCTCGACGGTGACCGACAGCGAGACGTCACGGAGCAGTCCGATGCGGGACAGGTCGGCGGTCAGGGCGACCGGCGCGGGCACCGGTTCGACGTGGCGGTCGACGACGCGGAACACCAGGACGGCGCGGACCCGGCCGGCCACGGTCAGGGGGAGGTGGCACACGTCGGGCTTGCCGTCGACCCGAGCGAGGGCGACGTCAGCACTCAGCTCGTCGAGCGAGGTGCTTTCGGCGTCCATGGCGGCGACCATCGCGCCGACGATCGGTTCGCTGGCCCCGACGAGGCCGTCGGGACCGCGATCGCGGAGCGGACCGGCCAGCTCTGCGTCGATGACGAGCAGGACCTCGCCCTGCATGGTGCCCTGCACCTTGGTGAGCAGCGCCACAGGCGCGGACGTCGGCAGGTCGGCGCTCGTCGGAGCGCCGTCGACCACCGCACCGACTGCCAACGCCTCGTCGGACGACAGGCCGGCCAGGACGGCGTTCGCCGCGCCGGTCAGTCGTGCGCCGAGGATCGAGTTCACCATGCGGAAGCCTCCTGGCTGGACGGGTCGACGATGAGGACGGCCATGATTCGGCCTTCCGCACCAGGCACGGCTCGAGCGACGACGGTGCCGGCCGCGGTGACGCTGAGTGGTGCGGTCGTCGGGTGGCGCAACGGGAGCACATCGCCGACCGACAGCTGGAAGAGCTGCTCCGGAGTGATCACCGCGGGCCGGAACTCGATGGCGACCTCGATCGCAACCGGCTGCAGGGCGCGCCCGACCAGGCTTCGGAAGTCGGCGCGCGCGGCGCCGCTGGATCGACTCCGCCCGGCCGGGCCGAGCAGCTGCTTGGCCACGGCCATGCCTGGAAGGCACAAGGCGGCTTGCGCGTCGGTCTCGCCGAGAAGCAGGTCGACGCGCACCGCAAGGACGTCCTCGACCGGGAGCTCGCGGGGCTCGTCAGCGGTTGTCTCCTCGATGGAGACCAGGCGGGCCTCGCCGAGCCGAAGAGCGATGAAGCAACCGGGCAACGTCGGAAGCATGCCCGCGGCGAGATGCGAGAGCAGGCTGCTGTCGATGCCCGACAGCGGTCGGTCGACCTGGTCGCCGACCGTGCCGCCGCCGAGCATGCGGTCGATGCAGATCAGCGCCGCCCGACGCGGCAGCACGAGGATGACCGGCAGGTCGAGCGGAGGCGTCGTGAACGTGAAGAGGACCACCGGTGCCTGCAGGTCGGAGATGACGTCGCTCAGGCGTACGTGGTCGAGCCGGTTGACCGTGACCGTGCACGTCTCGCGCAGTGCCGTCGTCAGGATCCCGGTCCACACCTTGGCGAACTGCTCCCCGCCGGCCCGCACCAGGTCGATCGACTCCGGTGACATGGTCGGGCGCGCCTTGAAGTCGTGCCGCCGCACGTCGGGGCCGTCAGGACGTACGGCAGGGCGACGTGGGCGCGCAGACATGTTCGGTCCGTCGGGACGCGAATCAGCGGCTGTCACGACGGCTTGTTCGGCACCCGGCAGCCGGGTCTGAGGGTTTTCAGGACCAGGGCCCTCACTCGTCCGGCCCAGTGGCCCGTCCGGGTACGGCGCTACTGCATGACGAACTCCGTGAAGTAGACGTCCATGACCTTGTCCGGGTACTGCTTCGCGGCGTCCGCGGCGAGTTCCGCCTTCGCCTTGTCGCGGGCCGACGGGGTGCTCAGGTCAGCCATCGTGCGGTTGGTGAAGAGCGCGATCGCCGAGTCGAGCACCTGGCTGCCCTCCGGAGCCTCCTCGCCTGCCGCCTTCGTGGCCTGGAGGGCCAGACCCAGCTTCAGGTAGTGCCCGCCCGCGAGGTTGATGTTGATCGCGTCGAGCTTGACGACCGCACCGGCCTCGGGCTTCGGTTTCGCCGCGGCCGCGCCGCCGCTGCTCTTGCCCATGAACTTGTAGCCGGCGCCCGCAACGAGCAGGACGACGACGATCATGATGATCAGCTTCTTCTTCGACTTCGCCGGCGCCTCACCTTCGGCGGCGGCCTTCTTCTTGGCCATGTCGACTGCTCCTTCCTGAAAGGGTTCCTTCTAGGTGATTGGGGCGACGGACGGGATGAGGGCGCTGACCTCCGCGCTGAGCGACGACTCGATGACGATCTCGACCCGACGGTTCTTGGTAGCGGCTTGTGGATCCTTTGGGGGCAGCAACGGGCGCTGGTCGGCGTTTCCGGTGGCGCTGAGCCGGTGGGCGGCGATCCCCTCCTGCTCGATCAGGAAGCGCACAACGGTGACCGCCCGAGCGACCGACAGCTCCCACTCGGTCGGGAAGAACTTGGGTCGTCCGACCTGGTTGGTGTTGCCCTCTACGGAGATGTCGTTGGGCAGCGCCTGCAGGGCGGGAACGAGCGCAGCCAGGAGCTGCGCGCCCTGAGGCCGGAGCGTCGCGAGGTCAGCCGGGAAGACCACTTGGTTGGTCAGGATGCTGACGACGAGTCCCCGCTTGTCGTAGCGGAAGGAGACATTGTTCAGCAGGCCCTTGGCTTTGAGCGCGGCGATGATCTTCGCTCGGGCCTGCTCCAGCCGCGCGACTTCGGCCGCAGCGGCCTTTCCGGCCTCGGCGGCCGCGCCGCGCTCCTTCGCTGTGGCCGTCGACGCGCTCTCGGGACCGCCGAAGCCGCCTACGCTGATCGGGTGCGGCGAGATCGGCTGGTCGGCGAGAACCCCCTGCGTACCACTGAGGTTCGACTGCGGCGAGCCGAAGCCCGCAGCCATTCCGGTGGCCAGCTGGTTGAACTTCTTCTGGTCGACCTGACTGATGGCGAACAGCACGATGAACAGCACCATGAGCAGGGTGAGCATGTCGGCATAGGTGACCAGCCACCGCTCGTGGTTCTCGTGCTCCTCCTCGTGGGCGCCACCATGCTTGCGCTTGCTCGTGGCGTGACTCATCAGGCAGCCTTCGCGCGCTCGTCGCTGTCGGCGCTCTGCGGCACCAGGGCCCGCAGCCTCTGTGCGACTAGGCGCGGGTTCGCGCCGGCCTGGATCGACATGATGCCCTCGATCGCCAGGTTCATCTGGGCGATCTCGAGCTCGCTGAGCCGCTTCAGCTTGTTGCTGATGGGCATCCAGAACACGTTGGCCGTCATGACCCCCCACAGGGTCGCGATGAACGCGCTCGCGATCAGCTTTCCCAACTGGTCCGGCTTGCTGAGGTTGGACAGCACGTGGATCAGGCCGATGACCGTCCCGATGATGCCGATGGTCGGCGCGTAGCCGCCCATGTCGCCGAAGATCTTGGCGCCGGCCTTGTCGACCGAGCGCTTCACGTCGACCTCGGACTCCAGCAGGGAGCGCAGGTCCTCCGGGTCGGTGCCGTCGATGGCCAGGCCCAGGCCCCGCTTGAGGAAGTCGTCGTCGATGTCCTTGGCTGCGTCCTCGAGTGCCAGGAGTCCTTCGCGGCGGGCGCGCTCGGCGAGCGGGACGATGGCTTCGATGAGGGTGCCCGGGTCGGGCGCTTTGGTGGTGAGGGCACGGATCAGCGACTTGATGACGCCGATCCCGTCCGCCATCATGCCGCCGGCCATCGCAGCACCGAACGTTCCGAAGAAGACGAGGAGCATCGGGGGGATCAGGACGATGGCCATCGGGCTTGAGCCCTCCATGACCATGGAGAGCAGGATCCCCCCGAAGGCCAGTACGAGGCCGATGATTGTGCCGGGATCCATCAGGTGTCCCGGCGGGTGATCGACACGACTCGGGCGGTGTGTTCGGAGGCCGCAGATGCGTTGTCGAAGCCCATGCCGGAGTCATAGCTGTTGCTGGGGGTCAGGTCGTGCGCTGTGGCCACGATGGAGGCGCGGTACTCGCGAGCCAGGTCCATCAGCTCACGGAGGGACTCTCGGACGACGTATTTCGTCCCGTCGACCAGGGTCACCACGGTGTCGGGGGTGGCCTCAGCCCGCTCGATGAGATCGGGGTTGAGAGCGAACTGCACCCCGTTGATTCGGGTTAGCAGGATCACGATGTCCGTCCTTGGAAAGTGTCGGTGCGAGCCGTCCGTGGCCCTCAGCCCAAGCATCGGCGGGAGGCGGTCCGATCTGAGCCGAAACGTGCGTCGGCCCCGCCCTCGCGCAGGGTGCGCGGGAGCGAGGCCGGTCACGCCTATCGCTTGAGCTGGACCAGGTCCTGCAGGATCTCGTCCGATGTGGTGATGACCCGCGAGTTCGCCTGGAAGCCGCGTTCGGCGATGATCAGGTTGGTGAACTCCTGTGCCAGGTCGACGTTGGACATCTCCAGCAGACCGCTCGCGAGCTTGCCGCGACCGCCGGTACCGGCGATGCCGATCTGCGCCGTCCCGGAGTCCGCACTCGTGCGGTACGTGCTGTTGCCGGACTTCTCCAGACCGGCCGGGTTGACGAAGGTGGCCAGCGCGACCTGCCCGAGGTTCTGCTTGAGCCCGTTGCTGAAGACGCCGACCAGGGTGCCGTCCGGCGAGATCGTGAAGCCTTGCAACGTCCCCGGAGCAGCGCCGCCACCCTGGCTGGTCACAGTGGCCGACGCCGCGCCGCCGTACTGGGTGAGGGTGGTCGCGCCGACCGCGATCGTCCCGCCCCATGGTGCTGTCACCGACACGGGCGACGCACTGGTCAGCGCGCCCGACGGCCCGAAAGTCAGTGTGCTGGAGCCGAGCGAGGTCGCACCCTCGGCGGCGGCCATGGTCCACGTGTCCGCGGCGGTCTTGGTGAACGTGTAGCTGATCGTGTGGGCCGCCCCCTGCGGGTCGTACGCGATCATCGACGAGGCGACGACCCCACCGACGGGGGTAGCGGCGTCGAGGTTCCCACCGAGGGCACCGGTCGTGGTCGCCGTCGGGGCGAGCATCGCCGAAACCGGCAGCGTGACGGTGCCGGGCGGCTGGCTGGTGTCGACAACGCCATTCGTCGCGCCCCAACCCTGTACGGTCGCGCCGTCCTGGGTGACCAGCCGGCCGTTCGCATCGAAGTTAAACGAACCGGACCGGGTGTAGAGGTCCTGGCCGTCCTGCTTGAGGGCGAAGAGCCCGTCGCCCTGGATCATCAGGTCGGTGGCCCGCCCCGTGTTCTGGGCGGCCCCCTGCGCGAAGTTGGTCGTAATGCCGGCGACCTTCACCCCGAGCCCGACCTGGGCCGGGTTGGTCCCGCCGTTCGCACCCGCGGGAGCGCCGGACGCCTGGATCAGCTGGCTGAGGGTGTCCTCGAAGACCGTCTGGCTCGACTTGAAGCCGGCCGTGTTGACGTTGGCGATGTTGTTGCCGGTGACGTCGAGCATTGTCTGGTGGGCCCGCAGGCCGGTGATGCCGGAGAACAGTGAGCGAAGCATGGTGACTCCTGTGAAGTAAGGACGTGGGGCCCGATCAACCAGTGGTGCCGGGGGCGATCTTGGTCACCTCTGCGATCGGGACGTCCTTGTCCCCGACGCGGAGTGTCGGCCCGGATGAGCCGAAACTGGCGAACTCGACGATCCCGGTGGCTTCCGTGCCATCGGCCTTCGTGTAGGTCACGCTGCGACCGACCAGGGCAGCCGCCTGCAGGAAGCCCTGGGCCCCGAGCATCGCGGTGTTCGTCGCGTCGATGTTCGTCAGCTTGGACAAGCTGGTGAACTGCGCCGTCTGCGCCATGAACTGGCTGGAGTCCTGCGGCTTCATCGGGTCCTGGTACTTCAGCTGGGCTACCAGAAGCTTGAGGAACGCGTCCTCGCCGAGTGAGTTGGACCCCGTCGTGCTAGGCGTGGTCGGCTGCGTCCCGGGCAGGGCTCCGATGGGGATTACCGGAATGGCTCCGACTGGCGTCGTCATAGGTTCTCCTTCACATCCGTAGGTCGAGCAGGGACCTGCCGGTCGCGGACTTGGGCGGGTGCGGGGGCAGCGGGTCGGGATCGCGACCGCGGGCCCGTTGGTCCGGATCTCGTTCGCGCTGGGACGACGGCGCAGGTGGTGGTCCGGGCTGCTGGTCGGGAGTACGCCCGCCCGTGGTCACGTCGATCGATGTCGCCGGCGTCCCGAGCTGTTCCAGCTGGTGGCGCAGGTCGGGCAGCGCGCCGCGCAACGTCTCGACGGCCAGTTCTCCCCCGGCCAACCGCACGTGCATCGCGCCGTCCCGCAGCTCGACCGTGACCCGCACGGAACCGAGCTCGGCGGGATGCAGCTCGACCGTCAGCACGTGCGTTCCCTCCGCGCCGCGACGCAGTGGGGAGATCAGGTGCGCGACCTGGACTGCGACCGGAGCCGCCGCCGCGGGTGCGGCCGCGACCGCCTCGACCTCTGCCGTCCGGGTCGGCCCGGCCGCGGCCGTGATCGCAGCGCTGGTGGGCGGCTGCCCGGCCGGGGCGGCTGGAGCGACCGCTGCCCGGTGCCGAAGGTCGCGTGGTGCGACCTCGTCGCCGCCGATCGCTGTTGGGGCCGCGGTCAACGTCACCATGTCCGAGGTGGCCTGAACGGTGGGCTGAGCGGTGGGCTGAGGGGCGGTTTTGACGGTGGCGACCGGCGCCGCGACTGGCGAGACCGAGACGGTCGGCGCCGACGTGTTCGGGACTGGGGAAGCTCCCTTGCCCTCCCGCTGACCGCTGACCGCGGGTGTCGAAACGTCAGCCGCCGCCTGCCCCGGGACCGCCTGGGCGCAGACCAGCGGCGTGGCCGGTGCCGGCACCGCCGAGGGCTGCACGGGCGAAGGTGCCACCGTCGTCGCTCTGATCGCCGGGATGGATGGCCTCGTGATGGCAACCGCCGCCATGACGGGTGTCGCCATGACGGGTGTCGCCATGACCGATGCCGCGACGCCCGGCCGCGGAACGGGCGTCTCCAGTGCCGGGGCGACCGGTGCCGTAAGAACGGGCGCTGCGGCAGCGGGTGCCGGCGGAACTGGCCCGGCGACGGCGACCGTGGCGACTGCAGGGATCGCAGCGACTGCAGGGACGGCCGGCGTCGCCGCGACCGGCTGACCCTCGGCTGACGACGGCTGGACGACGGGTGCGCCGTGGCGGGTCTGACGCGTCGTCGGGGCCGGCTTGGTCGGCCGAGCCGGCGAGTCAGGGGCCAGCACCTGGGCCACCGCTGCCGCGAAGTGGTCGGCCGACTCGGAGTGCCGGTTCGCGCGCTGCCCGCGGGCGGCAGGCTCGACGCTAGAGCCGCCGGGGATGATCGCAGCCGCCTGGCTGGTCAGGGTCGGGGTGCTCATACGTTGTCCTTCGCCATCAGGGCAGCCACGTTCTTCACGTACGCCTGGGTCTCGGCGTAAGGCGGGATGCCGCCGTACTCGCGCACGGCACCCGCTCCGGCGTTGTAGGCGGCCAGCGCCAGCGGGAGGGACCCGAAGGCTTTCAGCCCGTCCTTCAGCAGCCGAGCGGCTCCGTCGATCGCCTGGGCCGGGTTCATCGGGTCGACGCCGAGGGCACGCGCGGTGCCCGGCATGATCTGCATCAGGCCCGCCGCCCCCTTCGGGCTCATCGCGTCGACGCGGCACGACGACTCGATCTGCGCGACCGCCGCCAGCGTCCCCGCGGGCAGGTGGTACTTCGTCTCCGCGGCCGCGAACATCGGCTGGAGGGCGGCCAGCCGCTGGCTGAACGTCCCCGTGATCGACGGCGTGAGCTGCGAGGTGAAGGCCAGCTGGGGGGTGCTCGCCGGGTCCGCGATGATCCGACGGATGGCGGTCGGCGTCTCGTACACCGGGCCGACGCGGACATTCCTGCCCGGGTACGGAGCCTCGATCATCTGCCCGCCACCCATGTAGATGCCGATGTGATGCACCGGGTGACCGAACGCGAGCAGGTCGCCCGGCTTCGCGTCGGCCATGTCGGCGACGGCCTTGCCGGCTTTGGCCTGGTCGGCGCTGACCCTGGGCAGGGGGATGCCGAGGTCGCGGAAGACCCGCTGGACCAAACCGGAGCAGTCGAGTCCCTTCGCCGGGTCCGTGCCTCCCCACACGTACGGCACGCCGAGGTACTTGCGCGCGTCCGCCACGACCTCCGGACCCGTTGCGCCGCCGCCCGGCGTCGAGGTCGTGGCGGCAGCCAGGGCCTGCGCGAACGTCGTTCCGTCCGCCGAGTTCGTCGAGCTGACGGCGCCGGCGGCGTCGACCTGACTGGGGCTGGGTGCGAGTGCCGAGTACCGCGCCTGGATGGTCGCGATCCGGCTCAGGACGTCGGCCATGCCGGTGTCGATGCTCATGCCTGGGCCGCCGTCCTGGTAGCGAACCAGCGCGCCCCGGACCGGTCGTCGGCCTGGCGCTGCTCGACGGCCTGCTCCTCGGCCGCCACGGCGTCGCGGTGCGACGCCTCGAGCAGGTCCGTGACCCGCTCGTGGGACCGCGCGTCCTGCCAGCCCTCGAGCGCGGCGCGGCTGAGCGCAGCTGCATCGACGAGATGCTGCTGCGCGACTTCGATGTCGTGGGCCAGACGCAGCCGGGAGTGGGCGGCCGACACGAAACTGTCGGACGTGAGCAACTCGTCGATGGAGTTGAGCGAGGGCTGCGCATCGAGGGCGGCTACGGCCAGGACCCGGCTGGCGTCCGCGAGGAGCTCGACCGTGCGGGTGCGAGCGACCTCGACCTTGGCGAGGCCGGTGCGGATCCGACGCACCCGGGCGACGGTGGCCAGCGGGAACGAGCGACTCATGGCATCTCCAGGAGGGTGTTCAACGCGGTCCAGGCCTCTACCGGCGTGGACGTGGCGGCGAGCGGCTGTCGCAGGAACGCATCGATCGCCGGCCAGATCGCCCGGGCCCGGTCGACATCGGGATTGGTGCCGGGCACGTATGCACCGATCTCGATCAGCTCGCGCGAGTCGCGGTACGCCGACAGCAGGATGCGTAGAGCCGTGGCCTGCTGTTGCTGCTCCGGGCTCGTGACGGCGCCGAGCACCCTCGACACGGACTCCAGCACGTCGATGCTGGGGAAGTGGCCGGACGTCGCGAGGCGGCGGCTCAACCAGATGTGTCCGTCCAGGATCGAACGCGCGGCGTCACCGACCGGGTCGTTGTGGTCGTCACCCTCGACGAGCACGGTGTAGAGCCCCGTGATGCTCCCGCGCTGCCCGGGTCCGGCGCGTTCGAGCAGCTTTGGGAGCATGCCGAAGACGCTCGGCGGATACCCCCGCGTAGCAGGTGGTTCTCCGCTTGACAGGCCGATCTCACGCTGGGCGGTGGCGGCACGCGTGATGCTGTCCATCATGAGGACGACGTCTTCACCCTCGTCGCGGAACCACTCGGCGATCCGGGTGGCGACGAACGCCGCACGCAGCCGCACCATCGGCGGTTGGTCGGAGGTGGCCACGACGACGACCGACCGGGCCAGGCCCTCGGGGCCGAGGTCGTTCTCGAGGAACTCGCGCACCTCACGACCGCGCTCACCCACCAGGGCGACCACGGAGATCGTCGCCTCGGTACCGCGCGCGATCATCGACAACAGGCTGGACTTCCCCACTCCGGAGCCGGCGAAGATGCCGAGTCGCTGCCCGCGCCCGCATGGAACGAGGGCATCGATGGCGCGTACGCCCAGGCCGAGAGGTTCGGAGATCCTGTTACGCAGCAGGGGATTGGGCGGTCGGTGTTCGACTTCGACCTGGGTCAGGTGGTCGAGCGGGCCGCGGCCGTCCATCGGCTGGCCGAGCCCGTCGAGCACCCGTCCGCGCAGGGCGTGACCGACGGCGATCCGCATCGGACCGCCGGTGGTGGTGACCGGTGCTCCCGAGCGCAGGCCGTGCATCGGGCCGAGCGGCATGCAGACCAGCCCTTGCGCGCCCACGGCGGTGACCTCGGCGGGCCAGCGTCCGTCCGACGTGTGCACGTGGAGCACCTCGCCAACTGCTGCGTCGAGGCCTTGGACGGTGACGGTGAGGCCGAGGACTGCGCTGACCCGGCCCTGCTTCAGTGGACGGGCCACCTGCTCCGCGCGCACCATCCGCGCTGCCAGCGTCGTCGTCACGGGCGAAGCACCTGCCGAACCCGGTCGAGAGCCGTCGAGAGCTGGGCGTCGATCCGGGTGGCGTCACAGTCGGCGACGCAGCCCCCGGTCTCGACCGTCGCATCGGCGACGATGCTGACGTCTCGGCCGTCGACGACGAGTGAGTGAGCCGGGAGGGTCGCCGCATCGGCGGGGTTCAGCCGGCACACGACCGGGCGGGCGCGCGGGGCGAGGGAGAGCGCCCGCCGTACGGCGTCCAGGCCCGGCTCGCTGGTGACGGCCAGCTCACGTTGCAGGAGCACCTCTAGCAGGCCGAACGCGATCGTGGCCACCTGCAGCTCGACTTCGGCGGCCGCCGGAGCCAGGCGGGTCTCGAGGGCGCCAGCGGCAGTCGCGAGCACGCCGAGAACGTTGTTGGTCCGAGCGGTCTGCTCGCTCAGAACGGCGTCCTGGGCATCGCGTTGGGCGTCGAGTGCCGCCGCCGCCGCTTCGAGCCCCGCGGCGTGACCCTTGGCGTACCCGTCGGCAAAGCCTACCTGCGCGGCCTGCTCGCCCACGCGGGTCGCTGTTGCCACGAACTCCGCTTCGAGCATCGGGTCGACCAGTCGCGGATCGGTCCCGAACCTGATCGCGTACGGGCTCCGCCGCAGGTCGGAGTCCAGGCGGGCCATGGTGGCGACGCCTGCTGCGGAGCCGGTGAGAACGGCCCGCACCTGGTCAGACGACGGACTCTTCAACATTCCCCCGTTGGATGGCGATCTCGCCGCTCTCGTCGAGCATGCGGATCTGGCGGACGATGGCCTTGCGGGCCTCCTGGACGGCGGCGACCTTGACCGGACCCATGAGCTCGATCTCGTCGCTGAGGTTCTCGGCCGCGCGCTCGGACATGTTCTTCATGACCTTGTCGCGCACAGGATCCGGAGCGCCCTTGAGGGCGAGGGCCAGCTCGGCCGGCTCGACCTGACGGAGCACGAGCTGGGCGGCCCGGTCGTCGAGGTCGACGATGTCCTCGAACACGAACAGCAGCGAACGGATCTCCTCCGCGAGGTCGGGGTCGCGGAACTCGATCCCGTTGAGGATCAGCTTCTCGGTGTCGCGGTCGGTGAAGCCCATCATCTCGACCAGGGGGGTGACCCCTCCTAGTGTCTCGAAGGACGACGACTCGACCGCCAGCTCCTCGACGCGGCCACGGATCTGCTCGGCGACCGCCCGCATGAAGCCAGGGTCCGCGGGCTGCATCGTGGCGATCCTGTGCGCGACATCGGTCTGCAGCTCGGTCGGCAGGAGTGCGAGCACACCGGACGCCTTCTGGGTGTCCAGGTGGGTGAGGACGACGGCGATGGTCTGGGGGTGCTCGTCTGCGACGAGCGAGGCGATCAGCGAGTTCTCCTCGATCAGCAGGAACGCGAACGACGACGCGGTGCTGCGCAGCGCGAGCCGGGCTAGCATCTCGTCGGTGCGCTCCGGGCCGAGCGAGGCGAGCAGCATCTCGCGCGCGAAGGCCGGACCGCCCTGCCCGACGGCCTGCTGGGACACCAGCTCGACGTAGAGCTCCTCGAGCACGGAGCCGGTCTCGTCCTCCTGCAGGTCGCGCAGCCGGCTGATCTCCTGCGTGATCTCCTCGATCTCGTCGTCGTCCATCTGGGTGAGCACGAGGGCACAGTGGGCCGGGTCCATCTGGGCGAGCACGATGGCCGCCTTGCGGACGCCGTCCATGACAGGGCGTTCGGCCATGGCCTAGTTCCTCCGGTCCGCGAGCCAGCCCCGAAGGAGTTCCGCGACCTCGTCCGGCTGCCGCTCGACCAGGTGCCCGATCTCGTCGCGCACCGTCGCCTGCCGGCTGCCGGGCTCGACGCCACCAGCGCCGGTCCACGGCCCGAGGGTCCCGGTCATCCGGCGGGGACCGAGTGACGGTTCGGGCTGCCCCAGCTCGCGTTGCAGGGCTTCGATGCTCAGCCGGTCCTCGTCCGTCAACAGCGGCTTGCTGCGCGCCCGCATCGAGAGGAAGGCGAGCACCATGACCACCAGAACGATCAGGCCGAGCACGACGCTCTTGATCAGACCCATCAGTCCGGCCTGGGTTGCTGCGCTGCTCGCCTGCTGCAGCTCGACCTGGGCCGCCTTCTGGGTGGCCTGGTCGAATGCCAGCGCCGTCACCTCGACGCTGTCACCGCGTGTGGCGTCCATACCGACGGACGACGACACCAGGGACTTCAGCGCGGCGGGGTCGATCTTCGCACCGGAGCTGTCGAGCAGGATGCCGACGTTCAGCTTGCGGACGGAGCCCGGCGCCGACGTGCGCTGCTCGACCGTACGACCCACGGCATTGTTGCGGGTCAACGACTCCTTGCTGTAGATCGTCCCCGCGCTGCCACTGGGGTTCGCCGCCCCGCTCGGGCCAAGGATGCCGGCGGTCAGGCCGCCTGCGCCGGTGTACGTCTCCTTGGTGGAGGAATCGGCCAGGGGCGGCACCGAGGTCTGGACTGTGTACTTCTCGGTCGTCGTCTGGGTCTGGTCGTAGTCGAGATCGGCGGTGACCTGGACCACGGCGTGACCTGGCCCGACGAGACGGTCGACCATGCCCTGCAGCTCGGTCGTGAGCCGCGACTCGTAGTCGGTCGTCATCTGCGCCCGTTGGTCGGCGGACCCTGTCACTCCGCCGCCGGCGCCGCCGACGGAGGAGAGAACCCGACCGGTCGAGTCGGAGACCGAGACATCGGACGCCGACATGCCGGGGATGCTCGCCGACACCAGGTTTGTGACCGCCTGGACCTGCTCGGATGTGAGCGATGCGCCCGGCTGGGTCGCGATGAGCACCGATGCGGTGGGCTTGGTCTTGTCGTTGGTGAACACGCTCTGCTGCGGTATGGCGAGGTGCACGACGGCGGAGCGGACGCCCTGGATCGCGTTGATGGTCTTCTCGAGCTCGCCCTCGACGGCACGCTGGTAGTTCACCTGCTGCTGGAACTGCGAGGTGGTCAGGCCCTGCTTGTCGAGCAGGGCGTATCCCGTCTGGTCACCCGAGGGCAGACCCGCACCGCTGAGCTTGACCCGCTCGCTGTAGACCGAGTCCTGCGGCACCGTGATCGTCGAGCCACCGTCGGTGAGCTGGTATGGCGTACCGTCCGCGGTGAGTTTGTCGACGATCGCGCTCGCGTCGGATCCGGAGAGGTTGCTGAACAGCGGTGCGTACGTCGGGGTCGCAGCCCAGGTGTAGAACAGTGAGCCGCCGATCACCAACGCGACGATCGCGAGGGCTGTCATGGTCTTCTGGCCGGTCGTGAAGCCGTTCAGAGTACGAAGGGCCTTCTGTCCCGCACCGGTCACTGCAGTCTTCATCACACCTGCATCCGAAGGATCTCATTGAAGGCCTCGACCGCTTTGTTGCGGACGGCCACGGTCAGGTCGGTCGCCACGGACGCCTTGGTCGCGGCGATCATGTAGTCGTGCACATTCGTCAGCGATCCGGTCGCCGCCTGGACGGCGAGGGTGTCCGCGGTGGTCTGCAGCTGCTGCAGGTTGTCCAGCCCGGTCGACAGGGCGTTCGAGAACCCGTCGGCGCTGCCGGCCGCTGCGGCGCCGCCGGTCGCGCCCGGGCTCGGGAGCGAGCTGGTGGCGGGGACGGTCGGCACGACCGGCATGGCGATCGGACCGATGGTCATGAGTTCCGCCCGAGGGCCAGGGCCGCAGAGTAGGCCTCGTGTGCCCGGTCGACGACGGCGAGGTTCGCCTGGTACCCGCGCTGCGCCATGATCAGCTGCGTCATCTGCGACCCGAGGTCGATGTCCGGCTGGCGGACGTAGCCGTCCTTGTTGGCCAGGGAGTTGGTCGGGTCGTACACGATGCGACCCACCGCGTTGCCGTGCGCGATCGACTCGACCCGGACCCCGCTGCCGACCCCGGTGCCCCCCGTGAAGTCGACCGCCTGCGCGACGACCATCTTCTCCTGGAAGGCCGGCTGGTCGAACGGCCGCACGGTGTTGATGTTCGAGATGTTGTCGGACAGGGCGTCGAGCCAGGTGCGGTAGGTCGTCACGCCGGTCCCCGCGACGCCGATGGCGTCGAACATGCCCATCAGGCACTTCGCAGGGCGGAACGCAGAAGGCCGAACTGGTCGTCGGTCGCGCGGATGGCGAGCTGGTACCGGAGCCCGGTCTCGACGTTGCTCAACGTCTCGGTGTCGAGGTTGACGTTGTTGCCGTTCAGGCCGGTCGGGTCGAGAGACTGCGACACGGTCCCGGTGACGGCAGGGGAGGAGCCGCTGCTCAAGGCCGACTGGAGCTGGCTCTCGAAGTCCACTCGACCGGCCCGGAACCCGGGGGTGTCGAGGTTCGAGATGTTGTTGGCGATGAGCTGCTGGCGCGTGGACAGGCCGTTGAGGGCACTGTGGAGGGCCAGCGAAGTGACGTCGTCGAACACGGGCGGCTCTCCTCGTCGTTACGAGAGTTCTCGCCGGTCCGTGGCGAACATTGAGCCGTCCGTTGCTCAGCAGCCTCATCGGCCCGAGGGGCGCTCCTATGAGGGCTTTTCACGCGTCCGATCGGGTGAACCTGTTGGCGTGCAAAGACTTTGAGGGTCAGAACGCCTGGTCGACGTAGACAGGTACCCGATCCACCGAGTCCTGCTCGATCCGGCTCAACAAGGCGACGTGCTGCCGGGTCTCGCGGGCGGCATGCGCGAGCTCGGCGGCGATCGCCGTGTGCCGGTCGAGGATGCGGTGCGCGCGCGACACCAGGTTCTCCGGCAGCGGACCGAGCTGAGGCGGGGTCCAGACCGGGACCTCGGAGTCGAGCAGCCGTCCGTCCCGGATCAGCTGCTCGGCGCGGTCCGCATCGAGCTCGAGCCGCGCGAGCGCCTCGTTCCACGAGACGTCCCACGTGATCGCGCCGGCGACAGTCATGAGGCGGCCGACGCGAGGCCGAGCATCGCGGCCTGGGTCCAGGCGTCGCGAAGCGGTTCGATGTGGCCTCGGCACCGGGCGATCGAGTCCGCGTCGGCCGCGAGGTTGGCCTGGATGAGCTCGGTCAGCAGGTACGTGTAGAGCGCGGCCAGTCCGGGGCCGCCACTCCACGCATCGACGTCGAGCGAGCAACGCAGCTCGACCACGATGTCCTGAGCGTGCAACAGGTGGTTGGAACCGGTCTCCCGGCTGCCGTCCCGGAAGCCCTGCTCGGCACGTACCAGGTCGAGGACGAGGCGGTCGTACAGCATCGTGAGAAGCTTGGCGGGCGACGCGGTGGCGACGGCGTCGGAGACGAACTGGCCGCGGTATGCGGCGAGCCCGCTCATCCCTTGCTCCCGGTTGACCACGTCGGCAGGTTGTTGAGCTGCGAGGTGAGCCACGACGACTGGCTCCTCAGCGTGCCGAGGGCTACTTCCATCGCGGAGAACCTGGCCTGCAGCGAGGCCCGCTTGAGGGCCAGTCGCCCGTCCCAGTCGGTGATGTGCGTCGTCAGGTCGCGGATCTGCGTGTTCCGGTTGGTGATCTCCTGCGAGATGGTCCCGGTCGTCGGGTTGGTCGTCGCCGTCGCCTGCGTGTCGAAGCGGGTGGCCAGCTCGCTGATCCCCTTCTGCGCCCTGGCCGGATCGGCCTGGTAGGCGGTCAGGAACTTGCTCTGGTCGAAGACGTACTTGCCGGTGCTGTCGAGCTGGATCCCGAGCGACGCGAGGGACGAGCCGTCCGAGAGGGCGGTGGCCCCGAAACCGCTCAGCTTGGTGTCGATGTCTCGGACGGTCGTGTCGGAGGTCAGCGGGGCCGCACTCTTGCCGCCGGTGCCCACTGCGGTTTGCTTGGCGATGGCGTCCTTCGTGGCGTTCGCGGCTGTAACCAGCGCCTGGATCGTCGTGGCGATGGCGCCCGGGTCCCGTTTGGTGGCGATGGTCACGCCCGTTACCGGAGCCGACACGGTGAACGTCACCCCGGGGATCACTCCGCTGAAGGTGTTGCTGGCGCTGGCGACCGTGTACTTGCCGGGACCGCTGCCCACAGTGATGGCCGCGTCGGAACCCTGCGAGACGATCCCGGTGGCGGGCGCGAGGCCGCTCACCGTGAACGCCGAGGCCGCTCCCGAGGTCGTCGAGGTCAGCTGCAGCCGGAAGACTCCCGCGCTGACCTGCACGGACGTCGCGGTCACGCCCGACTCCGGGTGGGCGTTGATGGCGGCGATGGTGCCGCTCAGGCTCGTGTCGGTGACGTCGATGTGCGTGGTCGCGGTGCCGTTCGTGATGTCGAGGCCGGTGGTCGAAGCCACGGTTGCGGTCAGCCCGGTCACGGGGTCCGACGCCAGCACGTGCGAGCTCGCAGTGGCGGTGACGTCGAAGGTGACCTGGCCGGTGACGGCGGACGTGGCCGGCTGAGTCGTGACAGTCGACGACGAGCTGGTGGCGCTCAGTCCCTGCCAGGCGCTCAGCGACGTCAGCGCCTTCGCGGCGGACTGCAGCGACGTCATCGACGTGTTGATCGACTGAAGCGACGCGATGGCGGTCTGCTCGTGCGACAGCGAAGTCTTGAGGGCCGTCTGCGGCTGCGCCTCGAGCTGCATGAGCTGGCTGATCAGGGACGTCGTGTTCAAGCCGCTGATCAACCCGTCGACCGACATGCTCGACATACCCGTCCCCTTCTACTCGGCCTGGCTGGAACGCACGAGAGGCGGTCGACGGTGAGCCGACCGCCCCTCGTACACTGCTTTCCTGCTACCTGGGCTGCGAACTACTGGAGCAGCTTCAGGATGGACTGCGGCGCCGAGTTGGCCTGGGCCAGCATCGCGGTGCCGGCCTGCTGCAGGATCTGAGCCTGGGTGAACTTCGTCATCTCGGACGCCATGTCGGTGTCGCGGATCCGGGAGTTGGAGGCGCTCAGGTTCTCGATGGCCACGTTGGCGCTGTTGACCACGTGGGTGAAACGGTTCTGCAGCGCACCCAGGGTGGCCCGTGAGGACGAGACCTTCTGCAGAGCGGCGTCGATCGACGTGAGGTCGGTCGCCGTGTTGGCCGACGCGGTCAGGTCGACCGCAGCGGTGCCGAGGTCGGTCGAGTTGAACCCCTTGGTCGCGGTGCCGTTGTCGATGGTGACTGCGATCGTGTCGCCACCGGCGTAGCCGACCTGGAAGTTCTTCGCCGCGTACGTCCCGTCAAGCAGGTTGACGTTGTTGAACGTCGTCTTGCTGGCGATGCGGTCGAGCTCGCTGTTCAGCGAGGTGACCTCGGACTGCAGGTCGGCTTTTGCGTTGACGTCGAGGACGCCGCTGTTACCGGACTGGACGGTCAGGTCACGCATGCGCTGGAGGATGGACTGCGTCTCCGTCAGCGCACCTTCAGCGGTCTGGACGACCGAGGTGCCGTCCTGGGCGTTGCGGACAGCGACGGTGAGGCCGCCGATCTGCGACTTCAGGCCCTCGCTGATGGCGAGGCCGGCGGCGTCGTCGGCAGCGCGGTTGATGCGGAACCCGGACGACAGCTTCTCGAGCGAGCTACCGACCGAGCTGTTGGACGACATCACGTTGCGGTACGCGTTGAATGCAGCAACGTTGGTGTTTACAGACAGACCCATGATGCTTCCTCCTTGATGGGGTCAGAACTCCGGCCCTTCCGTGGGCCGACACCGTCCTATCGGTTAGCCCCATGCTCACCTGAGGGATATTCGTACGGCCGAACGGGTGATCGTGCGAGTGCTCGCGTCCTTCGAGGTCTGGTCAGGCAGTGGCCCGGATGCCAGGGCTCGAGCTCGGGCGGACCGCGAGGCGCGACTTGTAGTCGCTGGTCGAAGCGACTGCCGCGAAGTAGGCCGTGCGGCGGCGGTCGACGCACTGGCCGGGCCGCTCGGACTCCGGCACCTGGTCGGGGTCCAGCTGGGCGTTGATGCCGTCCTTGAGCAGGGCGAGTGCCTCCGCGCGGATCTGGGAGACCCGTGACTCGCTGACTCCCAGCTCCTCGGCGATCTCCGCCATGGGCCGCTCCTCCAGATAGTAGGCACTGACGACCCGGCGGTACCGCTCAGGGAGTGCGGTGACGGCGTCGCCGAGGTAGGCGAGGCGTTCGCGGCCGACGAGCTCCTGCTCGGGGGTGTGCGGGTTGCTTGGCAGGATCGCGTCGAGCACGTCTGGGTCCTCGAAGCCCTGGAGGCTGAGCACCGAGGCCTGCTGCACGCGGCTGGCGGCTACCTCGACCTCGCCGACCGAGATGCCGAGGAACTCGGCGACCTGGAGGTTGGTCGGCTTCTGCTTCAGCTGGACGGTGAGCTGTTCGATGGCCTCGTTGTGCTGGCGGGCCTTGGCGCGCACCGAACGGCTGGCCCAGTCGTGGCTGCGCAGCTCGTCGAGGATGGCTCCTCTGATCCGGTTCGCTGCGAACTTGCCGAACGGTACGCCGCGCTCCTCGTCGAACGATCGGGATGCGCGGACCAACGCCTCGAGGCCGGCCGACGTCAGCTCGTCCCGCGACAGGTGCGCAGGCAGACGACAGATGATCTCGTTCACCAGGTACCCGACCAGCGCGATGTTGTCGCGGACCAGAGCCTCTGACGCCGCACCCGGCGAAGCGTTGTTCATGGGCCGTGTGTCGGTGCTGTGGGACGCCCGATGAAGCCACCAGGACCCGAACCACCCGCGCCGCGGCAAGGTCTAACCAAAGGTCCCGACGCATCTGGACCGAGGCACTACCGAACTGCTAGTGCGCTTGCACCAAGACCACGAAAAGTGCGGGAGTTGGTTCTTCTCAGATACGGCGCGGTCCGGACGAATGTTGCCCTGACGAGCGGAAACCGAGGAGATCACGATGAGCCTGGCAGAGGTGTCGACCATCCTCTGGCGTGAACGCGAGCTGCTGGAGCTGCTTCTGTTCAAGCTGGAGGAGGAGCAGCTGGTGCTCGCGTCCGGCCGGACCCGCTGGCTGGCCAGGGCCACCCGCGAGGTGGAGATCTTCCTGAACGAGATCCGCCAGGTGGAGCTCCTCCGGGCCGTCGAGGTCGATGCCACGGCGACGGCGATGGGCCGGGCCCCCGGCATGAGCCTGGCCAAGCTCGCGGACGCGTGCGACCAGCCGTGGCGCGACCTCTTCAACGACCACCGGGCAGCATTCCTCACGATTGCGGCCGAGATCAGCGCGATGGCCGCGGCCAACCGCGAGCTGCTCACCGCCGGTCAGCGGGCGACCCGCGAGGCGCTTCTCACCTTCGGTGAGGGCACCCCGACCTACACGCAGTCCGGCGCAGCCGAGCCGACGCAAGTGCGGAGCCGGCTCGTCGACGAGGCGATCTGATGAGCACGTTCTCCGGCCTCGGTGCCGCGCTGAGCTCGCTCACCGCGCAGCAGCGCGGGCTGGACGTGACCGGTCAGAACATCGCCAACGCGAACACCGTCGGGTACAGCCGGCAGCAGGTCGTCCTCGAGTCAGTCGGCGCACCCGCCGTCCCGGCTGTGTGGTCGCCGTACCACGGGGCCGGTGGCGGTGTGGATATCGCGGCGGTCCAACGGGTCTCGGACTTCCTGCTCCTGGGGCGGGCGCAGGCCGAGCACGGCAGCTCGGGCTACCTGACCGGTCGCCAGGTCGCGATGGGAACCGTCGAGACCTCGTTCGGCGAGCCCAGTGACAGCGGGGTCCAGGCCTCGCTCGCCGACCTGTGGGCGTCGTTCCACGACGTGGCGAACAACCCTGGCGACACGGCCGTACGCACCGTCGCGCTCGCGTCCGCCCAGACCGTCGTCGACGGCCTCCACTCGGCGGCCAGCGGGCTGTCGGCGCAGTGGACCGCCAACCGGGCCCAGGTCGACACGACCGTGCGATCAGTCAACGACACTGCTGCGGCCGTGGCCGCGCTCAACGTCACGATCATGCGCAACACGCAGGCGGGCCTGCCCGTCAACGAGCTCCTCGACCACCGTGACCAGCTGGTCCTCTCGCTCTCGGACTCGGTCGGCGCGACGGCCAAGGCCGGTGCCGACGGCGCGGTCGACGTGTTCGTCGGAGGCACCGCGATCGTGAGCGGCGCGACGGCCCGCTCCCTGGCGGTTTCCGGCGGGAGCAACCTGGCCAACGCGGCCATCGACCCCATCACGCTGACGTGGAACGGGGCCACCTACCCGGCGTCGGTGACCTCGGGCCAGCTCGCGTCGGTCGTCGAGACAGCGAACGTCATCGTCCCCTCCTACCTCGCCAAGCTCGACACCGTGGCCGCCGCGCTCGCCAGCAAGGCGAACGCTGTGCAGGCCGCTGGCTATGACCAGGCCGGTGCTGCGGGTGGACCCATGTTCGCGGGTGCGACGGCGGCCTCGCTCACGCTGGCGATCAGCGACCCCACCAAGCTTGCCGCGTCGGCGGTCGCCCCGACCACCGACCCCGTCACCGGCCTGCCCGTTCCCAACCTCGACGGCTCCAATGCCGACGCCATGGCCTCACTCGCGACCGACCCCGCCGGGCCGGATGCGCTCTACCGGTCGGTCGTGTCGGCCCTCGGCGCCGACTCGGCGTCGACCACCCAGCGAGCCAGCGTCCAGAAGCTGACCACGACCTCTGTCGACTCGGCGCGAAACGCACAGTCGTCGGTCAACCTCGATGAGGAGATGGTCAACCTCATGACGTACCAGCACGCCTACGAAGGCGCTTCACGCGTCATCAACACCGTGGACTCGATGCTCGACACGTTGATCAACCGCACCGGATTGGTCGGGAGGTAAGCCATGTACGGCATCTACCGCACCACCCAACGATCCCTGGCCGACCAGGTCACGTTGGGTCTGCAGACGAACCTCGACCGCCTGGGCACCCTGCAGGCGGAGATCTCGAGCGGGCGCCGGATCACCAAGCCGTCGGACGACCCCGCGGGCGTCGACACCGCGATGCTGCTGCGCTCGCAGTCCAGGTCGGCTGTGCAGGCAAGCCGCAACGCGGCGGACGGGGTGGCCTGGCTCGGCGCGACCGACTCGGCGCTCAGCGGGATGATGAGCTCGCTGCAGCACGCGCGAGACCTCACGGTCCAGGGCAGCTCGACCGGCAGCAACGATGCCAACTCGCTGAGCGCCATCGCCGGCGAGATCGACCAGATCCGCACCAGCCTGATCGGCGACGCAAACACGACGTACCTCGGGCGCCCGGTGTTCGGCGGCACGACCGCCGGCGGGCAGGCGTACGACTCCACCGGGACCTACGTCGGTGACACCGGCTCCGTTAAGCGCTCGGTCGGTGACGGCGTGCAGATCCGGGTGGACACCGGCGGGCCGCAGGCCTTCGGCAGCGGGGCGTCCGGAGTCTTCGGAGTACTCGCGACGATCTCGGCCGACCTCAAGTCCAACCCGTCTGCGCTCGCCGTGGACCTGAACAACCTCGACGCCGCGATGAAGGTGGTCAGCGCCGCCCAGTCCGACGTGGGGGCCAGGTACAAGCGAGTCGACGCCGCGCAGACGAAGGCCAGCAACCTCGTACTCACCCTCAAGGGCCAGCTGGGCGACGTGGAGAACGTCGACCTGCCCAAGGCCATCGTCGACCTGCAGCTCGCGCAGAACGCCTACCAGGCCGCCCTTGGTGCCTCCGCCAAGGTCATCACCACATCGCTGATGGACTTCCTCAAGTGACCGCGTCCACCCTCACCGAAGGAGCTGCCGTGCCGACAACGACGACGGTGCTACCCACGCTGCACTTCCCGAGCGGCATCCCCGGCTTCCCCGGGCGGCACGAGTTCATGCTCGAGGGCCTGGATCCGCTAGGCGCCCTGTTCGACCTGCACTGCCAGGACGACCCGTCGATCCGGTTGCTCCTCGTTCCGCCGGGCGTCTTCTTCCCCGAGTACCTGCCCGAGCTCGACCAGGCCTCGATCGACCTACTCGGCCTCGTCGACGGTGACGAAGCTCAGATCCTGGTCGTCCTCACCACAGGTGCCACCGCCGCCGCTGCCACGGCTAACCTGTTGGCACCGATCGTTGTGAACATCCGTACGGGTGACGCGGCTCAGGTGATTCTTTCGGGTTCCGGCCTGCCGATCAGGGCGCCGATCGCCTGCTGACCTATCCTGGGCCGGGCATGCCTCCCGGGAGGCCCAGACGAAGGGAACTGACGTGCTGGTCCTCAGCAGGCACGCGGGCGAGAGCGTCGTGATCGCCAACGACATCGTCGTCACGATCCTCGAGGTGCGCGGCGACGTCGTGCGGGTCGGCATCGAAGCCCCCCGCCACATCCAGGTCCACCGTGAAGAGGTGCACCGCGAGCTCCAGGCCGCGAACCAGGCTGCTGCCGCGAGTGCCAGTCCCGAGGCGATCTCCGGTCTGGCGGCAATCCTCGCCGGGGCCGAAGCCGGGGCCGAAGCCGAGGCGGCAGGCGGCGCCGCGGTCCTTCCGGTCGAGCCTGAGGCCGGCCCCTCCGGCGACGCCCACTGACCGTGCCCAGCCCGGACGCCACACCGCTCGAGCTGCTCGTCGACCTGCTCGACCTTGAGCGCATAGAGACGGACATCTTCCGCGGCAGGCAGCCGTCGGAGTCGATGCAGCGGGTCTTCGGCGGGCAGGTCGCCGGGCAGGCGCTGGTGGCAGCAGGACGTACCGTCCCCGAAGACCGTTCGGTGCACTCGCTGCACGCGTACTTCCTGCGGCCGGGTGACCCGTCGGTCCCCATCGTCTATCAGGTCGATCGGATCCGGGACGGCCGCAGCTTCACCACCCGACGTGTCGTCGCGATCCAGCACGGCCGCCCGATCTTCAACATGTCTGCGTCGTTCCAGATCGACGAGGTCGGGTTCGAGCATGAGGTCCCGATGCCGTCGGTGCCCCGCCCGGAGGGTCTGGCGTCGATGCCCGAGCTGATGGCCCCGTACGCCGACGAGCTCGACGGCTGGTACACCCGGCCCCGTCCCATCGACGTCCGCTACGTCGATGACCCCCCTCGGATCGCTCGTGACGCAGGCTCCCGAGAGCCGTTCTCCCGGGTGTGGATGCGCGCCGACGGCCAGCTCCCGGACGACCCGCTGCTGCACGTGTGCGCTGTCGTCTTTGCCTCGGACATGACCCTGCTCGACCCGACCCTGCTGGTGCACGGGTTGTCCTGGGGATCCGGCGGAGGCATGTTCGTCGCGAGCCTCGACCACGCCATGTGGTTCCACCGGCGGTTCCGGGCCGACGAGTGGTTCCTGTACGACCAGCAGTCGCCGTGGACCGGAGGCGCCCGCGGGCTCGCGCAGGGGTCGATCTTCACCGGCGACGGCCACCTGGCCGTGAGCGTCGTGCAAGAGGGTCTGCTGAGAGTGCGGCCGTAGGAGGGCGCGTTGACTGACCCGCACACCGCGACAGTGTCCGTGTCCGGCCGCACCTTGCGCGTGACCAACCTCGACAAGGTGCTGTATCCGGCCGCAGGCACCACCAAGGCCGACGTCATGGGCTACTACGCGGCCGTGGCGCCGGTGTTGTTGCGGCAGCTCGCGCGCCGTCCGGTCACGCGCAAGCGCTGGCCCAACGGCGTCGACGGGCCGGTGTTCTTCGAGAAGAACGCACCCGCCGGCCGGCCGGACTGGATCGAGACGGTCACCTTGCGGCACAGCGGCCGCGGCCGCGATGCGCACGACGTGTCGTACGTCATGGCCGCCGACGAAGCGACCCTGGTCTGGTTCGCCCAGGTCGCGGCGCTGGAGCTGCACACCCCTCAGTGGCGGGTGGATGCGGCGGGGGAGCGGCTGCCGCCCGACCGGCTGGTCATCGATCTCGACCCCGGTGCACCGGCCGGGTTGACCGAGTGCGCCGAGGTCGCGGTCGCCGCGCGTGAGCTGCTGGCCGGTCAGGGGCTGGTGGCGTCCGCGGTGCTGTCGGGCAGCAAGGGGATCCACCTCTACGCCGATCTCTCGACGGAGCCCGCGAGCGGGACCGAACCCGTGGAGCGGGCGCGAGCCCTGGCCGAGGCGCTCGCCGATTGGTTGCCCCGCCTCGCGATCACCTCGATGGCCCGCGCGGCTCGACCCGGTCGGGTCTTCGTCGACTGGAGCCAGAACAACCCGGCGAAGACCACGATCACCCCGTACTCCCTGCGCGGCCGTGACCGACCGACCGTCGCGACGCCGGTGACCTGGGGCGAGGTTGCCGGCCCGGGGCTCCGGCAGTACGAGTACCCCGAGGCGCTCGAACGGCTCGCCGACCTCGGCGACCTCCTCCCCGCCCCCTAACCCCCTCCCCCCTTTCCGCCACAAGGGTCCCCTCATGCCGCTAGATCGAGGTCTCGCCGCACTCACGAACAGAGTTGCTCGATGTGTCCGGGAGTTCGACCACCGCCTGGCTTCACCCCGGGCGACGGGGTGCCGGACGTCGTGCTCGGCGTCCGAGGTGGTCCGACGGCACCGTCGCCGGGGGTGAAGCCAGTTCTAGCGCTTCGTGCCTGTCAGAAGACCTCGCTCTAGCGGCATGAGGGGACCCTTGTGGCGAAAGGGGTTGGGTGGTGAAGGTGGGTGGTGAAGGGGGTGGGGATTGGGCTAGGAGGTGCGGCGGCGGATCTCGGCGGCGATGGCGGGGACGACCTCGTGCAGGTTGCCGATGATCGCGTAGTCGGCCTTGGCCACCATGGGCGCACCCGCGTCGGTGTTGATCGCGAGGATCGTCTTGGCGGACTGGCAGCCGGCCATGTGCTGGATCGCCCCGCTGATGCCGCAAGCGACGTACAGGTCCGGGGCGATCCGGGTACCCGTCTGCCCGACCTGCTCGTGGTGCGGACGCCAGCCCTGACTCGTGACGACGCGCGAGACGCCGAGCGTGCCGCCCAGCAGCGCGGCAAGGTCGAGCAGGCTGTCGAACGAGTCGGCCCCTCCGACGCCGCGACCACCGCCGACGACGACGCGTGCCGCAGCCAGGTCGCTGCCGCCGCCCTCGCCCGCCTCGACCCGGACGACGCGTGCGACCAGGTCACCGGCGCGCAGCTCGGGGGCGAATGCGACCACCTCGGGCACTGTCGGCTGGTCGGCCGGCTCAACTCCGGCGGCATGGCTGGCCATCGTCAGCAGGACCGGGGACTGCTCGAGGTGAAGCTCCTCGAGTGCGGCACCGCCCCAGATCTGGCGCGTGGCCGTGATCTGCTCGCCGGGCTCGATCGTCACGCAGTTTGTCGCCATCGGCCGCTCGAGCCGGACCGCGAGGTGCGCCACGATCTCGTTGCCGCGAGCCGACGCCGCCGCGAGGACGAACTGCGGCGACAGAGCGGTCACCCGGTCCTCGAGGGCGCTGGCCCACGCGGCAGCGGAGTAGCTGTCGAATCCGTCGGCCTGGGCGTGGTGCACTCGGCTCACACCTTGCTCGCCAAGCTGACCGACAAGGTCGCCGCCGGCGCCACCCACGACCAGCGCCTCGACGGGGGCACCGATCTTGGCGGCCAGGTCGCGGGCGAAGTGCACGGCTTCGAGCGAAAGCGGTGCCGCGGCGCCCGCGACGGCCTCGATCAGGACGAGGATCATCGGCTCAGCAATCCCAAGCGCTCGAAGAGATCGACTGCGGCGACCGCTGCGTCGGCGCCGGTGCCGAGCACCTCGACGGTGCTGGGTACCTCGGGCGGGACGGTGAGCCGGATCCGGCCGTTGCCGACCGGGCTGATCGTCGGCGTCAACCGTTCGATCGGAGCCCGCTTCGCCTTGATCCGCCCCGGCACCGACGGGTACCGCGGGATCACCGCGCCGTCGCGCACGGTGAGAACCGCCGGCAGCGGCAGCTCGAATACCTCGACGCCGTCCGGACCGTCCCGCCGTGCCGTGACGCCCGCCTCGGTGACCTCGAACGCCTTCACTCCTGTGACACATGGGAGCCCGAGCCGGTGGGCGACCGCGATCCCGACCTGGAAGTCGCCGGTGTCGGCGGCCTCGTTGCCGAACAGCAGCAGGTCGTACGACGTGCCGGCCGCCGCGTGGTCGGCGACGACCTCGGCGATCGCCGCCGCCACGTCGCCCGGCGCCCAGGTGCTCGCGTCGGCCTCGACCAGGACCCCGCTGCCGACTCCGACCGAGAGCGCGTCGCGCATCTGGTCGACGACATCCTCGACGCCGACGCTGAGCACGGCCGCCGCACCGCCGTGCGCCTCGACCGTCTGCACGGCC
Organism: Actinomycetes bacterium; assembly: GCA_038210415.1. Classification (GTDB taxonomy): domain Bacteria; phylum Actinomycetota; class Actinomycetes; order Prado026; family Prado026; genus JBBQWS01. The sequence goes on from JBBQWS010000017.1 coordinate 26,114, forward strand.
AGCTCGACCGCGCACTCCTCGTGCGGGCTGAGGGTGTAGCCGACGTGCCGGGCGTCGACAGCCTGGGCGTCGTCGGTGAGGGTGATCCGGCCGGACGCCCCCGCGACCCGCTTGATGCTGATCAGGATGTTCATCGGCGTGCTACCCCCGGATCCGGTCGTTGGTCGGATCGAACAGCGGGGTGGCGCCGGCGACGGCAACGGTCACGGGGTACTGCTCGCCGAAGTACTCGACCCGGAGCGCTGTACCGACCACGGCGTACTGCGGCGGCAGGTACGTCATCAGCAGGTGTTTGCCCAGCGAAGGGGCCGAACCCGCCGACGTGACATACGACCGACGACCGTGCGCGTCCTCGATGAAGCCGCCGTCGGCGGCGAGGACCGGCTCCCGGCCGAGCATGTAGCGCTTGGTGCCGTCGGCCGAGGTGTGGTCGTCGACGGTGAGGGTGCACAGGACGGTGACGGGCTCGTCTCCGCGCTGCTTGAGGTACGCGTCCTTGCCGACGAAGTCCTCGTCCTTGACGGTCTTGCGGGCCATGCCGGCCTCCACGAGGGAACGTTCGAGGTCGAGCTCGGCGCCGTGGGCGCGGTAGCCCTTCTCCAGCCGACCGGTGGTGCCGTAGACCCCGATGCCGACGGGGACCATGCCGTGCGGCTGGCCGGCATCGAGCAGGGTCTGCCACAGGTGGGCGCCCTGCTCGAACGAGACGTAGAGCTCCCAGCCGAGCTCGCCGACGTACGAGATCCGCGACGCCAGGACCTGCTGCGACCCGATCTCGATCGTCTTGCAGCTCGAGAACCCGAACGCCTTGTGCGACAGGTCGGCCTCGGTGACCGACGCGAGGATGTCTCGAGCCCGTGGACCCCACACGCCGATCGTCGTGTACGCCGTCGTCCGGTCGACGACGTGTGCGTCAGCACCGTCGGGGATGTTGTCGCTGAACCACTTGCGGTCGATGTTGCCGGACATGCCCCCGGTGACGACGCGGAAGTGGTTGGGTCCCAGTCGCATGATGGTGAGGTCGGCCTTGATCCCGCCGGCCGGTCCGAGCACGGGGGTGTAGACGACCCGCCCGACGGCGACGTCCATCTGCTGGACGGCGACCCGCTGGACGACGTCGAGCGCGGCCGGGCCGATCACGTCGAACAGGTTGAATGCGGTGAGGTCGACGAGCCCGGCGCGGTCACGCATGGCGAGGTGCTCCGCGTTGATGATCGGCGACCACCAACGGGCATCCCACTCCGCTGTACGCGTCATGACCCGGTCGCCGTACTCGGCCAGCAGGCCGGCGTTTGACTCGTACCAGAACGGACGCTCCCACCCCGCCGTCTCGAAGAACACGGCCCCGAGCTCGCGTTCGCTCGCGTTCATCGGGCTGAGCCGGACGTCGCGGTCCGAGGCCCACTGCTCGGACGGGTGGACGATGCCGTACGTCTTGTTGAACGCCTCGGACGTGCGGGCCCAGACGTGCTGCTTGCTGCGCTGGGTCGGGTAGAAGCGGGCGATGTCGGACTGGTGCGGGTCGATCTCGGGGGCGCCTGTGGTCATCCACTCGGCGACCATGCGGCCGACGCCCGGGCCCTCCTTGATCCAGACCGCGGCGGCCGACCAGAGGCCCTTGACCTCGGGCGTCTCGCCGAGCAACGGGGCACCGTCGGGGGTGAGCGACAGCAGCCCGTTGATGGCGTAGCGGACGCCGACGGCAGGGTTGCCGAGGATGTCGGGCATGAGCTCCAGCGCCTGCTCGAGCTGGGGGTCGAAGTCCTCGTCGGTGAACGGGAGCTCGGTGGGGGACAACGTCGACTGCTCGATGGACGGGATGTCCTCGGCGTCCATGAGGATCGGGCGGTGGGCGTACGACCCGACCTCCATGTCTCCGCCGTGCTGCCGCTCGTAGCAGAAGGTGTCCATGTCGCGGACGATGGGGAAGGTGATCTCGCCGACGGTTTCGGCGAACTGCGGCACCGGGCCGACGCTGATCATCTGGTGCACGGCAGGCGCGAGCGGGATGCAGGCGCCGGCCATCTTCGCGACCTTCGGGCTCCAGACGCCGCAGCAGATCACGACGGTCTCGGCCTGGATGTCGCCCTGGTCGGTGCGGACCCGCTTGATCCGGCCGTCGTCGACGTCCATGCCGACGATCTCGACGCCGGAGACGACGGTGAGCGCGCCCATCTCCTGGGCCCGCTCGCGCATTATCGTGCCGGCCCGCAGTGAGTCGACGACGCCGACGGACGGGGTGTAGAAGCCGCCGAGGATCACCGTCTCGTCGAGGAAGGGCACCTTCTCGCGGACCTGGTCAGGGGTCAGCATCTCGGAGAAGATGCCGAACGCCTTGGCCGACGCCATGCGGCGCTGCAGCTCGTTCATCCGCTCCGGGGTACGGGCGACTTCGATGCCGCCGGACTCGGTGAAGACCCCGAGCTCCTGGTACTGCCGGACGCTGTCCATGGTCAGGTCGGTCATCTCGCGGGAGTGGTCCACCGGGAAGATGAAGTTGGACGCGTGACCGGTCGACCCGCCGGGGTTGGGCAGCGCGCCCTTGTCGATCTGGACGATGTCGCGCCACCCCAACCGGGCCAGGTGGTACACGACGCTGTTGCCGACGATGCCGGCACCGATCACGACCGCGCGTGCACGCTCCGGTACTGCGCCCATCTTGAGGCCTTCCTTTCAGGGAGTTGTTGCGCCATGAGCAACGTCAACGCACGATGGGGAACATGGCGGACTCATCATCGCCAGCGCCGCCCTGACCGTCAAGGGCGGGCGGGCTGCCCGCGGACCACCGAATCCACCTAGGGTGCGAACCGTGATCGACCTCGGCACCGGATGGAGCACGGCCCGGCTGATCCTGGAGCCGGTGCAGCCGGGCCACGCGGTCGAGCTTCACGCGTTGCTCGACGACGAGACGCTGCACCGGTTCACCGGCGGCCACCCGCTCGACCTCGCTGCTTGGAGGGACCGGCTCGAGCTCTGGAGTCGCCGCCGGTCCCCGGACGGCACGCAGGCGTGGGGCAACTGGGTGCTGCGGCAGATCGGCTCGGGTGAGGCGGTCGGCTACGTCCAGGTCACTCTGCCCGCGCCCGGGCGAGCGGAGGTCGCCTGGGTTCTCGGGCGTCGCTGGCAGGGGCTCGGTCTCGCGAGTGAGGCAGCGGCGAGCCTGGTGGCCCGGTTGCTCGCCGACGGCTGCACGGTGGTCGCCCACATCCACCCCGACCACGCCGCGTCGCAGCGAGTCGCTGCGGCCGCCGGACTCATGGCCACCGACCGCCTGGCGGACGGTGAGCGGGAGTGGAAAACCGGGGCGACCGATGTCGGACCGTTGTCGTACGGTGATCATCAATGACCACCGATGCTCCGCGCCGCCGCAGCATGCGCTCGTTGTGGCGCATCCGCAGTTACGTCCGGCCCTACGCGGGTCAGATGATCTTGATGACCGCGGCCGCCGGGCTGGCAGTCGGCGCCAGCATCGTCGTCCCACTGGTCACCCGCTCGGTCGTCGACGGACCGATCAGGCACGGCGACCGGTCCGGCCTTGTCCCGCTGGGCCTGCTGGCGCTGACGCTCGGTCTGCTCGAGGCGGGCCTGGTCTTCATCCGGCGCTGGGTCCAGTCCTACGCCGCGCTCGGCATGGAGAGCGCGATGCGCGACGACCTCTACGCGCACCTGCAGCGACTCCCGGTGGCGTTCCACGACGAGTGGCAGAGCGGCCAGCTGCTCTCGCGGGCCACCAGCGACCTCTCGACGATCCGCCGCTTCCTCTCGTTCGGCCTGGTGTTCCTGGTGATCAACGTCGCCACGTTCATCGTGGTGGTGGGGCTGCTGATCCACCTGTACCTCCCGCTCGGGATCCTCGTAGCGCTCTCGTTCGTGCCGCTCTTCCTGATCTCGCGGGGGCTGGCCCGGGCCTACCTCGACATGTCTCGGCGGGTCCAGGACCAGCAAGGAGACCTGGCCACGTTCATCGAGGAGTCCGCGGTCGGCATCCGCATGATCCGGTCCTTCGGCCGCCGTGACCACGTCGGCGAGACATTTCGCGGCACGGCTCGGGCGCTTCACGACTCCCAGGTCGCCAAGGCCCGGCTGATCGCTCGGTTCTGGTCGCTGCTCGATCTTGTGCCGAACGTCACGCTCGGCGCGATCCTGCTGCTGGGGGCTCCCGCGGTGGCCAAGGGGGCGATGACCCTTGGCGACCTGGTGGCCTTCGTCTCGCTGATGCTCATGCTCGTCTGGCCGGTGGACTCCCTGGGCTGGATCATGGCCAACGGGCAGGAAGCCATGACGGCCGCCGACCGCGTCTACGAGGTCTTCGACACCGTGCCTGTGGTCGTCGACCGGGCGGGCGCTGTCGAGGTCGTGGAGTCGTCAGGCTCGCTGCGCTTCGAAGGGGTGGGGTTCGGCTACGCAGGCTCGCCGACGCAGGTGCTGCACGACGTCACGTTCGAGGTGCGGCCCGGCGAGACGCTCGCGCTCGTGGGCGCGACCGGGAGCGGCAAGACGACGCTCACCGCTCTCGTGCCCAGGCTCTACGACGTGTCAGCCGGCCGGATCACCCTCGACGGTCGTGACGTCCGCGACCTGCGGCTCAGCTCGCTGCGCAAGCTCGTGGCCACGGCGTTCGAGGAGGTGACACTGTTCTCCGCGAGCGTCCGCGAGAACCTCACCCTGGGCTACCCGGACGCCACCGACGCCGAGGTCGAGGCCGCGCTCGAGCTGGCGCAGGCCAGCTTCGTGCGCGAGCTCCCTTGGGGGCTGGATACCCGGATCGGCGAGCAGGGCATGGCACTGTCGGGCGGTCAACGTCAGCGGCTCGCGCTGGCCCGGGCGGTGATCGGGCGGCCGCCGGTCCTGGTCCTCGACGATCCGCTATCGGCTCTCGACGTGCACACTGAGGCGCTGGTCGAGCAGGCGCTGCGTCGGGTGCTGGTCGGCACCACCGCGCTGCTCGTGGTGCACCGACCGTCGACGGTGGCGCTCGCCGACCGGGTGGCGCTGCTCGAGGGCGGCACGATCCGAGCGGTCGGCACCCACTCCGAGCTGATGGCGTCCGAGCCCTCCTACCGCGCCGTGCTGTCCCAGCAGGCTGAGCAGGTGCCGTCCCGATGACCACCACCGACCCAGGGCCGGCCGCGGTGGCCACCTGGCGCGGGGTCGCGGCGGAGGGCGCCGACGACCTGACCGCCGACGTCACGCTGCGGCTGCGCGACCGCAGCCGCCGGCTCCTGCGCAGCCTGCTGCGCCCGCACCGCCGCGCCATCTGGTGGGCGATCGCGGTCCTGATGGTCCAGAACGCGGCTGCGATGGCCGGACCGTACCTCGTGAGCATCGGGATCGACCGTGGCATCGCTCCGATCAAGGCCGGTGAGGGGTCGCGCGTCCTGATCACCGTCACGGTCGCGTTCCTGGCCGCGGCCCTGGTCGAGTACGCCGCCAAGCGCACTTTCCTGGTGGCGAGCGGACGGATCGGGCAGGCGGTGCTCTACGACCTGCGCACGCGGGTCTATGACCACTTCCAACGGCTGTCGCCGGCGTTCCACGAGCGGTACACCTCCGGCCGGGTCATCTCCCGGCTCACCAGCGACGTCGACGCGATCGGCGAGCTTCTCGACGGAGGCATCGACGACCTCATCCTGGCCGGGCTCTCGGTCGTCTCCGTCGGGGTGATCCTGGTGCTGCTCGACGCGCCGATGGGCCTGGTCACGCTGCTCTCGTTCCCGCTCCTGGTGTGGCTGTCCCGCTGGTTCCGGCGCAACTCGGCGCGCGCGTACCGGCGCACCCGCGAGACGGTCGCGCTGGTGATCGTCAACTTCGTCGAGTCCCTCGGCGGCATCCGGGCCGTCCAGGCCTTCCGCCGTGAGCCGCGCAACCAGGAGATCTTCGAGGAGCTGAACGCCGACTACCGACTGGCCAACGAGCGGGCGTTCAAGCTGGTAGCGATCTTCGGCCCCGGCATCAAGCTCGTGGGCAACGTCACCATCGCCGTGGTGTTGGTCTACGGCGGTTCGCGCGTGCTCGACGGGCAGACCCAGGTAGGCGTGCTGGCAGCGTTCCTGCTCTACCTGCGCCGGTTCTTCGAGCCGATGCAGGAGCTCTCGATGTTCTACAACACCTTGCAGTCGGCCACAGCCGCGCTCGAGAAGCTGTCCGGGGTGCTCGAGGAGTCCCCGTCGGTCGCCGAGCCGGCTGACCCGGTCCCGCTGCCGAAGGCCCTCGGCAAGCTCGACTTCGAGGAGGTCCGTTTCGCCTACCGCGAGGCGGTGGTCCTGCCCGGGCTGGACCTGCACGTGCCGGCCGGCCAGACCCTCGCGCTCGTCGGCGCCACCGGAGCGGGCAAGACGACGATCGCCAGGCTGGTCGCCCGCTTCTACGATCCGCTGCAGGGCAGGGTGCTGCTCGACGGGATCGACCTGCGCGACCTGTCCGAGCCCGACCTGCGCCGGGCCGTCGTCCTGGTCACGCAGGAGAACTTCCTGTTCGAGGACACCGTTGCCGAGAACATCCGGTTCGGTCAGCCCGGGGCACCCGACCGCGCGATCGAGGACGCCGCTCGGGCGATCGGTGCGCACGAGTTCATCGAGGCGCTGCCCCAGGGCTACGACACCGACGTGGGCAAGCGCGGCAGCCGGCTGTCCGCCGGTCAGCGGCAGCTGGTCGCCTTCGCTCGGGCCTTCCTCGCCGACCCCGCAGTGCTGATCCTCGACGAGGCCACGTCGTCGCTCGACATCCCCAGCGAGCGGCTGGTCCAGCGGGCCCTGCGGACGATCCTGGCCGACCGGACGGCTGTGATCATCGCCCACCGGCTCTCCACGGTCGAGATCGCCGACCGGGTGCTGGTGCTCGACCAGGGGAGGGTCATCGAGGACGGGACCCCCGCCGAGCTGATCGCGGCGGCCGGCGGGTACGCCGGACTGCATGCGGCCTGGGCCGAGTCGCTCGTCTGACCGACCGCTACCCTGGCGGTCTCGCGTCCGAAGGGGGAAGTTCCGTGGTCAACCCGTTTCGCGGCCGGGGTAGTGCGGCCGACCGTGACCCGCGGCTACCGCCCGGGCAGTACGACACCGGCTCCTCGTTCCCGGTGCTCACCGCCGAGCGCACCCCGTCGCTCGACCCGCAGCAGTACACCTTTCGGGTCGACGGCCTGGTCGCAGAGCCCAAGACCTGGAACTGGGACGAGCTGCACGCGCTTCCCCCAGCTCGCTTCGACGGCGACATCCACTGCGTCACGACGTGGTCGAAGCTCGGGACGTCCTTCGCTGGGGTGTCCGTCGACACGTTGCTGGGTGACGTGACCGTCGCGCCGGGCGCAACCCACGTAGTCGCCTGGAGCCACACGGGCTACACCACGAACCTTCCGCTTGCCGACGTCACCGGCGGAAAGGCGTGGGTGGTGTGGGATCACGAGGGCCAGCCGCTGGCGCGCGAGCACGGCGGCCCCGCGCGGCTCCTCGTCCCGCACCTGTATTTCTGGAAGTCGGCGAAGTGGGTGGGCGGCCTACGGCTGCTCGATCACGACGAGCCGGGCTTCTGGGAGACCCGCGGCTACCACGACCGCGGCGACCCGTGGCTCGAGCAGCGGTACACCGGTGACTGACCCACCGCTGCCGGTCATCGGGCCGGTCAGCCGCCGGCCGCCGCCGGGCGGCACCCGACGTGAGTGGCAGACAGCCACGGTGAGCGGGATCGCGCAGCAGACCGCGCGGATGAAGTCCTTCCGCCTGCATCTGCCGGCAGGATCGCCACACACACCGGGCCAGCACGTCGTCGTGCGGCTCACCGCACCGGACGGGTACACCGCCTCGCGGTCGTACAGCATCGCGTCCAACCCAACAGGCGGCAGTGAGATCGAGTTGCTCGTCGAGCGGCTCGACGAGGGTGAGGTGTCGACCTACCTGCACGAGGACCTGCAGGTCGGCGACCCACTCGAGCTGCGGGGTCCGTTCGGCGGCTGGTTCGTCTGGAACGGCCAGCAGCCCGCGGTGCTCGTCGGTGGCGGGTCAGGGGTCGCGCCGCTGATGGCGATGGTGCGGCACCGGCGGGCCAAGCCGGCGTCGGCCCCGCTGCACCTGGTCGTATCGGTGCGCAGCCCCGACGACCTGCCCTACGCAGGCGAGTACGGCCCGGAGTCGAGCGTGGTCTACACGCGGCGGGCCCCTGTCGGCTCCGCCCGGCCTCCAGGACGGCTCGCCGCCCACGACCTCGCCGCCCACGTGCTACCGGGTCGTATCGCATACGTCTGCGGCTCGTCCGGGTTCGCCGACCACGCCTCAGACCTGCTCGTCGAGCTGGGCCTGCCGGCCTCGGACATCCGGGTGGAGAGGTACGGCGCTACGTCCTGACCGTGTTGGCCAGGTGTGCGCAGTCGCCGCACGTGCCGACGATCTCAACGGTGTGACCGACTTCGGTGAAGCCGTGCTCGGCGGCGACCTTGTCGGCCCAGCGCTCCACCGCGGGGCCGTCGACCTCCACGGTGCGGCCGCAGCCACGACAGACGAGGTGGTGGTGGTGCCCGCTGCTGCAGCGCCGGTACGCCGTCTCACCGTCGGCGGTGCGGAGCACGTCGACCTCCCGTGAGTCGGCGAGCAGCTGCAGCGACCGGTAGACGGTGGTCAGCCCGACTCGGTCACCGCGGTGTCGGAGCAGGTCGTGCACCTCCTGCGCGCTGCGGAAGTCGGAGAGCTCGTCCAGCAGAGCGATCACGGCCGCGCGCTGCCGGGTCGACCGGACACCGGGCGCAGCAGCAGGACCGGGCGAGGCGCCGGGAGTGCCCATCCGAACCCCCTGAAACGGTCGCAGTCGGTCGTCGTCCTGCCCATTGTGCGGCATCGGGTCGAGTTGACAGTAATGAAAACGGATGTCATTTTGGTCTCATCTGGCCCGCCATCGTTGGGAGCTGCCCCCGTGCGCTTGTCGAGCACCCTGGCCCTGGGCGTGCTGCTGTCACTGTCGGCCTGCTCCGTCTCGTCGGCCCCGCAGGGCGTGGCCCCGCCTGGCACCGGTTCCCGAACGATCCGCGTCGTCGCTGCCGAGAACTTCTGGGGCAGCATCGCCAGCTCCGTCGGCGGCAAGCGGGTCGAGGTGATGAGCCTGATCGACAGCCCCGACGCCGACCCGCACGACTATGAGGCGACTGCAGCCGATGGGCGAGCGATCGCCTCGGCCGACCTCGTGCTGATCAACGGAGTCGGCTACGACACCTGGGCGGGCAAGCTGGCTGAGGCCAACCCCGTGCCCGGCCGGGTCGACCTCAGCGTGGGCGCCCTCGTGGGCGCAGCCCCGGGCGACAATCCGCACCGCTGGTACAACCCCGACGACGTCCGGCGGGTCGCCGACCAGCTCCTGTCCGAGTACCAGCGGATCGACCCCGCCGACTCGGCCTACTTCGTGGCTCAGCGAGCCACGTTCGAGACTGCCGGCCTCGCGGCGTACAAGTCGGTGGTCGCGGACATCCGCGCCACGTACTCCGGTACGCCGATCGGGGCCTCGGAGAGCATCGTCGCGATGATCGCGCCCGCGCTGGGGCTCGACCTGATCTCGCCGACCGCCTTCCTCACCGCGATCAGTGCGGGCAGCGACCCGACCGCGGCCGACAAGGCCACGGTCGACGCCCAGATCAGGAGTCGTCAGATCAAGGTCTACGTCTACAACCGGCAGAACGCGACACCGGACGTCCAGACCCAGATCGACGAGGCCAAGGCCCAGGGCATCCCCGTCGCGACGATCACCGAGACCATGGTCCCCGCGACGGCGACGTGGCAGCAGTGGCAGACCGCCCAGCTGGTCGAGCTCCGGGCCGCGCTGGCCGCCGCGACGGGCCGGTGACGTGGTGACGGGTCTGATCGAGCTCCGCGCCGCGGCGATCCGGGTGGGTGATCGGACGCTGTGGACCGGCGTCGACCTTACGGTCGCAGCGGGCGAATTCGTGGCGGTCCTCGGGCCGAACGGCGTGGGCAAGTCGACCCTGATCAAGGCGATCCTCGGGGTGGTCCCGCTCAGCGCGGGATCGCTGACGGTGGACGGAGCAGCGCCGGGAGCGGCGAACGGGCTGGTCGGCTATCTCCCGCAGAGACGCAGTTTCGACGCCCAGCTCCGGGTCCGCGGCACCGACGTCGTTCGGCTGGGGCTGGACGGGCACCGCTGGGGAGTGCCGCTCCCGTGGGCCCGCCGTTTCAGCGCCTCCGCCCGCGCCGATGCCGCCCGGGTCGCCGAGGTGATCCAGCTGGTCGGAGCCGACGCATACGCCGAACGTCCGGTGGGGGAGCTCTCCGGTGGCGAGCAGCAGCGACTGCTGATCGCGCAAGCACTGGCGTCCCGACCCCGGCTGCTGCTGCTCGACGAGCCGCTCGACAGCCTCGACCTGCCGAACCAGAGCGCGGTGGCGGCGCTGATCTCGCGGATCTGTCACGACGACGGCGTGACGGTGATCATGGTCGCGCACGACGTGAACCCGATCCTCAGCTACCTCGACCGCGTGGTCTACATCGCGTCCGGCGGGGTCGCAGCCGGGACCCCGCACGAGGTCATCACCAGTGAGACGCTGAGCCGGTTGTACGGCACCGACATCGAGGTGCTGGCGACGGCAAGTGGGCAGCTCGTGGTGGTCGGCCAGCCCGAGGCGCCGGCTCACCACCACGACCGGCACGCATCGTAGGCGACCTGAGGATGCCGACGTCTTCCGGGTTGGACCCGGTCCTGACCTGGAACCTCGTCGACGACATGCGACAGGTGCTGGAATTCCCGTTCATGGTCAACGCCTTTCGGGCCGGCGCCATCGTCGCGGTCCTCTCCGGGCTGATCGGGTGGTTCATGGTGCTGCGTCGGCAGAGCTTCGCCGGGCACACCCTCGCGGTCGTCGGGTTCCCCGGTGCTGCCGGAGCGGTGCTGGTGGGCGTGAGCGCGGTGTACGGGCTGTTTGCGTTCGCGGTGGTTGCCGCCTTGGTGATCGCCCTTGTCCCGGGCGGCGGGACACGAGGCTACAGCGAGGAGTCGGCGGTGACCGGCACCGTACAGGCGTTCGCGCTGGCCTGCGGGTTCCTGTTCGTCAGCCTGTACGGCGGAATACTCAGCGGCTCGAACGCGCTGCTCTTCGGCAGCTTCCTCGGCATCACTCAGGCCCAGGTCGTCGTGCTCCTGGCTGCGGCCGCCGCCGCCCTGTTGGTGCTTGCCGCTATCGCGCGACCGCTGCTGTTCGCATCGATCGACCCTGCGGTGGCGGCGGCCCGTGGAGTGCCGGTGCGCGCCATGTCTGTGGTCTTCCTGGTGCTGCTCGCGGTGGCGGCGGCCGAGGTCAGCCAGATCACCGGCACGCTGCTCGTCTTCGCCCTGCTGGTCGTGCCTGCCGCGACGGCCCAGCTGTTGACGGCCAGACCGGGGTTGAGCATGGTGCTGACGGTCGTGCTCGGGGTCTCGGTGACCTGGTTGGCCCTGTTCGTCGCGTACTTCTCGGCCTACCCGCTGGGGTTCTTCCTGACGACGATCGCCTTCGCGCTGTACGTCGGCGCCGTCGGCGCCCGCCGGTTCCGGGCGGTCGGCCGATGACTGCGCTCGTTGCCGCGGGCGGGCTCGCCGACCTCTGGGCCCTGCCGTTCATGCGCTACGCGCTGCTGGCGGGTATCCCGGTGGCCGTCCTGGCCGGGCTGGTCGGCTACTTCATGGTCCTGCGCAGCCAGGTGTTCAGCGGCGACGCGCTGAGTCACGTGGCCTTCACCGGGGCTCTCGGGGCGCTGGCCTTCGGTATCGACGCCCGCGTCGGGCTGTTCGTCGCAACGATCGCGGTCGGGGCGGCGCTCGGCATGCTGGGCAACCGGGGCCGCGCCGACGATGTCGTGATCGGTGCCGTCTTCGTCTGGGTGCTCGGGCTCGGAGTCCTCGCGCTCTCGGTCTACACGGCGAGCTCCCATTCGGCGACCAATGCCGCGGCCGGGGCGAACGTCCTCTTCGGGTCGATCTTCGGGCTCAGTCCGGCGAAGGCGACGAGCGCAGCCCTCGTCGCCTTCGCGCTGATCGCCGTGGTGCTGGTGATCGCCCGGCCGCTGCTCTTCGCGAGTCTCGACGAGGCAGTCGCGGCAGCGCGCGGGGTTCCGGTGCGTGCTCTCGGGGTTGCGCTGCTCGCTCTGGTCGGGGCTACGGCCGCCGAGGCCACGCAAGTGGTCGGGGCGTTGCTGCTGCTCGGTCTGCTCGCCGCCCCGGCCGGAGCGGCGCAGCAGCTGAGCTCCCGCCCCTACGTCACCATGGCCCTGTCGAGCGCGTTTTCGGCGCTCTCGATGGTGCTCGGCCTCCTGGGCAGCTATCTCGTGCCCAGGATGCCGCCCAGCTTTGCGATCGTGGCTGCCGCGGCCACCATCTACGGCCTCGCGGTGCTATTCGGCCGGGGTCTGCGCAAGCGCCCGCAGCGCACCGGAGAGCCGGCTTGACGCCTCGTCGGCCACTTCGGCGATGTCCGGGTTGCCCGTGAGGCTCACCATGAGCGCCGGGTCCATCGCCTCGACCCGCGTGTGCGTGTCGTCGATCGCGCGGACCACGACATTGCACGGGAGCAGCAGCCCGATCGACGCCTCGAGCTCGATCGCCCGGTGTGCGAGCGGCGGGTTGCAGGCGCCCAGGATGAGGTACGGCGGAAGCTCGACGCCGAGCTTTGCCTTCATCGTCGCGGATACGTCGATCTCGGTCAGGACGCCGAATCCCTGCTCGGCAAGCGCAGCCCGGGTCTGTTCCACGGTCTGGGCAAAGTCGAGTTCGAGCGTGACCTGCATGCCGTACTCAGCCATCGTGGACCCCTTGCTCGGTGGGATCGTACCTACCAGCCAACTATACCCAGAGGGGTATGGCGCCAAGCGCTAGGCTGGAATCGGGCCGCAAGGTCGGAAAGGGGTTCGGGGATGAGCTGGGTCGAGGTGCAGCCGTATCTCGTCGCGCTCGCGATCGGGCTGCTCCTGGGGTTCGAGCGTGAGCGGACGCCGAACCGGCGCCGCGCCGCGGGATCCCGCACTTTCGCCCTCATCTCGCTGGCAGGTGTCGTCACCTCATCGCTCTCGATCGGGCTGGTCGTCGCCGGACTGGTCGCCGTGAGCGCCCTCATGGCACTGGCCTACTTCCGTACGGCGGACGAGGACCCGGGGACGACGACAGAGGTTGCTGCAGTCGTCGCGTTCCTGCTAGGCGTGCTCGCCTGGAAGGACCCCGTACTCGCCGTCGCGCTGGCAGTCGTCGTTGCTGCCCTGCTCGTGTCGAAGGACCGGCTGCATCACTTCGCCCGCGAGGTCGTCACCGAGGTCGAGCTCGAGGACGCGCTGAAGTTCCTCGTCGTCGCGTTCGTGGTCCTGCCCCTGCTGCCGAACCGGGCCCTCGGGCCGTACGGTGTGCTGAACCCGGCCCGGATCTGGCTGCTGGTCGTGCTGATCACGGGGATCGGCTGGGTCGGCTACATCGGGGTGCGGTCGGTCGGGCCGCGCCGAGGGTTGCTCGTCACGGGGCTCGCCGGCGGCTTCGTCTCCGCCACGGCGACCACCGCCTCGATGGGTCAGATCAGCCGGACGACCGGCAAGGTCCGGGCGCCGTTGTCAGGGGCCTTGCTCGCGAGCATGGCCACGTTCGTCCAGCTGTTGATCGTGATCGGGTTCGTCGACCGGCGGGTGCTCGAGCGACTGCTGCCCGCGGTGCTCGCCGGCGCGGGCGTGCTTGCCGTCGTTGCCGTCATCGCCTACCGGGGCGCCGAGCAGCCGACCGGGCCGCTCGCCTCGGACCGACCACCGCCACGACCGTTCGCGTTGGCTCCGGCGCTCGTGCTCGCGGCCGTGCTCACGGTCGCCCTGCTCGTCGGACGCTGGGGCGCCGCGGTGCTGGGACCGCAGGGGGCGGTGCTGGCCGCGGCCGCCGCAGGTCTGGCCGACGCGCATGCCGGCTCGGTCGCGGCTGCCAGCCTCGCCGCCAAGGGTGACATCGCCGTGACCACGGCCGTGGTCGCCGTAGCTGCGGCACTGGGTAGCAATCTGATCGTCAAGGTGGTGCTGGCGTTCACGGCCGGTGGCCGGCGCTTCGGGCTGACATTCCTGGCGGGGATGACCGGTCCGGCGGTCGTGTTCGGTGTCGCGCTCGCGATCAGCAGCACCCTGCTGACCTGACCCCGCTGACGTTGACCGAACGTTGGCCGGCTCTTGGCGTGGGCGCAACCGTCACGCGGCTTGAGTGGCGCAAGCGGCGCGACGAGTCGCCGGGCAGCAAGGAGTGCGACATGACTATCACCCGACTGCGCAGCGGAATCACCGGGGTGTTGCTCGCCATGACCGTGACGGCCGCTGGCGCGCTGGTCGCGGGGCCGGCCGAGGCAGTCAGCATCGTCGCGAGCAGCGCGACGACGACCAGGCTGAGCACGACCCGCGCAGTCGCGTACAACGGTCAGCCCGGAAACGTGGTCGCGACGGTCAAGGCGACGACACCGTCAGGTGGCGTACCGACCGGATCGGTCGACTTCCTCGTCGACGGTGCTGTCTGGTGGACCTCGATCGTCGATGCGAGGGGCAAGGCGACTCTCGCGTTCGCCGACCTGGGTCCGGGGACGTACGTGCTCTCGGCGGCCTACTCGGGAGACGCCACGCACGACCCATCGACTGCGACCAGCACGTTGACCCAGACCATCCTGCCGAATGCCCCGACGGCGGCGGTCAGCTTCACGCCCGCGACCGTCGCCGTTGGCGGCACGTCGCGGCTGGTCGTCTCGGCGACGAACAACGGTCCGACCTCGATGCCGAGCGTGGCGCTGGGAGTGGTGCTCCCCGGCCTACCGTTCGGGGTCGTCTCCTTGCCGCCGGGTGCGGGTTGCCGACGTTCGGCGCCCAACCTGCTCTACTGCCTCGTGTCCATCCCCAGGGGGGCGACCCGCAGCATCGTCTTGACCGTGGTCGGAACCGTCGCCGGCACGTTCTCGTCGTCCGGCTACGCCCGTAACATCGACACGATGGACGAGACCGGAGCCACGGCCACGCTCACCGTCCAGTAGCGGGCGTCAGGTCGGGTGACTGGTCACGTAGCAGCGCAAGCACCTCGTCGTCGGTGGTCGCCGAGAAGTCGTCGTAGAACCGGCCCAGCGCCTGGAAGTCGATCGGCTGCTCCAGGCAGACGACCTCGTCCGCGTGCGCGCGCAGCTCGTCTACCGCTGACGGCGGCGCGACCGGGAGCGCGAGCACGACTCGTGCCGCCCCGTGCGCCCTGACGACCCGTAGGGCGGCCAACGCCGTCGACCCGGTGGCGGCGCCGTCGTCGACCACGATCGCGATCCGGCCGGCCAGCTTGAGCCGCGGCCGGACCCTTCGGTAGGTCTGGATCCGGCGGGAAAGCTCGGTCTGCTCGGCGAGCTCGACCACGGCCACGTCAGCCGGCGTGACGCCGAAGGCGTCGACCAGGGCTTGGTCCAGGACCCGGACCCCGTCCTCGCCGATCGCACCCATAGCCAGCTCGGGGCGAAAGGGGAGTCCGAGCTTGCGGACGATGACGACGTCGAGCGGAGCCCCCAGTGCCCTCGCCACTTCGGCGGCTACCGGCACGCCGCCGCGCGGCAGGCCCAGCACGACGACATCCGGACCCAGCTGGCCGCGGAGGCTCGCGGCCAGCTGCCGGCCCGCGTCGACGCGGTCGACGAACGGCATGACATCGGGTTCTGGACGTCGGGTTCTAGATGAAGAGCATCTGGGCGCCGTCGGTGAGCTCGATGAAGTCGCTGGCGTTGATGATCGCCTCGACGCCGTCGTACAGGTCGTCGATGTCCAGGTGCATCATGTCGGCGCTCATCCGGCAGGCCCACAGGTGGCCGCCCGAGCCCACGATCTGCTCGAGGAAGTCCGGAACCTCAGGAACTCCGAGGTCGGCGATCTGGTGCTTCATCATCCTCGTGGCCATGGCCTGCATCCCCGGGATCGGAGCCAGAGCCTGCGGGACGCGAACGTCGCCCATGGGCAGGTGCATGGCCGTGTTACCGGTAGGGGTGAACTTCAGGTCGTTCATCCGCGACTTCGTGATCATGTCGAAGCCCCAGAAGGTGAAGAACAGATGCGTCTCGACACCCTCGCCGAGGGCGGCGTTGGCCAGGATCAGCCCCGGGTACGCCATGTCGAGGTTGCCTTTGGAGCAGATGATCGCGAGCTTGCGTCCGCTGCTCGTGTCGTCGTCGAACGAAGGCACGATCGCCGGTGCCGTTTCGGTACTCATGGTGGCTCAGTTCCTTCCGTGGGTCACACGCAGCCGTGCGGCTTGGGCAGCCCGGCGATGTAGGCCATCTTCTTGGCCGGCTTCTTGGGGAACAGCTCGAACTGCTCCTTGGTGGGGACGCCGCCGACGGTCTGCACCCGACGGGTGGTCGCCGTCTCGCCCTGCGTCTTGTAGTCGTCGCGGAGGAAGCGGATGACCTTCCAGTGGGCGTCAGTGAGGTCGATCCCGATGTTGGCGGCCAGGACCTTGGCGAGGTCCTCGTCCCACTCGTCGTACTCGGTGAGGAAGCCCTCATCGTTCACGTGGACCTCGCGGCCGTTCATGGTGTTGACAGGCATGGTGCTCATCCCTCGGTGGTGTTGGTGGTGGGGTCGTTTCCTACTGCGCGCAGGATGCCGATGACGCGCGCAAGCCCTCGGCGGACCTCGGGGTCGCTCAGCTGCCGGAGCAGGGCGAACGTGCTCGGGGCCTTCTCGTACGAGACCGTGAACGTGGCCTTGACCTGTTCGGCGATCGGTCCGCCGCGTCGGGCGAGGTCGAACCAACCGGCGCCCTCCGCCTGCTGCATCCGGTCAGTCATGGTCGTCATGACCGGCCCGGCGACGAAGGAGAGCTCGTGCAGGAGGTCGGCGTACCGTTCGCGCAGTTCACGCTGGGCCCGGGTCTCCGCGGCGATCACCTCGAGCTGCACTGTGAGCGCGTCGAGTCGCTCGTCCAGTCCGGGCGCTTCCAAGGTGCTGGTCATGCCACACGCTCCTCGTGCTTGCCGGCCATGGACATCAGGGCGGGCAACGGCAGCTCGCGCCCCGGGAGCATGACGTTCCAGTAGATCCATCGGAACATCAGCTTGCCCCAGTGGTTGAGCTCGGACTCGGCAAGAAGACTGAACGGACCGACGCCCGGCAGCGGGTACTTCCCCGGTAGCGGCTGGGTGTCGTAGTTGAAGTCGATCAGCAGACCCTTGCCGTTCCCGGACTCGATGAAGCAGTTGGCATGCCCGTCGAACAGCGACGTCATCGGCCGGCCGGCCACGTGGTCCACAAAGTTCTGCGGGAAGTGCTCCATGGCGAAGTGGGCCACCGAACCGGCCTTCGAGGCCGGGATGTCCGAGGCGTCACCGACAGCGAACACGTTGTCGAACGTCCGGCTGAGCAACGTCCCCTTGTCGACCGGGACGTAGTTCAACTCGTCGCCCATTCCGGATCTCGCGACGAAGTCGGCGCCCATGTTCAGTGGGACGGTGACGAGCAGGTCGAACGGCACCTCGCGCTCGTCCATCGACCACAGGGTCTTCGTCGCGGGATCGATCCGCTCCACGACGAAGTCCGCCTCGACGGCGATCTTCCGTTCGTCGAGCATCGCGCCCAGGTGGTGGGAGGCGACGGGCTTCGTGAAGGCACCCTCGAGCGGCGTGACGAACACGAGCTCGGTTCGGTCACGCAGCCCCTGCTCCTTGAGCCACGCGTCGGCCAGGAAGGTGAACTCGAGGGGGGCGACGGGGCACTTGATCGGCATCTCGGTGATGTGCACGACGAGCCGGCCGCCCTCGAACCTGGCGAGAGCGTCGCGCAGGGCGACTGCGCCGTCGAACGAGTAGAAGTCGTGCACGCTCTTGCGCCACTCCTCGTCGGCCATGCCCGGTGTCTCGTCGGGGCGCGGCGTCGTGCCTGAGGCGATCACCAGGTAGTCATACGGCAGGACCGATCCCTCGGTCAGCGTGACCGTGCAGGCGTGCGGGTCGATGTGGTCGACCTCGGCGAGACGGAAGTCGACGCCGTCCGTGAAGAATTCCCGCCGTGGGCGGACGATCTCTTCAGGCGTGTACCCGCCGAAGGGGACGAAGAGGAACCCCGGCTGGTAGTAGTGGTCGGGGCTCGGGTCGATAACCGTGATCGACCACTCGTCGTCGAGCCGGTGCCGCAACTTGTTGGCGGCCATCGTGCCGGCCGTTCCGCCGCCAAGCACCAAGATGTTTCTCATCGACCTACCGTCCTCTCACCGGTCCGACCCGCTGGCAGAAACGCTAGAGACCCCGGTCCGCGATGCGACAGAGCCGAAGGTCCCCGACCCCCGTCCCGGGTCTGGGACGATGCCCTCATGGACGTGGAGCAGCTGACCCGGCCGACGTCGGTCGACGAGGCCCAGCTGGCGGACGTCCTCCTCGACTGCGTGCAGGACGGGGCAAGCGTCGGGTTCCTCTCGTCCCTCACGCACCACGATTCAGTGGTCTGGTGGCGTGACCAGCTGACCGATCCCGACGCTATGACTTGGGTCGCGCGAGATGACGCAAGACGCATTGTCGGCACCGTCCGGCTCGTCCTCGCGACCAAGCCCAACGCCCGGCACCGGGCCGACGTCTGCAAGCTCCTGGTGCACCGGGCGGCCCGAGGGCTCGGCGTCGCCGGTCGGTTGATGACCGTGGCCGAGGACGCGGCACGCAGCCTCGGGCGCACCCTGCTGGTGCTCGACACGCACAGCGGAAGCCCGGCTGAGAGCCTGTACCTGCGTCGAGGCTGGGCACGCGTCGGCACCATAGACGCCTACGCGGCGACCCCCGACGGCGTGCTGGTCGCCACGACGATCCTGACCAAGCGGGTCTAGGGCAGAGAGCGGGTACGCGATGGAGCGGATCGCAGAATTCGACTCCGCCGCCTTCCTCGACAGCTCGTTCAAGGGGCTGCCGCTGGGTTCGGAGGTTCGCCTGCGCGACCTGGGTCGCCAGGGCTGGAACGTCCTGCGTGGTGAGGTGGGCAGCCCGGTGGCGGTCCTGCGCGAGGCCGTGCTCGACGCCAACATCGAGACCATGCGCGAGTTCTGCGCGCGGGCGGGCGTGCTGCTCGCGCCGC
This sequence comes from Actinomycetes bacterium, assembly GCA_038210415.1. Taxonomy (GTDB): domain Bacteria; phylum Actinomycetota; class Actinomycetes; order Prado026; family Prado026; genus JBBQWS01. Next base: position 45,157 of record JBBQWS010000017.1, read on the forward strand.
ACGCGAAAACGGCGCTGTCGCCGCAGGTGGTCAGACGCCAGCTCGTCGCGGGCGCCTGGGGGATGACCGCAGCGGTGCCCTTCCAGGTACAGCTTCTCTGGTCGTTCGGCGTCGACCGCGTGCTCCTCGCCAACGAGCTGACCGACGACGCGGGCCTGCTCTGGGCCGCCCGGGAGCTGCGGGACCACCCGCAGCGCGAGCTGCTGTGCTACGTCGACTCGCTGCCTGGCGTCCACCGGGCCGAGCGTGCCTTCGCGGTGGCCGGCGGTGTCCGGCCGCTCGGGGTGCTCATCGAGCTCGGCCACCAGCAGGGTCGCACCGGGGTGCGGAGCGCAGCCGATGGCCTCGCACTCGCCGAGGCCATCGGCTCGTCGCCGCACCTGGCCCTGGTCGGGGTCGCAGGCTACGAAGGCACGATCGTGGGTGACGACCAGGCCGAGGTGCACCGGCGGGTCGATGCCTACCTCCACGATGTCGTTCAGCTCGCGGTCGACCTGCGGGCTCTGGGACTGTTCGACCACCAGCAGGAGGTCGTCGTGACGGCCGGCGGCAGCCTCTACTTCGACCGGGTCGCCCGGATCCTCGGACCGCTCTCCGCCACTGGGGTGCGGGTCGTCCTGCGCAGCGGGTGCTACGTCACGCACGACACCGGCCTGTACGAGCGGTTGGGCCCCTCCTCGTCGCCGGGCTGGGACCTGCCGCCGTTCCGGGCGGCGCTCGAGGTGTGGACCCGGGTGGTGTCGCGGCCCGAACCAGGACTCGTGTTGCTGAACGCGGGCCGCCGGGACCTGTCCTTCGACTCCGGGCTGCCGAGGCCGCTGCGGGCGCTCGCGGCCGACGGGCGTTCGGTCGACCTCACCGCAGCGACCGTGACCGCGCTGGCCGACCAGCATGCCTTCGTGTCAGTGCCGCCGGACTGCCGACTGGCCGTCGGCGACCTCGTCGGCCTCGGCGTCTCGCACCCGTGCACCACGCTCGACCGGTGGCGGCTGCTGCTCCTGGTCGACGAAGCGTACGAGGTCGTCGGGGGAGTGCGGACGTACTTCTGAACCGGTGTCCGTCAGGCGTCCTCGCGCCCGCCCGGAGCGACAGTGGGGATCTTGCCGGAGAAGAACAGCGCCAGCAGCGCGAGGATGGCGCCGACTGAGAAGGCTGCCCGCAGGGCGTCGATCCGGGCAGTCTCGTTGACCGCGACGAGGGCGGTCACCGTCGCCGGCGGGACCTTCGCCGCGTTGAGCTGGTCGGTCAGCTGCTGCGTCGACATGAACGGCACAGAGCCGGTGAGCTGGGACTCGGCCTGGATCTTGACGGACGCGGGCAGGTCGGGGCTGTTCTGGATGCCCACGAGGACGGCTCCGCTCAGGGTCGCGATGAGCACGGAGCCCACCAGGGCGGTGCCCAGCGATGCCCCCAGGTTGGTCGCGGTGTTCTGCAGCCCGCCGACCTCCGCACTCTCCGAGTCGGGCACCGACGAGACGGTCACCGCGCCGAGCTGGGACGAGAGGGCGCCGAGGCCCACGCCCATGAACAGCATCGGGATCGCCACGATCCCCGCGTTGGCGGCCGGGTCCAGACCGGCGACGAGGATCAGGATGCCTACGAGGACGGACAGCAGCCCGAGGCGTACGACTCGGCGCGGGTTCGCCGTCGGCCGGAGCTTGGGGATCCCCGCGGCGGCGACCAGCAGCGCGACCGACAACGGGAAGATTCGCAGCCCCGTCTGCAGCGCACTGAGCCCGAGGACCACCGAGAGGAAGAGCGGTACCGCGAAGAAGACGCCCGCCTGCACGGCGAACTGGGAGAAGAACATCGTCAGCCCGCCTGCGAGCTGCTCGTTGCGCAACATCGACGGGCGGAGCAGCGGTTCGCGTCCGGTGTCCTCCAGGCGTTGCTCCCAGCGCATGAACCCGAAGACGACCCCGAGACCGGCGACGATCAGCCAGATCACGGGGGAACCGCCGTTGACAGTCGGCGCGTCCGGTTTCGCGACGACCCAGCCCCACTCGCTCGACCGGAGGACTCCGAACACGACGAGCCCGAGCCCGAGCACCGACAGGACCGACCCGACGAGATCCAGCCGGACCGGCGAAGGGGCCACGTCGGCGATCTTGCGGAGCAGGGCCACGATCGCGACGACGATGACCACCTCGCCGAGAAAGACATAGCGCCACGACGCGAAAGTCGTGACCGCTCCGCCGATGAGCGGTCCGGCCGCGACAGCCATGGCCCCCGAGGCCGCGATCAACCCGTAGGCGGCGGTGCGGCGTTCCGGCGCGAAGTTCCCCGCCACCAGGGCGACGATCGCGGGCATGATCAAGGCGGCGCCCAGCCCCTCGAGCAGCGACCAGCCGAGCAGCAGAACGGCGAGGTTGGGGGCGATCGCGGTGACCAGCGACCCGCAGCCGTAGATGACCAGACCGATCGCGAACGCCCGCCTGCGCCCCAGGATCGTGCCGACCTTGCCACCGGTGATCATCAGCGTGGCCATGACGAGGGTGTAGAGCGTGATGGCGGTCTGGATCCCGGTGATGGTCGTGCCGAGGTCGGTGGCGACCTGGGCCATCGAGACGTTCATCACCGAGCTGTCGAGGGTCATCAGGAACTGGCTGGCGGCGAGGACCCCGAGCACGACGCTGGACGCTTGGCGGGTGGTTTCGGGCGTCACCCGTTCATCTTCCCGGCATGATGGTGCCGCAGCGTCCTTCTTCGGCGAACTGCGTGTCGCGAGGCGTGGAGGTGGGGTCGTGGGCGACCCGGTAGCCGGTACAGAGCTCCGCCGACGTGGCGAGACGCCGGTCGCTGTCGACGTCGTCATCGGCGCCGCGGCGACAGCGGTCACGGTCGGGGCGGTGGTGTCCCGGTTCGGCTGGCAGCTGGCCCGCCCGGCTGTCGCCGTCGTGGCCCGGCCGCCCTTCGTTCCCGTCGCGTACCACCCGGCGAGTCTGGTGCCGGGGCTCAGATCCCGCGGTTGGAGCACCAGGCGCGCGGCGGAGCGCGAGCTTGTGGCGCTCCTCGACCGGTGGGTCCCGTTGGTGGTCGCCGCCGTGCTCGACCGGATCGACCTCACAGCCCTGGTGCTGCGTCGGGTCGACCTCGACGCCGTCATCGAGAGTCTCGACCTCACCCGCATCGTCATCGAGAACGTCGCGCTGGACGCGGTCGTCGAGCGGGTCGACCTCGAGGCGGTGGTGCGCAGACTGGACCTCGACCAGATCGTGGCCGGCGTCGACATCGAAGCCATCCTCAACCGCGTCGACGTCAACGAGATCGCCGAACGGGTGAGCATCGATGCCGTCATCGACCGGATCGACCTGATCGGCCTCACCAGCTACGTCCTGGACTCGATCGACCTGCCCGAGATCATCCGCGAGTCCACCGGATCGGTCGCATCGGAGACCGTTCGCGGCGTGCGGATGCAGAGTATCGACGCCGACCAGGCGGTGCAGCGAGCGGTCGACCGGTTGCTGCTGCGGCGCAAGCCCCGGCTCGCGAAGCAGGATCGCGCCGAGCTCACCGCGTCCGACGATCCGTCGGGTGAGAACGGCACGTCGCGGTGAGCGAGGGAGCCCCGTCCCCGGACAAGCCGATGTCGACGATCCCGGCGGAGGCCCGGGCCTACCAGGGCCACCGGGCCGGAGTCGTCAGCCGGGTGACCGCGAACCTGCTGGACGTCGTCGTCATCGTCGTGGTGCTGGCTGTCTGCTATGCCGGTTGGATCGGTTTCCGCTTCCTGCGCGACCCGCGCGGATTCACGTTCCCGCCCCTGCCGCCGCTGGGCCTGCTCGTTCTGCTGGGGCTCTGGTTGCAAATGATCTACTTCGCGTTCACCTGGGTCACTACCGGTCGTACGTACGGCGGTCACGTGATGGGCCTACGGGTCGTCAACTTCCGGGGCGAGAAGCTTCGGATCTGGGGTGCGGTCGTCCGCGCGGCGTTCTGTGTCGTGCTGCCCGTGGGTCTGCTCTGGGTCGTGGTGAGTCGGGAGAACCGATCCATCCAGGACGTGGTGCTGCGCAGCTCGGTCATCTACGACTGGACCGCGAGAGCACCACGTGCCGGGCGTGGCTCGAGCCAGCCGCCCGATTTCGATACGGTTGCCACCAACTGAGGATCCGGAAGGGACGGCAATGATCCGCTTCGTCATCAGCACCGTGGTGTTCTTCCTGTCAGCATTGATCGGCCTCGTCGTGGCTGACGTACTGCTCGCCGATCTCAGCGTCGACGGAAAGTCCTACCTGTTGGTGGCGATCATCTTTGCCCTCATTCAAGCGATCCTCTCCCCACTGATCTTCAAGATCATCCACAAGAACGCTTCGGCGTTCATGGGCGGCGTCGGGATCGTCTCCACTCTGGTGGCGCTCATGATCACCGCGGCGATCTCGAAGGGGTTCTCCGTCCAGGGGATCTCGACCTGGATTCTGGCTGCTCTGATCGTGTGGCTGGCCGGGGCGATCGCCGCCTTCATCCTGCCGTTCCTGATCGTGAAGCGGGCCGTCCAGGAGCGGCGGTCCTGAGTCAGAGCGGGCGGACGCGTAGCGTGTGCGCGTCCGCGGCCAGCACGTCGCCGGCCTTGACCGTCAAGCTGCGCCAGTCGTCCCGGGCTGCGTGGATGTAGCGACCGGACAAGGCGTCGAGAGCGCCGGAGTCGATGAACTCGACGAGGTCGGCGGTCAGCTCGGGCGGTGACCAGAGCTCGGGGTCGTCCCATTCGGCGGCGAAGATCTGGGCGGTCATGTCGGTCTTGACCATCCCCGGCGAGATCGCGAACGCGCGCACCCCTGCTCCCGCGGCCTCACCGGCAAGTGCCTCCGTGAAGCGGATCACCGCGGCCTTGCTGGCCATGTACGCGGAGTTGATCGCCGAACCGGCGTCGTGGTCGACGGGGAAGAAGGCGGCGTTCGACGAGACGTTGACGATCCGCCCGATTCCGCCCTCGACCATCGCCGGCAGCACTGCGCGACTGCACAGGTACGTACCGAGGACGTTGACCTCGAAGACCCGCCACCAGTCGGCCGGCGTCTGCTCCCACGTCACACCCGGCGGCCCGGCTAGCCCGGCGTTGTTCACCAGCAGGTTCGGTACGCCGAAGTCGGCTTCGATGCGGGCGAAGCCTTCCGCGACTGCGGCGGCGTCGGTGACGTCGAGCGCCAAGGGCACCGCCCCGGTGCGGACAGCGAGCTCCGTGAGCTGCTCGACGGACCGACCGACGGAAACCACGGTGCGGCCGGTGGCGGCGAGCCGCTCGGTGACGACCGCCCCGATGCCGCGACTCGCACCGGTCACCACTGCGACTGAAGAGGTCTGCATGGGCGGACGCTAGCAGCGGCCGCGGTCCGGGGTTGCCCAGATCACCCCCGCGGCCGCGTATCAGCCCTCGTGGCCCCCGTCGGAGGTCCAGCCCTGTCGGGGAGTCGTTCGAACCGGTCGAGCAAGACATCGAGGCGAACTCGAACTCGAACTGGTCGTGGCAGCCTCCGCCGACCACCGAGGTCTCGTCGTGGGCGATAGCCATGGCGATCTCGAGGCTGTACGGGTACATGGTCGCCATCGCAGCGAACGCGGCGGCCTGCGCTTCGGGGTCGACTGGCGCGGAGTCCGAGGGCGGTGGGTCGGCGAACACCTCTTGCGTGAACCCCCAGATCCGTCCGGCGAGAGCGTGCAGGGCGTGGTGAGTCAGATCGACCGACAGGCCGCCGGCGGGAAAGATGCCGATCATCGACTCCATGTAGGCCGGCAGAGTGGGGGTCATCGTCGTCCACGACTCGATGGCAGCGCGCGCCCACGGGTGGCGCAGCAGTGCTCGTCGGGCCGCGAGGATCCGCTCTCGTGCTGCGCTTCGCCAGTCGGCGCCAGCGATCGCGGGATCGATCTCGCCGACGATGAGGTCCACCATCCCGCCGATGAGGTCGTCCTTGTTGGCCACGTGCTTGTAGAGCGCCATCGGCACCACGTCGAGCGCTTGCGCCAGGCTGCGCATGGTGAGGGAGTCCAGGCTCGCCTCGCCGGCGAGTGCGACCGCGGCGCGTCAGTGAGGATCCCCGTCTCCTTCATTGCGGCGAGCTCGCGCAACTGGATCGGCGTACTTGGGTCGCTGGATCCGGTCGTGGACGGCGGTCTTGAACAGGCCCATCCCGACCTCCTCGCCGCAAGTCGCGTCACGCCTCGTCCAGGATTCCCGAGAACGCGCCGGCCCACGACGAGACGTCGACCGGCTCTATCTGCGGAATGTCCTCCAGCGCGACCCGGGCCGCGGTGCCGTCCTTCGCCTTGACGACGAACTCCAGGTCGCGGACCGCGATCGTCCCGCGGGCCACCAACTCGGCAGGCATGCGCAAGCCGTCACCGGTCATACGACCGTCTGGGAACTCCACGGCCAGAAAGTCCACCGGCCCGAGCACTTGCGAGTCAGTCGCGGCCTGCCCTCCAGCGCTCAGGACAAGCCAACGTTCCTGGTGAGCGGGTTTCAGTCAAGACCAGCGAGAGCCTATGGGGCCAGGGGCCGAAGCGCGCCAGACAGGCCCGAGACCGCGGCGCCAAGGCGGGCTCGTAAGGCCGGGTCGCGAATGGTCCCCTCCGGGCCGATGGCGCCGCGCGGGACCGGCATCCGAAGGCAGCCTTCCTCGATGATCATGGCCGACACGTAGCCGAGAACCGTCGCAAGTGCCGCCTGGGCGCCGCCTCCGCGTCCCTCGGCGGCGACGTTGATCCACGCCACCGGTTTCTCGTACAGATCACCGTGCCCAACCGTCCAGTCGAGGAGGTTCTTGAGGCTGCCCGGCAGCGAGCCAGCGTATTCGGGCGTGCAGAAGATCACGGCATCGGCGGCCGCGAGCTCGGCACGCAGGTGCTGAACGGCCGGATGGACCGGTTCGATCTCGTCGTCAGGGTTGAACGCCGGCAGGTCGGAGAGGCCGTCGAACCAGATGACCGTGGTCCCGCTCGGTGGGTCAGCCCGGACGGTGCGCAAGGTGGCTGTGTTGGTGGACGCCGCGCGGGTGCTCCCAGAGACCAGCAGCAGGTTGGTCGGGGTTGTCACGCCGACGAACGTACCAAGCACATCGCCGCTCTTCACCGTTCGCCTGGCTCAGCCGACTGTCCACAGATTCGGAAGAGGGCCTCGCCCTCGCAAGCCGGGCCGCCGGAGACTCAACCTTCCGAATCGGAGGACCCATGTGCTGGATGTGCGAGGACCCCGACCTGTCGGTCGGCGACTACCTGAAGCGGACCGACGCTGCCGATGCCACGTGCGCCGTCGGGTGTCCGGAGCCACTGGCCGCTGACGTAGCCGTCCTGGCGTGCGGCCCACGGCTCCGCGTCGTCGGTGAAGTGACGCGCGATGTCCGCGCCCGCGAAGGGACAAGGGTGATGGCGACGACAAGCATCGCCTGTCGCTGTTCGCGCTCCGCATGGGGGCCTCACCGATCGAGAGGCACGGCTGCTCCAGGCATTGGTCGGAGGCGACGACATCCGCGAATTGGCGCGACGGTTGGTGATGTCGCCGAACACGATCCAAGATCACCTGAAGTCCATCTTCGCGAAGACCTCAACACACAGCCGCCGGGACCTGCTCGCGAGAACATCGGGCACGTGCACGTCCACGTCGCGACCGACATGACGAGCCCTTGAGTTGATCCCTGGTTGTGCTGACGGCTCTCCGGTCTGCCTGCCTGGTGACCGCGCTGACGCGCGGAGTTCCTCGCCCTCGCCGCGCCCCCGGACCGTGGGCGCGTCTGCGAATCGCCTTGCGATCCGCGAAACCCACGCTAAGTCGCGCCAAGCCCTCGACGAGCTGGGCGAATTGGGCATTGACTACGACCAAGCCTGGGCGCGCCTCGCTGCCCAGCTCGCCCAACGGATGGAAGTAGGCCCTCGATGACGACGACCGCGACACACGTGATCGTAGGAGCCGGCCTCGCCGGAGCCAAGGCCGCTGAGACGCTGCGATCGGAGGGCTTCGAGGGTCGGATTCTGCTGCTTGGTGCGGAGGTCGAACGTCCTTACGAGAGGCCGCCGCTTTCGAAGGGCTACCTCGCCGGATCGAAGTCCCGGGAGTCGGTCTTCGTGCACGAGTCCGGGTGGTACGACGAGCACGATGTCGAGCTACGGATCGACGCGACGGTGGTCGCCCTTCACCCCGAACGGCACGAGGTCGTGCTCGCGGACGGCGAACGCCTGCACTTCGACAAGGCGCTGCTGACGACTGGATCGGCCCCCCGCCGCGTCGCTGTACCCGGCTCCGAACTCGCTGGTGTTCGATACCTACGTAGCATCGCCGACGCCGACGCCCTCGTCGGCGATCTGTCCGGCGGAGGCCGACGAGTCGTCGTGATCGGCGGCGGGTGGATCGGGCTCGAGGTGGCCGCCGCAGCACGCGGCTACGGAAACGAGGTGACCGTGATCGAGCCTCAGCCGACCGTGCTGCGCACAGCCCTCGGCGACGAGCTCGGCTCCATGTTCGCCAACCTGCACCGCGACCACGGGGTTCACCTGCTCCTTGGCGACAGTCTCCACTCGGTCCAGGGCTCAGCCGGGAATGTGGCGTCCGTCCAGACGTCCGCAGGCCTGATCGTGCCCGCGGACGTCATTGTCGTGGGAGTCGGCGCGGTCCCCAACATCGGGCTTGCCGCAGATGCCGGGCTGTCGATCGACAACGGCGTGGTCGCGGACGAGAGGCTGAGCACGTCGCATCCCGACATCTATGCGGCCGGTGACGTGGCCAATTCCTTCCGTCCCTCCCTCGGCCGTCACCTCCGTGTCGAGCATTGGGCCAACGCGCTCCACGGTGGACCCGCGGCTGCCCGCTCGATGCTGGGGGAGTCAGAGCCCTTCGACCCCGTGCCGTACTTCTTCACCGACCAGTACGACCTCGGGATGGAGTATTCCGGCGCCATCGGACCCGACGGCTACGACCAGGTCGTGTACCGCGGCGACCAAGGGGCGGGGGCTTTCATCGCTTTTTGGCTCAAGGACGGCCGGGTCCTCGCCGGGATGAACGTCAACGTGTGGGACGTCGCTCCCGCCATCCAGGCCCTCGTCCGATCGAGCCAGGTCGTCGACCTGAACCGGCTAGCCGACCCCGGCCTGCCGCTGGAAGAGGTCCTCGCCGACGTCGGCTGACCCCGGTCCTCGCCTGCCCCCGGCGCGAGAGTGCTGTTCGGGGTGGCGCGAGGTCTTGCTCGGCTGGCAAGCAAGGGCGAAGTCACGGGAGTGGTGGGGCGTGGGGGCGCCGCAGCAGGCACCGGCCTGAGGAGTCTTGCGTGCCCGGCCTCCACCGCGTTCCGGTAGAGGGCTACGTCGCGCGGCTAAGGGGCTTGCAGCCGAGCGAGCGTGGGACCCCGGACTCACAGCGCTGCGCGGAGGTGGAGGATCGAGCCTGACGACTGACTGGCCGGGAATCAGGTTGCTCGTCACGCCCCCCGACGGACCGCGGTCCCCTCGGCGAGGGTGCCTCACGGAAGTCGGTCGTGGAACGTACGTGGAACATCCCGCGGTCAACCGGGGCAACCAGCCGGTCCATCCCAGCGAAGCAGCGGGGTCCGTGACAGGCGTATTTACTATCTATTCCATGGCCATGCCCCCTTTGGACGAACTGGTGGTCCCAGAGGCAGCGTCGCTCCGTGACTGGCTGCTCGAGCACCATGCGATGTCGCCGGGCGTGCTGCTGGTGCTGGGCAAGGCGGGCGGATCGGTCACGACCCTGACGTGGGAGAGCGCCGTCGAGGAACTGCTATGTGTCGGTTGGATCGACGGAGTAGC
>JBBQWS010000018.1:0-52883 GCA_038210415.1 Actinomycetes bacterium
TGTCTCCAGTTCGGCCGGATCCGGAGATGGCCGCTACTGTCCACACGTAGCCCCTGACCTGCGACGATGCATCTGCGTGGACATTTGCGTATCGCCTCCAGGCAAGCTTCTAATCCGCGGGTCGCAGGTTCAAGTCCTGCCGGGGGGACCGCTCTGACCTGCGACGATGCCGCGTGAAAGGCGCAACCCGGGCGGTCGGTCGTGCCCGGTGGTTTGCAACGGTCCTCCGCTCAGCTGCGGCACCGGCGCCTCGGGCGTGGAACGACGTGGCCAGCTCGGCGAGCAGGCGGACGCCGAAGCCGGTGCAGCCATGTGGGCGCCAGGCGCCGGGCGGATCGGCCTGCGCGGTGCCGGCGACGTCGATGTGGGCCCAGGGGGTGCCGTCGACGAACTCCTCGAGGAGCAGCGCCGCGGACGGCATCGGGCTGTTCTCGGCCCTGGTTGGCAAGCTGCTCGGCTACAGCGTCCCCATGTCGGTGGCCATCGGCCTCACCTCGCTCTACGGCTTCCCCGGCACCATGATCCTTTCCCAAGAAGCCGCACGCGGCGCCGGCGAGACACCCGAAGAGGTCGCCGCCATCGAGCACGAGATCCTGCCCAAGATGATCGTCGCCGGCTTCGCCACCGTCACCATCACGTCCGTCATCGTCACCAGCATCCTCGTCGGCCGCATCGGCAACTGATTCCGACGCCACCGTTCGGCGTCCCGGGCGTCCAATGCCCCAGGTTGATCGAGAGCCACAACTGAACGCTCTCCCTCGAGTCGCTGCCCGCGCGATCACTAGGCCCTTATTGTGCACGGCGGATGGGCCGGTCGGACGGGAAGTCGATCTGCGACCGCCAACGGGGCTATCTGGCTCTGGTCACGCGGGTGCTCACTGTGAGTCCGATTGCCATGCTTGAACTGCCCTGACTACTTCGAGAACGTCGTGGACGGCAGGCCGTCCGGATTCGCCCCGTAGACGAAGAGCATCCGGGCGTACTCCGGTGTCGAGTAGAAGGCGGGGCTGCCGGCCGGAACCCGGACGACGTCGCCTGGACCGGCCACGACCTTCTGCCCGTCGCAGTCGACGATCAGCAGCCCCTCGAGCACGTAGTTGACCTCGTCGTGCGGGTGGCAGTCGCCGAAGCCGGCACCCTCGGCCAGTTCCCACTCGCCGAGCGGCACGTGCGTCCAACCGCTCTCTGGAGCGGGGATGATCCCCCGGCAGCCGCCCGGACTGTTGGCCAGTGGCGCGGCGGGGAACAGCTCGGCACCCATCGGCACTCCCTTTGGTCTGGACCGTCGGCGTCGATGTTGTCACGTGGCCACCGTCGGCGTGCCCTCCGCGCAGTAGCCAGCGCGCAGTAGCCTGCCCGCATGTCTCAACCGCCGCTGACCCCGGCTCCGCCAGTCCGACCTGCCCGCCGGTACCGCGCCAGTCAGCAGATGCCGCACCTGACCCCGGCCGAGCGCGTGGCCAGGGGGCGAGCCGCGAGGCGGGAGGTCCCGCGGTCGAGCCATGCCGTGTTCGAGCCGTCGGCGCTGCGGCCAGACCCGGTTGCGCTGCTCGAGCTGCAAGGGGCCAGCCGGTTGCCGGAGCTGCTGCCGATCCGGTACGGCCGGATGCTCTCGTCGCCGTTCGCGTTCTTCCGTGGTGCCGCACTGCTGATGGCCTCCGACCTGGCGGGCACTCCCAGCTGCGGGCTCCGGGTGCAGCTCTGCGGCGACGCGCACCTGTCGAACTTCGGGATCTTCGCCTCGCCGGAGCGCCAGCTGGTGTTCGACCTGAACGACTTCGACGAGACCGCGCCCGGACCCTGGGAGTGGGACGTCAAGCGGCTCGCGGCAAGCCTGGAGGTCGCTGGGCGCGCCAACGACCTGACCGCCGCGGAACGCCGAAGGCTGGTGACTGCCGCCGTCGCGGAGTACCGCACGGCGATGGCTACCTTCGCCGGAATGAACACCCTCGACGTCTGGTACGCCAGCGTGCCGGTCGAGACCACCCTCGAGGAGATCCGTTCGGGGATCGACTCAGTGGTCGTCAAGGCTACCGAGCGCCTCCTGGCCAAAGCCAAGACCCGCGACCACCTGCAGGCGTTCAGCAAGCTGGTCCGCGTCGTGGACGGCGAGCCCCGGTTCATCAGCGACCCGCCGCTGCTCGTGCCCGTGCGCGAGCTGTCACCAGAGATCGAAGCAGCGCAGCTGGAGGAGCAGATCCGGGGGTCGCTGCGTAGCTACCGGGCGTCGTTGACCACCGATCGCAGGCACCTGCTCGAGGAGTACCGCTTCGTCGAGCTGGCCCGCAAGGTGGTGGGGGTGGGCAGTGTCGGCGCGCGCGCCTGGGTGGCCCTGCTTCTCGGCCGCGACAGCGGCGACCCCTTGCTGCTGCAGGTGAAGGAGGCCCAGGCCTCGGTGCTGGAGGGTTTCGTCGGGCGCAGCGAGTACTCCAACGCCGGCCAGCGGGTGGTAGCTGGGCAACGGCTCATGCAGGCGAGCAGCGATATCTTCCTCGGCTGGCAGCGCATCGTCGGGTTCGACGGCCAGGTCCGCGACTTCTACGTCCGCCAGCTACGCGACTGGAAGGGCTCTGTCGAGGTGGAGCAGATGCGCGCTCCGGGGCTGACGGTGTACGGGCGGCTCTGCGGCTGGACGTTGGCCCGCGCCCACGCCCGATCCGGCGATCGGATCGCGATCGCGTCGTACCTCGGCAAGGGCACGGTGTTCGACGAGGCGCTGGCGGACTTCTCGGCCGCGTACGCCGACCAGAGTGAACGCGACCACGCGGCCCTCGCCGCAGCGGTGGCCGGTGGTCGCGTCGTGGCCCAGGAAGGGATCTAGCGCGCCTCGGAGGCCGTCCCCTCAGAGCACCGTGACGGCCTGCTCGTAGTCGAGCCGTGCGCCCCGAGGGCGGTAGGCGTCGGGGGCCGGGTGACCGATGTTGACGACGACCAGCGAACGGAACCGGCCGTCAGCGAAGAATTCGGCGTCGACGGCGGCTTGGTCGAAGCCGCTCATCGGACCGGCGGCGAGCCCCGCCGCCCGGATGCCGACCAAGAAGTAGCCGGCCTGGAGGGTGGCGTTGAACCGCGCGAACTGCTCACGCTGGGCGAGGTCGGGGAAGATCCTCGTGGGGTCGCCCATGTGCGGTGCCAACGTCGGCAGGTGGTCGACGAACTCCGTGTCCGCAGCGAGGATCGCGACGACGGGGGCAACCGCGGTCTTCGACCGGTTGAACTCGGTCAGGTGCGGAAGCAGGCGCTCGCGAGCCTCGCTGGTCTGTACGAGGACGACCCGCAGAGGGGTGCTGTTGAACGCGGTGGGCCCCCACTTGGTGAGCTCGTAGATCGCGGCGAGCTGCTGGCCGGTGACCGGCTCGGTCGTGAAGGTGTTGGCGGTTCGAGCCTCGCGGAACAACAGGTCGGCGGCCTCTGCGCCCAGGGCTAGGGGTTCGACGTCGAATGCGGTGGTCACGGGTTCCTCCTCGGTGCTCCGGCGAGGTGCCGGTACGTCGGGGAACATGGTTGAACCATCAACTATTCCGCTAGTCGGGCTCCGATGAAGGAAAAGGCAGCCGGAGTGACCCGGTTCCAGTAGTCGCGCGTATGGGCACCCTTGTCCCACGACGTGATCTCGGGACCGCCGGGTACCAGAGCGGCCAGCGCATGGACCGCGGGCGAGAGTGCGTCCGAGTCGCCGCACCACAGGGCGGTGCGACGGCCGACCAGGGCGTTCACGCCACCGAACACCGCGTCGTCCGCGCGGACGGCAGGGCTGAGCGCCGACACTGCGCGTGCCTTCCCAGGGCTCAGCTCGGCGAACCGTAGTGCGCCGAAGCCGCCCATCGACCAGCCGTAGAGCGCCGTGCGTCCGGGGTCGAACCCTCTCGCCTCGCACCACACCGGGAGCTCGCCACGAAGCATCGCCTGCGGGTCGTCACCTGTGCCGCCTGACCAGAATGTCTCACCGCCGTCGGCCCCGACCAGGACGAAGGGAGGCGCGCCCGCTCGGACGGCGGCCGTGAGGATCTTCGCGAGCCCGAAGCGTTGGTAGTCATCGGTTGTCGCGCTCGCACCGTGCAGAACCAGGCACACGGGAAGGCCAGCACCGGCCCCGTGGCCTTCGGGGACGGCGGTGAACAGCCCGACGTCGCGCCCGCGGGCCGCCGATCGCACCTTCTCGAGCGTCGTACGCCCCGCAGGCACGTCGGGGATCACGCCGGCCGGCCCCTGGTCGGCCAGCGCCCGCCTGAGGTGCCCGGCCCCGGGCAGCACACCCGTGGCCAATCCGACGCCTGCCCCGGTGACCGCGACCCCGGCACCGACGGCGCCGAGCAGGAGCGTGCGCCGGTTGACCCGTGCGCTCATCGGACGACGACCTGCACGGTGTGCAGCGTCGGGTCGGCTGCGTACGCCACGCGGACGCCGGACGCGGCGGCCGCCCGTAACGCCGCGAGGACGTCATGGGTCAGCACCTCGCCCGGGACCACCGCCGGAATCCCGGGCGGGTAAGGGGCGATGAGCTCGGCGGACACCCGCCCCACCGCCTGGGCAGCGTCGACCCGTTCGTGGGGGGCGAAGAACGCTGCGCGTGGCGTCATCGCCGCCTCGGCGTACGTACCGCCGGCCAGCCAGGGCGGCGCCTCGACGGCGCGTGGCGCTCCACGGTGCCGTTCGATCGACGTGATGAGGGCGTCGACGAAGGGGTGCACCGTGTCGGCGGTGTCGGACACCGTGACGATCGCCACGATCGTGTCGCGGTCGGCCAGCTCGACCGGGAACCCCGCTGCGATGAGGTCGTTCTCGATGATCGGACCGCTGGCGCCGGTGGCCGCCAGGCCCACCACGAGCTTGGTCGGGTCCACCTGGTCGGGGTTGCCGGCGAGCACCGCGAGGCCGGGCACCTGTGCCAGCCGGGCGCGAGCCTCGGCCACCAGCTCGATCACCGCGCCCAGCAGCACGCTGCCATGCTGCTCGAGCAGCGAACGGCAGCCGTCGATGCTTGCGAGAATCGCCCCTGCTGGGCTCGTGGTGTGGGTCGCCTCGAACGCGCGCTCGAGCCGGTGGCGGTCCAGCCGCGTGGTCTGGGCCAAGACAAGCGCCGCCTGCGTGTACGCGGGCAACGACTTGTGCGCGCTGGTGATCAGGGCGTCGGCGCCGGCTTGCAACGCGTGTTCGGGCAACCCCGGATGGAAGCCGAGATGCGCGCCCCAGGCCTGGTCGACGACCAGCGGCACCCCCGCCCCGTGCGCCAGCCCGGCGAGAGCTCGAACGTCGGACCGAGTGCCGACGTAACCCGGCTCGACCACGAAGACCGCCCGCGCGTCCGGGTGGTCCGCCAGCGCCTGCCCGACCCGGACCGCCGGAAGCCCGGTCGGGAGCCCGGAGACCGGGTCGACCTCCGGGTGCACCCAGACCGGGTCGAGCCCGGCCAGCACGAAGCCGAGCAGGGTCGACCGGTGCACCGCCCGCGTCGACACGACCCGGTCGCCGGGCGCACCGACGGCCAGGCAAAGGGTCTGGTTCGCATGGGTCGAGCCACCGACCGAGAAGCGGGCCCAATCGGCGCCCCACAGGTCGGCAGCGCGCTGCTCGGCGACCTGAAGCCGGCGGTGTGTCATCTTGATCGTGTCGAGGCCCGGGTACATCGGGACGTCGCCGGCCGTCACCGGACCGAGCAGCTCGGTGCGGTTCTTGTGCCCCGGAATCGTGAAGGGCCGGGTGGCCGCCGTGAGGGCCCGGTTGTACTCGTCGACGAGCGGAGCGTCGGCGGGGTCGACCGAGAGGTGGCCGCTCACAACGCGCGGACGAGGACGACGCGGTCCTGTCCCGGACCGTCGTGGTCGACGTGGGCGAGCGGCTGGGCGGGGTCAGCCGGGTTCGTGTCGTACGTGAAGCCCAGCCTGCGGTGGAAGGCGATCGAGGCGGGGTTGGTCGGCGCCGTCACGCAGCACACCTTGGCCCGACCGGCCGCCCGCGCGACGACGAAGAAGGTGTCGTACAGCCGGCGTCCTACCCCTTGACCGCGCCGGGTCGGGTCGACGCCGATGAAGTGGACGTATGCGACCTCCGGATCAGCGCCTGACAGCAGCCCGCACAAGAACCCGATCCGGACACCGTCGTCCTCGGCGACCAGGCAGGCCAGCCCGAAGTGCTCGAAGAACAGTCGCGGCAGCATCGTCGACATCGAACGGCCGCCCCACCAGTCGTCGACGCGACCGATCAGGTCGGGGTAGTCACCCGGCGTGCCCGGTCTGATCACGAGCGTGCTCATGCCGCCCAGGATGACCTATCGCCGACCGTGGCGGGTACCGCATCGGAAGAGTCCGCGACGGTGCTCGTCGTACCCTGGCCCGATGGAGCAGCGGCCGGCATGGGCGGACCGGGTCGCCGTCGGGGGCGCACTCGCTCTGCTGGCGTTCGCGGTCACGGTGGTCGGGGTGGTGCGACACACGCCGCTCATCCACCTCGACGGAGTCGTGCGCGACTTCACCATCGACCATCGCAGTGCCACCGGGTTCGCGATCTTGAGTGTCGTCACGTGGTTCGGGACCTTCTCGGTGATGGGTCCCGCGCTGGTGGCCCTCGGCGCTGTTCTCGGCTGGTTTCGGCGAAGCCTGGTGCCGTTCGTGTTCTGCTCAGCGGCCGTGCTGCTGCTGGGTACGTCGGTCGGGACGGGCAAGCTGCTGATCGACCGCAAGCGTCCGCCGGTCCCGGTGGGCGTCGCGCTCGCCGAGGACGGCTCGTTCCCGTCCGGTCACACCACCACGTCGGTCGTGCTCGCGTTCGTGCTGCTCCTGCTCGTGCAGCACCGCCTCAGCCGGCGCGGCAACTGGGTCGGCCTGGGGCTGGTGGTGCTCTTCACCGCGATCATCGGCACGTCGCGCGTCTATCTCGGGGCGCACTGGCTCACCGACGTCGTCGGCGGGTGGCTCCTGGGGTCGGCGATCAGCGCTGCGCTGGCGCTGGGCTGGTGGGCGACGCAGCCGTGGGCCTTCGGCCCAGCGCAGGGTCGTGCACCAGGATTGCTCGTTCGAGCTCTCGCAGAGCCGGACCAGGATCCAGCCCCACCTCACGGTCGAGAAGGTCACGGGCCGACCGATGGGCGGAGAGCGCATCCGCTGCTCGACCGCTTCGATACAGCGCGAGGAGTCGAAGCGCCCAGAGATCCTCACGCAGAGGGTGCTCCGTCGTGAGCTCGGCGAGCCGGCCCAGCACCTCGCGATGACCCCCGAGCTCGATCTCGGACTCCAGCGCAGCCGCGGTGGTGGCCAGGCGCTGCTCGGTGAGGCGATCGGCGGTGCGCGTGACGAACGGCTGGCCGGCGAGGTCGGCCATAGGCTCGCCGGACCACAGTGCGAGCGCTGCCCGGAGAGTGTCCAATGCCCGCTGGTGGTCCTGGGCAGCGATGGCGGCGAGGCCGGACCGCGCCAGCCCGTCGAAGACGTGGAGGTCGACCTCCAGCGGAGGGATCGCCAGGACGTAGCCTCCGGACCGGCGATGCAGGAGCCCCGGGCCGAGGAACCTGCGCAGCCGCGACACCTGCGACTGCAGCGCGGCCGCAGGGTCGGCGGGCAGCTCGCCGGGCCACAGCACCGCGATCAGCCTGGGCGGCATGACCGCATTGCCGGCGCTGAGCGCGAGGAGAGCGAGCAGGGTTGCCTGCCGCCGTCCGGCCGGCACCAGCACGAGCTCGCCGCGCACCAGGGCGACCGGGCCGAGGAGCCGGACCCGTCCGGCGGGGTCGTGAGGTTGGGTCGCGGGCACCGGACATCCCTATCGCGACTCTCCGGACCGCCGGGCCGCTCAGCCGTGGCGAGTGTCGGCATGACCGAAGGCGGCCACGAAAAGCCGGTGCTCTGGCGTGTATCAGGACGGGAGCGGCGGCGCTCTGGGTCACGTGTGTCGCGGACGACCTCACAACGGGGGTGGCCGTCCGCGTGGGGGCGACATCGAACCGGTTGGCGCGGCTCCTGGTCGGCCGGGGAGCCAACCGGTTCGGTCGCTTGTCGGGCGGCAGCCGCCGTGAGACGTTCAGCCGGGGACGAACGAGACTGCTGGAGGAAACGATGGACCCACGACCCGGCGACGGCAGTGCTCCGCACGAGCGGCGGCGCCCGACCGAACGCGGTGGCCACCTGTCTCCCGTCGTCGAGGGCGACGACTTCCGGTACCGGCCTGGTGACCTGCTGCTGACGCGCGAGTCCGCCGAGCAGCTCGGCCGGATCCTGCGCGAGGAGTACCAGGCCCGCCCGTACGAACCCGGTGACGGCTGGCGCCGCTCCCACTCGGAGCGAACCGTGAACGTCCACCGCCGCATCGACGCCTGCGCGGTGGGCCTCGAGCTGTGGCACGTCCCCGACCACGTCCCGCTGCCCGAGGTCGTGAGCCGGTTGCGCGCGAGCAACGACGACCGCGCTCCGGCCATCTCGCTCAACCACGTCTTCGCCGGCGAGCCGAGATACCAAGGCGGTCCGGGCTCGGAGCCGGACCCCGCCACCGACCCGGGCTCGCCCTGGGGGGCCCGGGTGGCTGCGAGCGTCCGCGTGGACATCGCCGTGTTGGACACCGGGCTGCCGTCGGACCTGGCCCTCACCCACCCGGACCTCGCCGACTGCGCCTTCTCCGACGCCGACGACGTCGACGCGCTCGACGACGACCTCGACGGGTTGTTCGACGAGCAGGCCGGACATGGTGCGTTCATCTGCGGGTTGATCCACCTGGTCGCACCGGGCCTGGGCATCGACCCCGGCCGGGTGCTCGATTCCACCGGCGTCGGAGACGACCTCTCCATCGCGCTCGAGCTCGCGGAGACCGCCGCCGACGTCGTGAACCTGTCGCTCGGCGGATACACGCAGGACGACACCGCGCCGCTGGCCCTCGCAGCAGCGATCGCTGCCCTCGGCCACTCGCGCGCGGTTGTGGCCGCGGCGGGCAACGCGGGGTCCGACCGTCCGTTCTGGCCGGCCGCGCTCAAAGGCGTTTTCGCGGTGGCGGCCTACGACTCCCGCGAGAAGGCTCCGGCGTCGTTCACCAACTACGGGTCGTGGGTCGATTTTTGCGCCCCGGGAGTCGACCTGCGCAGCGCGTTCCCGACCGGCTCACGCGGCGACGGCAGCGGCGGCTCGGTCAAGTTCACGGGCTGGGCGCGGTGGAGCGGCACCTCGTTCGCGGCGCCGCTCGTGGCCGCCGAGATCGCCCGGCGGCACGCCCAGACCCTGGGGAAGCAGACGGCCCGACAGACGGCGTTCGAGCTGCTGTCCGAGCTGCCGGAGGCCCCGTGGGCCGGTATGGGCGCGTATTACGAACCCCCCGTCGACCCGACGATGTAGCCGGCGCCGGCGCCACCTGGGGCTACCGCGGGAGCGTCAGGCGCCGTACGCGACGCACCCGGCAGCGGCACTGAACGCGGTGGGGTCGGCGAGGTCGAGCTGCTGCCGCGCGGAGAAGAGCGCCAGCGCGGGCTCCTGGCCGGTGCGGAGCCCCGCATGCACCCCGAGCATCAGCTCGGCGGTCGGTGCGTCGGGCACAGCGATGACGGTTGCGACGACATGCCGCGCGCCCAGCGCGAGCAGCGCCGAGACGAGTCCCATCACCTCGTCGCCGGCCCGCACAGCGGCGACGCCCGACTGGCAGGACGGCAGCAGCACGGTGGCCGGCGCCCGACCCAGCCGCTCCAGGTCGTAGACGGTGAGGTCTCCGTCGCTGAGCTGCAGGGCTGAGAACAACGGGTTGTCGGTGCGGAGTCGGCCGTGTGCCGAGACGTGGGCCAGGTCGGCTCCGTCGAGGGCGTCGAGGACGGCCGCCCCGGTCGCGGCCGCGCCGACGAGCACGCACGGGGAGCGGTAGCCGGTCGCCAGCGCGGCGATCTCGGCGTCGGCGGCGGCGAGGCCCGGTCCTGCGGCGAGCACAACCCGCCCAGGTGTCGTGGGCGTACGCGCCCCCGCGTTGAAGGCGCGGACCCAGACCGATGCCGAAGGGGCCACGGTGACCGGGACGGCACTCGTCGTCGGCACGACGGCCCAGGGCACCGCGTGCAGCGCGCCGGTCGGCACGACGACGAGGGCGGCGCCTTCGATCGCGGTTCGCAGCGGTGCGAGCAGCAGCGCGTCCAGACCGGCGGCGGCGCGCTCGGCCGCGGCCCGCGCGAGGCGCTGCGAACGGTTCGAGCCGAAACCCAGAGCCAGGCGGCGCAGGGCGAAGTGCAGGGCTCCCAGCTCGGCCTGCACGGCGGCGAGGGAGCCGAGCCGGAACAGCCTGCAGCGGCCTGCGCGGACGGTCACCGCCATCAGGTCGCCGTCGACCTCGGCGTACTCGACGAGGGCGCGGTCGGCCAGCGAACCGGAGAGCAACTCGACCGTTGGGACGGTCGGACTCGAGGCGCCGAGGCCGCCGGTCGCCATCCGGGTGGCCAGCACCACCGAGTGCTCAAGCTCGCGGCGGCGCGCCTCCAGGCCGCGTGGACGTTCGCCGTCGAGCAGCGCCTCGTCGACCTCGGCGGACATCCGCCGCAGCTCGGCCAGCGCGTACGCGAGCTCGGGATCGCGGGGCGGACGAACTGGCTGGAGGTGGAGTGCACCCGCCCGCCAGCGTTCGGCCCACGAGAGCACGCTCGGCGCGGACCCCGAGGCCACGGCCATCGCCAGACCCAGCCGGGCGAGGTCGCCCCCGTGCGTCGCGACGTGGACCCGTAGCTCGGTCGCCCCGAGCATCGAGCGCTGGCGGTCCACTGCGCGCAACCCGGCCCGCAGTGCCGCCTGGGCCCCTGGACGATTCCCTCGGGACTGCCGCAGGAGCGCCTCGGAGTACCACGCGCGGGTCTGCAGTTCGAGGTCGCTCGACGTGCGGGCCCGCGCCGCGAGGCCGAGCTGTTCGGCCCCGGTCGCCTCGTCACCGAGGGCCAGCGCGATCCGCGCCGCGACCAGCCGCGCGTCAAGCTCCGCCACCCGCCACCCGGCGGTGGCGAGGGCCTGCGCCGTGGAGAGGGCACGGTCGACGGTCCGCCGGGTCGCGCGGCCGGCCGCGGCCTCGGCCCGGAGCCGCACGTAGCGGGCCAAGAGCGCCCACTCGTCCCGGTGCTGCCGACGGAAGGCGTCCTCGGCGTGACGGGCGGACGCGCTGGCGACTGCGGCGTCCCCGTCGGCCAGTGCCGCCTTAGCGAGCAGCAGCTCCGCCTCGGCGACGTCGGAGTGCTGGCCGACCGCGGCACAGCTGGCAACCGCGAGCTCTGCTGTCTCGCGGGCCTCGGTGACCAGTCCCACCGACAGCAGGACCTCGGCCCGGTCGAGCAGCAGCTGCGGGATCGCCGTGCCGTACTGCTCGTGGGCGGCCGCGGCAACGGCGTAACGCTCGAGCGCGCTCGGCGCGTCACCACGCCGCGCAGCCACGAAGCCGAGGTTCCACTCGCAGTCGGCGGCGTCGATCTCGCGACCCGCGTCGCGATGCAGCTCGAGTGCGCGCTCGAGGTCGCGCTCGGCGAGGACGAGCTCACCCCGGTACGCCTGGAGCAGGCCGCGGTTGTTGCGCAGTCGCGCCTCCCACTTGTCGTCGCGGTGCCGGCGCAGAACCGGGAGAGCGCGCGCATAGTCGGCGAGCGCCTCGTCCAGGCGGCCACAGCGCTGCAGGATGAGGGCCCGCTGCATGACCAGCCGGGCGCCCTGCAGCCCGGTGAGGTGGTCCGCGGCCCGGTCGGCCTGAGCCAGCGCCGTGGCGATCCGACCCCGTTCGAGCAGGACGAACGCCAGGCTCATCCGGGCCTCGGCCTCGGGCTCCGCGTCGCGCACCCGCGCTCCGCAGCGGACTGCCGCGCGCATCGTCGTCTCGGCGGCGGCGAGGTCGCCGAGCCCCCGGTGGGCCAGGCCGGCCGCTCTCAGCGCCGTACACGCCGCGGCGGCGCTGCGTTCGGTGCGGGCCAGCTGCCTCGCCTGCTCGGCGAGCTCGAGGGCCAGGCGCGGGTCCGCCCCGACGGCGTCCAGAGCCCGCGCCGCGAGCGCGGCGGCCGCGACCGGGACCGGAGGAGCTGACGGGTGCACGGGTTGAGCCTGCCACGTCCGTCGGGCCGTGTATCAGCGCGACGGCGAGCGTGCTCCTGGTTGTCGGTGCGTCCAGCCACGATGCCGCCAGACCTCGAGGGAAGGATCAGCCGTGACCCCCCAGCGCCTCCGAGTGAGCGTGCTCGCCGACGACCCGGTCACCCTCTGCGGGCTGACCATGCAGCTGCGCACCAGCCCCGCTCTCGAGGTCGTCGCGTTCCGCAGCGAGGAGCTGCCCGAGGTCGTCGTCATCGGGGCGGCGTGCCTCGACGCCGAGCAGCTCCGCCGGGTGCGAGCCGTCCAGTACGGCGGCCGGACCCGCGTGGTCGTCGTGGTCGGTGAGCTCGACGCGGCGTCCCTGCTCGAGGGTGTCGAGGCCGGAGCGAGCGTCATCGTGCGCCGCCGCGAGACCACCGACCAGCGGCTGACCGAAGGCGTACGGCTGGCCTCGACCGGTGAACGCTCGCTTCCTGGTGACCTGCTCGGGCGGCTCATGCGGCGCCCGTCGGACTCCGGCGGCGGCCGCCCGCAGGTGAGGCCGCGGTGCGGCCTCACCAACCGCGAGCTCACCGTGCTCAGGCTGCTGGCGGACGGCTGCTCGACCGCCGAGATCGCCACCGAGCTCGCCTACTCCGAGAGCACGATCAAGAGCGCGATCCACGAGATGACGACCAGGCTCGACCTGCGCAACCGCTCGCACGCGGTTGCGTACGCCGTCCGCGCCGGCCTGATCTGAGCCGTCCCGTGGGTGAAGATCAACACGGTGGGTGGGGTCATGCGGGGGGCACGAGCCGAGCAGGTGCGTCCCCGGTCAGAGACTGACCCAGCTGGTGGTGACCGCGCTGCCGTCGTCGGCGGTGAGGTGCAGCCGGACGGTGCCGGCGGGGACGCCCGCGACGGAGAAGCGACCGTGCGCGTCGATCGTCGCTGTGGACGTACCTGCTGCCGTCTCGATCGTCACCTCGCCGGACGCTCCCTCGACCACGACTAGCAGGGTGCGGGCACCGGCTGCCGTCGTCACTTGGATGTCGATCGAGACCCGGTCGGTCTCGAAGGAGAGCATGCGCACCTGGTCGTCGCCGGGGCCGCGCACGAGCACGCTGCCGGCATCGACCGCAGAGTCCATGACCAGCTCGGCGAGCTCGGCGTCGATCCGGCGCATGAGGAACGCCGCCCGCCCTGCTTCGAGCACGAAGTCAGGGACGGGGTCGGCCTGCTCGGCGACGGCGCGGAGCCGTCGGAACAGCGGGTCGTCCTGGATGAGCTTCATGATTCGCCACCTCCGGGCGTCGCCAGGTCGTTGAGCAGGACGTCCGCCGCGGCGATCTGGCGGAGCTGGTCGAGGCATCGGCCCCGGGTCGGGCCGATGCTGCCGATCGGGAGCCCGAGGGCGGCGGAGATCTCCGCGTAGCTGGTGGGTGCCGATGCGAGCAGCGCGCGCAGAAGGACCCGGCAGCGTTCAGGCAGCCGCGCGAACGCCACCCAGAGGGCGGCGTCGCGCTCCTGCGTGAGCAGGTGCGTGTCGAGCGGGTCCGCGTCGTCAGCCAGGTCCGGCAGGTCGTCGTCGGCGGAAAGCCGTTCGCGGCCGCCGCGTTTGAGCAGGCGCAGGCACTCGCGCCGCACGGTAGTCGCCAGCCAGCCGGGCAGCCGAGACGGGTCCTCGATCCGATCGAGGTTCTCGACCAGGCGCAACCAGGTGGTCTGGACGGCGTCGCCTGCGTCCGCCGTGCTGAGCCGGAAGCCGCGCGCGATCGACCAGAGCAGGCCGGAGTACTGACCCACGAGGGCGTCCCACGCCGCGGAGTCGCCGGCTGCTGCTGCGGCGACCAGATCGCTGGTCTCCTCGCGCACGCGGACTCCCGGAGGTTGGGCGGGCCTTGGTGCAGGCCATTGTGCCCGATCCGGGTCGACCCGGCCCGAGTCGCGTCGCATCGCGGTGGCGTTCATCGACTGTGAGAGCCGCGAGTGCCTCCCGTGATACACCGGATCGGGAGCGGGCCTCGGGACTGGCCGCGGGATTGCTGACGATGGGAGCGACGGATGAGCGGACCGGAACCGTTGGCCGGGTTCGACCGGTCGACCTTCGGCCATGACGGCCGCAGCCACGAGGTGTACGTGGCGGGGTCCGGGCCGGGCGTGGTGGTGGTGCACGAGATCCCCGGCCTGCACCCCGGCGTGATCGACTTCGCCCGGCGGCTGGTCGAGGGTGGGTACCGGGTCTACCTCCCGTCGCTGTTCGGCCAGCCCGGTGCTCCGGTGAGCGGCAGTGCGATGGCGCGCTCGCTCGGGCAGGTGTGCGTGACCCGGGAGTTCGCGCTGCTGGCTGACCGCACCAGCCCCGTGGCGCACTGGCTGCGCGCGTTGGCCGCCTACGCACACCGGGAGTGCGGCGGTCCGGGCGTCGGAGCGGTCGGCATGTGCTTCACCGGGGGTTTCGCCCTGGCCATGGCGGTCGAGCCGGCCGTGCTGGCGTCGGTGCTGAGCCAGCCGGCGCTGCCGGCACCGCTGGGGGAGCGCAGGCGCGCCGCCCTCGGACTCGACCCGCAGGACCTCGTGCGGGTGAGGCAACGCACGCAGCACGGCCTCTGCGTGCTGGGGCTGCGGTTCAGCGCGGACAAGGGATCGCCGCCGGAACGGTTCGAGACGCTGCGGCGGGTGCTGGGGGCGGCGTTCGAGGGGGTCGAGATCGACTCCGGGCCGGGCAACGCGTACGGGATCCCGAGCCGGGCTCACTCCGTGCTCACGGTCGATCTCGTCGACGAGCCCGGCCACCCGACCAGGGCCGCTCTGGACCGGGTGGTCGAGTTCCTCGGCGAGCAGCTCAGGCCCGCGTAGTCGGCCTCCTCGTCCACAGACGTCCGTCGTCCCCAGGCGGGCAGCCGCTCGGGCACCGGCCGTGACCGTTCCGGCAGCGTTGGCTCCGGCGGCCCGAAAACCGGGCCCAGGCCGACAGGAGACCTCGAGATGAACGAGACGCACACGACGCTGGTCGGGAACATCGCGACCGACGTACGCACGATGACCAGCCGCGACGGGGTACGGGTGACCAGTTTCCGGATCGCCTCGACGACACGACGGTTCCAGAACGGCAAGGGCTGGAACGACGTCGACACGCTCTTCGTCACGGTCGTCTGCTGGCGCCAGCTCGCCGAGCACACCGCGAGCTCGTTCGCCAAGGGCGAGCCGGTCATCGCCACCGGCCGGCTCAAAGTGCGGCAGTGGACCAACGACGACGGCGCGACCCGCGACGCCCTGGAGCTCGAGGCGTACGCCGTGGGACACGACCTCAACCGGGGGACGTCGGCGTTCCGTCGGGCCGATCCGCGCCCGCTGGAGCAGCGCCCGTTGCGGACGGCGGCCGACGAGCTCGCTGCCGCGGTCGCCCGCGAACCGATCGAGCCGATCGAGCCGATCGCACCGGGAGCAGCGGAGGCTTCGGGGGAGCCGGTCGAGCCGGTCGTGGCGGCGTGACGGCCTCGGCCGCGGTCAGTGACGCACCGGGCGGGCCAGTAGGCTCTCGCACCATGGCGGAGTTCATCTACACGATGTACAAGGCGCGCAAAGCGCACGGCGACAAGGTCATCCTCGACAACGTGACGTTGTCGTTCTTGCCCGGGGCGAAGATCGGCGTGGTCGGGCCGAACGGCGCGGGCAAGTCGAGCGTGCTGCGGATCATGGCCGGTCAGGACACCCCGTCGAACGGCGATGCCAAGCTGTCGCCGGGCTACACCGTGGGGTTCCTCGAGCAGGAGCCGCACCTCGACGAGACCAAGACCGTTCTCGAGAACGTCCAGGACGGCGTCGCGGCCACTATGGGCATGCTCAACCGCTACAACGAGATCACGGTGGCCCTCGGCGAGCCCGACGCCGACTACGACTCGCTGCTCTCTGAGATGGGCACGCTGCAGACCGAGCTCGACCACCGGCAGGCCTGGGACCTGGACTCCCAGCTCGAGCAGGCCATGGACGCCTTGCGCTGCCCGCCGGGCGAGGCAGACGTCAGCATCCTGTCCGGCGGCGAGAAGCGTCGGGTCGCGCTCTGCAAGCTGCTGCTGCAGGCACCTGATCTGCTGCTGCTGGACGAGCCGACCAACCACCTCGACGCCGAATCCGTGCAGTGGCTCGAGCAGCACCTCGAGAAGTACCCCGGCACGGTGGTCGCGGTGACCCACGACCGGTACTTCCTCGACAACGTTGCCGAGTGGATCCTCGAGCTCGACCGCGGTCGCGCGTACCCGTACGAAGGCAACTACTCCACCTACCTCGAGACCAAGGGCGCCCGGCTCAAGGTCGAGGGGCAGAAGGACGCCAAGCGGGCCAAGCGTCTGGCTGAGGAGCTCGAGTGGGTGCGGTCCAACGCGAAGGGCCGCCAGGTCAAGAGCAAGTCGCGGCTCGCCCGGTACGAGGAGATGGCGGCGGAGTCCGACAAGACCCGCAAGCTCGACTTCGACGAGATCCAGATCCCACCGGGTCCGCGACTGGGCAGCATCGTGGTCGAGGCGGCCGACGTCACCAAGGGTTTCGGCGACCGGATCCTGATCGACGACCTCTCCTTCACGCTGCCTCGCAACGGCATCGTCGGCGTGATCGGCCCCAACGGGGTCGGCAAGACCACGCTGTTCAAGATGCTGATCGGTGAGGAGCAGCCCGACGGTGGCGCGATCAAGATCGGCGACACCGTCTCGATCTCGTACGTCGACCAGAGTCGCGGCGGCATCGATCCGGCCAAGACGCTCTGGGAGGTCGTGTCCGACGGGCTCGACTGGATCAAGGTCGGCCAGGTCGAGATGCCGTCGCGCGCCTATGTCAGCGCCTTCGGCTTCAAGGGCCCCGACCAGCAGAAGCCCGCGGGCGTCCTGTCCGGCGGTGAGCGGAACCGGTTGAACCTGGCGCTCACGCTCAAGCAGGGCGGCAACCTTCTGCTGCTCGACGAGCCGACCAACGACCTCGACGTCGAGACCCTCGGCAGCCTCGAGAATGCGCTCCTTGAGTTCCCAGGTTGTGCCGTGGTCATCTCCCACGACCGGTGGTTCCTCGACCGCGTCACCACCCACATCCTCGCGTACGAAAGCGACTCGCAGTGGTTCTGGTTCGAGGGCAACTTCGAGTCCTACGAGGCCAACAAGATCGAGCGGCTCGGTCCTGACGCGGCTCGGCCGCACCGGGCCACCTACCGCAAGCTCACCCGCGGCTAGGGGTCGGTCCATGCCGCGGTTCACGGCTCAGGTTGCGATGCGCTGGTCCGACATGGATGCCTACGGGCACGTCAACAACGTCCAGTTCCTCACGTACGTCGAGGAAGCCCGGGTCGAGATGTTCAAGTCGGTGCCGCTTTCCGGCATCGACCAGGTCGCAGCCGGGATCCTCGTCGCGGCCAGTGACATCAAGTACCGCCGACCGCTCCTGCACCGGCACTCCCCGGTCCCGATCGACGTCTGGGTGACCCGGATCGGAGCGGCATCGTTCGTCTTGTCCTACGAGGTCTACGAGGCCGACCACAGCATCGTCTACGCCACCGCGTCGTCGACGATGGTCCCGTACGACTTCCGGAACGAGCGGCCGCGGCGGCTCAGTCCCGAGGAGCGGCAATGGCTCAGTGCTTTCACCGAGGAGCCACTGCCCGCGTGACGGAGCTCGTGCTCGGTGCCGACGAACGAGCCGGGCTGCTCGGCTACCTCGGGCGCCTGGTCGGGCTCGACAACCGGGGAGCGGTCCGGCTGCAGGCCGGCGGGCTGGTGCTCGGGGTGTGGGGTGGTCCGCCGCTCGACGTGGTGGCCCTGCGGCCGGTCGCTCTCCAGGCGCCGCTTGAGCTCGACGTGACGGTGTCGGCCCAGCGACTCCTCGACCGACTTCAGGACTCCGTGACCGAGCCGGTCCCCCTTCCGCCGCCGGTGTCCGGCCCCGCGTGGGCCGGGCTGCTGCCGCCGCGCACGGGCTGGACCGCGCGCGCCACAGTCCCGGCGTCGGCAGTGTTCGACGCGGTGCGCGTCGCGGTCGAGGGGTTCGGACGTCGGGTCGCGCTGCTCGACGAGGACCAGCGCAGCCGGGCCGCTCTCGACGCGATCGCAGCCGACCTGTGGAACCGCCCCGTCGTCGCCGGCGTGCCGCTGCGATCGGCGCACGCCGCCGAGCTCGTCGGGCTGCTCGGCCGCGAGGGTGAGGTCACGGCCCTCGACACCGCCACATGGCAGCGGCTGGCCTGCCCGGGTGGCTCGGTCGCGGTGCGCAAGGACTCCGGCGCGGGGCTGAGCCTGGGCGTCTGGGCGCTCGGCCGTTAGCCGTTGACCGGCTAGCTGTTGACCAGACTGTGCGCGGCCGCCACCAGGTAGTCCCACAGTTCGTGTTCGAGCGCCTCCGGCAGGTCCATGGCGTCGACCCCTGCCCGCATGTGGGTCAGCCACCGGTCGCGGGCATCCTCGGTCACCGCATACGGGATGTGCCGCATCCGCAGTCTGGGGTGCCCTCGCTGGTCCGAATACGTGCGCGGCCCGCCCCAGTACTGCTCGAGGAACATCAGCAGGCGCTGCTCGGCCGGCCCGAGGTCGGCATCCGGGTAGAGCGCACGAAGCGCGGGGTCGGCGGCCACACCTTCGTAGAAGACCGCCACCAGCCGCTCGAACGCCGGCCGACCACCCATCGCCTCGTACGGCGTAGCGGGCGCGGCTGCGCCGATCGAGGGATTCAGCCCGGTTTCTTCGCTCACACGGCCCATCGTCGCAGACCCGCGCTCAAGACCAGCCTCCGGTGCGGCCGAAGCATCACCTGTGACCCCTCCCTCATCGGTCTCCCGTCGTGACCTGTTGCGGGTGGCGGCTGTCGGCACTGCCGCAGCTGCGACCGGCGCCGTCTCGCTTGCAGCTTCCCCCCCAGCTGCGGCGAGCGGCGTCGTGTCGTATCGCACCACTGGCGCCCTCCACCTCGTCCGCCGGCTCACATACGGACCGTCGCCGACCCTGATGGCGGACATCAGCCGCTCCGGCCCAGGATCCTGGCTGGAACAGCAGCTGAGCCCGGCGACGATCGACGACAGCGTCTGTGACGGCTACCTGGCCCGGTACCCCCGACTGAAGTGGACGGTCCCGCAGGTGCGGGCCGCCTACGTCAACGGTGGCGGCTGGGAGATGATGGAGATGCTGGGCGGCGCGGCCCTGCTGCGCGCGACCTGGAGCAAGCGTCAGCTCTTCGAGGTGATGGTCGACTTCTGGTCGAACCACCTCAACGTGACGAACCCCAGCAGCGACGTCTGGGACAGCCGGCACGACTACGACCGCAACGTCATCCGCAAGTACACCCTCGGGAAGTACTCGGACATGCTGTGGGCCAGTGCGAACCACCCGGCGATGATGCGCTACCTGAACAACGCCGACTCGACCAAGGACTCGCCCAACGAGAACTACGGTCGTGAGCTGCTCGAGCTGCACACCGTGGGGATCGACGCCGGCTACACCGAGGTCGAGATGCACACCTCGGCCCTGGTGCTCACCGGGCTCGGCGTCCACGACGTCTGGCGGCCGTCGAACCAGGTTCAGGACCCGAAGAACGGACTCTTCGAGTATTTCCCCGACGACCACTGGACCGGCCCGGTCTCGGTGATGGGCTGGTCGTCCCCGAATGCCACGGGCGCAGGCGGGTACGCCGTTGCCCAGTCGTACGTCTCGTACCTCGCGCACCACCCGGCGACCGCGCTGCGGCTGGCCACCAAACTCGTCCGCCGCTTCGTCTCGGACAGCCCGATCCCGGACCTGGCGAACTACCTGGCGAAGGTCTACCTCGCCAACGACACCGCGATCGTCCCGGTGCTGCGGGCGCTGTTCGGAAGCCGCCAGTTCCTCAGCGGCTACACGACGAAGGTCAAGCGACCGATGGAGGACCTGGTCTCGTCGTTGCGCGCCCTGAGCATCCTGCCGGACCCCGGCGTCGGCACCGACGGTCTGATGGCGCTGTGGTACCAGTCCGACACGATGGGCCATCAGCCGATGTCCTGGGCGCAGCCGGACGGCTTCCCCGACATCGCCACGTCGTGGCAGTCGACCAACGGCACCCTCGAGCGCTGGAACCTGCACATGGCTCTGTCGGGACAGTGGTGGCCGGTCAACAACGACCCGAAGAACCCGATGCTCCAGGCGCCGGCGCTCAAGACCTACCTGCCGACGACGTTGCCCGCGACGCACGGTGCGCTGATCGACGCCCTCGCGCAGCGGGTGCTGTTCCAGCCGGTCTCGGCTGCCGGGCGCGACGCGATCTGTGTGTTCCTCGGCAAGACAGCGGCGTCGCCGTTGAAGGCCACCGACCCGGCTGTGACATGGCGACTCGGCTACGTGATCGCGCTGCTGCTCGACTCTGTCCACCACGCGATGCGCTGAGGTGCCGACCATGCGACGTACGACTCCGGCAGAGAGCACCGGCGGCTGCGGCTGCCCCGACCACGGCTCCGGCGCGGGCGGCTCCGGCGGGTTCTCGCGCAGGTCCTTCCTCAAGCGCGGTGCGGCGGTCGCCGCCGCCACCGGCCTGTCCGGCACCCAGCTCGCCACCCAGCTTGCGTTCGCGTCTACTCCGACGTACACGGGTGACACGGTGGTGGTGCTGTCGTTCCGGGGCGGCTTCGACGGGCTGTCCGTCGTCGTGCCGAGGGCCGATGCCGACTTCGCAGCGTTGCGTCCGAACATCCGGGTACCGGACGCTGCCCTGCTGAGCACCGGTGACAACCGGTTCGGCCTGCACCCGGCCATGGCGCCCCTGCTGCCGTTCTGGCAGGCGGGGACCTTCGGTGCGGTGCACGCAGTCGGCCAGGACAACCCGACCCGCTCGCACTTCGAGGCGATGGAGGAGATGGAGCGCGCTGCCCCGGGCTCCTCGCTGCGCACCGGGTGGATCGACCGGCTGCTCACCGCGCGTGGGCAGGGCACGTCGTTCCAGGGCTGCCAGGTCGGCGACACCCGGGTCTCGTCGTCGTTCATCGGACCGTCGCCCGAGCTCGGGATGTACCGGATCGACGACTTCAACCTCTCGGGGTCCAGCAACAGCACGGAGCTGGCCGCGTGGTCGACCGCGCTGCAGGGCCTGAACTCGGGTGCGCTGGCAGTCATCGCCGACCCGCTGAGCACGACCCTCGGCGCACTGGCCCAGACCGGTGCGCTCACCGACGCCGGCTACACCGAGGCCAACGGCGCCGTGTACGACACCACGAGCGACCTGGCGATGTCACTCCGCGATGTCGCGCGGCTGATCAAGGCCAACGTCGGACTCCAGATGGCCGCCGTCGACTATGGCGACTGGGACATGCACTCGGGCCTGTCCGTCGGCACCCTCGACCCCACCCAGGGCTGGATGTTCGACAAGGTGACCGAGCTGGCCAACGCGCTGAAGGCCTTCTACACCGACCTCGGCCCCGCCCTGCTGGCGAAGACGACGCTCATCACGCTGTCGGAGTTCGGTCGCCGGGTCGAGGAGAACGGCTCGCACGGCGTCGACCACGGCCACGGCAACGCGGTGCTGATCATGGGCGGCGGCGTCGTCGGCGGTCAGGTGCACGGGGTGTGGCCGGGGCTCTCCGCAGCTGCGCTGAACGACGGCGACCTCGACGCGCGCACCGACTACCGCAACCTGCTCGGCGAGATCCTCGTCAAGCGGTGCGGGGCGAGCTCGGTGAGCTCGATCTTCCCCGGCCTCACCTACGCACCGGTCGGGATCGCCCACCCGTAGCCCGCTCGCCGCAGCTCGGTCAGTGCCGGGTGGACTCCGTCGCGGACTCCCGTTCGGCGGCCTTCGCGATGTTGCGCAGCATCCCGCCGAAGACGAAGCCGTGGAACGGCAGGATCGACCACCAGTAAGCGTGGCCGGCGAGCCCGTGCGGCTGGAATACGGCCCGCTGGTGGTATCGGGTGGGCTCGCGCAGCACCCTGAGCTCGAGCCACGCCAGCCCCGGCAGCCGCATCTCGGCCCGCAGGCGCAACAGCTCGCCGTCCAGGCGTTCCTCGACCCGCCAGAAGTCCAGCGCCTCCCCGACGTACACGTGCTTGGGGTCGCGTCGGCCGCGCCGAAGCCCGACGCCACCGACCGCGCGGTCGATCCAGCCCCGTGCCGCCCAGGCCAGCGGGAAGGAGTACCACCCGTTGTCGCCGCCAATGCCCTCGATGACGGTCCACAGGGCCTCAGGTGTCGCGGCGACCTCGCGCTCGCGCTCGTCGACGTAGAGCGAGCCACCGGACCAGTCCGGGTCGGTGGGCAGCGGATCGCTCGGCGCGCCGGGAGTGACCTCGTCCGACCAACGGGTCGCGACGTCGGCGTCCTTGACCTTGTTCAGAGCCAGCGCGACGGCCCGGTCGAAGTCGAGCAGACCGTCGGGCGGGTCTGGCAGGTACTCCTTGATGTCGTGCTCGGAGCACACGACCTCATTGCGCAGCGACTCGACCAAGGGGCGGGCCAGGCGGTTCGGCACGGGAGTCACGACGCCGACCCAGTGCGCCGAGAGCCAGGGCGACATGCGCGGAACCGGGACGATGACGCGCTTGGGCAGATCGGCGACGCGGGCGTACCGCTGCATCATCTCGGCATACGTCAGGACATCAGGGCCGCCGATGTCGAACGTCCGGTTGACTCCCGGCGGGAGGGTCGCCGCGCCGACGAGGTAGCGGAGCACGTCACGGATGGCGATCGGCTGGATTCGCGACTTCACCCACTTCGGCGTGACCATGACGGGCAGCCGCTCGGTGAGGTGGCGCAGCATCTCGAACGAGACTGAGCCGCTGCCGATGACGACCGCAGCGCGCAGGGCGACGGTGGGCACGCCGCTGTCGAGCAGGATCTGGCCGACCTCGGCCCGCGAGCGGAGGTGGGCCGAGAGCCGCTCGTCGCTGGGGGTGAGGCCGCCGAGGTAGACCAGCCGCGAGACGCCGGCGCGCTTGGCTGCTGCGGCAAACGTCTCGGCGTGGTCGCGGTCGACGTCCTCGAACTCGCTGTTGCCAAGTGAGTGGACGAGGTAGTAGGCCGCGCTGACGCCGTCCATCGCCGCCGCGACCGCCTCGGTGTCGCCGACGTCCCCGACCGCGACCTCGACCTCCCGACGCCAGGGGTGCCCGTCCAGCCGCCCGGCACCGCGCGTGAGGCAGCGCACCGAGAACCCGGCGGCGAGCAGCTCGGGCACCAGCCGGCCGCCGACGTAGCCCGTGGCGCCGGTCACAAGCACGAGCGGAGGCTTCACCCGATCAGTCTGCGGTTATCGCTGGCCGCGCGCGAATTCACGAGAGCGCACGGGGGGCCCGGCGATACAGGATGTCGGCCTGGTCGAGGGTGTGCTTCAGGCGCAGCCGTAGCTCGCGCGCGACGTCGCGCTGCCGGGTCGGCTGCGTGCGCAGCTGCACCCGGATCGTCATCGCCTCGCTGGTGAACCCCTCGATCGTCGCCTCTGCGGGGGAGTCGAGGATGTCGACCGTCCAGTCGGGGTCGTCCGCGAGACCGTTCGCGGCATCGAGCAGCAGCGCCTGGATCCGGGCCGGGTCCTCGGTGAGCCCAACCGGCACGTCGACCTTGGCCAGGGCCCAGCCCTGCGACTTGTTGCCGACCCGCTGGATCGTCCCGTTCGGGATGTACCAGAGCACGCCGTCGCCGTCGCGGAGGGTGGTCAGCCGCAACCCCACCCGCTCGACCGTGCCGGACGCCTGGCCGGCGTCGACCTCGTCGCCGACGCCGTACTGATCCTCGAAGATCATGAACACACCCGTGAGGAAGTCCTTGATCAGGCTCTGGGCTCCGAAGCCGATCGCGATGCCCGCGACGCCCGCGCTCGCCACGACCGGCGCGACGTTGACACCGACCTGCCCGAGCACCGCGACCGCGGCGGCGCCGAGGATCAGGAACGAGCCCACGCTCTTGAGCAGCTGGCCCACCGTATGGGCTCGCGCCACGGTTCGCTCAACGACGACCTCGTCGCTCTCGTGCGCGGAGCGGGTGATCCGGGTGCGCTCGAGCCGCTCGGCGACCCTCTTGCTGGACACGGTGCGGACCACCCGGTCGATGACCCTGCGCAGCACGAACCGCAGGACCACCGCGGCGACGATCGTCGCGACGATCGTGCCGGCCACGGACCAGGTCAGGTGCACGTTGCCGAGACTAGCCGCGTCAGTGCTGCGCGAGGTCGAGGCCGGTCCACGCGGCCATGAACGCCAGCGTGTCGACCGAGAGCTCGACTGTGCGGGTCATCGACCGAGCACCGTGGCCGACGTCGGCCTCGTGCCGCAGCAGCACCGGCCGGCCCGATGTCGTCGAGTGCTGCAGAGCCGCGGCCATCTTGCGGGCGTGCAGCGGATCGACCCGGGTGTCGCCGTCGAACGTCGTGAACAGCACCGCGGGATAGGCGGCGGGCTCCAACGCGAGGTGGTATGGCGAGTACGCGAGCAGCCAGCCGAGCTCCTCGGCCACGTCGGCGCTGCCGTACTCGACGTTCCACGTCGCGCCGAGGCCGAACTTCTCGTACCGCACCATGTCGAGCAGCGGTGCTGAGCAGACCACGGCTGCATACAGGTCCGGCCGCTGCGTCAGCGCCGCCCCGACGAGCAGCCCACCGTTCGAACCGCCCGAGATCGCGAGCTGGCCATGAGTGGTGACGCCCTCGGCGATCAACCACTCCGCCGCCGCGTGGAAGTCGTCGAAGACGTTCTGCTTGCGGTCGAGCATGCCGGCGCGGTGCCACTGCTCGCCCTCCTCGCCGCCGCCACGCAGACCCGCCACGACGTAGACGCCGCCCGCTTCCAGCCACGTCAGCAGGGTCGCCGAGTAGGCAGGGGTCAGCGGGATGCCGAAACCGCCGTAGCCGTACAGGACGGTCGGGCGCGGCCCCGGGGCAGCCTGCGCCAGCGACGTCACGAACATCCGGACGAGCGTGCCGTCAGCCGAGGGGTAGGTCACCTGCCGGGTCACGATCGCCGGCACCGGGGCGGTTCCGGGCGCGGCGGCCCACAGGCTGGTCGTCCCCGTTCGCGCGTCGTAGTGCTGCACCGACGAGGGGGTCGCGTAGTCGGTGTAGCCGAACCAGGCTTCGTGCCCGCCGTCGGGTCGTTCGACGATCCCGCCCACTGAGCCGAGCCCGGGCAGCGGCACGTCGCCCAGCTTCTCGCCGGAGACCAGGTCGTGGAGCGTGACCTCTGACACGGCGTGGCGGGTCCAGGACGCCAGCAGCACCGGGCGTTCGAGCTCGGCGCCGTCGAGGATCGCGAAGCCGTCCAGGACGGCGATCGGGTCCTCGGGGAGCAGGTCGACCCAGTGCGGGGCGGTCGGCTGGTCCGGCGTCGTCACGCACACCCGCCCGCGCGGGGCATCCAGGTCGGTGAAGACGTAGAGCCGGCCGTCGCGACCGAAGTCGAGCCCGGTCTGTGCGTCGACGTCGATCTGGACCGGCTTCAGCTCGGGCGCCTCCAGCGGCGACGCCTCCAGGTCGGCCAGCCACAGGTCGTTGCGCGGAGCGGTGCCCTCCGACGCCGACACCGACAGCCATCGGCCGTCGCGCGAGACGCCCACCCCGAAGTACTCCGTGGGTAGGCGGCCCTCGCCGAAGACCAGGACGTCGCTGTCGGGCGAGGTGCCCACGCGGTGCAGCCAGACCCGACGGTGGAACTGCTCCTCGCCGTCGGGTACGAGGTCGGGCGCCAGCCGTCGCACGTAGTAGTACGCCTCGCCGCCGGGCAGCCAGGCGATGGGGGAGTAGCGGGCCCGGTCGATCGGCCCGTCCAGCTCGGCGCCGGTGACGACGTCCATCACCCGGATCACCGACTCCTCGGTGCCACCCTCGGAGATCTGGTACGCGAGGAGGTCGCCCTCCTTCGACGGCTGCCAGCTGTCGAGCGTGGTCAGGCCGCTGGCGTCCAGCGCCATCGGGTCGATCAGGATGCGCTCGGTACCGTCGGGGTCGACGGTGAGCAGGACCGCGTGCTCCATCTCGGCGGTGCGGCGCATGAGGAACTGCCGTTCGCCTCGCCAGATCGGTGGCGTGATCATGCCGGCCGCCAGCAGGGCGTTGATCCGGTCCCGCAGGCCGTCCCGACCCGGCCAGGCGGACCGGGCCCGCTCGACCAGCTCCGCCTCCTGGGCGAGCCAGTCGCTGGTCTGCTCGGAGGACGGGTCCTCCAGCCACCGGTACGGGTCGGGGACGGGGTGGCCGTGCAGGGTCTCGACCAGGTCGAGACGGTGCGCCGGCGTGCGTTCGGGGAGGTTCATGGCTCGGTCACCCTATTCGGGAGGGACCCGAATTGGGCTGGCGGGGCGGCGTGTCGGCATCGGACACTGTTCTCGAGGTGAATCCGTTGGCCCACACGCTGGTCCTGAACGCCACGTACGAACCGCTCAGCGTGGTGGTGGACCGGCGTGCCCTGCTGCTGGTCCTGGCCAGCAAGGCGATCCCGCTGGAGGCGTCCGACCGGGTCGCCCGCTCGGCCACGACCGAGCAGTCGTTGCCGTCGGTGATCCGGCTCAACCGGTTCGTCCGGGTGCCGCACCGCAGCGGGGTGCCGCTGACCCGCCGGGCCGTCTTCGCCCGCGACGGCGGTCGCTGCGCGTACTGCGGCGGAACGGCGGCGAGCATCGACCACGTCGTTCCCCGCAGCCGCGGCGGCCTGCACCGCTGGGACAACGTGGTGGCAGCCTGCCACCGGTGCAACCGGATCAAGGCCGACCGCTCCCCGGCCGAGCTCGGCTGGCGCCTGCGCACCGTGCCGACCCAGCCGGTCGGTCCGGCCTGGCGGATCCTCGCGACCGGGCGGCACGACCCCTGCTGGACGCCATACCTCGTCGGGCACGGTTGGAACGACTCGCTCGTGGCGAGCGCGTCCGCACCGTAGGCTTCCACCAGAACCGGACCCGAGCAGGCGGAGGTCGCAGTGGGCGAGACCGAGAGGGGCCAGCAAGGTCAACCCGAGCAGAAGGACCTGCGGCTGCGCTACTCGTTGATCGGCGTCGCCGCGCTCGTGGGGCTCATCTTCATCGGGCAGAACAGTGGTCCCACGCGGATCCACCTGCTCTGGTTCAACTTCGAGTTCCCGCTGATCTTCGTGCTCGTCGGCATGGTCCTGCTCGGCGCCGGGGTCGACCGGGCACTGGTGTGGCGGGGGCGGCGCGAGCGTTCGTGAGCGTTCTCGACCCGGCGGTGCGCGAGCTCGCCGCTGCCTACGGTGTCGCCACGGAATACTGGGATTGGCGGGGCGGGTACGTCGAGGTCGGCGCGGTCACAGTGCTCGGAGTCCTCGGCGCCCTCGGCGTCGACGCGTCGACCCCCGAGCTCGCCCGGTCAGCGCTGGCGGAGCGCCGTGAGGCCTACTGGCGGCGGATGCTCCCCACCGTCGTCGTCGTGCGCGCGGGCACAGCTGTATGGTTCCCCGTCCACGTCCGGCACGGCGAACCGGTCGAGGTCTGGGTCGAGCTCGAGGACGGCGGGGTGCGCGCCGACATCGCCCAGCGCGACCACTGGGTGGACCCCCAGCCGCTCGACGGTGGGCTCGTCGGAGAAGCGACGTTCGCCCTGCCCACCGACCTGCCGCTCGGCTGGCACCGGCTGCGCGCCCGGTCGGTGACCGGCGAGGCCGACGTGCCGCTCGTCGTCACCCCGGCGGTGCTGGGCCTGCCGCCGGCCCTCGGCGGCCGCCGCACCTGGGGCTTCCTCACCCAGCTCTACCAGGTGCGCTCGACACGGTCGTGGGGCACCGGAGACCTCGCCGACCTCGCGGAGCTCGCGGCTTGGAGCGGGCACGAGCTCGGTGCCGGCTTCGTCCTGGTGAACCCGCTGCACGCGGCCTCCCCGGTGCCGCCGATCGAGCCGTCGCCATACCTGCCGATGACCAGGCGGTTTGCCGGGCCGCTCTACCTGCGGGTCGAGGCCATCACCGAGTTCGGCTACCTCGACGAGTCGGGCCGGACGGCGGTCCAGCGGCTGGGCGCCCCCTTGCTGGCCGCGTCCCGCACGGCCGACCTGCTGGACCGCGACGCCGCCTGGACCGCCAAACGTGCCGCCCTCGAGCTCGTCGCGGCGGTCCCGCTGTCACCGGGCCGGGCCGCGTCCTTCGCCGCGTACCAGGAGCGCGAGGGTGTCGGGCTGCGCGACTTCGCGACCTGGTCGGCCCTCGTCGAGGCCTACGGCCCGAACTGGCGGGCGTGGCCCGCACCGCTGCAGGACCCGACCGGTGCCGAGGTGGCCGCCGAACGCGACCGGCTGGCCGCGCGCGTCGACTTCCACCGCAGGCTGCAGTGGTGGCTGGACGAGCAGCTCGACGACGCGCAGCTGGCCGCGCGGCAGGCGGGGATGCCCGTCGGCGTCATCCACGACCTTGCCGTCGGTGTGCACCCCGACGGCGCCGACGCCTGGGCCCTGCAGGGAGTGCTGGCCCCCGGCGTCTCGGTGGGCGCCCCTCCGGACCCGTTCAACCAGCAGGGCCAGGACTGGTCGCAACCGCCGTGGCGCCCAGATGCCCTCGCCGAGCTCGCGTACGCGCCGTACCGCGACATGCTCCGCACCGTGCTGAGGCACGCCGGTGGGCTGCGAGTCGACCACGTGCTCGGCCTTTTCCGGCTGTGGTGGATCCCGCAGGGGCTCGGCCCCAAGCAGGGGACGTACGTGCGCTACGACCACGAGGCCATGGTCGGCATCCTCGCGCTCGAGGCGCACCGGGTGGGGGCGTTCGTCGTCGGGGAGGATCTCGGCACCGTCGAGCCGTGGGTCCGCGACGTGCTGCGTGACCGGGGGATCGCGGGCACCTCGGTGCTGTGGTTCGAGCGGGACGGCGCGGGCCGACCGCTCGGCCCCGAGCACTGGCGTGAGCTCTGCCTGGCGACGGTCACCACGCACGACCTGCCGCCTACGGCCGGCTACCTCACCGGCGAGCACGTGCGGATCCGGCACGGTCTCGGGCTGCTCACCCGCTCCGTCGAGGAGGAGCACGCCGTCGACGTGGCGGACCGCGAGTCGTGGTTGGACCTGCTGCGCGCTCGTGGCCTGCTCCGGCCGGGCGCCTCGTCCGGCGAGACCATCGAGGCGCTGCACCGGCTGCTGGCGGCGACACCGTCGCGGCTGCTGGGTGTGGCGCTGACCGATGCCGTCGGACAGGTGCAGGCACAGAACCAGCCGGGCACCCACCAGGAGTACCCGAACTGGCGGATCCCGCTCACCGACGGCGTCGGGCGTCCGGTGCTCCTCGAGCACCTGCCCGGCCTGACCGCGGTCTCGGCCCTGGGGCGCGCGGTTACCGGTTGACCCGGTACGCACGGGCGGCCGCCCGGTCAGATAGCGTTGCGGCCGTGAGAAAAGCCATCCGCGTCGTTGCTGTCACCGCGTCCGTCCCGTTGGTCGCCGTGCTGTCGTCGCCGGCCTTCGCCGGCCAACGCGACGACGGCGACAACCCCGGCCCCGGCCTGACCGTCCCCGAGACGCTGCTCTGGTTCGTCGTGGTTCCCGGCGCGACCATCGCGCTCATCTGGCTGGTCGTGCTGGCGGCATCGTGGGCCCGCGCGCCGCGGTACCGCCCCGGCCTGTCGTGGTGGGCCGACCCCGTCTGGATCAACGGCCCGGCGTCGTCCGACGTGCCCGCTCTGGTCTCGGCCGACGACGCTCCGCAGACGACAGGAGGCGGCGCTCGTGCCCGCTGGTGAAGCGTTCTCCGACCGGCAGCGCGAGGACATCGCCCGTGCGGTGCGGATCGCCGAGGGCGACACGGGGCTGGCGTTCTCGGTCTATGTCGGCACCCTCGGCGACGACACCCGCGCCCGTGCTCTCGAGCTGCACGCCCAGCTCGCCGAGACTGCGGCCCGGTCGACCCTGATCGCTGTCGACCCCGGCGGCCGGCAGCTCGAGATCGTCACCGGCGCCGAGGCGAGACGTTGGCTCGACGACTACGCGTGCGGGCTCGGAGCGATCTCGATGACCACGCAGTTCACCGCCGGCGACCTTGCCGGCGGCATCATCAACGGCCTGCGGACGCTGGCCGAGCATGCCCGGCACCCCAAGACGCTGCACAACGACGAACCCGCCTAGCTCTGGGGCGGCGACCAGACGTACGGCGTCGTCGACGTCACCGACTGCAGGCCGAGCCGCTCCAGGATCGGGCGGCTGTCCGGCGACGTGTCGACCTGCAGGAACCGGAACCCCCGCGCCTGCGCCTCGACGGAGCGGCGGGCCACCAGCGCCCGATAGATGCCGCGGCGGCGCCACGGCTCGAGCGTGCTGCCGCCCCACAAGCTCGCGAACGAAGTGCCTTGGTGGAACCGCACCCAAGCCGCGCTGACGACCTGCCCGTCGACCTCGGCGACGTGCACCCGGATGGCGTCAGGCTGGGCTGCGACCTCGCCGGCGATGTCGGCGACCAGCCGGCGGTGGTCGCCGCCCCACACCGCGGAGCTCAGCTCGGCGATGCCGTCCCAGTCGGCGTCGGTGCAGTGGCGAAGCACCACCTCCGGCGGCAGTGCGGCGCGGGCTGCACCCCCGGCGGATGCCCCGACGACGGCGTCGACCTCACCGAGGACGAGGGTCTCCTCGTCCTCCGCGACGAAGCCCGCCGCGGTTAGCCGCTGGGGCAGGTCCGCGGGACGGTCGTAGCCGTATGTCTTCCACTCGAAGGTGCGCCCCATCGCGCCGAAGTACGCCACCTGCTCGGCGATCGCGGCGTCGGCGGTGTCGTCGTCCAGGTCGCTCCACTCGACGAAACAACCCCACGACCGGCCGGCCGGTGCCGTGCAGCGGATGACCGGACCGACCCGTTCGACGAGGAACTCGGGCTGCGGGGGGACCAGGCTCCGGCGGATCTGCCGGTCGAACAGCCCGAGCGCTTCGGCGACGGCCTCGGGCGTCAGCGGGCGTCCTTGGCCTGGCAGCGCATGGCCCGCTGGACGCCGTCACGGCCCTCGGCGATCAGCCGGGCCAAGGCAGGCACCGGCTTCTCGGCGGCCAGGTAAGCATCGGTACGGTCGACCAGACCCTGCTCGACGAAGAGCGCCGGGAAGAGACCGATCACGATGTTCGTGGCCATCTCGGTCGTGCGGCTCGACCACACGGCGCCGATGGCCTCGAAGTAGTGGTCGACGTACGGCCGCAGCAGCTCGAGATGGTCGGGATCGGCGAACCCGGAGATCGTCGCGGTCTGCAGGGCGTTCGCCAGCGAGTCGGCCTCGACGACCTGCTGCCAGACCTCGGCCTTCGCCTCGGCGGTCGGCCTCGATGCGCGGACCGTCGCAGCGTGCCGCTGACCACCGGCGGTGTTGTCGCGCAGCAGTTCGGCGTCGATCTCGCCGTCGCCGGCTCGCCCCTTGAGGACGAGGCGTCGCAGGATCGACCAGCGCAGGTCCGTGTCGACGTCGAGCCCGGAGACCTCGGCGGTGCCGTCCAGGAGCCCGGTCAGCAGCGCGAGCTGCTCGTCGGTGCCGGCGACCCCGAAGAACGACCGGGCGAACGCGAGCTGGTGGTCGCCACCCGCCTCGGCGGCGAGCAGGAGGGCGTGCAGGCTCTCGGCGAAAGCGGTCTTGGCCTCGGCCCGATGCGCCGGGTCGATGTACAGGTCGAGGGTGGCGCCGGCCTGTCGCAGCACCGAGGAGACGGTGACCAGGTCGCCTTCGTGGCCGACCCCGTTGCAGACCAGCTGGACGAAGTCGCGCGGGCGCATCTCGGCGTCGCGGGTCATGTCCCATGCGGCGCTCCAGCACAGCGCGCGGGGCAGCGAGGCCTGCAGATCGCCGACGGACTTGGTGAGCGTCGCGAGCGAACGCTCGTCGAGCCGAATCTTGGCGAAGGTGAGGTCGTCGTCGTTGAGCAGCAACAGGTCCGGCTGGCGGACCCCGGCGAGCTCGGGCACCTCGGTCAGCGGCCCCACGACGTCGGTCTCGATCCGGGCGCGCCGCACCAGACCGTCAGCGGTGTGGTCGTACAGGCCGATGGCGATCCGGTGCGAGCGCACAGTGGGGTGCTCGGACACCGCCTCCTGCTCGACGAGGAACGTCGTGTACGTGCCGTCCGTGGCCAGCTCGAAGGAGGGGCGCAGGGTGTTGCAGCCGGCCGTCTGCAGCCACTCCTTCGACCACTCGGCGAGGTCGCGCCCGGACGTCGCCTCGAGCTCGGAGAGCAGGTCGACAAGCTGGGTGTTGCCCCAGGCGTGCTTGTCGAAGTAGTTGCGGACCCCGGCCAGGAACTGGTCGACCCCGACCCAGGCCACGAGCTGCTTGAGCACCGAGGCGCCCTTGGCGTAGGTGATGCCGTCGAAGTTGACCCTGGCGGTCTCGAGGTCGGGAGCGTCGCTGGCGATCGGGTGGGTCG
Organism: Actinomycetes bacterium; assembly: GCA_038210415.1. Taxonomy (GTDB): domain Bacteria; phylum Actinomycetota; class Actinomycetes; order Prado026; family Prado026; genus JBBQWS01. The sequence continues at coordinate 32,287 of JBBQWS010000018.1, forward strand.
ACGGCAGCTGGTCCTGCCGGTAGCCCCAGGCCTTGCGGCTGGTCGCGAAGCCGGTCCAGGCCTCGGTGAACCGGGTCGCCGACGCGGCGGAGTGGTACGCCATGAACTCGGCGAAAGACTCGTTCAGCCACAGGTCGTCCCACCACTGCATGGTCACGAGGTCGCCGAACCACATGTGCGCCATCTCGTGCAGGATCGTGTTGGCGCGGGCGTCCCGGGCCGCCTGGGTGACCTTGCTGCGGAAGACGTAGTCCTCGAAGAACGTGACGCAGCCGGCGTTCTCCATCGCGCCGGCGTTGAACTCGGGGACGAACAGCTGGTCGTACTTCGTGAACGGGTAGGGCCGGCCGAACTGCTCCTCGAAGAACGTGAACCCCTGCTTGGTGATCTCGAGGATCTCGCCCGGGTCGAGGTACTGCGCCAGCGAGGAGCGACAGAAGACGCCCAGCGGGATGCCACCGCCGCCTTCGCGCTGCCATTGGTCGCGCACCACGTGGTAAGGCCCGGCGACGAGCGCAGTGATGTAGGTCGACATGCGGGGAGTGGTCGCGAACCTGAACCGCGAGACTCCGTTGCGGACGGGCTCCGGCTCGGCGTGGGTCTGGTTCGACACGACCTGCCAGTCGGTCGGCGCGACCACCGTGAAGGTGTACGTCGCCTTGAGGTCAGGCTGGTCGAAGCATGCGAACGCCCGCTTGGCGTCCGCCGCCTCGAACTGGGAGTAGAGGTAGACCGCGTCGTCGACCGGGTCGACGAACCGGTGCAGCCCTTCACCGGTCTGCGAGTACGAGCAGTCCGCCACGATGCGCAGCGTGTTGTCGGCGGCGAGATCGTCGAGGCGGATCCGATAGCCGTCGACGGCTGAGGCCAGGTCGAGGGCACGGCCGTTCAGCTCGATCGAGCGAACAGTCGCGGCGATGAGCTCGACGAACGTCGAGGCCCCTGGCTCGGTGCAGCGGAAGGCGATCTCGGTCTGCACAGCGAATTCGGAGGGCCCGGTCGTGACGTCCCAGGTGACGTCGTAGGACTCGACGGCGAGGAGGCGGGCGCGGTCGGCGGCCTCGCTCCGGGTGAGGTTGTTGCTCGTCTGGCTGGTGCCGGTCACAGCGGGGGTCTCCCTTGATTCCGTCGAATCCACGAGGATCTACCGTAGCCGACCCCGTACCGTCTGGCAGGCTAGTGGCTCGTGCCCCTTGACCCCACGGCGATGACCGCCGCCCATGACGCCATCCGCCGTGACCTGGTGCGCTTCGTGCGAGTGATCGGCGGCACCGATCCGGTACCCCCGGCTCGAGCGGCGGCGCTGCGTGCGCACTGGGAGTTCGTCGAGGACGCCCTCGGTCACTACACCCGGGCGCAGGACACCCTGCTCTGGCCGCAGGCGTGGTCGGCCGTCCCGGAGGCCGATCACGCTCCGCTCGCCTACGTCGCAGACAAGCACCCGCTGCTCGGCGATCACGCGATCGTCGCCTCGGCTGCGTTCGCCGGCGGCGGCGCCGGTGCAGCAGGTCCCGAGCGGCGGATCCTGTCCGAGAACCTCGAGCGCCTGGCCGTGCTCGCCGACAAGCGGTTCGCCTACGAGCAGACCGTCGTGCTGCCGTTGCTCGACCAGCACCTGCCGCAGGAACGGTGGGACGAGTTCGGCGCGGAGCTGGCAGCGTTCGGGTCACCCGACGTGCACCTGCCGTGGTTGCTGGACTCGGCACCGGCCGACCGGATCGCTCGGGTGCTCGGGTGGCTGTCCGCGGACGACCAGCAGCGGTACGCGAACGACTGGAAGCCCGCGTACCGCGAGCAGGTCAGCGTCCGGTGGTAGCCGATCAGGCGTAGATCCGCCGATCAGGCGTAGATCCGCATCGGGCGACCGGTCCGGTCGAGGTCGCCGCCGTCGTCGGGATACATGCGGGCCGAGCCGTCCGCCACGCGCATCGCGGTCCAGGCGGCCGCCAGAGCGTCCAGGGCGTCGTCGACGGGTACCCGGTCCGGCGCCGCCGCCAGGGCGTCGACGACGTCGACCCAGCCCGCCAGGGCTGCGATCCGCTGGGCGACGCCGACCGCGGTCTTCTTCCTTTTGGGCACCGCGCCCGCCAGCTCGACGAACGCCAGCTCGGGGTGCACCTCGACCACCCTCCGGTCGCTCTCGTGCTCGGCGACCTCGGCGATGGCCGATCGCAGCGCGAACGTCTGAGCAGACATCGCGGGTTCGCCGGTCGCCCGAAGCCACGCGTTGGCGGCGCCGAGGTCGGGGCAGGCCCAGGCTGCACGGGCCGCCGTCACGAAGATCCGGGACCCGGCCGGACGCAGCGCCGACCGGGCGGCCAGGTCGCAGCGGCGCTGCCCTCGCTCGGCGAGGCCTACGGGGATGTCGACCCCGATCACGGCGTCGTCGTCGCCCAGCAGGTCGGCGAACCGTCCCGACTGCCAGCCCAGGATCCGGACCGGGCCGGATCTGGTGCGTGCGACGCGAACGGCCACCCAGGCTCCGCTCCAGCCGTCGACCCCTAGGGTCGTGGTCACCGGTCCGGTCGGGGAGAGGCTCGTCGCACCGGGGCGGCGGCCCCCGCGGCGAGATGCCCAGGGCGCGGGCGTGCGACGTCACGGGCGTACATCGCCCCTTCGACCCCGACGACCGAGGCACCCGCCCCGGTCAGGCCGTCCAGGTTGTCGCGCCCGGGCCGGGACTGCGGGGTACTGCCCTGCTGCGGGGTACTGCCTTGGTGTGCCATCGCGCTCCTTCGTGTCTCGTCCCGACCGTAGCCGAACGGGTGCCCGAGCGGCCCGTTCCGGTGTCCGGGAGACTGGGGTCAGCCCGCCATAGTGAAGAGGTCCACGTGCCCGAAGGCCACACGATCCGCCGGCTCGCCCAGGACCTGGCCGGGCTGCTCCAAGGTCGACCGTTGGCCGCGTCGAGCCCGCAGGGTCGGTTCACCGCAGGTGCCGGCCGCGTCGACGGTCGCACCCTCGCCCGTACCGACGCCTGGGGCAAGCACCTGTTCCTGGAGTTCGACGAGGACGACCTCGGTGCGGCCCAGCTCGTCCACGTCCATCTTGGGCTGTACGGCACGTTCCGGCGTGGACCGGGGGCGGCCCCAGCCCCACGCGGCGCGATCCGGCTGCGCCTGACCGCCGACCAGGGCTGGGCCGACCTGCGCGGCCCCACCACGTGCGAGCTGCTCGACCCGGAGGGTTGCGAGCGGTTGCTGCTCAGGCTCGGCCCGGACCCGCTGCGCGACGACGCGGACGTCGTACAGGTGCTCGACCGGTTCGGCAAGAGCCGGGTCACCGTCGCCGCGCTGCTGATGGACCAGACCGTCCTCGCCGGGGTCGGCAACGCTTACCGGGCCGAGGTGCTGTTCCGGCACCAGGTCGACCCGTTCCTGTTCGCGTCCGCCCTGCCCCGGTCGACCGTGCTGGCGCTTTGGACCGACCTCGTGACCTTGATGCGGGCCGGAGTGCGCAGTGACCGGATCGTCACGACTCGCCCGACCCACCGCGGCCAGGCTAAGGGAGCGATAAGCCGCGGCGACCAGTACTACGTGTACCGGCGGGCCCAAGAGCCGTGCCGGGTGTGTGGAACGGCTGTCGCCAAGGCGGATCACCAGGGCCGATGGCTGTATTGGTGCCCGTCGTGCCAGCCGGACGGGTCGGGCTCTACTCCGCGCGAGTGACTCTGCCTGGATGGCGTCCGATTGGTCCCTTACGCACCAACGGGGACAGGTAGGGTCGGCCTCCGATGGCACCCGGCAGCGCCCCCCTCACCTTGCCGGTCCGCGTGGCTCGTTCCCTCCGACGAGCCTGGATCCGCTTGCGCCGCGGATTCCTGCGGACCGACGGCTTCCTGCTGCTCGCATTCGCCGGGGTCGCCGTCGCGATCGCCCTGCTCACCCGCACGGTGCCCGACTGGTTCCCGCCCGCCTCCCTCTCACTCATCGTGCTGGTCGGCGGTTTCTCGCTCTCGGTACGCAGCCTCGCGCTGCTGATGGCCCTGGTGGCCGGCCTGCTGGCGTGGCAGGTCGACCAGCTGGGGATCCAGTCCGTGCGACCGGGCAGTCTGGCCGTCGTCCTGCTCACCGCGATCATCGTGCTGGGGGTCGCGCGGTCGCGCGCTCGGGTCGGGGTCCAGGGCCTGCGCGGCGAGTCCATGCTCGTCGACCTGCGCGACCGGCTGCGGGCCCAGGGCGAGCTCCCGGAACTGCCTGAGGGCTGGTCGACCGACGTCGTGTTGCGGCCGGCCGGCGGGGCGTCGTTCTCGGGCGACTTCCTGGTCGCAAGCCGCGGGGTCGGTCGGCGACTGGAGATCGTGCTCGTCGACGTGTCGGGCAAAGGGGTCGACGCGGGTACCCGGGCCCTGCTGCTGTCCGGTGCGTTCGGGGGCCTGCTCGGTGCGCTGCCGCCGGAGGAGTTCCTCGCCGGTTGCAACGCGTACCTCAACCGGCAGGGCTGGGACTGGGGCTTCGCCACCGCGGTTCACCTCACCGTCGACCTCGTGACTGGGGAGTACCTCGTGGGGTCGGCAGGGCATCCGCCGGCGGCGCACTTCACGGCCGGATCGGGTACGTGGCAGTTGATTGAGGCGAGCGGTACGGCGCTGGGCATCATCGAGGACGGCGACTACCTGCTCGAGCGAGGCACGCTCGGGCACGGTGACGCGCTCATGCTCTACACCGACGGCTTGGTCGAACGGCCGGGGCGCGACATCACCGTCGGCATCGACAAGCTCCTCGGTGAGGCGGAGCGGCTGGTGCCTCGGGGGTTCCGGCGGGGTGCGCGCAGGCTGCTCGACGCCCTTCGCACCGGCGAGGGTGACGATCGGGCCCTGGTCCTGATCTGGCGCGCCTAGCCCCTGCCTGGCCCTGGTGCACCGCAGTCAGCCGCGGGCCGGCCACGCTCAACCCCCTGCCGCCACAAGGGTCCCCTCATGCCGATAGATCGAGCTCACGGGTCACTCACGAATTTGTGCAGCAACCGCCCGGTCTCGCACCTCCCGCTGTGAGTGCGTTGAAACCTCGGCGTAGTGGCATGAAGGGACCCTTGTGGCGAATGGGGGGATGAGGGGGGGAATGCGAAGTAGGGAATTCGGAGGGCGGCGGGTGGGGGCTAGCGGCGGGTGGGAGGGATGCCGGTGGGCGGGACGGACCGCAGCAGCCAGACTGGGTTGCCGCAGCCGACGATCGTGCCGTCGGAGGCAAGTACCTGCACCCGGTAGAACCGAGAGCTCGAGGTGTCCACGCTCACGGTCGCTACCCCGCCCGAGAACGCCGACGGGGCCAACGTGCGTACGACGACCGTCCCCGGGTCGACCGCTGCTGCGTAGTCGACCGGGCCGGACACGAGCTGGACGCTCCCGCCGACCGGGAGAGCGGTCGCCCAGATGGCCATCGATCGGGTTGCCTTGGTCGCGACGGAGATCGAGCCCATGCGCACCGTGCCGTCGACGAGCAGGTCGGTCTCGCCGAGGGGCCAGCGGCCGAAGTGCGCGGCGTACGCCCGGCCCGATGCGAGCGCGACCAGCACGTCCGCGTCGGACCTGGACGTCGCCCAGACCCCGGTCGCGAAGCCGTTGCTCAGGTTCTTCCAGTTCTGGCCACTGTGGTCGTCGCTGGTGCCGTTGCCGGTGAGGAACGTGCCGTTGCGCGAGAACGTGTCCCACAGAGCGATGTGTGTTGCCGCGTCGACGTTGCCCCGCAGCCGGTAACCGACCTCAAGGATGTCCACGCCGAAGTGCTGCACCGCCATCATCGACGCGAACAGCTGGCGCCGCTTGATGTCCCTGTCGGCCGGGGCCAGCAGCGGGCCCGTGTTGTAGCCGAACGGGTGGTTCCACGAGATCAGCCCCTGCTTGGCGTGCACGTCGGTCGCGACGGCCTGGTGCCACGCGTCGCTGTTCGTCGGCAGGTGGGCGTAGTCGGGGAAGTACTGCGGGACGCCGAACGGGTTCATGTCCGGCAGCGACTTGCTCACCTCGGTCGTCGACCGCACCGTGAGCCCGGGGAACCGCGGCTGATACGTGGAGATGATCCGGGCCTGGTTCGCCGTGATGGCGGCCGGGGCGTTCTGCGTACGGAGGAACCGCACCCCGGCCACGGCCACGTCGGCGACCGCGCCCTTCTTCGGGCTCTTGGCCACGAGCGACAGCCCGTACATCGCGTTGTCGAACGCCAGCATTGTCGGCCAGATGAGCGCGATGTCGCTCTCCGGCGAGAGCCGCTGCACGGAACCGGCAGAGGGAGTCGGCAGGGCGACGACTCCGGTGAGCCCTCCGTTCTCGGTGAAGTGGCTCGTGGTCGTGGCGCCGAAGCGGTAGACCAGCTGGTACTGCCCGGCTGGACGTCCGCTGGCGGCGGGGTGGTAGCTGAGCGGCAAGACGACCTCATACCGTGCGCCGCCGGTGAGCCGGGCCGATGTGACCGTGTGCTCCAGGGTCTGGCCGGCGATCGAGGTGCGGAGCCGGTTGAACGCCTGTGGCTTCGGCTGGATGCTCATGGTCACCGAGGCGGCCGCCGTCGCGGACGCGCTCTCGGCGAGCAGCCGGATCGACCCCCCGCTGACGGTCGTGGCCTGCTGCGCCAGTGCGCCCGTCGTCGCTCGTACCCAGCTGACGCCGATGAGCGACGTGAGGTAGTTGCCGGCTGTCGCGCGGAAGTCGTGGTCGGTCATGTAGAGGACGTCCAGGCCGTACGACACCGCTTGGGCGAACTGTGCCTCCCAGCTGCCCAACCCCTCCGACCAGCTGCCGTGCACGTGCATTCCGAGCCGGAGCGCTGCCCCGCCGGTGAAGCTGTTGGGGGCGGCGAGGCTCGAGCCGGCCGGAAGCCACAGCGGCTTCGACACGACCAGCCCGGCGGCAGCGACGGCTCCCATCCCCAGCAGCTCTCGGCGGGAAAGGTCGACGTGGTCGCTCATGGCTGCCTCCCTCAGACTCCCATCCTGGTCGCCGTCGGGGGCCGCTCCAGGAGGCGAAGGTCCCACGCCTCGGCGTCGCGACGTGCTGCACTCGGAGCATCGACAACGGGAGGATTCGTCATGTCGCACCGCGCGCCGCGCAAACCAGTCCAAGGCCGGAGCCGCAGGTCCCGGCAGGTCGCGTTCAGCGCCGCTGTCTCCGCGGTGCTGTGCCTTCTTGCTGCGTTCCCGTTCCAGGGGGCGCTGGCGTTCAAGCAGGGCGACATGCCTGACTTCGTCGTGTCGTGCCCGTTCACGCATCGGCTCCCGGACGACCCGATCGTCCATCCCGGCCAGCCTGGTGCCTCGCACCTGCACGACTTCTTCGGCAACCGGTCGACGGACGCTTCGTCCACGTTCGACAGCATGGTCGGTGCAGGGACGACGTGCGCCCGGGTGGGAGACACAGCCGGCTACTGGATGCCGACCGTCTACCAGAACGGTGTGGTCGTGAAGCCGTTGCAGGCGACCGTCTACTACCGTGACATGGCGACCGACCCCGCGTCGGTCCGGAGCTTCCCGCCGGACTTCCGGATGGTCGCCGGCAACCACGACGCGACCTCCCCGCAGCGCCCGTTGTTGGTGGGCTGGGCGTGCCGGCACGCGAACGACGGGTTGAAGGGGCGCTGGACGTCCGACGTCCCGAGCTGTGCGCTGAACGAGAATCTTGTGTTCCGGGTCCGCTTCCCCGACTGCTGGAACGGCCGTGACCTCGACACCGCCGACCACATGAGCCACGTCGCCTACAGCAAGAACGGCGTCTGCCCGTCGCGGTTCCCGGTTTCCGTCCCCCGGGTGTCGATGACCGTGGCGTACGCGTCGATGGGCGGCTCCGGTGTGACCCTGTCGTCGGGGTCCGCCCTCACCGGCCACGCCGATTTCTGGAACACCTGGGACCAGGCGGCGCTCGACGGCCTCGTCTCCAGCTGTCTGCAGGCCGGTGTCCACTGCGGCTTCGGTACCGCCGCCCATCCCCTGCCGGCGTCGGCCCTCGACGGCTGAGGAGCCACGGCGAACGACGAAAGCGTCTGCCCGGTGCGCTTTTGTGCCATGGGAGGGAAGGCCGCCGAGCCAGCCCGGCCCGCCCTGCGCTCCGGCGAGGGTGATGATCGGGCGCTGGTCCTGATCTGTCGCGCCCAGCCCCCGCCTAGCCCTGGTGCACCGCGGTCAGTCGCAGGCCGTCACCGTGGACGACGCCCGCGTCCGCAAGCGTCGCGTCGAGGTCGATGGCGCGCGGGCTGGCCAACCGAGCCTGGTCGGGACCGGAACCGCGTTGGGACTCGACCAGGTGCAGCTGCCAGATGGCCGCCGACCCCGCCGCGCCGGCTGAGGCTGCCGACAACGCTGCGGCGAGCTCGGGCAGCAGCGCGCGAACCGGCACGTCGGCGGCGACCTCCAGATCGGCGGTGACCGGGCCGGCCGTGAGCGCGTTGGCCCGGGTGGGCCGGGCCTGGACGACGACCCTGCGGACCCGATCCTGCGCGGAGGCGCTCGACCTCACGGCCGGCCGGGTGCGACGAGCTGGACCAGGGTCGGACGATGCCCGGGTCGGACCAGCAGGCCACGTCCCGGAGGCTGCCACTGCGCTGAGGTGTCGCCGACCAGCGGACCTTCGCTCCGGTCGCCGGCGAGCACCAGCCCGACCGGCGCCGACTCGCGCACCGCGCTGATGAAGGGTTCGAATGCGGAGCGGGCGGCCCCGGCGACCCGGCGGCTGAGCACGACGTGGAACCCGCGGTCTCGTCCCGCGCGCACGTGGTCGACCAACGCCGCCAGTGGTGAGCCGCTCGGTCCGACCAGCAGGTCGTGGTCGTCGACCACGAGTACGTGCTCGGGTCCGGTCCACCAGCCGCCTGTGGCCAGCTCGCGCGGGTTGAGACCGGGTGGTGGTTCGCGCCGGCAGAGGGCGTCGTCGAGACGGGCCGCGAGGGCCGCCGTGCTCGCCCGGTCGTACGCATAGCTCTCGACTGCGCGCGCGTCCGCGACCTCGACGAGCCCACGCGCCGGGTCGACCAGGTGCAGCCTCAGCTGGGCAGGGTCGGTGGACAGCTGCCGGACGAGTCGGCGGAGCATCGTCGTGCGACCGCTGCCGCTGTCGCCGAACACGAGCAGGTGGGCACCGGGGCTCCCCAGGTCGAGATCGACCCAGGCTGTTCGGTGTTCTTCGACGCCGAGCACGAGCACACCGGGCCCACGGCTGGGCGGGGCGTCCGCCTCGTCGACCCAGGTGGGGAGCGCGGCGATTCCGGGTGCCCGGAAGCGGCCCGTGGCAACGGGTCTGTCGTCGTCGGGCTCGACCAGCTGGAGCTCGCGACCGTCGGGAGCCAGACCGCGGCCCGGCACCCGAGGCACCAACGCCGACACGACCCGGGAGTGTCTGGAGTCGGTCGGGTCGAGGAGCCAGAGCTCGAGCCGTGTGCCGATGGAGTCCAGCAACGAGGTGCGCAGCTCGGTCCATCGGTTCGCGCTGACGGCGAGGTGCAGGCCCAGGGCGGGCCCGGCGGCGGCGAGGTCGGTGAGCTGCACCTCGGCGTCGGGATGATCGGTGCGCAGGTGTCCCAGCCCGTCGACGAGGAGCAAGATCCGGGCGCGGTGCGGGTCGGGCAGCCACTGCTCGCGGTCCGCTCGAAGGTCGAGGTCGGCCAGGGTCGAGCAACCAGCGGCTCGCAGGGTCCGCGACCGGTCGTCGAGCGTGGCGGCCAGCTCGGCCAGCACCCGGCGCAGGCCCGGGCCGTCTGAGCGGCCGACGACGGCGCCGGCGTGGGGGAGCCGGGTCAGGGAGGTGAGGGTACCCCCGAGGTCAAGGGCGTAGACCTGCAGCCGTTCTGGCGGCTCGGTCTCGGCCAGGGTGTGGACGAGGGTGCTCAGGAAGCTGGACCGTCCGGACCTCGGCGCCCCCACGATCGCGACGTGGGCATCGGCGCCGAGCAGCCGTAACCGCCAGGGTGGCTGGGTCTGCCGTACCGGATCGTCGAGGAGCCCCAGCGCGATCTCGGCGAGCCCGCCGGGGCCGGGAAGGGCGCCCCGTGGCAGGTGGTCGGGCAGCGGCGGGAGCCAGATCGGTGCGGCCGGCTCCGCGCCCCGTAGCTCGCGTGCTGCAGCGACGAGAAGATCGAGGTCACGGGTCCCTGGGCTGGCCGTATCGCCGAGGCCCGGTCGATCGCCGGTCTCGGGCCGCAGCGTCGGCGCCGAGGGTTGGCCGGGCAGGTCGAACGCACGCACCAGGGCCGGGCCCGGAATCGGACTGGGCACTGTTGCGCCCGGGACGTGCCGGGCGGGCAGGTTGGTGGTGGCTGCCCGGAACCGAAGCAGCCGACCGCTGGCGCAGAGGTAGCCGAGCCCGGCGACGGGGGGCAGCTCCGCCGCGGCCGCCGATCCGATGACCGCGTGCGACTCGGCCGCGGTGAACGTACGCAGCGCGATCCGGTACGCAAGGTGCGACTCCAGGCCGCGCAGCCGCCCCTCGTCGAGCCGTTGCGAGGCGAGCAGTAGGTGGATACCCAGGGAACGGCCCAGCCGTCCGATGGTCGTGAACGTCGAGAGGAAGTCGGGCCGGACCTCGAGCAGCTCGCCGAACTCGTCGACGACGACCAGCAGGTACGGCAGCGGTCGCTCGGTGGCTTGTGGGCCGGCTTGGTAGGCCCCGATGGACTCCAGGCCCCCGGCGTCGTGCAGGAGCTGTTGTCGGCGGACGATCTCCCCGACCAACGCGGCCTGCACCCGGTCGACCTGCCGAAGGTCGTCCGCCAAGTTGGTCACGAGACCGACGCAGTGCGGCAACGCGGCCAGCTCGCGGAACGCGGCCCCACCCTTGAAGTCCACGAGCAACGTCGCGAAGCTGGCCGGCGAGCTACCGCTGCTGAGACCGAGGACGAGCGACCGCATGAGCTCGGACTTGCCGGACCCGGTGGCGCCGACCAGGATCCCGTGCGGCCCGACCCCACCCGCGGCCGACTCGCTCAGGTCGAGCACGAGTGGTGTGCCGTCGCTGAGCAGCCCGATCGGTGTCTGCAGGATCGCGCCCGCGCCCGCGCCGACGGGCGGGAGCAGGTCGCCGAGCCGGATGGCCGGGCCCAGGTCCGCGCTGGCGGCGGAGTTGTCGACCCGTCGTGGTGCTAGCCAACGGGCGAGGGCAGTGACCCGAGCGGTCGGGCAGGGCTCCGCGACGAACTCGAGCACCTTCGCGTCGGCGCCCGGCTCGGTGTATGTAGCGATGCCGTCGCGGCCGAGCTCGACCAACGCGGAGCAGCGAGGAGGTAGGGCGGCGGGGCTCATGCACAAGACGAGCTCGGTCGTGCCCTCCGTCCGAGTTGCCGGAGGGCGGCCCACCACCACGACCAGACGGTGCGCCCCGGGCCGGCCGCTGTCTTCGGCGTTGTGGGGCAGCCACTTGAGCCACTGCCAATGAATACGCTCCGGATCGGACAGCGCCGCGGCGATGTGCAGATCGGCGGGGGAGTGCAGCGCCGCCAGCTGAGCCACCCACCCTGCGACGAGGGTGCGGACAGCGTCGGGTTCGCCGACGACGGCCACACACTCGTGCCCGGTGAGCCGCACGGTTACGGGCGCGGCCTCGAGCATCGTGTGGGCCCCGACCGCGGCGGCGTGCAGGCTGGCAAGCTTGGGGTCCCCGGGTGGCCCCTGCCCCGAGCCGGTCGCTGCCTCGACGGTGACCAGGGCCGGAACCGGGCCGAGCCCGAGCCGCACGGTGCCGAAGTCGACATGGTCGGGCCCGCGTCCCCACACGCAAAGGCCGCGCTCGGCGCCGCCGAACGATGCGTCTGGCAGCGGATGCGCCCGCGAGAGAGCGGCCCGTTGCGCCGTTCCGGCAGTATGCGCGGCCGCCGTGACGAGCTCGACTGCGGCCACGTGGGCGTCGAGGCGGGAGCTCCAGTCCCGGCGTTCGGCTCGACGTGCCGCGGACCGGACGCCGAACGACCCGCCCACAGTGGCCAGCAGCAGCACGGCGGCCAGTGCGAGGTACGCGCGGTTGCCGGACACGACCGCGAAACCGGCGCCCGAACCGGCAGCTACGAGCGTGGTCACCAGCTCGGCCCGGCTCGTGGTCGGCGGCGGCTGCCGCACCGGTGCGGGTGCGAGCTGCAACACCCGTGGTACGGGTGCGACCTCGACGACCTGCCCTGGTGGGTCCACCTCGATGGTGCCGTCGTGCACGTCGTCCCCCCCCGTCATGGTTCTCCACAGCCGCCCCGAACGGCCTTGCCGGGGACTGTCCCAGGCACTTGTCTAGTGCACCTGACCGACTCGACCGAGTCGCTGTCCACAGGGAGGCACCACGGCATGACCGCAGCACTGATCAAGGTCGCACCAGAGCAGCTGGCAGGGGTTTCGGGGCAGCTGCGCTCCGGCGCGGCAGCCATCGAGGGCACCCTCGGACAACTTGCGGGCAGCGTCTCACCGCTCGGCTCCGACTGGGCCGGCCTCGCCCAGCTGCGGTTCCAGCAGCTCTGGGAGCAGTGGCAGTCGAGCTCCCGCCAGCTGCACCAGGCGCTCGACGAGATCGCCGGTCTGATGCAGCGCGCAGGAGCCGACTACGCGGCCAACGAGCAGGCCGTTGCCGCGAGGTTCGGCCGGTGAAGCGGTTCGCCGCGGGGCGCGCACCGCCACAGCGGGGTCGTTGATCGGGCCCGGTCGGAGTTCGTCAGCGTGGGTTGGCCAGGCCGATGGCGATGGCGGCCGCCTGCGAACGGCGCTGCAGACCGAGCTTGGCGAAGATCGCGCTGACGTAGTTCTTCACCGTCTTCTCGGCCAGTCCGAGCCGTTCGCCGATCTGCCGGTTTGTGAGCCCCTCGCCGAGGCAGGCCAGCACCTCGCGCTCGCGGGGCGACATCGAGTCGATCAAGCGCCGGGGCACCCGGTCCGGACCCTGGACCAGCAGGTCGAGCACGCGTCGGGTCACCTTGGGGTCGAGGAAGATCTGGCCGTCGGCGACTCGGCGGACGGCGTCGGTCAGGTCGGTCCCGCTCATCCGCTCGGGCAGGCACACCGCCGCACCGCCGGAGAGTCCGCCCAGCAGGGCGTCGTCGTCGTCGGCGCTGGCCAGCACCAGCCGGCCGATGCTGTCGTCGAGCTCTTGGACGTAGCGGCAGAGGGATCCGGGCGAGCCGTCGGTGAGCTGCCCGCCGATGACCACGACGGTGGGTTCAGCCGATTTGATGGCCACCTCGGCCTCGGCGCAGGTCGCCGCCTCGGCCACGACCTCGAGTCCTGGATCGTTCTCAAGGATGAACCTCAGCCCACCCCGGACGAGGTCCTGGCCGTGGACGAGGACGATGCGCAGCCGCTGCTGGGTCATCCCCCTGGTCTCTCCAGGTCAGTCGTGGTCGGGCTCGTCGAGCGACGACGTTCGGGCGCTGCTCCTGGATGGGCAGCATACGACCGGAACATCGACCGGATCACGTTGACCGCGACCGACGCGCCGACCACGGCGACGAGGAAGCGGATCAGCACCGTGTCCAGCGGTACCGCGCCCGAGAACCCGCCCAGGATCGCGGGCAGCGACAGCAGGAAGCCGATCAGCACGCCCTCTGCGGGAATCAGGCCGCTCACGCCGGTTCACCGTCGGCGATGAGACCGGCCAGCATCGCCGCCCACACCTGGGCCGACGACTCACGGCCGTCGACGCTGATCACCGGCAGTCCGAGCGCGAGAACGGTGGCCGGGTCGACGGTGTGGGCGCATCCCGTCACGGCCAGCGCCTCGACCCGTCCGATCGAACGCACATAGCTCTCGAGGTCCCGGGGCTTGGCGGTGGCGTCTACCACCGCGCAGACGGCGGAGACGTCCAGCGCCTTGAGCACCTCGGCGGTCCACGACCCGTCTACGTCGTGCTCTCTGTCGATGGCGACGACGGTCGGGGTGTCGCGACGCGCGAGGCGGGCGGCCCTGCGCCGTGCGTCGCCAGGGCCGGACATCCGCAGCGGTCCTTCCGCATGCTCAGCCGTGCGGCTTGCCACCAGCTCGATCGGCGCACGCTCGCCACCGAGGGCGGCGACCACCAGTTCGGCGACCGCGACGACCGCACCCCCGCGGCCCACGACCGCGATCACCTCACCCGCCGCGGCGGGCAGCTCGGGCGCGGCGGCCGCCTCGGCCAGCGAACCCAGAAGCGCGTCGTAGGTCGACAACGCCTGCCGCCGGTCCGGGACGAGCGCTGGAGGCAGGCCGACGGCCAGGAACGCGCTCCGGCTGGGCAAGGTGGCCGCTCGGCGCACCGATGCGGGCGGGATCTCGGAGGCCATCTCGGGCGCCATCTCGGGTGTCGGGCGCGCAACCGGCGTTTCCTCGACGGCCCGCACCAGGTCGTCGAGGACCGACTGGAACCCGCCCTTCTTGGGCAGGGCCGCGGCCTTCGCCTTGAGCACGACCGGCTCAGGCTCGGGCCGGGTGAACTGGGCCTCCTCGTGGGCGTCCACCGACTCGATCAGGCTGAGCAGGAACGACGGCGGCAGCTCGGGGGAGTCCTCGATCACCGGCGGGTGTCCAGGGGCGCTCACGATCAGGGTGCCGAGGTCTCGGGCCGGCTTGTCGATCGACGCAACGATCGGCTCAGGTGACTCAGGTGACTCGGACGGCTCGGCGACCTGGTCGAGGTCGATCTCGACGGCCACCTCGAACCGTTCCCGGGAGAAGAACCCGCCGATGCCGCCGCTGCGGACCTTGTCAGCACCGACGATGCGTACGTCGGTGCCGTACTCACCGCGGACCTGGGCGAGCACCGCGTGGATGTCCGGTCCCTCAAAGAGCAAGCGCGTGGGTGACATCAACGACTCCGATCGTCTCGATCCGAGCGGTGTCCCCGAGCTCTGCGAACGAGAGCACGGGAACCCGCGGGGCGGTGACCTTCAACAGCTTTCGTAGCGGAGCACGCAGGTGGGCGGAGCAGACGAGCACCGGGGTCTCGCCCCGTTGCTCAGAGCGTTCGGCGATGTCGAGCACGTTGGCCGTGATGCCGTCGACCTGCGGGCCCTCGACGACGAGAAACGACCCGTTCTCCGCCGGTCGGATGGCCTGCAGCAAGTTCTGTTCGAGGATCGGCTCCAGGGTCATCACCCGGAGCACGCCTTCCTTGTGGTACGGCGCCGCGATGGCCGGCCCGAGGGCTGCGCGGACCGCCTCGGTGAGGGCCTCCGGGTCCGCGTTGGTCTTGGCCCGCAACGACATCGCCTCGAAGATCCGGACGAGGTCGCGGATCGCCACGCCGTCGTCGAGCAGCATCTGCAGCACGCGCTGGATCTCGCCCAGGTTCAGCAGGGCAGGGGTGAGCTCCTCGACCACGACCGGGTGGCTTCGCTTGATGGCCTCGGTGAGCACCCGTACGTCCTCGCGGCCGAGAAGTCGGCTGGCGTTGCGCCGGACGACCTCCGCGAGGTGGGTGGTGATCACCGAGGACCGGTCGACGACCGTGGCCCCCGCCAGCTCGGCCTGCTGCCGGAGCTCGACGGGGATCCACTTCGCCGCCAGCCCGAAGACCGGCTCGCGGGTCGGCGCGCCGGGCAGCTGGCCCAGGTTGTCGCCGATGGCCAGCACCGCGCCCGGTGGTGCCTGGCCGCGGGCTGCCTCGATGCCACCGAGCTGGATGGAGTAGGTCGAGAGCGGAAGATCGAGGTCGTCCCGGGTCCGGACGAGCGGCAGCAGGATGCCGAGGTCCATCGCCATCTTGCGGCGCAGGGCGCGGACCCGGTCGAGCAGGTCGCCACCGTTCGACGTGTCGACCAGATCGACGATGTCGCAGGCGAGGTCCAGGCTCAGCGGGTCGACGCGCATGTCCTCCACGATCGCCTCGCCCGAGTCGGGCGCGGGTGCGGCCGGCTTCGCGGCTGCATCGGCCTCGGTCTCGTCGTCGACGACCACCTGTCGCGAGGCGATGATGAGAAGTCCACCGCCGACGACGAGGAACGGCAGCTTCGGGATCCCGGGGATCACGCAGATCGCGAGGGCGGCGAACCCGGCCAGCCTGGTGGCGCTCTTCTGCGCCCCGAACTGGGTCATGATGTCGGTCCCCATGTCGCCGTGGGTCGTCGACCGGGTCACGATCAGACCGGTGGACACCGACAGCAGCAGGGCCGGGATCTGGGAGACGAGTCCGTCCCCGACGCTGAGCAGGCTGTATGTCGAGATGGCTTGCCCGATGGGCATGTGCCGCATCACGACGCCGACGATGAGGCCGCCGATGAGGTTGATCAGCGTGATGATGATGGCCGCGATGGCGTCGCCTTTGACGAACTTCGTGCCCCCGTCCATCGCCCCGTAGAAGTCGGCCTCGGCGGCCACCTCGGCGCGTCGCGTACGGGCCGTGACTTCGTCGATGAGGCCGGCGTTGAGGTCGGCGTCGATCGCCATCTGCTTGCCGGGCATGGCGTCGAGGGTGAATCTCGCGCCGACTTCGGCGACCCGTCCCGCACCGTTGGTGATGACGACGAACTGGATCACGATGAGGATCAGGAAGATGACCAGCCCGACGACGAGCGAACCCCCGACGACGAAGTGCCCGAACGCGTCGACAACCTTGCCCGCATAACCGTCGAGGAGCACCAGCCTGGTCACGCTCACGTTCAGGGCGAGCCGGAACAGCGTCGCGACGAGGAGCAGGGAAGGGAAGACTGAGAACTCCAGCGGACGTCGCACGTTCATGCTCACGAGCAGGATCAGCAGCGAGCCGCTGATGTTGCATGCGAGCAGGAGGTCGAGGGCTGCAGTGGGCAGTGGGACGACCATCATCACCACGACACCGACGACGGCGACGGGGACGATCAGGGAGCTGGCTCTCTTGCGGGGCACGGCACCGTCCAAAGCATCGGTTGGCCCACTCCTTGGCCTCCGGTGCCTTCCTGGCGATGCCCCCATCGGCGCCACCCCCGTAGACCTGAGAAGAACCGCCCCCCTTCCGCCACAAGGGTCCCCTCATGCCACTAGGCCGCCATCTCGCGTCCATCACGGTCCGCGGGCAGCGGCCCGACGGCACGTCGAGCTGGGATTCCGGATCGGTGAGTGCTCCCTGAGCGCCGCCTATTGGCATGAGGGGACCCTTGTGGCGGAAGGGGGGTGGGGGTTGGAAGGAGGGGGTGGCGGAGGGGGGTCAGCGGCGGGTGAAGGCGGGCACCTTGTGCAGGCCGGCGGCCGAACCGCGGGCCTTGAGCGACATGACGAAGGCAAGCACCTGCGCGATGGCGGTGAACATCTCGGGCGGGATCTCCTGGCCGACGTCGCAGGCTCGGTAGAGGGCTCGGGCGAGCGGGACGTCCTGGACCATGGGCACCCGGTTCTCCGCCGCCTTCTCGCGGATCTTCGTGGCGACGGCGCCGGCACCTTTGGCGACGACTCGGGGTGCTCCTTTCGCCGACTCGTAGCGTAGGGCCACGGCGACGTGGGTCGGGTTCACCAGGACGACGTCCGCGGTGGCCACCTCGGTCATCATCCGCAGCCGGCTCATCGCCATCTGTCGGGACCGGATGGCCCCCTTGAGCTGGGGGTCGCCTTCGGACTGCCGCATCTCGTCCTTGATGTCCTGGTGCGACATCTTCAGCTGCTTGTTCACCCGCCGCTTGGTGACGATGTAGTCGGGCAGCGCGAGGACCAGCCCCGTGAACGCGACGCCGCGTACGAGAGAGACCGCCCGGTCGCCAACCGCCTGCAGGATGGCGGGCAGCGGCAGCATCCCCTGCCCGGTGAGCAGCGGCACCGCCGTCGAGATCGTCTGCCAGACCAGCAGGCCCACGACGGTCGTCTTCAGTAGTGACTTCGTGGTCTCCCACAGAGCGTGGGGGCCGAACATCCGCTTGGCGCCCGACGCCGGGTTGATCCGGTTCCCCTTCGGCTTGAGCAGCTGCCCGGCGAACCGGACGCCGCCCTGGGCTGCGTTCGACGCGATCGACAGCACCAGGATGATGAGCGCGAACGTCAGGCTGGACTTCCCAGCCAGGACCAGCGCGTCCTTGAGCAGGTCGACCGCGAGCCCGATGTCGGGTGCCCTGATCACGGCCCCCACCCGGATCATCAGTGCCTGAAGGTCCTCGCCCAGCGACGAACCGAGCGACGGCAGGACGAAGCTCGCGACGAGGATGCTGCCCCATGCGGCGAGGTCAGGGGTGCGCGCCACCCGGCCCTCCTTGCGCGCCTCCTTGAGCCGACGAGGGGTCGGCTTCTCGGTCTTCTCACCTGCCACGGCCGGTCACCCCGTCCCGAGGGCCAGCGTCGCCTGGGTCGAGACGTCGATGAGTTCGCCCAGCACCCGGCCGAGCTCGGGGAAGGTGAGCCCGACGAGGGACAAGGTGATCAGCATCTTGATCGGGAACCCGAGCGAGAACACGTTCATCGACGGGGCGACGCGGGTCATCAGCGCGAGCCCGACGTCGGCGAGGAACAGCACGCCGATCAGCGGCCCGGCGATCTGGGCGGCGGCCGCGACCATCGTCGTCAGCCCGTGCGTGGCGAGCTCGGACATCGAGCTCATCGACACGCCGGAGTCGAGCGGGATGGCGTCGTACGAGTGCAGGAAGCCCTGGAGGACCACGATGTGAAGGTTGAGGGTGAACAGCAGCGCGATGGCGAGCATCTGGTGCAACCGGCCGAACACGGAGTTCTGCGACATCGACAACGGGTCGAACGAGTTCGACAGGGTGAAGCCGCCGAAGACGTCGATCAGGTTGCCCGCGGCCTCGATCGCTGCGAAGGCGAGCATCGTGAGAAACCCGAGTGCAGCCCCGACCACCACCTGGACGATGACCAGCCCTACCAGCTGCCCCACGCTGTCGTTCAGCACCGGTGGCGTGAGCCGTGGCGCCACCGGCAGGGCCAGGGCGATCGACAGCAGCCCCTTGACCGTCGCCGGGACGACCTTGGTGGCGAACAGCGGCGCGACCACGAGCCAGGCTGCGGCGCGGATGCTGGCAAGCAGGAACGTCACCAGCAGCGGGGTCGCGACGGAGAGCGTCATCGACCGGCGCTAACCCTGGCCGAGCAGCGTAGGCAGCTCTGCGAACAGCTGTTGCGTGAAGGTGATCAGCTCGTTGACCATCCAGTTGCCGGACAGCAGGGTCACGCCAGCGACGGCGATCAGCTTGGGGACGAAGGAGAGTGTGACCTCCTGGATCTGGGTGGCTGCCTGCAGCAGCGAGATGCCGAACCCGACGGCCATCGCCGTCAGCAGGATCGGCGCGCACAGCTTGGCCGCCAGGATCAGCGTCTGCAGTGCCACGTGGGTGACCGAGACGTCGTTCATGAGAGGAGCCCCCTGCCGTTAGTGGTAGCTCGAGATGAGCGAGGTCACGACCAGGCCCCAGCCGTCGATCAGGACGAACAGCAACAACTTGAACGGGAGCGAGATCACCACGGGCGGCAGCATCATCATTCCCATCGACATCAACGACGAGCTGATCACGATGTCGATCACTAGGAACGGGATGAAGATGACGAACCCGATGATGAAGGCGGACTTCAGCTCCGACAGGACGAAGGCCGGCACCAGCGTGGTCAGCGGGACGTCGGCCCGGTCCTTGGGCAGATCGCGCTTGGCCGCTTTCGTCATCAGGGCCAGCTCTTCGTTGCGGGTGTGGTCGAGCATGAACTCGCGCAGCGGCTTGATGCCCACGTCGAACGCCTGCTGCTGGGTCAGCTTGCCGTTGAGGTAGGGCTGGATGCCCTTCTCGTTCACCTGCGACAGCACCGGGCCCATGACGAACAGGCTGAGGAACAGGGCGAGGCCGGCGAGCACCTGGTTGGGCGGGACGTTGGTCAGTCCGAGGGCGTTCCGGGTGAGGCCGAGCACCACGATGATCTTGGTGAAGCTGGTGCACATCAGCAGCAGCGCAGGAGCCACCGACAGCAGGGTGATCGCCAGGATGATGACGATCGAGCTGCTGGGTTTCCCGTTGGGGCCGTTGATGCTCAGCGACACACCACCGGTCGGCTGGCTGGGTCCCGACGGTGCAGCGGGACCGATCGACGGGGTGGGCGCGGGCGTCGTCACCGGCACGGGGGCAATGGGCGTGATCGGGGCGATCGACGCGATGGGTGCCGGTGTCGGGCTGGCCGATGCGGTGGTTGCGCCGCCGATGACGAGGAAGCCGGCCGCGACGAGCCCGAGGACGAGCCGCCGGACCGAGGTCATGCGCGCCGGACCGAGCGCTCGCGCAGCTCCTGCACGCCGGCCCGCCAGGTGGACGGGGACAGCGCGGAACCGGCCAGCACGCCCCCGGAGCGGGGCTCCGGGACGATGTCGCGCGCGGATGACACGTGCGCAGCCGACGGCAGCGTGGATGACACGTGCGCAGCCGACGGCAGCGTGGATGACACTGGCGCAGCCGACGGCAGCGCGACGACGTGCGGGATCCGGCGTTCGCGCGCGGCCGCCGGCACCGGCGGTCGGACCACGTCGAGCGCCGTCTCGGCGACCAGCTCGACCCTGCCGTCCGTCACGCCCAGCACGTACGCGCGGTCGGCGACCCGGACCACTGCGACCGCGGCCGACTTCGTTAGCTGCTGGCGGCCGAGGAGCTCGATGACGTCGGTCGTGCGACCGGTGGTGCTGCGGCGCAGCAGTCGGGCGCAGAACCACATGACCAGCAGCACCGCGGCCAGCGCGAAGATCGTGCGGATGATCACGGCGTCCACGGCTCAGGCCCCTTCGCCTTCGG
>JBBQWS010000019.1:0-51252 GCA_038210415.1 Actinomycetes bacterium
GGCTCAGCCACGATGTCGCCGCGCCCTGGGACCTCGGCAAGGTCCAGCGGCTTGCCCGACGACGCCGCCAGGATGGTCTCGCCTGAGGAGTCGACCAGCCGGGCGCCGATGAACCAGCGGCTGTCCGCCACTGCCTGCAGCATCGCTAGCAGACGGTCCTCGGGGCCATCGTGCTGAGCGGCGGCGGTCGTCGCGGCGAGCAGCAGGGCACCCGCGTCCCCGGCGTGGTCGGCGCTCTGCCAGGACCGGCGCTGCGCCGTGACGTCGCGGTAGAACGCGAACAGGCCCTGCGTCGTCGGGACCAGTCGGTTCTCCAACCAGCGACCGTTGTAGTAGTCGGCGAAGTCAACCGAATGCTGCTCGGCCATCGCTCGCATGCACTGCACGTAGAAGTTGGAGCCCACCGACTCGGGGAACTCGGCCCAGATGTTGCGACCCTCGAGCTCGCGGGCCGGGCGCCCGGCGATCTCGGCAGCGCGCCGGTTCACGAAGACGTACCGCCAGTCACGGTCGAGGGCGACAAAGGCCTCGTCCGCTTCGTCGAGGATCTCGCGCAGCGGTTCGCGGAGGTCGATCGCGGTGTCGTCGCCCAGCAGCCTGCCTGGCTTCAGCGGCACCCATACCCGCAGCTCTGCACCGCCGCCGGACCCCGCGTGCAGAGCGAACGTGCCGCCCGCCGCCGTGACCCGCTGGCGCATACCGGCCAGGCCACGGTGGCCGCGCTGCTCGACGAAACCGTCGTCGCCCGGCCCGGTGCCATCGTCACATACCGTCAGCGACCAGCCGTTGCCCTCGTTCGCGAGCGTGAGGACGACCGCTTGTGCCTGCGAGTGCCGCACGACGTTGCTCAGCGCCTCCTGTGCTACCCGGTAGAGCAGCCGTGCTGAGGGCTCGTCGACGACGTCCGAGCTGCGATCGACGACATCGAAGTGGATCGTGGAGCCGTTCAGCATGCCCACGGTCAGGTCGCGCAGCGCACTGCCCAGCCGGCCCGTGCCCCCGGGCGGCTCGAGCGTGAAGATCATGGCCCGGAACCGGTTGACCGCGGCCTGCAGCGCCTGATGCAGCTGGCCGACCTCTGCCCCCAGCCCCGGCCCGAGAGCCTCGCGGATCCGTCGCTCGAGCAGCTGGATCCGCAGATCGAGCGACGCCAGGATCTGCAGCGTGTCGTCGTGCAGCTCCTGGGCGAGCTCGTGCCGCTCGGCGTCCTGAACGGCGAGGAGCTGCATCAGCTGGCTGGACTTCTCCCGGGCCAGCGCGACGTCGAGCTTCTCGGCCCGTTCGATCTCGGAGACGTCAGACGTCACGCACAAGACCTCGACCACCCGTCCGGCATCGTCCCTGCGGGGGCGGAACCAGGTCGACAGGTGGTTCCCTCCGGAGGTGTACATGTCGGAGCGGAACGACTCGCCAGCCAGGGCTCGCCGATAGCTCGCCAGCTGCTCGGGGGTGTTGGGAAACGCATCGAAGACGTTCCACCCCACTGCCTCACCGTCGGCCAAGCCGTGGAGATTCAGGCCTTGCCCCGTCGACAGGGTGATGACCCCCTGCGCGTCCATCGCCCAGAGCACGATCGGGGTGCTCTGGGCCACGATCCGCAGCAAGCTGTCGTCGGCGCCCTGGGGCATCAACGAACGCCCGACGGGACGATGATCCCTTCGCGTACGGCCACCGAGAGTGCCTCGAGCTTGGAGTGCACGCTGAGCTTGGCCAGGATGTTCTGGACGTGGTTGCGCACGGTGTTGACCGAGATCCCGAGCCGCTCGGCGATGGCGGAGTTCGTCAGCCCTTCGGCCAACAGCTGCAGCGCCTCGATCTCTCGCGGGGTGAGCTCGCTGCCGATCCCGTGCCGCTCACGGCTCAGTCGCGGGAGCAACCGGGCCAGCAGGGCCGGGCTGACGAGGACCTCACCGGCGGCCGCAGCACGGACCGCCTGCACGAGCTCTTCCAGCGACGCCGACTTGGACAGGAACCCGGAGGCGCCGTTCTCTACGGCCGACACCAGGGCAGCGTCGTCGACCGCCGCTGACATGAGCACGATGTGCATGCGGGGGGCCAGCCGCTTGAGCTCGGGGATCGCATCCACCCCGAAGCCGTCGGGCAAGCGATGGTCGATGACCAGGACGTCCGGCGCATCGGTCGCGACCCAACGTCGGGCTTCCGCGAGCGAGCCTGCGGTGCCGACCACGGCCAGGTCGAACTCCTGGCTGAGGGCCATCCCCAGACTTGTCGCGAACATGACGTGGTCGTCGACGACGAGTACACGCACCAAAGAAACTGAACTGAGCACAGCCTCGACCACGGGAATCCTACTTCCGTCGTCGTCGGCGCAGGGGACCTGACCGATGCTGTTCGCACTAGCCAGGCGCAGACGGGTTGACCAGGCCTTCAGAGTACCCCCGCATCTGCCGATCGTGGTGCGACACGCGGCGTGTCCCGGCGGCGACTCTTCGTGACCGCCCCAGGCGCAGGAGCTCGCTCAGCGCGTGGCGACCCGCTTGCGACGAGGTTTCGCAGCCGGAGCAGGCGTCAGGTCGACCAGGTCGACGAGCCGGTCGGCCAGGATCTCGCGCAAGAACGTGCCCGTGTGACTGCCTGCCGCGACCGCGATCTGTTCGGGCGTTCCCTCGGCGACGAGGGTGCCTCCGCCGGTGCCGCCCTCGGGACCCATGTCGACGACCCAGTCGGCCGTCTTGATCACATCAAGGTTGTGCTCGATCACGACGACCGTGTTGCCCGCGTCGACCAGACGGCTGAGCACACCGAGCAGCTTGCGGATGTCCTCGAAGTGGAGCCCTGTCGTGGGCTCGTCGAGGACGTAGACCGTGCGACCGGTGGAGCGCTTCTGCAGCTCGGATGCGAGCTTGACCCGTTGTGCCTCACCGCCGGACAGCGTGGGTGCGGGCTGGCCGAGGCGGACGTATCCCAGGCCGACGTCGACCAGGGTCTGCAGGTGCCGGGCGATCGGCGGGACGGCGTGGAAGAAGTCCAGGCCCTCCTCGATCGACAGGTCGAGCACCTCGGCGATCGTCCTGCCCTTGAAGTGCACATCGAGCGTCTCGCGGTTGTAGCGGGCCCCGTGGCAGACCTCGCAGGGGACGTAGACGTCGGGCAGGAAGTTCATCTCGATCTTGAGCGTGCCGTCGCCCGAGCAGGCCTCACACCGTCCGCCCTTGACGTTGAAGGAGAAACGGCCGGGCAGGTAGCCGCGCACCTTCGCCTCGGTCGTCTCCGCGAACAGCTTGCGGACGTGGTCGAAGACCCCCGTGTAGGTCGCTGGGTTCGACCGTGGGGTACGGCCGATGGGGCTCTGGTCGACGTGCACGACCTTGTCGACCAGATCGACACCGGTCACCGTGCGGTGCCGGCCCGGGACGGTGCGGGCACCGTTGAGCTCGCGAGCCAGCACCCGGAACAGGATGTCGTTGACCAGGGTCGACTTGCCCGAACCCGAGACCCCGGTCACCGCTACGAAACAGCCCAGCGGGAACGACACCGTGGCCGCCTGCAGGTTGTGCTCACGAGCGTCGTGGACGATGAGCTCGCGGCCGGGCGTCGGCGGTCGCCGCAGCTCGGGGACGTCGATCGTGCGGCGGCCGGAGAGGTACTGCCCGGTCAGCGAGTCGGGTGAGGTGAGCAGGTCCTCCACGGACCCCGAGACCACGACCTGTCCGCCGTGCTCACCTGCTCCGGGCCCGATGTCGACCACCCAGTCGGCCACCCGGATGGTGTCCTCGTCGTGCTCGACGACGATCAGCGTGTTGCCGAGGTCGCGCAGCCGGATCAGGGTCTCGATGAGGCGGCGGTTGTCGCGCTGGTGCAGGCCGATGCTCGGCTCGTCCAGGACGTACAGCACGCCCACCAGCCCGGATCCGATCTGGGTCGCCAGCCGAATCCGCTGCGCCTCTCCCCCGGCGAGCGTGCCGGCGGCCCGGTCGAGCGAGAGGTAGTCGAGGCCGCCGTCAAGAAGGAACTGCAGCCGCTCGTTGACCTCCTTGAGCACGCGCTCGGCGATCTGGGACTCGCGTGCGGAGAGCTCGATCGACCGCAGGAAGGTGGCGCACTCCCCGATCGGCAACCGGGCCACCTCTGCGATGTTGCGCTCGGCGACCGTCACCGCGAGGGACACCGGCTTCAGCCGGAAGCCACCGCAGTCGGGGCACGGAACCTCACGCATGTAGCCCTCCCAGCGGTCGCGGGAGGTGTCGGACTCCGACTCCGCGTGCCTGCGCTGGACGAACGGGATCACGCCCTCGAACGACGTGTAGTAGGAGCGCTCGCGGCCGTAACGGTTCTTGTAGCGGACGTGGACCTGCTCGTCGAAACCGAACAGCAGGGCCTGCCGCACTTTGGCCGGCAGCTTGACGTACGGGACGTCGAGCCGAAAGCCCATCGAGTCGGCCAAAGCCTCGATCAGCCGGCTGAAGTAGTCGCTCGTCGAAGCCGCACTCCAGGGGCCGAGGGCGCCCTGCTCCAGCGATCGCGACGGGTCCGGCACGATCAGCTCGGGGTCGACCTCCATGCGGGTACCCAGCCCGGTGCACGTCTGGCAGGCGCCGTAGGGGCTGTTGAACGAGAACGACCGGGGCTCGAGCTCCTCGAAGGAGAGGTCGTCGTCGAGGCAGGCGAGGTGTTCGGAGAAGGTGCGCTCGCGGTGCGGGTCGTCGTCGGGGAGGTCGACGAAATCGAGCACGACCAGCCCGCCGGACAGCCCCAGAGCGGTCTCGACCGAGTCGGTGAGGCGGCGCTTCGCGGAGGCCTTGACCTGCAACCGGTCCACGACGACCTCGATCGTGTGCTTCTCCTGCTTCTTCAGGGTGGGCGGCTCGGCGAGGGAGATCACCACGCCGTCTACCCGGGCGCGACTGTAGCCCTTGGTCTGCAGGTCCCGGAACATCTCGGTGTACTCGCCCTTGCGACCCCGGATGACCGGCGCGAGAACCTGGAACTTCAAGCCGTCCTGGAGCTCGAGCAACCGGTCGACGATCTGCTGCGGGGTCTGCCGCGCGATCGGTTTGCCGCAGACCGGGCAGTGCGGGTGGCCGATCCGGGCGTACAGCAGGCGAAGGTAGTCGTAGACCTCGGTGATCGTGCCCACCGTCGAGCGAGGGTTCCGGTTGGTCGACTTCTGGTCGATCGACACCGCCGGGGACAGGCCCTCGATGAAGTCGACGTCGGGCTTGTCGAGCTGGCCGAGGAACTGGCGGGCGTACGCCGACAGGCTCTCGACGTACCTGCGCTGGCCCTCGGCGAAGATCGTGTCGAACGCCAGGCTGGACTTGCCGGACCCGGACAGGCCGGTGAACACGATCAGGGCGTCGCGGGGAAGGTCGAGGGAGACGTCCTTCAGGTTGTGCTCGCGCGCGCCACGGATGATGAGCCGGTCAGCCACAGGACAGGATCCTCAGGGATATTGAAGTCGGAGGGGAGTCGTCAGGGTTCAGGCTAACCGGGGGTTCCGACAGATTCTTCCCGGAGTCCACTGGGTAGCCTCGGCTCCGTGACCACCCCTGAAGGCACCGACCACCGCGCCGCCCTCGATTCGGCGCTGGCCGAGCTCGGTGCCGCCACCGGCCGGCTGCTGGCCAGCGCCCGCAAGCTGACCGACGCCTCGCTCGTGCTGCCATCTCGGCTGCCGGGCTGGACCCGCGGCCATGTGATCACCCATCTGGCCCGCAACGCGGACGGGATGACCGAGCTGCTCGACGGGCTCGTCACCGGAGACGAGGTCGCGATGTACGCATCCGCTGCGGCCCGCGACGCCGGGATCGCGGCCGGCGCGGGCCGGCCGGTCGCCGAGCAGGTGGCCGACCTCGAGGAGTCGGCAGCTCGCTTCGCCGCGACGGCGGCGGGCCTGCCCGATCCGGTGCTGGACCAGGTCGTCCACGTCGGGCTGGGCCGGGTGCCCGTGCCCGGGTTCGACGCCCCCCTGATGCGGATCCGCGAGGTGCAGATCCACCACGTCGACCTGGGGGTCGGTTTCGCACCTGACGACTGGCCGAAGGCGTTCGCCGTGCGCACCTTGGACCAGCTGGCCCCGTTCTTCCACGACCAGCGCACCGTGCCGGTGGGCCGGTTGGTGGACCCGGCGATGGGCCGGGCCTGGTCGGTCGGCAGCGGGGGGCCGGACCTCTCCGGTGCAGCGGCTGCACTCGCCGCGTGGCTCGTGGGGCGCTCGACCGGCCCCGACCTGGAGATGTCCGACGGGACTGCCGTACCGTCGGCTCCGGCCTGGGTCTAGCCCTACGAACGAAGGCGCTGCGATGAACTACCTCGGCAAGGTGCACCCCGGCGGCCCGGCCGCTGTTCACGAGCTCGCGGCGCTCACCATCTCCAAGCTCTCGGTGGGCGCGATGAACAACAACGCCTATCTCCTGCGCTGTCGGGCGTCCGGTGAGCAGCTGCTGATCGACGCTGCGGCCGACCCCGACCTGCTGCTGGGGCTGATCGGCTCAGACGGCCTGGTCGGCATCGTGACCACCCACGGACACGCCGACCACTGGCAGGCCCTGGCGGCGGTGGCGGCAGCGACGTCGGCGCGCACGTTCGCGCACGCGGACGACGCACCGATGATCCCGGTGGAGACCGACGTGTTCCTCTCCGACGGCGACCGGCTCCGCTTCGGCGAGATCGAGCTGGGAGTGACCCACCTGGTCGGCCACACCCCCGGGAGCGTCGTGCTCACCTACGACGATCCGGACGGGTCACCGCAGGCGTTCACCGGCGACTGCCTGTTCCCCGGCGGGATCGGCCGCACCCAGTCGAGCGAGGATTTCGACAGCCTGTACGCCGGCGTCGCCACGAAGATCTTCGGCCGCCTGCCCGACGAGACCTGGGTCTACCCCGGCCACGGCGACGACACGACGCTGGGCGCCGAGCGACCCCACCTGGACCAGTGGCTCGCGCGCCGCTGGTGACCTTGGCCCGCTCGTTTGCGGCAAGTCGCTAGGTGACCGTGCGGCGGGTGTGCAGCAGGCTCGCGGTTGCGGTCACCGCCAAGATCGCTGCGATGACGCCGAGGGAGAGCGCGATCGAGATCTCGGGTGCCCAGGCCATCGGCTCCCCCCCGTTGATGAAGGGCACGGCGTTGACCCGCATGGCCTCGAAGACCAGCTTGAGACCGATGAAGCCAAGGATCACCGCCAGGCCGTAGCCCAGGAAGACCAGGCGGTCGAGCAGACCGCCGAGCAGGAAGTAGACCTGGGTGAGCCCCATCAGGGCGAACGCGTTCGCGGCGAAGACGAGGTACGGCTCTTTGGTGAGGCCGAAGATCGCTGGGATCGAGTCGAGGGCGAACAGCAGATCGGTCGTGCCAATGGCGACCATCACCATGAGCATCGGGGTGAAGATCGGCCGACCGTCGATCCGGGTCCGCAACCGGACGCCGTCGTACTCGCGCGTGGTCGGGACCAGCCGCCGCACCAGGCGCAGCACCGCGTTCTCGGTGAACTCGTCGGGCTCCTCGCCCTGTCGGGCCAGGGTGATCGCGGTCCACATCAAGAACGCACCGAAGACGTAGTAGACCCACTCGAACCGAGCGATCAGCGCGGCCCCGACTGCGATGAACAAGCCGCGGAGGACCAGGGCAAGCAGGATGCCGACCACCAGGACGGTGCGCTGGATGGCCTCCGGGACCCGGAACCTGGTCATGATCAGCAGGAATACGAACAGGTTGTCGAGCGACAGGCTGTACTCGGTCAACCAGCCCGCGAAGAACTCCCCGCCGTACTGGCGGCCGCTCACCGCACCGACAGCAAGCCCGAACAGGATCGCGAGACCGATGTAGAGCAGCACCCACCGGGCGGACTCGCGGGCCGACGGGCGGTGCGGCCGCCGGCTCACGACCGCCAGGTCGAGCAGAAGAGTGGCCAGGATCAACCCGAGGGTGAGCATCCAGACCAGCGGCGTGACCTGCACTAGCGGACCCCGGCCGCATCCATGCCGCGCAGCTCCTTCTTGAGCTCGGACACCTCGTCACGGAGCCGGGCGGCGACCTCGAACTGCAGTGCCGCGGCCGCCTCGTGCATCTGGTCGTTCAGCTGTTGGATCAAGTTGGCGAGATCAGCCCGTGGCAGCCCGGCCAGCTGGGCCGTCCGAGCCCCCGCTGCGCGCGACCCGAAGGCCGGAACCGGTGCCTTGCCGCGACTCTGCTGGCGGCCGGCGCCACCGAGCAGTGCCTCGGTGTCGGCGTCCTCGCGCGCAATCAGCTCGGTGATGTCGCTGATCTTCTTGCGCAACGGCTGCGGGTCGAGACCGCGCTCGGTGTTGTACGCGATCTGCTTGACCCGACGGCGGTTGGTCTCGTCGATCGCCTTCTCCATCGAGGGAGTGATCCGGTCCGCGTACATGTGAACCTGGCCGGACACGTTGCGGGCAGCCCGGCCGATCGTCTGGATCAGAGACGTGGCCGAACGGAGGAAGCCTTCCTTGTCGGCGTCGAGGATCGCCACCAGAGAGACCTCGGGCAGGTCGAGACCCTCCCGCAGCAGGTTGATGCCGACGAGGACGTCGAACTCGCCGAGGCGTAGCTCGCGGAGCAGCTCCACCCTGCGCAGCGTGTCGACCTCGGAGTGCAGGTAGCGGACCTTGACGCCCAGCTCGAGCAGGTAGTCGGTGAGGTCCTCGGACATCTTCTTGGTCAGTGTGGTGACGAGCACCCGCTCGGATCGCGCCGAGCGCAAGCCGATCTCGTGGACGAGGTCGTCGATCTGGCCCTTGGTCGGCTTCACGACGATCTCGGGGTCGATCAGACCCGTCGGTCGGATGATCTGCTCGACGACTCCCCTGCCCCGAGAGAGCTCGTAGGGGCCGGGCGTGGCCGACAGGTAGACCGTCTGCCCGATCCGCTGGACGAACTCCTCCCACTTCAACGGGCGGTTGTCCATCGCGCTCGGCAATCGGAAGCCGTGCTCGACCAGGGTGCGCTTGCGGGACATGTCGCCCTCATACATCGCCCCGATCTGCGGAACGGTCACGTGCGACTCGTCGATGACCAGCAGGAAGTCCTCGGGGAAGTAGTCGAGCAGGGTATTCGGGGCCGTACCCGCCGAGCGGCCGTCGATGTGCCGGCTGTAGTTCTCGATGCCCGAGCACGAGCCCACCTGTCGCATCATCTCGAGGTCGTACGTGGTGCGCATGCGCAGGCGCTGCGCCTCGAGCAGGCTGCCCTGATGCTCCAGCTCGGCAAGCCGCGAGCCGAGCTCGGCCTCGATCCCGCCGATCGCCCGCTCCATCCGCTCGGGCCCGGCCACGTAGTGGGTCGCAGGAAAGACGTACAGCGACTCATCCTCCGTCACCACCTCACCGGTGAGCGGGTGCAACGTCATCAGCCGTTCGATCTCGTCGCCGAACATCTCGATCCGCACAGCGAGCTGCTCGTAGACCGGGAAGATCTCGATGGTGTCGCCGCGGACCCGGAAGGTGCCGCGGGTGAACGCGACGTCGTTGCGGGTGTACTGGATGTCGACGAACCGGCGGAGCAGCTGGTCACGCTCGAAGGTGTCGCCGACCTTGAGCCGGACCATGCGGTCGACGTACTCCTGCGGGGTTCCCAGGCCGTAGATGCAGGAGACCGAGGCGACCACGATGACGTCGCGCCGGGTGAGCAGGCTGTTGGTCGCGGAGTGTCGAAGTCGTTCGACCTCGTCGTTGATCGACGAGT
This sequence comes from Actinomycetes bacterium, assembly GCA_038210415.1. Taxonomy (GTDB): domain Bacteria; phylum Actinomycetota; class Actinomycetes; order Prado026; family Prado026; genus JBBQWS01. The sequence goes on from JBBQWS010000019.1 coordinate 9,662, forward strand.
CCTTCTCGATGTAGGTGTCCGACTGAGGGATGTACGCCTCGGGCTGGTAGTAGTCGTAGTACGAGACGAAGTACTCGACGGCGTTGTCGGGCAGCAGCTCACGGAACTCGGTGGCCAGCTGGGCTGCGAGCGTCTTGTTGGGCGCCATCACCAGGGTCGGCCGCTGCAGCCGCTCGACCAGCCACGCGGTGGTCGCGGACTTGCCGGTGCCGGTCGCGCCCAGCAGGACGACGTCGGGCTCGCCGGCCAGGATCCGGCGCTCGAGGTCGTCGATCGCGGTCGGCTGATCGCCGGCAGGGTCCCAGTCACTGATGACCTTGAACGGGGCAACCCTGCGCTCGAGATCGGTCGTGGGTCGCATAGGTCCACCGTACGGCGGCGTTCCGACAACGACGAGCCAGCGTGGCATGCTGCTGCGGTGGCAACCGCGACGAAAGCACAGCGGGTCGGCGTGCCCCGACACCGCAAGCGCCGTTCGCTGCGTCCGCAGGGCAAGCACCGGGCCACCCTGGGCTTCGCGAACCGGTGGATCGTGCCGGTGGGGCTCGCCGTCGCCATCTTGGCCGCGGTGGGTGTCCTGCTCGTCGTCGCCGACGCGCTGCTCTAGCCGCGCTGCTCTAGCCGCGCTGCCAGCTGTGCCCACAGGCCGTCGACCTGGTCGGCCAGCTCGTCCTTGGTGCCGTCGTTGCGGAGCACGACGTCAGCGACCGCCAACCGCTCGGCCCGCCCGGCCTGCGCCGCCATGCGCGCCCGGGCGTCGGCCTCGGACCACCCGCGCAGCCGGACCAGCCGGTCGATCCGGACGTCGTCCGCCGCGTCGACGACGACCACGAGATCGAACCCGGCGATCGCAGCCCGTTCGACCAGCAGCGGGACGTCGTAGACGACGACATGCTCGCCGGCCGCAGCCATCAGCTCCGCCGCCTGAGTCGCGACGAGCGGGTGGACGATCGCCTCGAGCCGGCCCCTCGCCACCTGATCGGCGAAAACGAGCGCAGCCATCGCGGGCCGGTCGAGCGCACCGTCTGGCCCCAGGATGCGCTCACCGAACACGTCGACGACGCGGGCCAGACCGGGTGTTCCGGGGGCCACGACGTCGCGGGCCAGCTGGTCGGCATCGATCACGACGGCCCCACGCGCGGCAAGCAACCGGGCCGCTTCGGACTTGCCGCTGCCGACGCCGCCGGTGAGCCCGACCTTGATCACGACACGCGCTCCCTCGGTCAATTTGCTCGAACGGGCTACTACGTTACCGTTACGTGATCTTCCGGCTACGAACCCGCCAAGCCCGGCCGCCCCCTGCGACTGGCCAGTCCCTTGGAGAGTCTATTGACGCGCCACTCGACCCGACCGATTCCCCGCAGCAGCAGGCGACGCTCCCGCTGGGCCGCCCTCGCGGTTCCAACCGCCGGCCTGATCGCTGTCGCCGCCGTCGCGGCCACCACCGGACCTGGCACCGGCCAGGCCGCCTCCGTCGCGCACCCGATCATCTTTGGCGCTGCTGCTGACAGTCCGACGCAGGTGGCCGCGCACGAGCGAGTGCTCGGCCGGCACATGGAGGGCGTTCGCGACTACAAGTCGTGGGGCAGCCCGCTCTTCTCGAGCAACCAGACCGCGATGCGTGACACCGGGCACACGCTCTTCCTGTCGGTCAAGGCGATACGGGCCAGCGGGGCGCGCGTGAAGTTCGCGGACATCGCGGCCGCGCGAGCCGGCAGCGCCTTGTATAACGACATGGTCTCGATGGCCTCGCAGATCAAGGCGTTCCGCAACACCGTCTACATCGTGTTCAACCACGAGCCCGAGGCCTCCGGGAGCACCGCCAACGGAAACGGGCCACAGTTCGCTGCCGCCTGGCGCAACTTCGTGACGATCATGCGTGCGCAGAAGGTCACGAACGCGAAGTACGTCGCGACCTTCACCGGCTGGGGATTCAGCCGCAAGGACAGCGGCAACGTCGCCAACTACTACCCGGGCGACCCTTACGTCGACGCAGTGGCCGCCGACGTCTACAACTGGGCCTCGTGCCGCAAGCAGCCGTGGACCCCGATGTCGTCGCTGGTGGCCGGCATCAAGGCCTGGGGAACGGCCCACCCGACGAAGCAGCTGATGCTGCTGGAGTGGGGCTCAGTCGAGGACAAGTCGGTGCCCGGGCGCAAAGCCCAGTGGATCAACGACGTCGACGCGCTGTTCAAGACGCCGGCGTACAGCCAGTTCACCGCGCTCCTGCAGTGGGGCGGGCGGAACATCGTCGCCAACTGCCCGTTCGACTACACGACCTCCACGACCGCTACGGCTGCGTGGGCGACCATGGGCCGTGACCCGGCCTACGGGGCAAACCCGGCCTAGCCCAGGCAGTCGGGCGTGGGACCCCGGGACAGAGACGACGAGGCCCCGCTCCCCTCATGGGGGGGCGGGGCCTCGTCGTTCGTGCTGGGGACGGGTTACACGTCGCCCGTCAGCTTCTCGCGAAGCGCGGCGAGCGCCTCGTCGGAAGCCAAAGTGCCGGTGGCCTCGCCCTCGGGCTCGACCGCCGTTGACGAGTACGTCGCCGGGGTCTCGGCCACAGCCTCGGCGTCGGCCTTGCGGGCCTCGTCGATCTGCTTCTTGTGCGCCTCGAACCGCTTCTGCGCCTCGGCGTACTGCTTCTCCCAGACCTCGCGCTGCGCGTCAAAGCCTGCCAGCCAGTCGCCGGTCTCGGGGTCGAAGCCGTCCGGGTAGATGTACTGCCCGGCCTCGTCGTAGGTCGCCGGCATGCCGTAGAGGGTCGGGTCGAACGAGTCGCCAGCGGACTCGCCCATCGTGCCCTCGTTGGCCTGCTTGAGCGACAGCGAGATGCGGCGCCGCTCGAGGTCGATGTCGATGACCTTGACGAAGATGTCGTCGCCGACCTGGACGACCTGCTCCGGGATCTCGACGTGACGCTCGGCCAGCTCGGAGATGTGAACCAGGCCTTCGATGCCCTCGTCGACGCGCACGAACGCACCGAACGGCACCAGCTTGGTGACCTTGCCGGGCACGACCTGACTGATCTGGTGCGTACGGGCGAACTGCTGCCAGGGGTCTTCCTGCGTGGCCTTGAGCGACAGCGAGACACGCTCGCGGTCCATGTCGACGTCGAGAACCTCGACGGTGACCTCCTGGCCCACCTCGACCACCTCGGAAGGGTGGTCTATGTGCTTCCAGGACAGCTCGGACACGTGGACGAGACCGTCGACGCCACCAAGGTCGACGAAGGCGCCGAAGTTGACGATCGACGACACGACGCCGGCGCGGACCTGGCCCTTCTGCAAGGTGGTGAGGAAGGTCTGGCGCACCTCGGACTGAGTCTGCTCGAGCCAGGCCCGGCGCGACAGGACCACGTTGTTGCGGTTCTTGTCGAGCTCGATGATCTTGGCCTCGAGCTCCTTGCCGACATACGGCTGGAGGTCGCGCACCCGGCGCATCTCGACCAGCGACGCGGGCAGGAAGCCGCGCAGGCCGATGTCGAGGATCAGGCCGCCCTTGACGACCTCGATGACGGAGCCGGTGACGACGCCGTCCTCTTCCTTGATCTTCTCGATCGTGCCCCAGGCGCGCTCGTACTGGGCCCGCTTCTTGCTCAGGATCAGCCGGCCTTCTTTGTCCTCCTTCTGGAGGACGAGGGCCTCGATCTGGTCACCGACCTTGACGACCTCGTTGGGGTCGACGTCGTGCTTGATCGACAGCTCGCGGGAGGGGATGACGCCCTCGGTCTTGTAACCGATGTCGAGGAGGACCTCGTCGCGGTCGACCTTGACGATGATGCCCTCGACGATGTCGCCGTCGTTGAAGTACTTGATGGTCTCGTCGATCGCGGCGAGGAAGTCCTCAGCCGAACCGATGTCGTTGATCGCAACCTGCTTGGGGGCCGCAGTGGCCAAATCAGCGAAGCTGGCTGTCATGTGAGTAGGGACTCCGATGCGGACAGAAGTAGTAGCGCTGCGTGAAGGGCCCCTGGACCGGCGTGGTGAACCCGGTCGGTTGAAGGAGACAGGGAGCGGACACGATCCAGCGCGAGCCTGCTCCGTCTGAGGACGCACCAAGCCCGTCACGCGTCGCACAGTCTACGTTTGCGCCTGTGACAGGGTCAATCGAGGGTGCCGAGGGTCAGGGGGCGGGCGCTGGGCCGGTGCGCCGGGAGGTCTCGGCCCGCGACACGGCCCGGGCGAACCGGTCGTGGTGGGACGCCCAGGCCGGGTCGTACCAGGCCGAGCACGGCGAGTTCCTGGGCGACGCCCGCTTCGTCTGGGGGCCCGAGGGTGTCGACGAGGCCGACGTAGGGCTGCTCGGCCCGGTCGAGGGGCGGGACGTCCTCGAGATCGGCTCCGGGGCGGCTCAGTGCTCGCGCTGGCTGGTCGGCGAGGGCGCGCGGCCCGTCGCCACCGACCTCTCGTTCGGTCAGCTCGCCCACTCGGCCCGGCTGGACACCCGTACCGGGACCACGGTGCCGGTCGCCCAGGCCGACGCCTGCGCGCTGCCCTTTCGCAACGCTTCGTTCGACCTCGTCTGCTCGGCGTACGGCGCGGTGCCGTTCGTGGCCGACGTGACGTCGCTGCACCGGGAGGTCGCCCGGGTGCTGCGGCCTGGCGGGCGATGGGTCTTCTCGGTGTCGCACCCGGTGCGCTGGGCCCTGCCCGACGACCCAGGCCGCAGCGGGCTGAGGATCAGCCACTCGTACTTCGACCGCACGCCGTACGCGGAGACCGACGACGCGGGCACGGTCACCTACGTCGAGCACCACCGCACGCTCGGTGACCACGTGCGGGCGCTGGTGGCGGCCGGGCTCACGCTGCTGGACGTCGTCGAGCCGGAGTGGCCCGAGCGCAACGCGCAGGTCTGGGGCGGTTGGAGCCCGCTGCGCGGACGGCTCATCCCCGGCACCGCGATCTTCGTCGCCGGACTCGACTAGTCACCGGTGATGTAGAAGCGCGAGTAGCTCCAGTGGCCGCCGTACATGGGCTCCTGCACCTCGTCGGCGACCCCTGCCGCGTGCTCGGCGCAGACCCGATCGACGTCGGCACGCTCGATCCCGTGCATGTCCATCGGGGCCGGGTAGCCGAGCAGTCGGCGCTGGGCGAAGCGCAGGACGGGCGACGGGGCGAACCGGGTGATCCAGCCTCGCGCGCTGCGGTCGGGATGGCCCGCGACCTGCACGATCAGCAGGCCGCCGGGGGCGAGCACACGGATCATCTCGGCGAGGTAGCCGAGCGCCAGCGGGGTCGGGAGGTGCTGCAGCACCAGGGACGAGTAGACGAGGTCGAAGGAAGCGTCCGCGAACACCGACAGGTCGGCCCGGTCGTTCTCCACGAACTCGACCCGACCCGTCGCATCGAGATCCCGTGCCTTGGCCAGCATCGTGGGTGAGATGTCGACCCCGACGACCTGGTCGGCATACTCGGTCAGCGCCGCGGTCAACCGCCCTGCACCGCAGCCGAAGTCGAGGGCCCGTGCGCGCCCCGGGTGCAGGCCCAGACTCGCCGCACGGGCCATCGTGGCCCGCACCTCGGCGGCCCCCGTGGCGAAGAACGCGTCCGTGTCCCAGCGGCCGTGCCGGTGCTCGGGCGAGACGAGGACGGCCCACAGCGGGTCGCTCGCGCCGAGCTCGGTCCAGTCGGACCGCACTTGTCGAAGATCCATGACCCCTCGATCGCTGACGACCCGCCTTTCCGGACGGCACTAACGCGGATGCTACGTCAGGGACTCACGCAAACGCTCCCGGCTCGACGAGCCCTACCATCGCGCTGCCCAGGCACAGGGACTGCACTCCCCCGGAGACTCGCAGGCGTATGTGCGTCCCCTGGCCGGCCATTCGCAGGAACAGCTCACCAGGGCCGCGCACAACACCGGCAGTCACCGGGGTCTCGTCGTCGAAGGACGCCGTAACCGTGCCGGGACCGGCCGAAAGGAATGAAAGGCGAACCGTCCAGCCCCAACGGATCAGCGGTTCGTCAAGGTCGACCACGGTCTCGACCGCGGGGTCGACGTGATAGCCGCAGGTCGGCGCCGGACCGGGGAGACTGGTCCGCAGGACCCTGAGATGCGCGGGCACGACAGCCCCTTTGTCGTCGATCAGCTGGAGCTTGGTCGTGCTGGCGCTGAATGCAGGGCGGTGCCGCAGTGGACGGAAGATCTGGGAGGCAAGGTTGTTCGGGTAAGCCAGACCCCACAGGATCGTGGCGGGAACCGGCTGATCGAGCAGGGGCACGGACGAGTGCGAGGCCAACGAAGCTTGCGCAGTCGTGAGGTACGACCGCGTCGGCCCTTGCGACCACAGGTCGGTGAAAGTCGCTGTCGACCAGATCGAGCTGACCAAGAACGCCGCGACAGCGATTGCGACTAAGGGCGGACGGGCATTCGAGACGGTGTGGCGTCCTCGCGCCCGGGGAGTCGCCGCTCGCTCCTGGACCGGCGATCGCAGGACCAGAGCCAGCGCGACTGTGATAACCAGCCCGCCGTCGGCGAAGTACCGCAGGGTGAGGGCAAGCTCTGCCGTAAGCAACTGCCCGGACCGACCGACCACCATGAGGGAGAAGTCGAAGGCCAAGTAGGCCGCACACGCGAACCAGACCAATCCAACCCTGTGCTTCCACCAGGTAGTTGCCGACACAGCGCCCGCGAGCCCGAGGAGACCGAGCCCTACTACGAACAGCGGAGGGGTGGCGAAAGGAGTGCTGAGACCAAGTTCGGCCCACGCCCAGGGACCGCCCGCGAGGGCGGGGAGCAGCCCCTCGACCAAGCTTCGGCGGAGCAGGGTCGCAGAGGCGCCGAGGTTGGTAGGGGTCCGAATCCGACTCTGGACCGTGCTGACGTACAGCACGGCCCATGCCGCCAACACCACACCCGACGCTATCCATAGGCGACGGCCCTGCCGAAGTGTGGTCAGCCAGGGCCGGGACTCGCAGTCGACCCGGGCAACCAGGACTGCCACCGCAAACGCCACCGCCGGGATCACTACCGACTTCTCGAAGAAGGCCAACGACCCCACCAGGGCGATCAGGCCGGTCGTCGCGTATCGCGTCCGCCCGCTGCGGCAAAGCAGCACCGCGTCAGCGCAGACCCAGGCCATTCCAATTTGTAGTGGAAGCGCGTTGAGGGCAGCCGACCACCAAGCGAACGACGTCATCGTGAGCGGGCCGAACAGGTAAAGCCCGAGCGGGAGCAGGAGTACGGCGCGGTCGCCGAGTAGGACCCGCAGCAGCCGTAGCACCGAAAGGGACGCCACGGCCTGGAGCGCGAGCAGCGTCACTACTGGTCCCGCCCAACTCAACTGGCTGACCCGGGCGACCACTCCCGCGACGAAGAAGGCGGCGGGCATGAAGTGGCCGTCGTGGTCGTACAGCAGGAGGTCGGACGACAGCAGCGGGTAGCGGCTCCCACGGCCCAGCAGGATCAGGTCGTCCCAGTAGAGGTAGCCGCTGACCGCGACCCACGCCCGCAGGGCGAGGGCAACCCCGATTAGCGCGACAGCCGCGCGGCCGACCCGGGTGCTCACACTCCAGCGTGTGCGTTCCGCTCGCGGGTCCGCGGCGCGCCCAGGACCAGGAAGAGTCCGATACCGATCGCGAGCAGTCCGCCGATGAGGCCGACGAGCGGCAGCGTGCTCTGGATCAGGACCAGCTGTGCTTTGCCGTCCTTGGCGATCCGCGCCGAGTCGTCGATGTTGGCCTGGGTGAAGGCGAGAGTGGCGTCGATCAGCGTGAGCTTGTCGGTTCCGTCGCTGCCGCGGAGCGTCTGCTTCTGCTGCTCCTGGCCCTTGACCACGACTCCGGTGACCGGCTCGATCCACACGGTGCGCACGTTGGAGTAGAACTGCGGCGCCTTCACGTCCGGATCGGTGCTTCCGACGAGGTTCCCAGGTACGTCGAGGGTTCCGAACTTAGCCGGGGCGATCGTCTGGACGAAGCGGTAGACGTCGAGCCCGTTGATCTGCTCGGTGCCCTTGAACTCCATCGGCAGCGACTTGTTCAGCGTCCCGTCGAAGAAGTTGTAGGTCTTCTTCTCAGTGCCGAAGGGGAACTTGTACGGGTTCAGCCCGGTGAAGTCCGTAATCGAGGCACCGTTCTCGTTGGTGCCGCAGCAGTTCTGCATCACCGAGGTGTTGCGGTCGAACGCGATCCGTTCGGTGAATGCGCTGATGGTGGTGCCGGCGTCGTCCGAGACGTTCGTGAAGCCGTCCGCGACGAGCTTGCCGTCCTTGCTCGCCACGACGTCGGCGCGCACCCGCAGGATCGAGGTCAGCGGGACGTTGCTCTTGACCGTCAAGGTGGTCGGGTCGAACAGGCTGGTCGCGGTGCCCGAGGCCCGCGACAGGCTGATCTTGTCCTCGCACGTCTCACTGTCTCCAGTGCAGCCGATCGGCGCGACGGCGACACGTGGGTAGACCACCCACTTGGCCAAAGGCGCAAGAGCCAGGAGAAAGACCCCCAGCCCGATCAAGACGTGCCCGACGATCCTTCGCATGTGACCCACCAGCTCGACGGAATGGTTACCAGGTGTCCTAACCGTGACCGTAGCGTTTCCGGAGGGTTCCCGCGTGACAATCGCCGGTTGTTCCTGCGCTCGCGTGTCAGGTCACCCGGATCCGTACGTCCAGGTGGCGGGTCGTGGCAGGCTGGGTGACGTGACAGAGGCTGTGACCACAAGGGCACAACGGCGAGCGGCCTGGCTCAGGCTGCTGACTCCGCACAGCCAGCCGGCACTCGACGCACTGCGGGGGCTGGCTGCCTTGGCCATCGTGGTCAAGCACGTCGGGTTTCAGACCGGCGCCGCGGAGAATGGCGTGCTGGGTGCGGTGACGTCCCGGCTGGATGTCGGCGTGGCCGTCTTCTTCGTGCTCTCGGGGTACCTGCTGACGGCGCCCCACGTGGCGGCAGCAGGGCAGGACACCGCACGCCCGGGCGCCCGCCGCTACTTCTGGCACAGAGCCTTGCGAATCCTGCCGGCGTACTGGGTCGCGTGCGCGGCAGCGCTGCTCCTCGTGCCGGGGAACCACGGGGTGGCCGCCTCCACTGCGATCCGCAATCTGGCACTCGCCCAGATCTACCGTCCCGGTGACCTACTTCAGGGCTTCACGCAGACCTGGAGCTTGTGCACCGAGGTCGTCTTCTACCTGATGCTCCCTGCCTTGTCTGCGGGGCTGATCTGGTCGCTCCGCCGTCACCAAACCGGCTCCGCGGTACTGGTCGTAGGGCTGCTCGTCCTAGCGAACCTGGTCTTCCTGGTCGCCGTGCACACTTCCGGCGTATACGCCCGGAGCACGAGCGCGTACTGGCTGCCCGCGTACACCAGCTGGTTCGCGGGTGGCATGGCCCTCGCGGTGGCGCGTCGCGGCGCGGTCGGCCCGGCCTTGCGCCTGCGCGCATGGCTCGACGCAGCTGCCGCAGCACCCGCCGCTTGTTGGACGATCGCGACGGCGACTCTGCTCCTTAGCACCACCACGGTTGCGGGGCCGATCGGGTTCGAGGCACCCAGCACAGCGGGACAAGACGTCGCAAAGAACCTGCTCTACTTGGTGATCGCACTGTGCCTCACGGTGCCTCTCGCGTTCGGCGACGCACAGCCGTCCCGGCTTCGCCGGCACTTCACCGGGACCGCCTGGCGGTACCTCGGCGAGATCTCGTACGGCGTCTTCCTGTGGCACCTAATCATGCTCGCCTGGGTCGTGCACTGGCGAGGTGACGCGACGTTCGGCGGCGACTTCTGGGTGACTCTCTTGCTCACCCTCATGGGCTCGCTCTTCGTCGCAACCCTCAGCCTGTTCGTGATCGAACGACCGTTCCTCCGACTCAAGGACGCCGGCCCCGGCCGGCCCCCGGTTCAGTCGGACGGGGCGGAGACGTCGACCGGCTCGGGTCTGGAGGACGGGGCCACGACCGCAGCCGCGGCCAGCGCGCCGCCGACGCAGAGCTGAACCCAGCCCCAGGAGCCGGCGTAGGGCGAGAACGTGCCATGCGGGTAGAGCACCAGTGCGAAGCTCGCGACCCCGGCACCTACCAGAACTGCCGGCACCAGCAAGCCACCAGTCCTTCGTCCACCCAGCATCACTGCAGTGAAAACACCCAGGAGCGGCAGCGCCGATGCGCAGACGATCGCAAGAGTCGCCGAAGCGCCCGCGATGACCCACGGGTCCAACCGTCGGTCTCTTCTCAGCTCCGCAGCCAGAACCGGACCGCGGACTCGGCCACCACGCTGCGGCATCAGAAACGCTCCGGCCAGCAGCAGCAGCGCTGCAGCAAGGCCGCCGAGCAGTCCGGTCCGGAAGGTGTTGTCGGGCGAGAACACCAGGTGCACGGTGCCCGCCGCACCAGCCGGCACCCGCCAGCCCTGCTGCCAGCCGTCCACCACCACCGGCACCAACCGACGTCCGGCGAGGGTCGCCGACCAGCCGGGGTTCGAGGCTTCACGCACGGCGATCACGCCTGAGGTGTCGCGGCTGGGAACGGCCAGCAACCGATCGACTGGACCCCACCGGTCGCGTCCCAAGGCGACAACCAACTGCGTTGGAACCCGCTCGCCGGGTGCGCGGAGACTGATTGATCGCACGGAAAGCGTCGGCAGCGGGCGAGCGACGATTCTGGCTCCTGACCCAACCGTGACCGCGGGGCCGCAGCCAGCGAAGGCGATGGGAAGGCCCAAGCGCAGCTGGCCCACAGTGGCGATCCCGGCGGTCTCGACCGGCGTTCCGTCGACGGCAACCGTTGGGCCCTCCCCACATCCCCAAGATATCTGCGTGCTGTCACGCACGGTGGCCCTGGCTGCCTCTGCACCGTTGAAAGACAACTCGCTCACCCCAACCGGGAGAAGGCTGAACTCTCGGGAGAACGGGTCGTACGACTGCTTCGGGGCAACGTCGGCGAACGACACCACCACTGTGCGCGTGAGCGTCTCAGGGAAGTTCACGACCCCTGATGCGCCGAGCCTCGCCCCTACTCGCCGTCCGTCGAGGCTGACGATCACGCTCCCAGGGGGTGACGCGGCAAGCCGGGGATCGACGGTCACAGTGATTCCGGTCAGACGCCGCGGGTTAGCGAAGGCAAACGTCAGAATCGGATTGTGGTCTGTAGGTGCGGCAACCCATCCGGTCGAAGGGTCGCCGTCGGCGACTCGCGCCGCCGATCCGTCTGCGTCGGCGACGCTGCTCGAGGTCGCACTCGCGATGACGTCGGCTCCCCGAGCGAGCAAGGAATCGAGGGCGGCTCCGGGCCGGGCCAGCGCCTGAACCATGACCTCGAACTTCCCGCTCGTGGACCCCGTCAGCACCCGGTCGATCCCACCGTCCTCCTCGCCCGGTCGACTCAGACCGACGGCGCATAGTGGCCCGCCCGAGTCGTGGACACAACCCGGCACTGCGCCTACGGGAGCCGTCAAGACGTACCCGCTGGCCGACCCCTTGACGGGCAGCACGAGCGGTCGAGCGGCCGCGATGCCGGGGACCCTGATCTCAGTCAGGCCGAACTGCGAGCCCGCTCCCCCGCCTGCCACGGCGACGGCACGGACCACGAGCTGACGAGTGCGGACAGGGGGGAGCGCAATCAGGCCGTTGGCCGGCACAGCGAACCGCGTCGAGCCGACGTCGGTGACAACCTCGACGACGTCGACCTGAGGGCCTGGCAGGCCCATCGCCACCTCGATCGTGCCTCCTTGCAACTGGGTAACTGACGGGAACGTTGCACGCAGCCACTGACCCACCGCTCCGGACGGGTCGCCCGCGACCCATGACGTGGCCGCACGTCCGTCGAATGCGGCGAAGGCGCCACTGGCAGGCAGCACCCCACCGAGGGAACCGGCATCTGCCAGCGAACTGCTGACTGCCAACTGGACGCCGTCCTGCCGGGCGACCGTCACTTGCGCATCTGCTCCGGGCGGGAGGTAGTCACGCGCGGGATTCCCGAGGCGCAACGGGTCAGTGAGTGTCAGCACGCCGGACGCATGATGGTCCAGCCGTCCGAAGTCGAGCTCTCGTCGAGCCGGTGTATCGGTGACCAGCCGGCTCGACCCCACGCCGTCCCCCCCGTCCATCAGGGCGACCGCGGGGACGGGCGCTGCCGCGTCCAGCGCGTCCAGCAGACCTTCAGAGCCGCCCTGGACGGAGCCCACTCCGCTGTCCGGCACGAGCACGGCGAAGTCTGCGCGCGAGGTGACTTCGAAGACCTCGACCGCGGGGTACGGCCGGTCCAGCTGCTGGTCGAGGGCAAGATCAGGCGTGCCGCCGCCGACCGTCGGCCCGAACGTCGCGACCCGGTCGAGACCACCTGACAGCGCGATGCTCTGGTGGACAAGGACCGGTCGCGCAGACCCGGCCACCGCGTAGTCCAGGTCGTTGCGCACCACCAAGTACGAGACCCCGCTGCGCGCCAAGTAAGCGGCCAGCCCTGGAGACGCCGTCCCCGTAGCGAGCCGGGACTGCACCGCGTCGAGCATCCGGACGCCGCCAGCGTTGGTCAGCGGGACGGCGTCCCGAACCGCCCAGGGCGTGGTCGCGAGCGTCTGCAGCGGCTCGTCCTTGGGGCGACCCCAGTAGTAGTCGCCGAAGCTCGCTCCCGGGACGAGGAGCGCCCGGCCATTCGAACCGTGGGCCGCGAGCCAGTCAGCAGCTCGCTGCCAGTACGGCGGGATCTCCAGGAAGCTGCCTCGTGGCACCAAGGAGCGATTGACCAGCGGGGTTCCCGAACCGACCAGGCCGATCACAACTACGCCGAGAACAGCTACTTGGACGGACCTCAAGCGTCCCAGGGGGCTCCTGCGGTCCAGGACGCGGCCGACCAGATGGGTGAGCCCGAGCACCAGCGGGACCCTGAGCACAGGGTCGAACTTGTGCACGTTGCGCAGAGGCGCGAACGCCCCGTCGAGCAGGCTTCGCTGGGATTCGGCCCCGATACCGTTCAAGGCGCCGACGTGTCCGAAGCAGACCATCGCGACCCCAGCGAGGAGCGCGAGCCGCAGCCAGCGCCGCTCTGGCATCCCTCGAAGGCACAAGCCGACGAGGCCGCCGACGGCGATGATCGCCGTGTCCAGGATCGCGGCCGGCAAGGTGACCAGTAACCACCCGCCACGCCACTCGGGTCCGGCCGGACCCGACAAGAAGGCGACCCAGTGCGACGTGCCCCGCAGCACCTCGACCAAGGACGTCTTGCCCGTCGTCGTCCGCGCCGACTCGATCCAGTCCAGGAACGGCGGACTGACCTTCCCCATCAGGACCAGGGGCACGAGCCACCACAGGCAGGCGCCGAGCACGCCGACGCCCCACCACGCGGCCAGCCGAGCCCGGCGGGTGCCGCGCTCACGCGTCGCGAGGTAGAGCACAGCGAGGGGCAGCACAGCCAGCGTCTCGACCGCGTTGACCCCGCCCATGCACAGGACGGCGACTGCGGACTGCAGCGCGGCGCGGCGCGGCGAACCACCTCGGGCACCTCGAACCAGCGGCACCAGCACCCACGATGCGAGCACCATCGGCAGCGCCTCGATCGAGACGGGTCCGAGAGTGCTCATCACCCGGGGCGCCAACGCGAACGCGAGCGCGCCGAACAGCCGGGCGGTCGGTGTTCCGATGCCGAGCTGCGCGGCGAGCCGGTTGACTCCCAGCACCGCCAGGCACAGCAGCATCGACATCCACAGGCGTTGGATCACCCACTCCGGCAAGCCGGCCGAGTGCCCGAGGGCGAAGAACGGGCCCATCGGGAACAGGTAGCCGTACGCCTGGTTCTGCACCTGGCCGAGAAAGCCGAGCGGCTCCCACAGGTGCAGGGCGCGCCCGAGGAACCGCCACGGGTCCGCGGTGAGGTCGAGCTTGGTGTCGCTCGCGATACGGCCAGGTTCCTGCAGGAAGGTCGCGGCCGTGAGCACCGCGCACAGCGCGAGCAGGCGCAGCCGGTGCACCACCCGCTGGTCGACCGCCGGGGGGTCCGGTTGAGCAGTCACGGCGCCGGACGGGGCCAGGGTGCTCAACACCGCCTCAGCACGAGCGCGAGATTCCAGGTCACGAGCTCGCGCGCGCCGGGGACCCGGACGACCGCGTCGGCCCAGGCCGGCGAGTACCTCGGCACCGCCGCGAGCCGTTCGACCCGGCCACTCGCCACGGCGCGCCCAGCCCAGTCGAGCCCGGCCTTCACCGACACCGGGAACAGACTGGTGCCGTACGCGTTCTTGGGCGGGTGACCGGTGCGACGGGTGTACCGAGCCGCCGCGCGAGCGCCGCCGGTGTAGTGCCACGGCGCCGTCTCGTGCCCGCCCCACGGGCCGAGCCACACGGTGTACGACAGGAACACCAGACCGCCCGGACTGGTGACCCGCACCATCTCGTCCGCCATCCGCCACGGGTCCGGCACGTGCTCGAGCACGTTCGACGAGTAGCACAGGTCGATCGAGCCGGTGCGTACGGGCAGCGCCATCCCGCTGCCTAGCACCGTGCCGGGCGCGGGCTCCATGTGCGCCGACAGCTCGCCCGCGTCGGCGTCCAGCGCGAGGTAGTGCGCCCCCGCCTGGGTGAACGCGTCGCGGAAGAATCCTGGCCCGCCACCCACGTCCAGCACGACGCGTCCGGCCAGCGGGCCGTAGCCCTCGAGCTGGGCCACCGAGTCGGCAGCCAGCTCTCCGTAGAACCGCGCCGGATCGGACTGCTCGACCCGGAAAGCCCGGAACAGCCGGACGGACCGCCCGAGATCCCGGCGGTGCGAAGCAGAGGTCGGCACCCAGGGAAGGTACCTGAGTTCGTGCACCGGGACGGGCATCCCTGCCCTATCGTTACTGGTCAGTAGCCCCTGCAGCGAAGGTGAGCATGGACACCCCCGACGTCGGCGGACCCCCGGTTCAGCGACGGCTGCACGTCGTCTTCCTGAACTGGCGCGACACGACGAACCCCGAGGGCGGGGGTTCGGAGCGGTACGTCGAGAGCGTCGCACGCACGCTGGTGGAGGCCGGGCATCGCGCCACGGTCGTGTGCGCGTCGCACGACCGCGCCCCGGCCGACGAGGTGCGCGGTGGCGTCCGGTTCGTCCGGCGAGGCAACAAGCTCGGGGTCTACCCCGCGGCGGCCTGGGTCCTGCTCAGCCGCCGGCTCGCCCCGTACGACGTCGTGGTCGACGTCCAGAACGGCGTTCCGTTCCTCAGCCGGCTGACCACCCGCCAGCCGGTGGTCGTCCTCGTCCACCATGTGCACCGCGAACAGTGGTCGGTCGTGTACGGCCGGTCCGTCGCCGCCGTCGGCTGGTGGCTCGAGTCGCGGCTCGCGCCCTGGGTCTACCGCAGCTGCCCGTACGTCGCCGTGTCCGAGGTGACCAAGCGCGAGCTGACCGAGCTGGGCGTAGCGGCCGATCGGATCTCGGTGGTCCACAACGGCACCGAGCCCGTACCGGACGCGCGGGGTGGGCCGAGGCGACCGACCAGCCTGGTGATCGTGGGCCGGCTGGTGCCGCACAAGCGGGTCGAGCACGCGCTGGCGACCGTGGCGGCCTTGCGCGACGACTTCCCGGAGCTGACCCTGCGAGTCGTCGGCGAGGGCTGGTGGGCCGACGAGCTGCACGAGCGGGCGCGTGAGCTCGGCGTGAGCGACCTGGTCGATTTCTGCGGCTACGTCGACGACGTCACGAAGCACGAGATCCTGGCCACGAGCGAGGTGCACCTGATGCCCTCGCTCAAGGAGGGCTGGGGGATCGCCGTGATGGAGGCAGCCAGCCACAGCGTGCCGACGGTTGCGTACCGGTCAGCGGGCGGCGTCGCCGAGTCGGTGCTGGACGGCAGCACAGGGTTGCTGGTCGGAGACGACCAGGAGGCGTTCGTGGAGGCGGTGCGCCGGTTGCTCACCGACCAGGATCTGCGGCTTCGACTCGGCGAGGAGGCACGACTGCGAGCGGCGACGTTCACGTGGGAGCAGACCGCAAAGTCGTTCGCGGTGGTGCTGCACGACGCCGTCAACTAGCGGCGGTCAGCCAGCAGGATCAGCGGTTGCCGTAGACGACGACGGGGGCGGTGATCGGCGCGCTGGGGTTGCTCGAGGCCAGCTGCACGGCGGTGAACGAGCCGACCCCGGCCAGCACCAAGCCAGTGACGCCAGCAGCGAGAAGTCCGATGAACGATCCCATAGTTCCTACCTTCGGTTCATGTTGCCTCGACTGTAGCAGCCGAGGCACCTGGGAACCCGAGAACGCGGACGGTGCAACCCACCATGAGCAGCACCGCGAGCAAGTCGGCGAGCAGCACCGCGCGCGAGGCCCACTTCCCGGCCGTCCAAGGCCCGTCCGCGACCACCCCGGCGCCGACCCCGCGCCCGTCGCCCGTGCCGTCGCCGAGCCGGTAGAGCACCAGGTCGGCTCCGGAGTAGACCAGGGTCGCACCCGCCAGGAGCCCCGGGGCGAAGTCGCCCGGGGTCCCCTTCTCGACCAGCACCCAGCCGATCCCCAGTCCGGGCAACGTGGTCGGCACCGGCCGCCCGGTGGCCAGCGCTGTGCCGACCGCGGCGGCCCGCCGGTCCTCGCCGACGACGGCCTCGGTCCCCACGACCAGGACGTCGTCGACGACCGTCGTCCGGTCGAGGTACCGGGGCGCCGGATCGAGCATCGTGCGGCCGGCGTTCCAGCCGAACTGGCGGAACGCCTGCCAGGGCAGCGCCACCACGTCGCCGCTCCCCGGGCCCGGTGGGGAGGCGGCGAGGGTGGCTCTGACTCGTTGCCAGTCGTCCGGGTACGCCACCGGCTGGAGCTGACCGAGCGCCCCCCAGGCGAGGTCGGGCAGGACGAGGAGGGGCAGCAGCACCGGGACGACCAGGGCGGCCGACCGGGCGGCGGGGTCGGCGAGCCGGTCGGCAAGGCGCTCGAAACCGAGCGGCGCAGCGACCGCGAGCAGCAGCGCCAGCGGCGCCACCAGCCGTTGCCCGTCGCGGAGCAGGCCCGCCCCCGGCACGTGCGTGACCGCCCAGCGCAGCCCGGCCGCGAGGACCGGCACCGAGCCGGTCCAGGCCAGCAGCAGCCCGAGCCCGGCAGCGACGGCGCCCCCGGACGACGCCGGACCCCACTCCGCCCGCAAGCGGCGCCAGCCGTAGACAGCCATGACGGGCAGGAGCACGGCCACGATCGTGGCGGGAAAGAGCGCTCGGCTACCCGGGACCGCCTGTGCGTTCCACACCCCACCAAGGCCAACCAGGCTCCCGAGGGTCCCGATCGGTAGCTCCGCCCTCGCGGCGAACGCGTCCACGCCGGCGGCGCCTGAGGCCGATGCCCCCGATGCGAGGAGTCCCGGCAGCCACCAGGGCGCGTTCAGCAGGATCGCCGCGAGACCGACCGCGGACCGGTTCCTGCGCGGGGCCGCCGAACCGGGCCAGGCCAGCACCGGGACCGCGACCAGGGCGGACAGCACCGCGCCGCCGGCGGTGAGGGCACAGACGCCGAGCAGGAGCACCACCTTCGGGGCCGCACGCCACCCGCCCGCCCTCATCGACAGGGCGGCCCGCAGGAGCCAGGGCAAGGTTGCGTACCCGATCAGCAGGGACCAGTGCCCGAGCAGCAGCCGCTCCGCGACGTAAGCGTTCCAGACGTAGATCGAGGCGGCTGCGCACCGGGTGAGCCCGTGCTGGGTAGGGACCAGCCTGGCGGCGCCGAGCCCCGCGAGGACCAACGTCGCGAGGAGGGCGACCTTCTGCAGCAGCATCCCCGGCAGCACCGAGGTCAGGGCCGCCATCACGGCGTCGATCGGCACCGCCCTCGGCAACGCCGACCCCAGCCCGAACGCGGCGGGCGTGAACGGCTGGCGCGGGGTGAACACCATGTCGCGGAGCAGGACGAACCCGGCCGGCACGGTCGGCGCGAGGACGAGGATCGCCAGGAGCAGCGACCAGGCGGGCTGGAGCCAGCCGCGCGAACGGGCGGGGCGATCCGATACGGCGCTGAGCACCTGTCGAACCTCCCGCCCCCGCCCCTTGCGACGGCTACCGTGGATGCCACCCTCGCGGCTAGGCACTCTAGCGCCGCGACACCGGCTGACAGGGAGCGCGACCCGCAGTGCAGGAGGACGACGTTCCGGCCACCCCGATCGCCGCTGCTGACCCCGGCGGCAACCGCACCGGCCTGGTGCGTCAGGGGGCGGTCGTAGCCGTCGCCATGACCTTCGCGAACGTCCTCGGGTACGGGCTCAGCCTGGTGGCCTCGCGCCGGCTCGGTCCGGCCGAGTTCGGCGTGTTCGCCGCGATGCTCGGCCTGGTGATCGTGGGTTTCGTGGTCTCGCTGGGGTTGCAGACCGTCGTGACCCGGTTCCTCGCCGGCGAGGGCTCACCCGACCTCGGTGCGCTGGCCGGCACCGCAGTCCTGGCGTCGTTCGCGACCGGAGCGGCCGTCCTGCTCGCTGCCTGGCCGATCGCAGCCTTCCTGCGCCTGCCCGGCCCGGCACCGGTGCTCTGGGCAGCCGCCACCCTCGTCCCGCTCACCTGGTCGGGCTTCGTCCAGGGGGCGGCGCAAGGGCGTGAGCGCTTCGGCGTCCTCGCGGTCATCGTGCTCTGCGTGACAGCCGGCAAGGTGTTCGGTGGGCTGCTCGGCGTGCTGGTGAGCCGGAGCGCCACCGTGGCGGTCGCGCTGACCGCCGTCGGAACCCTGGCCGGCACCGCGCTGGCGACTTTGCTCGCCCGCTCGCTGCTGGCCCGGCCTCGGTTCGGCGCCTGGGCCGGGGGCGACGTCGCCCGGGCCTCCCACGCGCTGTTCGCGTTGTTCGTGCTCACCAACACCGACCTGCTGCTCGCGCGGCACTACCTGGCCCCGGTCACGGCCGGGCTCTACGGAGCCGGTTCGCTGATCACGAAGATCGCCTTCTGGCTCCCCCAGTTCGTCTCGGTGGTCGCACTCCCCCGCCTCGTCGACCCTGAGCAGCACGGCGAGACCCTGCGTCGGGCGGTCGCGTTGTTGGTCGCGCTCGGTGTCGCCGTGACGGCAGGGACCGCGCTGCTCGGAACCCTTGTGGTGCAGGTTGTCGGTGGCAACGCCTACGTCGCGCTTGCTCCCTACGCCTGGCGGTTCGCAGCTCTGGGCTCGGTCCTGTCGCTGTGCCAGCTACTGCTCTACGCGCGGTTGGCCCGCGGCGAGCACCGCGTCGTCGACTGGATCTGGGCGGCGGTCGCCGCGCAGGTGGGACTGGTCGGGGCAGTGGCACACGGTTCGGCGCAGGCCATTGTGACCACCACGCTGGGGGTCGTCACCGTGCTCGTCGCGCTGGGGCTGGCCACCGAGCGGCGGTCGGGGCCGGCCTCAGCGCACGCCCTGGATCAGGACCCCGCCGGCCAGGGCCCTGGGGCGTAGGCCGGCTGGTAGCCGCTGCTGTCACCCATCGCCTTCGCGATCGCGGCCGAACCCGGGTACACGCCGTTGCGCACCCACGCGTCCAGCAGGTCGATCACACCCACCCGTGACTGCTCGGTGAAGTTGCAGTGCCCGGCACCGTACGAAGCGCCCGGCTTGGACGGGTAGCTCGACGGGGCCACAGTGAACAGTTGCACGAGCTCGCCGGTCGCCTTCTTCTGCGCCGAAACCTCAGCGCGGTAGACCGTCTGGTTCTGCACGAGCACCAGCGGGTCGGCCGCAGTGTGCATCGTGATCATCGGTCGACTGATCGCGCCAACAGGAGTGCCCGTGGCCGTCAGCTTGTCCCGCGCCGCGGAATCCGCGGAAATCCGCTCCCCCGTGGCCAGCTGCGCCAGCATCGCGTCGGTGGCCCCGGGCGAGATCGCCTCGATCAGTGCCCGCTCGGACGGCGCCACCCGCGTCGAGTAGTCGACACCATTGTCCTGCGACGGGTTGCCGCCGACCCGCTGCTCGATGTCGTAGCGACCGAAAGTGCCGTAGCCGAGCGCCGTCAGCACCGACTCGGCGTACGCGGTCACCTTGGACGTGATCGACGAGCCGTCCTGGTCCTGGGTCTGCGACGCCGCATCGCCTAATGCGGCGATCAGCAGGATCTTCGGCACCCCCTTGGCCACATCCGTTCCGGCTACCTGGATCGCCTTCGCGGCGGCTACCCAGTTCGCGATCGCCTCGTCGACCGATGCGTACCCGGTGATCTTCAGACCTGGGTAGATCAGGGTCTTGATCGCGTACGCGACGTCGAGGGCGAGGTCAAGGTTCTTGTTCGGGCCGGCCATCACCCCACAGAGCGGGGCGGAGCCGCTCACCCAGTCCGGGTGCTTCTCGCTCAGCACCGTGGTGATCAGACCGCCGAGGGAGTCGCCCCACGCCAGCGTGCGGTCGGGGCTGCCGACCTGCTGGACGAAGAACGCATGCAGGTCCTCATCGGCCTTGACACCGTCGGCGACGGCCCAGCCGTTCGTCGCGTACGCCGACCCGGCCAGCGCGTAGCCCTGCTCGAGCAGCGCTTGGCCGACGTCCTTGGCCGCGGGCCAACCGGGAGCCGGCTCGGCGGACGTGTCGACGGCCGAGAAGTCCGGCGGGGAGGCCTGGGCCTGGCGATAGCCGTGGGAGTACAGCAGCAGCGTGCCGTTCCACTTCGTCGGCATCACGATCTCGTACTTCGCGCCGTTCAGCTCACCGGTGCACGCGATCTTGTCGCAGCCCTTGAACGTGACGTCCTGACGGTCGGTCCGCTCCGGCGGGACCACAGCGCTGCTCGAGCTGCAGGCGGCGAGGGCTAACGCGAGGGCGGCCAGGCCTGCGACGACGGTTGGACGACGACGGCGAAAGGGCAGCTTCATGAGCCGCATTCTGGCAGAACGTCCGTCGCGAGTGACGGACAAATCGCGCTTCGCCGCGAGCTGTCACAACCGGGTCCGGTTGGGTACGAACCGCTCAGTGGGCTGCGTCATCCCAGGTGCGGCCGTACCCGACGGACACCTCGAGCGGCGCCCGCAGCGGGTAAGCACCCGCCATCTCACGCCGGACCAGTGCCTCGACCTGCTCGCGCTCCCCCGCGGCGACCTCGAGAACCAGCTCGTCATGCACCTGCAGCAGCATCCGCGAGGTCAACCTCTCCGCTCGCAACGCCCGCTGCACGCCGAGCATCGCGACCTTGACGATGTCGGCGGCTGAGCCCTGGATCGGCGCGTTGAGAGCCATCCGTTCGGCCATGTCGCGGCGTTGACGGTTGTCGGAGTTGAGGTCGGGCAGGTACCGGCGGCGGCCCAGGATCGTCTCGGTGTAGCCCGTGCCGCGGGCCACGTCGACGATGGTCGCGAGGTAGTCGCGCACGCCGCCGAACCGCTGGAAATACTCGTCCATCAGACCCTTGGCCTCGTCCGGGGTGATTCCCAGCTGCTGGGAGAGCCCGTAGGCCGAGAGCCCGTAGGCCAGGCCGTACGACATCGCCTTGATCCGACCGCGCATCACCGAGTCGACGTCTTCGGGCTCGACCTGGAAGACCCGCGAGGCGACCGTGGTGTGCAGGTCCTCGCCCGAGGCGAACGCCTCGATCAAGGCCTCGTCACCGGACAGGTGGGCCATGATCCGCATCTCGACCTGCGCGTAGTCGGCCGTCATGAGGCAGTCGTAGCCCTGGCCCACGACGAACCCGGCCCGGATCCGGCGGCCCTCCTGCGTGCGTACCGGGATGTTCTGCAGGTTCGGGTCGGTCGACGACAGGCGCCCTGTCGCCGCGACGGTCTGGTTGAAGGTGGTGTGGATCCGGCCGTCCTGGGCCACCGACTTGCGCAGTCCCTCCACGGTCACCAGCAGCTTGGACACGTCCCGGTGCCGCAGGAGGTGTGCGAGCAAGGGGTGCTCGGTCTGGGCGAACAGGCCCTGCAGCGCATCGGCATCGGTCGTGTAGCCGGTCTTGATCTTCTTCGTCTTGGGCAGGCCCAGCTCGTCGAACAGGATCGCCTGCAGCTGCTTGGGCGAGCCGAGGTTGAACTCTCGTCCGACTACGGTGTACGCCTCCCGCGCGGCGGTCTTGGCCTCGGCGGCGAAGTGCGCCTCCAGGTGCGCGAGGTGGTCGTCGTCGACGGCGATGCCCGTGCGCTCCAGCTCGGCCAGCACCTCGACCAGAGGCAGCTCGACGTCGCGCATCAACGCGGTCTGGCCCTTGGCCTCGAGCTCGCCGTCGAAGTAGTCAGCCAGGTCGAGGACGGCGCGCGCACGTTCGCCGAGCGCGTCAGCGGCGGCCTCGTCCTCACCGCCGTCGAAGGACAGCTGACCGTTGCCCTCGGCGTCGGCCCGCAGCTCGCGGTGCAGGAAGCGCAACGACAGGTCGGCAAGGTCGAAGCTGCGCTGGCCCGGCAGCACGACGTACGCCGAGAGCACCGTGTCGCTGGTGACCCCCGCGAGCTGCCAGCCGCGGGCGGCGAACGCCAGGAGCGGGCCCTTCGCCTCGTGCAAGGCTTTGGGGTACGCAGGATTCGCGAGCCAGCCCGCGAACGCCGAGTCGTCCTCCGGGGTCAGCTGGACCGGGTCGAACCAGGCGACCGCACCGTCCACGGTGGCGACGGCCACAGCGTCGACGTCGCCGGTGCCGCGGCCCCAGTGGCCGGCCACGGTGAGCCCGCTGCGCAGTCCGGTGGCGGCGTGCGCGGTGAGCCAGAGCCCGAGGTCGCCCGAGCCGAGCACGGTGACCTCGACGTCGAACCCCTGGTCCGACTCAGGGACGTTCGTCTCGAGCGTGGCGTAGAGCCGCTCGCGCAGCACCCGGAACTGCAGGGCGTCGAAGATCTCGTGCACCTGGTCACGGTTGAAGTCGCGCACGGCGAGCTCGGTGGGCTCGACTGGCAGCGGCACATCGCGGACCAGCTCGGTGAGCCGGCGGTTGCGCTGTACGTCGGCGACGTGGGCTCGCAACGACTCGCCGACCTTGCCCGGCACCTCGTCGACCCGGTCGATCAGGGTGGCCAGGCTGCCGAAGTCGCGGATCCACTTGGTCGCGGTCTTCTCGCCAACGCCAGGGATGCTCGGCAGGTTGTCGCTCGGGTCTCCCCTCAGCGCCGCGAAGTCGGGGTACTGCGCCGGGCTCAGACCGTACTTCGCCTCGACGGCGTCAGGGGTCATGCGGGACAGCTCGGAGACACCACGTACGGGGTAGAGAACCGTGACGGCCGGGCTGACGAGCTGGAAGGCGTCGCGGTCGCCGCTGATGATCGCGACGTGGAAACCGAGCCGTTCGGCCTGGTCGGTGAGGGTGGCGATGACGTCGTCAGCCTCGAAGCCCTCGGCGGTGACGACGGGGATCGCCAGCGCGGCCAGCACCTCCTGGATCAGGCTGACCTGGCCCTTGAACGCGTCCGGGGTCGCGGACCGGGTGGCTTTGTACTCCGGGTACTCGTCGCTGCGGAAGGTCTTGCGGCCCACGTCGAAGGCGACGGCGAGGTGAGTCGGCTTCTCGTCCCGCAATGCGTTGATGAGCATCGACGTGAACCCGTAGACCGCGTTGGTGGGCTGCCCGGTGGTCGTGGAGAAGTTCTCGACCGGCAGTGCGTAGAAGGCGCGATAGGCCAGCGAGTGTCCGTCCAGGAGCAGCAGCCGGGGCGCGTCGGGCGAGGGGGTGGGCACGGTCACGCGGCCGATCCTAGGCTTGGGCCATGACCGAACCCAACCAGACCGACTACACGGCCGAGCTCAAGACGACGGCCGTGGGCACCCTGATCGAGCGACTCGGCATCGTCCTCACCGAGGCGACGGCCTCGCGCGTGGTCGCCACCATGCCCGTCGAAGGGAACACCCAGCCGTACGGCCTGCTGCACGGAGGCGCCTCGGTGGCGCTCGCCGAGACCCTCGGCTCGTACGGCTCGGTGCTGCACGCGGGGCCGGACCGCATCGCGGTCGGCATCGAGATCAACGCCACCCACCATCGGGCTGCCAGGTCCGGGCTGGTCACCGGGGTGGCGACTCCGCTGTCCTTGGGCCGCACCCTCGCGACCTGGAACGTCGTCGTCACCGACGACGAGGGGCGGCTGCTCTGCACCTCTCGGATCACCTGTCTGCTCCGCGACGCCCCACCCACTTAACCCCACCACCCACCTGACCCCCCACCCACCAACCCAACCCCCCTCTCGCCACAGGGGTCCCCTCATGCCACTAGGCCGAGCCCGTCATCCCCTCATGGTCGAGACCGTCCAGGGACCGAGCGCGGATCAGGGGAGCGAAACCGCGGCCTATTGGCATGAGGGGACCCATGTCGCGGTTGGGGAGGGGTGCGTTGCGAGGCCCGGGGGCGGGGCTCAGGCGGGGGTGCGGGTGCGCAGGGCGAGGCGGCGGCGCGCGAGCAGGCCGGCCCGTTGCCGGGTGTCCGCGTCGTCGAGGCCGAGCCGGCGACGCAGGACGCCGACGGTCGCGATCCGTCGCACGACGAGGGGTGTGAACCCGATGCGGGCGTAAAAGCGGTTCGCCTCACGCACCTGCGGGAAGACGTTGACGGCCACGTGCTCGACGCCGAGTTCCTCCGCGAACACGGTGGCAGCGGTGACGAGCCCGCGCCCGACCCCGCGCCGGTGGAACTCAGGCAGCACGTACAGGTAGTCGATCTGGACGACCCGGGTCTCGACGAACGGCCCGATGGCTCGCGCCTCGAAGCACGCCATGCCCACGACGACCCCGTCGACCTCGGCAACCGCAACGCGGTACGCCGGGTTGGTCTGCAGCTCGACGAGGCGCTCCTTCAGTCGATGCTCCGACGCGGCCGGAGCCATCGGACCCCCTCGACCGCTGGTCTGCCGGAGCTGCTCCCACATGGTCAGGACCGCGGGCAGGTCCTCTGCCGCTGGGGGCCGCACCACGACGTGGCTTCGGGGCACGTCCCCTCCTTCTCGCGAGGAGGCCACGGCAGTCGCCGAAGCCCCGAACAGACCGGACGCTCTCCCCGAAAAAACGGTCACCGGAAGCGTACGGCCTTCCGCAGGGTGGTGCAGGCCTTCACCGGAATCGGCCAACCACCGCGGCCGTTCCAGACCCGGGGTCCAGATCAGCCGCTGGCCGGCGGCACGTCGAGCTCGACGACCTTGATCGGAACGGGGTTGTACCGGTCGTCGCTGCCGAACCGGTAGATGCCGATCGTGGCCCGCGACGGCTCCCCCGCAGCGTTGAAGTCGATCGGGCCGCTCTGTCCTTCGTAGTCGATGTCCTGACCGGACTTCAGCAGGTCGCGACAGGTGGCGTACCCAGAGCACTTGACCCCTCCGCGGGAGACCACCGGCAGCGTCGCGGCCACGGCCGCGCCGTCGGACGTCCCTGCGGCCTGAGCCGCGAGCGCCAGCAGGATCACCGCGTCGTACGACTGGGCGGCGTACCCGAATTCGCCGAGGTCGGAGTTGACGGCCTGCAACCTGCTCCGGAAGGAGGCCGACAGGGAGTCGCCGGGCCGGGTGCCCTTGGTCCCGGACATGGTGCCGGGCGGCAAGCCCTCGGCCACCTTGTTCGAGAGCGCGGCGTCTGCGAGGTACAGCCCCAGCCGGTCGGGACCGATCCCTTTGGCGACGAGGTCCGCAACGACGGTCTTCGCCTCGTCGAACCCGATCACCAGAACTGCGTCGGGCTGGCTGGTCACGGCTCCCGCGACGGCTGCCTCCAGCTCGGTGCCGGCGGGGTCGTACTCGACCCGGGTCGCCTCGAATCCGCCGGACTTCTGGAACGCCTCCACGACCCGGTCCGACAGCGCCGACGCATACGGGTCGCGCACCGCCAGGATGGCGAGCCGCTGGTGCCCGTCCGCCGCGATGAGGTCGCCGAGCACCTTGCCCTGGACAGACGCAGGCGGCGAGGTCCGGAAGTACAGCCCGCGGGCGTTCGAGTATCCGGACAGGGCAGGGCTGCTGTTGGCCGGCGATACCTCCACGACCCCCGCGGCCGCGATCTTGTCGATGACGTCGAGGGTCACCGCGTCGGACGAGGCGCCGACGATGGCATCGACTCCGGCGGCGAGCTCGCGGTCGACCGTCTGCGAGGCGAGGCTGCTCGTGGCGTCACCGGAGTCGCCATCGACGACCTGCAGCGGATGGTCCAGCACTCCGCCCGCATCGTTGACCTCCTGCACTGCGAGGTCGACCCCTGCGGTCTCCGAGGCTCCGAGTGACGCCGACGATCCCGTCTTGGGCAGCAAGGTGCCGATGGTGAGCTGACGCGGGCCACTGGCAGCCGGGGAGCCGCTGCAGGCCGCCAGGACCAGCGCGACCAGAACACAGACGGTCCAGCACAGCCTGGCCCGTCCGGTCACGAGGACGGGTCGCCGGAGGCGGTCGTAGGCGCGAGAACCGTCTCGGCCACGTCACGCATGGTCAGCCGGCGGTCCATCGAGGTTTTCTGGATCCAGCGGAAGGCACCGGCCTCGGTGAGACCGTGCGAGTTCTGGAGCACGGCCTTGGCCCGGTCGACGAGCTTCCTGGTCTCGAGTCGGTCCGAGAGGTCCTCGACCTCGGACTCGAGCGCGGTGAGCTCGGCGTAGCGCGCTACGGCCATCTCGATGGCAGGGGTCAGGTCACCGCGCTGGAACGGCTTCACGAGGTACGCCATCGCGCCCGCGTCCCTCGCCCGGTCGACAAGCTCGCGCTGGGAGAACGCCGTAAGCATGAGCACGGGCGCGATGCGAGCCTCTGCGATGCGCTCGGCCGCCGAGATGCCGTCGAGCACCGGCATCTTGACGTCCAGGATGACCAGATCGGGGCGCAGCTCCTCGGCCAGCCGCACGGCCGACTCACCGTCGCCTGCCTCGCCCACGACGTCGTAGCCGCACTCGATCAGCATCTCCTTGAGGTCGAGCCGGATCAGGGCTTCGTCTTCGGCGATGACTATCCGGCGCGGCTCGACACTCATGGAGGAAAGGCTATCCGGACGCCGTACAGTTGGGCCGCACAGGTGCTCCGCGCCCCCGTGGCGGAACTGGTCAGACGCGCCGGACTCAAAATCCGGTGACCGAGAGGTCATGTGGGTTCGAATCCCACCGGGGGTACTCCGCGCGTCCGCGCCGCTCAGTCAGCCGTCGGCACCAGTGACGACTTGATCGACAGGATGCGCGACAGCAGGCCGTTGACGAAGCCGGGTGAGTCGTCAGTGGAGAGCGACTTCGCGAGCTCGACCGCCTCGTCGATCGCGACGCTGGACGGGACGTCGTCGCAGTAGAGCAGCTCGTAGACCGCGAGCCGGAGCAACGCCCGGTCGACCGCGGGCATGCGGTCGAGCGGCCAGCCCTCGGCGTAGGTCTCGATCAGGCCGTCGATCCGGTCGGTCTGCTGGACCACTCCCTCGACCAGCCGCACGGTGTGCTCGTTGACCGGCGGCTCAGCCAGCTCGATCCGACGCGCGAGCACGGTGAGAGCGGGCACCGACCTCTGGTCGGCCTCGAACAGGATGTCGAGCGCCCGCTTACGGGCCTTGCTCCGGGCGGCCACAGCAGGTCAGCTGCTGATCCGGCCGAGGTACGAGCCGTCGCGGGTGTCGACCTTGACCCGCTCGCCGGTGGTGATGAACAGCGGGACCTGGATCTCGTAGCCGGTGTCGATGGTGGCGGGCTTGGTGCCGCCGGTGGACCGGTCGCCCTGCAGCCCCGGCTCTGTGTAGGTGATCGTCATCTCGACGGACGCGGGTAGCTCGACGTAGAGCGGCGAGCCTTCGTGCAACGCGACGACGGCATCCTGGTTCTCGAGGAGGAAGTTCGCCCCGTCGCCGAGAGTCGCCTCGGGGACGTGAACCTGGTCGTACGTGTCGCTGTCCATGAAGACGTACGAGTCGGCCTCCTTGTAGAGGTACTGCATCGCGCGCTTGTCGACGCTGGCCGTCTCGACCTTGACGCCCGCGTTGAACGTGCGGTCGACGACCTTTCCGGACAGCACGTGCTTGAGCTTCGTACGCACGAAGGCGGGGCCCTTGCCCGGCTTGACGTGCTGGAACTCGATGACGGTCCAGAGCTGGCCGTCGATGTTGAGCACCAGGCCGTTCTTCAGATCGTTCGTGCTCGCCACGAGGAGAACTCCTGCACACGGGGGAAAGGAACAACCGCCAGGGTACCGGTCGTCACGGCAAGCGTGCCGCCACCGCGCGCAGCGCCAGCTCGTAGGAGCCGATCCCGAAGCCCGCGATCGAGCCGGTGGCCACCCCCGCAACCACCGAGGTGTGCCGGAACTCCTCGCGCGTGGCGGGGTTGGTCAGGTGCACCTCGATCAGCGTCGTGCGCAGCTGCGCGCAGGCATCGCGCAGGGCGTAGGAGTAGTGGGTGAAGGCGGCGGGGTTGAGCACGACCGGGATCTCGCCGTCGGCTGCCTCGTGCAGCCAGTGCACCAGCTCGGCCTCGTCATCGGTCTGCCGTACCTCGACCTCGAGGCCAAGCTCGGCGCCGGTGACCCGGCACTGCTCCGCCAGGTCTTCGAACGTGACGTGGCCGTAGACCTCGGGCTCGCGACTGCCGAGGCGCCCGAGGTTGGGACCGTTCAGGACCAGCACCCGGCTCATCGGGCCACCTCCGCATACGCCGCTGCCAACAACCCGGGGTCCGGGCCGTCCAGGGTCGCCGGGCGCGCCAGCGCGTCCAGCACGATGAAACGCAGCACGTCGCCGCGGGTCTTCTTGTCGACCTTCATAGCGCCGAGCAGGGCCGTCCAGCGGTCCCCACGGTACGACGTGGGCAAGCCCACCGACCCGAGAACGGCGCGGTGGCGGTCGACGAGGTCGTCGGGCAGCCGGCCGGCCAACCGGGCCAGCTCGGCCGCGAACACCATCCCGACCGAGATCGCCGCGCCGTGCCGCCAGGAGTACTTCTCGACCTTCTCGATGGCGTGCCCGAGGGTGTGGCCGTAGTTGAGGATCTCGCGCAGGCCCGACTCACGCAGGTCGGTCGAGACGACGTCAGCCTTGACCTGGACGGACCTCCGGATGATCTCCAGGGTGTGCGGCCCTGCAGGCGTCATGGCCGCGACGGGGTCGGCCTCGATCAGGTCGAGGATCACGGGGTCCGCGATGAATCCCACCTTGATCGCCTCGGCCAGACCGCTCACGTAGTCGTGCTTCGGCAACGTCTCAAGGCTGGCCAAGTCGCAGAGCACCCCGGCCGGCGGATGGAACGCCCCCACCAGGTTCTTGCCCTCGGCCGTGTCGATCCCGGTCTTGCCCCCGACCGCGGCGTCGACCATCGCGAGCAGCGTCGTCGGCAGGTGCACGACGCGGACTCCGCGCAGCCAGGTGGCGGCGACGAATCCGGCGAGGTCGGTGGTGGCTCCCCCGCCGACCGCCACGACCGCGTCCGAGCGGGTGATGCCGGCCTGCCCGAGCACGCCCCACAGGAAGGCGGCGACGCGAGCGTCCTTGGCCTCCTCGCCGTCCGGGACCTCGGCCACCACGGCCTGGAAGCCGTCGCGCTCGAGGTCGTCGCGGATCGCCTCACCGGTGGCCCGCAGCGCGCGCGGGTGGATCACCGCGACCCGGGTGGTCGCCGAGCCCAGCAGGGGCGCGAGCTCTCCGAGCAGGCCGCTCCCGACCACGACGTCGTACCCGTCGGCGCCACCTACGCGGATCCGCACGGTCTCGTCGGTCACGCGCCCGCGCCCTTGAGCCAGAGCACGACATCATCGGCAACGGCGTCGGCGGTTCGGGCGTCGGTGTTGACCCGGGTCGTGGCGACCTCGTCGTACAACGGGCGGCGAGCCTCCATCAGCCGCAGCCACTGGGCGCGCGGATTACCCAGCAGGAGCGGCCGGTCGCGGTTGAACCCGACCCGGGTCGCAGCATCCTTGATCGAGACATCGAGGAAGACAACCTGTTGGCCGCTCAGCAGCCCGCGGGTGTCGGCGTCGAGCACGGCTCCCCCACCCACTGCGAGCACGCCGTCGTGCTCGATGAGCGCAGCCGCCACAGCCTCCCGCTCCAGCACGCGGAACTCGGCCTCCCCGGAGTCGACGAAGATGTCCGCGACCGAGCGTCCGGCCAGTGCCTCGACATCGGAGTCGGTGTCGCGGAACGGGAGACCGAGCTTGCTCGCGACGAGCCGGCCCACCGTCGACTTGCCCGCGCCGGGAGGTCCGACGATCACCACCCGTGGTGGCATCAGCGGATCACCAGATGGCTGAGGTACGCGTCGAGGTTGCGCCGGGTCTCCCCCACCGAGTCGCCGCCGAACTTCTCCAGCGCGGCGTCTGCGAGGACCAGCGCCACCATCGCCTCGGCGACGACGCCAGCGGCCGGCACCGCACACACGTCGGACCGCTGGTTGATCGCCTTGGCGGCCTCACCGGTGCGGACGTCGACCGTGTCGAGGGCCCGCGGGATCGTTGAGATCGGCTTCATCGCAGCGCGTACTCGCAGCACCTCGCCGGTGGACATGCCGCCCTCGACACCGCCAGAGCGACCCGTGCGACGGCGGACGCCGTCGGCTGTGTTCTCGATCTCGTCCTGCGCCAGCGACCCTCGGACCTGGGCGACCCCGAACCCGTCGCCCACCTCGACCCCCTTGATGGCCTGGATGCCCATGAGCGCGCCGGCCAACCTGGAGTCGAGCCGGCGGTCCCAGTGCACGTGGCTGCCCAGGCCCGGCGGCAGCCCGTGGACGACAACTTCGACAATGCCCCCGAGGGTGTCGCCGTCGCGGCGGGCGCTGTCGACCTCGGCGACCATGGCCGCGCTCGCGCGCGGGTCGAGGCAGCGCACCGGGTCGGCGTCGATCCGGTCGAGGTCGCCGGGGCCAGGAACCAAGCCGTCCGGCGCGGCGGCCGCCCCGAGTGCGACGACATGGCTGAGCACCTCGGCACCGAAGACCTGGCGGAGGAAGGCACGGGCCACGGTGCCGAGAGCGACCCTGGCCGCGGTCTCGCGAGCGCTGGACCGCTCGAGGATCGGACGGGCGTCGTCAAAGGCGTACTTCTGCATGCCGGCGAGGTCGGCATGACCTGGACGCGGGCGCGACAACGGTGCGTTGCGGGCCAGCCCCTCGAGCACCTCGGGGTCGACCGGGTCGGGCGACATGACCTGCTCCCACTTCGGCCACTCGGTGTTGCCGACGGTGACCGCGACCGGACCACCAAGGGTCAGCCCGTGCCGGACGCCGCCGGTGAAGGCCACGTCGTCCTTCTCGAAGCTCATCCGGGCCCCGCGGCCGTAGCCGAGCCGGCGCCGCTCGAGGTCGCGGGCCAGGTCGTCGACCGTCACCTCGACGCCAGCGGGGAGTCCTTCAAGAATTGCCACAAGAGCGGGTCCGTGGGACTCCCCCGCAGTAAGCCAGCGCAACATGGTTCAGATCCTCCCACGACGACGGCGGGCCGCCCCCCGTGGGGAGCGGCTCGCCGTTGAAGGATCGGGTCAGACGTTCCGGCTCAGCCGGTCAGGGTCAGCGACTGGCCTTTGCACAGCGGAACTGTCACGTCGCCGTACTGGAACACGGCGCACGACGCGGTCGGTCCGATCGCGATCAGCTTGAAGTACTTCGCGAACGTGCCGCCCAGCACCGCGGAGTACGCCTTGCCGTTGACCGTCGAGCCGACCACGCCGGCCGCCTGGTCAACCTTGGTCACCGTCAGGATGTTGGGCACGCCCGAGGTCGGGACGGTCGTCCCGGAAGAGGCAGACGTCGACGGTGCGGTCGAGGGCGACGCTGCGACAGCCGTCGGGGTCGGGGCCGGCGGGTTGATCAGCGGCTTGAACGGGTCACGCCCGATGGAGCCCGACTGCACAGGCGGCAGCGCGCCGGGCTTGGCACTCGCCGAGGCCGAGACCGCCGGCTTCACCTTCGTGCCAGCGGGAGCCGTAGCCTTCGGCACGACGCCGCCCGTGTCCGCACTCGGGTCGCTCGACCCGCCCGAGAAGAACAGGAAGTACGCGGCCACCGCGATCACGAGGCCGACAGCGCCGGCGACGAGGACGGTCTTGCGGGACATCCGACCCGCGCTGCCGCTCTCCTCGACACCTCCGTCCGGATCGCTGACCGGCGCGGGAGCGCCCGGCGAAAAGGTCTGCTCGCTCATGTCGCGCCTTCCTAGTTCGATGCCGTGGAGGGGGCCGCCGAGGAGATCGGGGCGGCTGGGGCGGTGGTCAGGTTCGGGCTGAAGTAGACCTTGCCCGCGATCGTGAGGGTGATTCCGGAGGCGCTCCCTTTACTCTCGTCCGGGACCACCAAAGTGAACCCGGTGACGAGGAAGGAGCGCTGCATGCCCTCGAGCTTGTTGAGGTATCGCTCCAGGTCGAAGTAGGAACCGAAGACCTCGGTGTCTACGTTCATTACCATCAGGCCGCTGTTGGTCAGCTGGCCGGAGGCTCCCGCTGCCGAGGTCACCGGAGCGGCCGGAGCCGGCTTCACTGACTTCAGGTTCACGTTGGTGGCAGCAGCAGCCGCAGAGAGCGAGCGGATCAACTGTGCTTCCGCCGCGGTCTCCGGCAGGTGCTGTCTGATCGCCGCGAGCCGGGCCTGCTGGTCCGGGAGCTTGGCGCTCTGGGCCACCAGGATGTCCAGTCGGGTCCGCAGCTGCTGGTTGCTCGAGATCTGGGCCTCGGTCTGCGATTTGACGTCCGCAGCCTCGCTCTTCTTCGGCGAGACGAGGAAGAACCAGGAGACGAGCAGGATGAAGAGCGACACCGCTGCGGTCCCGAGGGTCCACTTACGAATCCGGGTCATCAGTTGGCCGCCTTCGAGTCGTACCGGTGGCTCAGCGCGCTGTCATTGAGGGCGACGGTCGACGCGAACTTCACGATGGGGGTGTTGCCGATCTTGTCGGTGCGATCGGCGGAGGTGACGTACGGGTTCGTGTAGTAAGTCTTGTCCGCGGTGAGGAACTCGAGCCATGCGGCCACGTCCTCATAGGTCTTCGCGCGACCGGCGACCGTGATGAGTGCGATGCCCGCCTGCGGAGCCGTCTGTGAGACAACCGGTGTTCCTGCGGCGGTCGTCGTCGTCGCGGCCTGGGCCACATTCAACGACGAGAGCCAGACGCCCCTGTTCATCGAGAGGCTGAGGTCGTTGAGCAGGTACGAATAGCGGACCTCCGCACCCATCGCGGTGGTGAGCTGGGCGTCCGCTGCGGCGACCTGCGCATAGACCTTCGGGACGTCGGCCAGCGTGTTGACCTTAGCCTGGAGAGCGGCGTTCTCGGTCTTGGCCGTGTCGAGCTGCTCCTGTGCGCTGGTGACCTCCCCGGAGGCCTGGACGAACAGGGCACCACCGACCAGTGCGGAGAAGATCACCGCGAGCGCCATGAAGGCCCGCATGCTGCGGAACTGGGCCTCCTCGCGGATCTCGCCCGGCAAGAGGTTGACGTGCGGGGTGACGGTGGCCCGGAGGGCGGTCTGCGTGCTCATGCGTGGGCTCCGAGGGCGAGGCCGACGGGGACGACGGCGAGCGGCTCGACGAACGAGATCTGTTCGGGAGTAAGGCCGGTGTTGCCGAGGGTGACCGAGGACAGCGGCTGGCCGGTGGCCACAGGGATCCGGGTTGCGGCTTCCAACCTGGCTGCGAGGCCTTCGAGCCGGCTGCCGCCACCCGCGACGAGCAGCCGGGAGATCCGGGCCGACCCGCTGGACGCGGTGTAGTAGTCGAGCGAACCACGGACCTCGTCGACGAACGACGACGCAGCGGACTCGAGGACCCGAGACGCGGCTTCGGAGTCCTTGGCCGCCGACGTCTCGCGAAGGCCCATCTGCTGCTTCATGGCTTCCGCCTGTGCGACGGGAACACCCATGCGTTCGGCCACCGCGTCGGTCAGGTCCTGGCCACCCATGAGGAGGATCCGGATGAACCGGGGAACGCCCCCCTGGTGAACGACGATGTTGGTCACGCGGGCGCCGATGTCGACGAGCGCCTCGACGTCACCGCTGACGCCGAGGTGATCGGGCCGGGCGAGCGATCGCAGGACCGCGAAGGAGGACAGGTCGACCATGGTCGGCGTGAGCCCGGCCTTCTGGACGGCGTGGACGGCGTTGAGGACCATCTCGCGCGACGCCGCGACGAGCAGGCCTCGCAGCATGCGGCCACCCGCGTCGTTGACCGTCTCCTCCAGCACGTGGAAGTCGAGCACTGCGTGCTCCACGGGCATCGGGATGAGGTCCTGGACCTGGAAGGCGAGCGACTTGCGTAGCTCGTCCTCGGGCAGCCAGGCGAGATCGACCTGGCGGACGATCACCTTCTGGTTGGCCACGCCGATGATGACCTTCTTGCTCGTGAATTTGGTGTGCGCCCAGAGCTGCTTGATCGCGGCGCCGACTGCGATGGGGTCGGTCACCTCACCGTCTCGGACCGCCCCCTCGGGGAGCGCGACCTGACCGAACTTGGCCAGCGTCACCTCACCCTTGGCGAAGTTCAGCTCGGCTGCGCGCACGCCCGACGTCCCGATGTCGAGACCGATGGCGGATCGTCCTGCCACGACGCCAACCCTTCCCGGATGCGGCCGGAGCCGCGATGGTCGCCTCGAAAGGCGATGACAGCGATGTGATCGGCGTCATGAGGGCGGGCCTTGAGCGTCTACTACATAACAGGGGTGGATTCCGCGACGAAACAGGCCGGCGGGCGGTTCTCAGCCGCCCAGAATCCGCAGGTACCAGTCGCTGATCGCCTGGCCGAAGAACACCGCGAGGAACGCGCCCAGGATCATGAAGGGCCCGAACGGGATCTTCGACTTGCGCCCCGCCCGGCCGACCACCATCAGCGCACCGCCGACGACGCCGCCGAGCAGGAACCCCAGGAAGCCGCCGATGACCAGCGGACCCCAGCCCAGCCACCCGAGGTAGATGCCGAGCACGCCGGCGAGCTTGACGTCACCTAGCCCCATGCCCCGCGGATAGATCAGGACGAGGACGAAGTAGAAGGCCCACAAGGCGGCCGCCCCGAGCACCGCCCGCAGCAGGTCGGACCAGGCGTGGTAGCCGACTGCCGGGACGACCAGCAGGGCCAGCGCCACCGGGTACGACGGAAGGGTGAGCACGTCCGGCAGCCGCTTCGTGTCGATGTCGATCGCCGCCAGGGCAAGGCCGACTGCGCCGAAATACAGGTACGCGGGCAGGGCCAGAGGGGTCTCCTGGAAGTGCCAGGCCAACACCCCGAAGACCAGCCCGCAGGCGGCCTCGACGACGGGGTACCGCGGACTGATCGCCGTCGAACACGTGCGGCACCTACCGCGGAGCAGTAACCAGCTGACCACGGGGATGTTGTCGCGAGCTGCGAGCTCTGTGCCGCACTGCGGGCACCGCGAGCGCGGCCGCACGACCGACTCGCCCAGCGGCACCCGATGGATCACGACGTTGAGGAAGGACCCGATGAGCAGACCCAGGACGGCCGCGAACCCGATGATCAACAAGGACATGGTCGACACTCTAGGCAGACGGAGCCGGTCCGATCAGTAAGCGGGCTTGAGCTCGGCCGTGGTCTTCGCACCCCACACAGCGTTCTGCCACTGCGGGAAGTACGGGGGCGACGAGAAGGTGAGCCTCGAGTCGTAGCTGTAGTCCTTCAGGAACCCGTGGGTACCGTTGCCCTGCCCGACGATGCCGCGCCACTTCTGGGCGATGGATCCCCGCACGTGCAAGGTGCCCAACGCGTTGCCCTTGTTGTACGACTGCACCCAGAAGCTGTGCTGGAGGGTCTGGATGGACCCGTAGACCCACACGTCGTTGGTGGCCGCCGAGAGGTTGTTCCCGCCCGCGTCGACCGGGTGGTAGACCACTACGGAGTTGCTTGCCACCAGCCCGAGCAGGCTCGGCCCCGACGGAGATGCTCCGGTGGTCACGCCGTCGAGGAGCAGGTCGTCTGTGACGATGATGTTGTTCTGCGACGCCAGGGTGAGGCGTCCGGTCAGCGTCCCCTGCACGTACAGGTTCCCGGTGCCGCAGTAGAACGTCGGTTCGTTGACGTTGATGTCGTTCGCCACCGGGTAGCCGTCCCCGACCGCGCCCGTGGCGCACTTGGCCTGCGTGGCCCCGGCCTTCACGTAGATCACCTTGTCGGTCGGCACTGCCAGCGTCTGCGGCCATGGTCCGGCCGCATTCCCGCAGCCGGCGCCCAGGCTCGTGCCGGTGCTGCCATAGCTCCAGACCGTCATCGTCCCGCCGGAGTTCAGCTTGATCCGCGTGTCGCCGGTGTACTGGCATCCCGGGTAGGTGAGGAACGAGTTGCTGTTGTCCGGCAGGTACTTCGTGGCCGCCCAGGTGGCGGACGTGCCGTTCACGTCCGGTCCCCCGGTCCCCCGCCAGCAACCCGCCCAGCCGTTACCCGAGGTCCCCCCGGTGCACGACGGGTCGGACGTCTCGTAGCCCTGGACAAACTTGGGCTGCTTGCCGTTGAAGAAGGTGACGTACGGCGTGTCGTTCAGGTGGACCTTGCCGTCCAGCACGTCGCCACCGATGAAGGTGATCTCGGTGCAGCCGGTTCGGGCGGTCGGCCACCAGTAGATGGCCGAGGCGGGGCCGGCCTTTCCGCAGGAGTTCGTGGCCGGGCCGGTCGGGTAGACCGTGGTGTTCGACGGGTCGGCGTCCTCGAAGTCGGTGTAGTAGAGGAAGTCGGTCGAGCCACCGCGGGAGACCAGCACCTGCACGGTGCGTGACGACTTTCCGACCTTGCCGGTGGACGTGACGCGGACAATGCCCGAGCTGTTGATCGCACTGGCGTCCACGTCGTAGTGGAACGAGCCCTGGGCCGCGTTACCGGGGTTCACCGGCGTCCCGGCGCCGATCGGCGTGGCGGCCGTCCAGCCGCAGGTGTTCGTGCCAGCCTTCGGCCCCTGCATCGCCGGGTTCGCGCAGTCGACGGTCGTCCAGTACGAGTCGTTGGCGTTCAGCCGGGCCAGGTAGTCGTCAACTCCGGCCTGGGCCGCGGCCAGGGCAGCGTTCCAGTTCTGGTCACGTCGCGACGCGGGGACGCCCTGAAGCGCGTAGCCCAGTGCGGCAGTGACGAGCAAGCTGAGGACGAGAATCGAACCCATCACCATGATCATGGCGATCCCAGAGTCGCCCTCCGAGTGGAGACGCGTCCGTCGAGTCAAACGTTGCAGCATCGTCGGTGTGCTCCTGTCAGGGACTCGCGCTGGGGTTCGGAACAGAATCGGCGTTCGGCAGCGTCACGCGCTGGGTGAACGTCGTGGACTGCACGGTCGTGTCCTTCGAGGTGCGCACCTTGACCACGACGTCGATGCTGTCGACCTTGGCGAGGTCGGCTGCGAGCAGGGTGCCGGTCGTGATGACGTTCCCGCTCTTGTCGTAGTAGGTGAACATCGCTTGGCTCGCCGAGGCGTTCTGCACGCCACGGGCCAGGACCCGGTCGACCTTGCTGCACCCCGGGCCGGGAGTGCACGTGGTCCAGGTGTAGTTGTAGACACCTACCGCGTGCGCGTCCGGAGGCTGCACGCTCTCGTGCAAGTCGGTGCCGACGAAGTAGTACGACACCTGGCTGGGGCCGATTGCGTTCGCGTCGTTGTTGATGTTGGCGTAGAAGGACACTGCGAGCGCCGACCCGTTGATGAAGGCAGCCGACCCGCAGCCGGGTCCGGTGCAGTTCAGCTGCGACGGCAGCACCGCGGTGCGCAGCACCTTGGTCATCGAGTCGATCGCGATCCGCGCCTGCTGCTGCGAGTCGATTCTTGTCGCGTTGCCCGCAACCGTCTTGTTCGTGAGGATCAACGTTCCCTGGACGATGGCGAGCACCATTCCGAGAATCCCGATCACCACGATCATCTCGGTCAGGGTGTAGCCGGCATCCGATTCGGCACCGGTCCACCGCTGCTTGATTCGCTGCATCACGGCAGGACCACCGCCAGACTCGTCAGGCCGCTCGTCGGCAGCAGGGTGGGGGTCACGACGGACGCGCTGGTCCCGGACATCACCTTGACCGTCCAGGCGCCGGCGGGCAGCGAGGTCTTGAGGTTGCCCGACGAGTCGGTGACCCCCAGGGTCAAGCCGGTGGCGCTGGCCTCGGTCCCGAGGCAGCCGGTCGCCAGGACCGGCTTGGCGGTGACCACTGCCCCGACCACCGGGAGGGCGAGGCGGGTTGCGGTCACCGACACTGGGGCGAGGGTCACCGTGACGTTGGAGGTGCCGCCCGGCGTCGTCGTCACTCCGGACGGGCGGCTGCCCCCGGAAGCAGCGGGGTCGTTCTGGTTGCACGAGCCCGACCACACGCTGTAGCCCGGGCTCGCGAACGGCCAGAGCCCGCCGACGGAGGTGGTAGTGCCCGTGGAGGGGTACTGCACGGTCGCGCTGGGCGTGGTCAGCCCCACGTTCGCCAGCGTGACGTACGGCAGGGTCGTCGGTAGGTTATAGCCGCCCTGGGTGGTGGCGGTGACCTTCAGGGTCACCGCCTTGTCGTAGTTGAACGGTGCTGGCCGGTACAGCTGGCCGACGGTCATCGTGACCGGCTTGTTCGGGTTCGCCACGAGGTAGCCGTCGACGTAGCCGGAGGTGTTGAGCGAGGCGGTGTAGGCACCGGGGACTGTGGTCGAGAAGACCGCGCACCCGTCGTCAGCGGTGACCGCCGGGAAGGTGCCGCCCGGCCCGGTCAACGTGACCACCTGCCCCTCTGAGGCGACCGCCAGGTAGTTCACGACCTTGACGGCGGCGAACGCGAGGGTTCCGCCGTTGAGGATGGTCTTGCTGGGAGTGAGCAGAGTGTTGTTGATGACGTGCGGCGACCCGTACATCTGCGGCCAGGAGATGTCGACCTGTACGGCGAGACTGGGGAACGTCGCCAGCGACCCACCGTCGCAGGGGCTCTTACCAGCGCCGGCTGGGAGCCACTCGACCGTACGCACCACCGTGTAGGCGACGTTGTCCACGACGAGCGGGTTGCCCACCGTCTGTCCGGGCAGCGGGTGCGGGTTCGTGACCAAGGTGCCGGCAGCAAACGTCGTCAGTGCTGTCGCAGAGGACTGGAACTCGTTGCGGGAGATCTCGAGCTCACGAGCCGCGAGGTTGGCCGCGGCGACGTGGTTGCGGTCACCATTCGTCGTCCGCATCGCGGCAGCCAGCCCGGCGAACGAACCGGCAGCGACGATCGCGATGATGACCATGGCGAACAGCAGCTCGACGAGCGTCATCCCAGCATCACGGGTCCCGCCGCACGCCGACCTACGCAGAGCACGCATCATTGGACCTCCCCTCATGGTCATTTATCGGCCACCGTCCAAGCTGACTTGAACGTGGACCCCATCGGGTTTCGCGAGAGCCGCGAACAGCAAGGTGGGGGTGGCCCGAAGGCCACCCCCACCTTGTTCGACTCGATCAGCTCGAGCCCTACACGGTCAGGCTTAGGTGTAGGTACCAGGGCAGGCAGTCACGGTGGTGGCCTGAAGGCCGCCCGCGTCACTGATGTAGACCAGGTTCGCCGTCGCCGCGTTGAACGTCGCCTTGAGGTTGAAGCCCTCGATGCAGTACGCCGTACCAGCAGCGTTCAGCTTGACGTTGAGCACGTTGCCCGAGGACAGCGAGATCGGGTTAGCCGGGGTGATGGTGATCGTGGTCAGCGCGCCGGCCGCAACCGAGGCCTTCTTGAGGTAGGCCTGGTTGTCGACGAAGTAGGTCTCCTCTTCGTTGGCGACTGTGCGCAGGTCGGACTTGATGGAAGCGTCGACCGCCTTCTTCCGCTGGTTCAGGAAGACCGGGATTGCGATGGCGGCGAGGATGCCGATGATGATGATGACGACCAGGAGCTCGATGAGGGTGAAACCGCCCTCGCGCTCCTCCTGTGCCTTGCGGATGCGTGCGAGCATCTGCCTACCCTTCCGGGATTGTGCGTGAGTGAGCCGTTCCGGCAGACCCCCCCTTTGGGTTCTCCGAGGAGAACCCGACCGAGGCAGCTGGGCTGACCTGCACGCCCGCAGGTCCCCTAGCTTTGCGACCCCGCCTCACGACGGGAGTGCCTTTTCTGGCCTTGCAGCTCTATGACAAGAGGTTGATCGTCCCCGGAAGGGGTGCGCTTGAGGATTTGCTTGGACTTTTTGCCCAGCGGGTTCCGCTTCCCCCGTTCGGCGTCGTACGAACGGTCACTCCCCCCAGAAACGGCCCCTCCAGTAACGACGGGGAGGGAGCGGCCCGGTCGGCCGCTCCCTCCCGTTCGCAGCTCCGCTAACTGGAGTACGCGGCCCCGCAGGTCGTCGGGCCGGTCGTGCTCTGCAGCCCGCCCTGGTCGCTGATGTAGATCAGCTGGTGCGTCGCGTCGAAGAACTGCGTCTTGACGTTGTACGCCTGTATGCAGAAAGCCGTGCCGGCGGCATTCTGGAAGACCTGGACCGTGTTGCCGGTCGAGAGGGCCACCTTGCTGCCCGTCGTCACCGTGATCGACGACACGCCTGCGACCGTGACCGATGTGAGCGACTTGTAGGCCTGGTTGTCGACGTAGTAGCTGAACTCCTCGTTCGCCACGGAGTGCAGATCCGACTTCATGGAGGCTTCGGTCGCCTTCTTCCGCTGGTTCAGGAAGACCGGGATCGCGATGGCCGCCAGGATGCCGATGATGATGATGACCACGAGAAGCTCGATGAGGGTGAATCCCTCGTCTCGTTCAGCCTGTGCTGTGCGGATGCGCTTGAGCATCTGCCTACCCTTCCGGGACGATGCGGAGTCGCACGGCCGCTTCCGGGAGACGAATGATGAAGTGCTGAGCTGTCCCCACCCGTGCCGTGCTGAATAGCTATGACTCCCACTTGATCGACTTGAAGAAGCGCGATCTTGAGCGCCGATCGGGTCAGCGACGGACTACTTGATCAGGTCGAAGATCTTGAAGATCGGCATGTAGAGAGCCACGATCATCGACCCGATGATGCCGCCGAGGAACGCGATCATCAGCGGCTCGATCAGGGCGGTGAGCGCCTCTGTCGTGGCCTCCACCTCCTGGTCGTAGAACTCGGAGATCTTGTGCAGCATGGCGTCGAGGGCACCGGTGTCCTCGCCAACAGCCATCATCTGCACGACCATCGGCGGGAAGACGTCGTGCTTGGCCAGCGGCGACGTGATCGACTCGCCGTTGCGGACGCTCGTCTGCACGTCACGAACTGCGTCACCCACAACGGTGCTG
Source organism: Actinomycetes bacterium (assembly GCA_038210415.1). Taxonomy (GTDB): domain Bacteria; phylum Actinomycetota; class Actinomycetes; order Prado026; family Prado026; genus JBBQWS01. The sequence goes on from JBBQWS010000019.1 coordinate 50,543, forward strand.
CCGGTCGTCTCCGACACGATGTCGAGACTCTGCAGAATCGGCACACCGGAAGACAGCATCGTCCCAAGGTTGCGCGCGAAGCGCGACAGGGCGATCTTCTGAAACAGCGAGCCGAAGACCGGCATCTTGAGCTTCAGCGGGTCGACGAATCGGCGGACGCCTTCCTTGTGCTTGACCCGTTGCCACGCCACCATGCCGCCGACGGCTCCGACCAGCAGGAAGGGGCCACCGATCTTCAGAAAGCTGGACAGCGCGATGAGCACCTTGGTCGGGGCCGGCAGCTCGCCGCCCAGAGTGATGAACATGGCCGCGAACACGGGGACGATGAAGAGCAGCATGCCGACGACAGCAAGGATGGCGATGCAGAACACGACGACGGGGTACGTCATCGCCGACTTGACCTTGCCGCGCAGCTTGGTCTCGGCCTCGTAGTTCTCGGCGATCTGCAGCATGACGGAGTCGAGGAAGCCTCCGACCTCGCCGGCGCGAGTCATGTTGACCATGAGCGGCGGGAAGATCATCGGGTGCTTTGCGAGGGCCTGCGAGAGGGCCTGACCGGTCTCGATGTCCTGACGTACCTCGGTGAGGACCGAGGCCAGCTCCTTGTTCTCGGTCTGCTCCTCGAGGATCGACAGGGCCCGGAGGAGTGAGAGCCCGGCGTTGATCATCGTGGCGAACTGGCGGGAGAAGATCGCCAGGTCCTTGAGCTT
>JBBQWS010000020.1:0-50010 GCA_038210415.1 Actinomycetes bacterium
TCGGCTCATTTGATGGTGGCTACGGTTCTGGTCTGCTTGCCGCGCAGATCGGGCAGAAGCGGGCGCGCGAGATCTGGTTCCTGTGCAAGCAGTACGACGCGCAGCAGGCACTCGACTGGGGACTGGTCAACGCGGTCGTGCCGGTGGCCGACCTCGAGGCCGAGACCGTGGCGTGGTGCCAGCAGATGCTGCGGCACTCGCCGCTGTCGCTCCGGCTGCTCAAGGCGAGCATGAACGCTGCGGACGACGGGCTCGCCGGCGTCCAGCAGCTGGCGGGCGACGCGACGTTGTTGTTCTACCTGACCGAGGAGGCGCAGGAGGGCCGCAACGCGTACCAGGAGCGCCGGGCCCCCGACTTCAGCCAGTTCCCCAAGCGCCCCTGACCCCCACCCACCCCACCCACCCCCCCGCGACAGGGGTCCCCTGATGCCACTAGACCGCAGCGAAGGACCACTCATCGCGGGTACTTACCCGCCGGTCGCTGAGCTCCTCGACGCCATGTACGTGGTGGCGATCCCGCTGCGCACGCGCTTTCGCGGGGTCACGGTCCGTGAGGCGGTGCTGCTCGAGGGCCCGAGCGGCTGGGGGGAGTTCGCCCCGTTTCCGGAGTACGCACCCGCTGAGGCCGCCCGCTGGTTGGCGTCGGCACTTGAGGCCGGGTGGGGCGGCTGGCCAGCTCCGCTGCGCGATCGCATCCCCGTCAACGTGATCGTCCCTGCTGTCGGTCCGGAGGCGGCCGCGGAACTCGTCCGGACCAGCGGCGGCTGCCGTACCGCAAAGGTGAAGGTGGCCGAGCGCGGACAGTCACTCGACGACGACGTAGCCCGGGTGGCCGTGGTCCGATCTCAGCTCGACGCCGCGGGCGCCAGTGGGCGGTTGCGAGTCGACGCCAACGGCGCCTGGACCGTCCGCCAGGCGACCGAGGCGATCGCAGCCCTGGCCCCGTTCGGGCTCGAGTACGTCGAGCAGCCGTGCGCGACGATGGCGGAGCAGGCCGAGCTCCGTCGGCTCGTGGACGTCCCGCTGGCCGCCGACGAGGGCGTGCGCAAGGCTGCTGACCCGGAGCACCTCGTGGGGCTGCGCGAGGCCGCCGACCTCGTGGTCGTCAAGGTGGCGCCGCTGGGTGGCGTGCGGGCGGCCCTGCGGGTGGCCGCGGCGGCGGGTCTGCCCGCGGTGGTCTCCAGCGCGCTGGACACGTCGGTCGGACTGGCCGCGGGCGCCGCGCTCGCAGCCGCACTGCCGGACCTGCCGTACGCCTGCGGGCTCGGGTCGGGCCGACTGCTGGCCGCCGACGTCGTCCGCGAACGGGTGCTGCCGGTAGACGGGCAGATCGAGGTAGGTCCGGTTGTGGCCGATCCGAACCTGCTCGACGAGCTCGGCGCGCCCGCCGACCGCGTGGCCTGGTGGAAGTCGCACCTCGCGGCCGCGTACGGGATCATGGTTGCGCGATGAACCCCTCCACTGCGCTGGCGACGGTGCTTGTCGACGAGCTCGTCCGCGGCGGGGTGCGCGAGGCGGTCCTGTCTCCCGGCTCGCGCTCGGCTCCGTTGGCGTTCGCCCTCCATGCGGCCGACGCCGCAGGTCGGTTGCGGTTGCACGTTCGCATCGACGAGCGGTCGGCCGGGTTCCTGGGGCTGGGGCTTGCCAAGGTGTCCCGTTCCCCGGTGGCGGTCGTCACGACGTCGGGAACTGCGGCGGTCAACCTGCATCCCGCGGTCGTCGAGGCGTCCGAGTCGGGCGTCCCGCTCGTCGTGCTCACCGCGGACCGGCCGCCGGAGCTGCGGGCCACGGGTGCGAACCAGACGATCGATCAGATCCACCTGTACGGGAGCTCGGCCCGGCTGTTCCACGAGGTCGGGGTGGCGCAGGAGCGGGCCGGGCAGAACGCGTACTGGCGTTCCCTGGTCTGCCGGGCGCTCGACCTGGCCGCCGGCGTCCGTAGCGCCGATCCCGGCCCGGTGCACCTCAACCTGGCCTTCGCGGAGCCGCTCGTCCCCGGGCAGGTCCCGACGACGTGGCCCGAGGCGCTCGATGGCCGGCCGGGCGTCGACCCGTGGACCCGCCGGTCGCCGACCCTCGCGGAGTCGGACCCACGCGGTCCTGACGACGAGCAGCCCGAGCGGACCCTCGTCGTCGTCGGCGACGCCCCACCCGAGCTCGGCACGGCGACGGCGGAGCTCGCGCAGGCGTACGGCTGGCCGGTCGTATCCGAACCCTCGGGCAACGCGCGCCAGGGTCCGTACGCCCTGCGGCTGGGGCATGTGCTGCTCGCCGACCCCGAGTTCGTGGCCGCGAACCTGCCGCACCGGGTCCTGGTGGTCGGCCGGCCGACCTTGCACCGGGGAGTCTCTGCGCTGCTGCGCCGGGGCGACGTACGGGTCGAGGTCGTCGCCCCTTCGGGTCGCCCCGCCGATGCCGCCCGGACCGCTTCTGTGGTCCACGCCGCCCTCCCCGTCCTGCCGGCGGACCCGGTGGGCCCGCCGACGGCCTGGGCGCAGGCCTGGCTCGACGCCGACGAGTCGGCGGAGCGGGCGCTCGACCAGCAGTCGTCGGCCGGGGCTCGCGCCGTCGAGGCGGCTGTGGCTGTCGCCGTGGTCGGGACCCTGTCGACCGGCTCGCTGCTGTTCGCCGGGTCGTCGATGCCGATCCGCGACCTCTCGGCCGCGCGGGTTCGTTCCGGCGTCACGGTCTTCGCGAACAGAGGCGCCGCGGGGATCGACGGCACGGTGTCGACGGCGATCGGTGCGGCCCTGGCCTGGCAGGCGGGCGGCGGCGGCCGGGCGTTCGCGCTGGTCGGCGACCTGACCTTCCTGCACGACGCAGGCGCTCTGGTCATCGGCCCCGACGAACCTCGACCCGACCTCACGATCGTGGTGGTGAACAACGACGGCGGGGCGATCTTCGGGCTGCTCGAACAGGGGGCGCGCGCGTATGCAGCCGCGTTCGAACGGGTCTTCGGGACGCCGCACGGTGCCGATCTCGCTGCGCTGTGCGGGGCCAGCGGTACCTCGCACACGCGGGTGTCGAGCCCGGACGAGCTGGCTGGGGCGTTGGCCGATCCGCGTCGGGACGGGCTCCAGGTGATTGAGATCCGCACCTCGCGCCCCTAGGCCGGCAGGGGCTCCAGCGCGTCGCGCACCGGGACGAACTTCGCCTGAGCCTCAGCCAGCTCGGACTCCGAGTCGGACCCGGCCACGATGCCGCAGCCGGCGAACAGCCGGACCCGTGGCCCGTCGAGCTCGGCGCAGCGCAACGCGATCCCGAACTCGCCGTCGCCATTGGTGCCGAGCCAGCCCACCGGGCCGGCGTACCGCCCGCGGTCCATGCCCTCGAGCTCGCGGATCAGCTCGAGAGCGACGTCGGTGGGCGTTCCGCACACTGCGGCCGTGGGGTGCAGGGCCGCGGCCAGGTCGAGCACGCTGGTCGCGGCGTCGGTGAGCCGGCCGGTGACGTCGGTCGCGAGGTGCTGCACGTTGGCCAGGCGCAGGATTCGTGGGTGCTCGGGGACGTCGAGGTCGGCGCAGTACGAGCCCAGAGCCGCCGCGACCGAGTGCACCGCGAACTCGTGTTCCTCGAGGTCCTTGTCGGAGTCCATCAGCCCCGCGGCGAGCTCGCCGTCGGCGATGTCGTCGCCGAGTCGGCGCACCGTCCCGGCGAGCACCCGCGAGGTGACGTCGGCGCCGGCCCGTCGGACAAGCAGCTCGGGGGTGGCCCCGACGAGCCCGCCGACGGCGAAGGTCCAGCACGACGGGTAGGCCGCCGCGAGCCGGGTCAGCAGGTGCCGGGAGTCGACGGGTCGGTCGGCGGTCGCCACCAGGTCGCGCGCGAGCACCACCTTGTCGAGGTCGCCGCGCACGATCCGAGCCACGGCCTGCCGTACCGCGGCCTGCCACTGCAAGGCGCTGCGCGAGCCTTCGGCATAGGTGATGCCGGTGGGCTCCTCGGGGACCGTCGACAGCGGCAGCGTCGGGTCGGCGGCGCCGACCACGGTGACCCACGCGCGTCCGTCCCGGCGGCCCACCACGACCTCGGGGACGACCAGCACCGACCGCCCTGGCTCGGGGTCGAAGGCGAAGGACGCGAACGCCACGGGGCCGCTGCCTGCGCAGTCGACCTCGTCGTCCACGAGCAAGGTCGCGCAGTAGCTCGTCCACCAGCGTTGCGCGTCGGCGAACCGGTTCGGTCCGCTCAGCTCGACGCGCGCGGCCTCGCCCCAGCCGACCAGGCCCTCGCCCGCCCTTACCCACGCGAGAGCGCCGTCGGACGGCAACCGGTCGAGCAGGTGGACCGGGTCGTCGACGGCGAGCGTGCGCACGTGGGTGGGCGCGACCACAGAGGCGATGGACACAACGCCCCAGGGTAGGCCCGGGACGCGGTCTCGGCAGCAAGAGGGCCGTTTCGTCCCGATCTTCACGCGGCGGTCGGCCTGCTGCCAGGGACCCGGGCGTAGCGTCTGCCGGATGGAGCTCTCCGGGAAGTCGGTCGTCATCACCGGTGCGGGCCGGGGCATCGGTGCGGGGCTGGCCAGGGCGTTCGCGGAACAGGGTTCGCGCGCGCTGCTGCTCGTCGATCGCGACGGGGCCGCGGCCGACACCGTGGCCGACGAGCTCCGCAGGGCCCATCCGACCCTGGTGAGCGTCTACGCGATCGGGGCCGACGTCGCCGACCCCGCAGCGGTGGCCGCAGTCGTCGACCGGGCCGAGGAGCTCCTCGACGGCATCGACGTGTTCGTCGCGAACGCCGGGATCGGCGGGGGCGGCGGCCTCGACGCCGACCTCGACGTCTGGCAAGCCACCTGGGACGTCAACGTCATGGCGCACGTCCACGCCGCCAGGGCCGTCGTGCCGCGGATGCTGGCCCGCGGCGGCGGCGGCTTCGTCACCGTGGCCAGCGCCGCAGGTCTGCTCACCAACCTCGGCAATGCCCCGTACTCCGTCACCAAGCACGCCGCGGTCGCGTTCGCCGAGTGGTTGGCGGTGACGTACGGCGACCAGGGGCTCCAGGTCGCCTGCGTCTGTCCGATGGGCATCGACACCGCTTTGCTTCGCTCGGGTCTGGGCACGTTGGAGGGCGAGAGCGTCGCTGCGCTGGGGGTCCTGCCGCTCGAGGAGGCGGCCCGGCTCATCGCCGACGGCATCGCGGGCGGCCGTTTCCTCGTCCTCACCCACCCCGAGACGGCGGAGTACGAGCGCCGCCGCGTCGCCGACCGCGACCGCTGGATCGCCGGGCTGCAGCGGGCCCGGCGAGCGATCCTCGAAACCCTCCCGTCGCGCGGCTGAGCCGTCGGGGCTGCCAGACTGGGCGTGTGATCCGCGCCCAGCTCGACAAGCAGCCGCACGAGGTCGCCGCGATGTTCGACGACGTGGCCGAGCGCTACGACGTCACCAACGACGTGCTCTCCCTCGGCCGGACGCGGGCCTGGCGCAAGGCCGTCGTGGCGGCGGTCGGCGCTCGACCGGACCAGCGGATCCTCGACCTGGCTGCCGGCACCGGCACGAGCAGCGTGCCGTTCGCCGAAGCGGGCGCCATGGTCGTGCCGTGCGACTTCTCGCTCGGCATGCTGCAGGTGGGGCGGCGCCGGCAGGCGGGGCTTGCGTTCGTGGCGGGCGACGCGCTCAGCCTTCCCTTCGCCGACGGGACGTTCGACGCGGTGACGATCTCGTTCGGGCTGCGCAACGTGCAGCAGACCGAAGGCGCGCTCGCCGAGCTGGCCCGGGTGACCCGGCCGGGCGGGCGGTTGGTGGTGTGCGAGTTCAGCCAGCCGACCTGGGCGCCGTTCCGCACGGTCTACCTCGAGTACCTCATGAAGGCGCTCCCGGCGGTCGCGACCAAGGTGGCCTCCAACCCGGAGGCGTACGTCTACCTTGCCGAGTCGATCCAGGCCTGGCCCGCGCAGGCCGAGCTGGCCCGGCTGATCGGGGCGGCCGGCTGGTCCAAGGTCGCGTGGCGCGACCTGACCGGCGGGATCGTGGCGCTGCACCGAGCGGTCCGCGCAGCCGCCCCGTAAGATCCTCGTGAAAACGTTCACAATCGACCCCGAAGGAACTTCCGTGACCGTCGCTGGGCCACTCGATCAAGACGCGGACGTCATCGTCGTCGGCGCCGGGCCGTCCGGGGCAGCCACCGCACACCACCTCGCCCAGGCCGGGCTCGATGTCCTGCTGCTGGAGAAGACGGCTTTCCCGCGCGAGAAGGTCTGCGGCGACGGCCTGACCCCGCGAGCGGTCAAGTCGCTGGTGGGCCTGGGGATCGACGTCTCGCCCGAGGCCGGCTGGATCCACAACAAGGGCCTGCGCATCATCGGTGGCGGCCACCGGCTGGAGATCCCCTGGCCCGACCTCGCCGAGTACCCCGCGTACGGCCTGGTCCGCAAGCGCCTCGACTTCGACGAGACCCTGGCCCGGGCGGCTCAGAAGGCCGGAGCCCGGCTGCACGAGCGCACCGCGGTCACCGGACCGATCGTCGACGAGCGCAGCGGTCGCGTCGTCGGGGTCACGGCTCGCGTGGTCGGCGACGACGGCCCCGACGGCCGGCCCGGGCGGCGTGGCCCCGAGACCTCCTACCGCGCCCCGCTGGTCGTGGCTGCCGACGGCAACTCTTCGCGGCTCTCGCTCGCGGTCGGCCGGCACCCGCGCGACGACCGGCCGATGGGCGTGGCCGTACGCACCTACTACACCAGTCCGCGGCACCAGGACGACTGGCTGGAGTCGTGGCTCGAGCTGTGGGACTACTCGGGCGACAAGCCCAAGCTGTTGCCGGGCTACGGCTGGATCTTCGGGGTCGGCGACGGGACCTCCAACGTCGGCCTCGGGATTCTCAACACCAGCAAGGCGTTCGGGCACGTCGACTACAAGGTCCTGCTCAAGGGCTGGCTCGACCACACGCCGGCCGAGTGGGGCTACCGCGACGAGAACATGACCCAGCCGGTCCGCGGCGCGGCGCTGCCGATGGGCTTCAACCGGCAGCCGCACTACCGCTCGGGGCTGCTGCTCGTGGGCGATGCCGGCGGCATGGTCAACCCGTTCAACGGCGAGGGCATCGCGTACGCCATGGAGTCCGGCGAGCTGGCCGCCGACGTCATCGTCCAGGCGCTGGCCCGTGAGACCGGGGCGTCGCGCGAGCGTGCCCTCGAGGCCTATCCGCAGGCCCTCAAGGACACCTATGGCGGCTACTACACCCTCGGTCGCATGTTCGTCCGGTTGATCGGCAACCCCCAGGTCATGAAGATCGCGACCCAGCGCGGGCTCCCGCACCCGACCCTAATGCGGTTCACGCTGAAGCTGCTCGCCAACCTCACCGATCCCAGCGGTGGCGACGCCATGGACCGCGTGATCAACGGCCTGTCCAAGATCGCACCAGCGGCATGACGGTCCTGGCCGGTCCGGGGTCAACCGGATCCGCGGACGGTCCTAGGATGGTCGCGGCCCGGAGTCGACCAGGTCAGCAGCGTGAAAGGAGTGGGCAACGGTGAACGTCACGGTGCCGATCCTCGTCCTGGGTGCTCTCGGGGCGGGATTCGCCGTCCTCTCCGTCGGCGCGGGCGCCGTCTCCGGCCCCAAGCGCTACAACCGGGCCAAGCTCGACGCGTACGAGTGCGGGATCGAGCCGACGCCGCAGCCCATCGGTGGTGGCCGGTTCCCGGTGAAGTACTACCTCACCGCGATGCTCTTCATCATCTTCGACATCGAGATCGTCTTCCTCTACCCGTGGGCGGTCGCGTTCGACCGGCTCGGGGTCTTCGGGTTCGTCGAGATGGTGCTGTTCATCATGACCCTGGGTGTGGCTTACGCGTACGTCTGGCGCCGGGGCGGGCTCGAGTGGGACTGACCGTCCTCGAGGCCGCCGGTCGTCCGATCCCCAGAGAGGCAGTGCACTGATGGGCCTGGAAGAGAAGCTGCCGAGCGGCATCCTGCTGACGAGCGTCGAGAAGCTCGCCGGCTACGCCCGCAAGTCCTCGCTGTGGCCCGCGACCTTCGGTCTGGCCTGCTGCGCCATCGAGATGATGGCGACTGGCGCCGGCCGTTACGACCTGGCCCGCTTCGGCATGGAGGTCTTCCGGGCCTCGCCGCGCCAGGCCGACCTGATGATCGTCGCAGGGCGGGTCAGCCAGAAGATGGCCCCCGTGGTCCGCCAGATCTACGACCAGATGCCGGAGCCGCGGTACGTCCTCGCGATGGGGGTCTGCGCGTCGTCCGGCGGCATGTTCAACAACTACGCCATCGTCCAGGGGGTCGACCACATCGTCCCGGTCGACATGTACCTCCCCGGCTGCCCGCCGCGTCCGGAGATGCTGCTGGACGCGATCCTGAAGATCCACGAGCAGATCCAGGACGAGAAGCTCGGTGCCCAGCGCCGCCGCGAGATCGTCGAGCTCGAGCAGGCCGCCATGCGGGCTACCCCGACGTCCGAGATGAAGGGCCTGCTCCGGTGACCGTGAGCAACCTGCCCGAGCCGTCGGCCGCCGAGCCTCAGGTCGTCGCCGTCCGCGCGGGCATGTTCGGCGCCCACGACGGTGGCGACACCTCGGGGTACGGCCGGCTGCGTCGCCCGGTGCTCCTGCCGGGCGCCGCCACGCGTCCCTACGGCGACTGGTTCGACGAGGCAGCCGACACCCTCGAGCGGATCTTCCCCGAGTACGCCGATGCGGTCGAGGCCGTCGTCGTCGACCGGGGGGAGCTCACCTTCCACGTCCGGCCCGAGCACCTCGTCGGCTTCTGCCAGGTGCTGCGCGACGATCCGACCCTGCGGTTCGAGATGTGCCTGGGTGTCAGCGGCGTCCACTTCCCCGAGCAGACCGGTCGCGAGCTGCACGCGGTCTATCCGCTGCTGTCGATCACCCACAACCGGCGGGTGCGGGTCGAGGTGTCGGTGCCGCAGGACGCGCCGCACATCCCCTCGGTGGTCACCGTCTACCCGGCCAACGACTGGCACGAGCGCGAGGCCTGGGACTTCTTCGGCATCGAGTTCACGGGTCACACGGCCCTCTCCCGGATCCTGATGCCGGACGACTGGCCCGGCCACCCGCAGCGCAAGGACTACCCGCTGGGCGGAATCCCGGTCGAGTACAAGGGTGCCCAGATCCCGCCCCCCGACCAGCGGAGGTCGTACACCTGATGAGTCCTACCGACAACGTCACCTACGAGGGCGCCGGCCCCGAAACCGCGTCGATCGACGACGCGTACGCCGGGTCCCGCGAGACGACCGAGGGCACCGTCTACACGGTCACCGGCCAGGACTGGGACACCGTCGTGCAGGGCGCGCAGTCCGAGCACGCCGAGCGCGTGGTCGTGAACATGGGCCCGCAGCACCCGTCCACCCACGGGGTGCTCAGGCTGATCCTCGAGCTCGACGGCGAGACGGTCACCGAGGCTCGGGTCGGCGTCGGCTACCTGCACACCGGGATCGAGAAGAACCTCGAGTACCGATCCTGGACTCAGGGCGTCACCTACGTCACCCGCATGGACTACCTCTCGCCGTTCTTCAACGAGGCGGCGTACTGCCTCGGCGTCGAGAAGCTGCTGGGCATCACCGAGCAGATCCCGGCCAGGGCGTCGGTGATCCGGGTCATGCTGATGGAGCTCAACCGGGTCTCGTCCCACCTCGTGGCGCTGGCCACCGGCGGCATGGAGCTGGGCGCCCTCACGGCGATGATCTTCGGGTTCCGCGAGCGCGAGACCGTCCTCGACCTGTTCGAGCTCGTCACCGGCCTGCGCATGAACAACGCGTTCATCCGCCCCGGCGGGGTGGCCCAGGACCTCCCGCCCGGCGCCGTCGACAGCATCGCCGACGCGATCGCCCTGCTGCGCACCAACTTCCGCGACATGGACAAGCTCCTCGTCGACAACGGCATCTGGCGGGCCCGCACCGACGGCATCGGCTACCTCGACCTCACCGGCTGCGCGGCGCTCGGCATCACCGGCCCGGTCCTGCGGGCCACCGGCTTGCCGCACGACCTGCGCAAGAGCCAGCCCTACTGCGGCTACGAGACGTACGACTTCAAGGTCGCGACCCGCGACACCTGCGACGCGTACGGCCGTTTCCTGATCCGGCTCGACGAGATGAAGGAGAGCCTCAAGATCGTCGAGCAGTGCCTCGACAAGCTCGAGCCGGGCCCGGTGATGGTCGAGGACCGCAAGATCGCGTGGCCGGCCCAGCTGGCCCTCGGTTCCGACGGCATGGGCAATTCCCTCGACCACATCAAGCACATCATGGGCGAGTCGATGGAAGCCCTGATCCACCACTTCAAGCTGGTCACCGAGGGCTTCCACGTGCCGGCCGGGCAGGTCTACCAGGCGGTCGAGTCGCCTCGCGGCGAGCTCGGGGCGCACATTGTGTCCGACGGTGGCACCCGGCCTTACCGCGTCCACTTCCGTGACCCGTCTTTCAACAACCTGCAAGCGACCGCGGCGATGTGCGAAGGCGGCATGCTCGCCGACGTGATCGTCGCAGTGGCCAGCATCGACCCCGTCATGGGCGGAGTGGACCGATGACCCTGTCAACGCCGCGGACCAGCGCCGGCGCGTTCAGCGAGACGACCCTCGACGAGATGCGGGCGATCATCGCCCGCTACCCCAGGCCCAGGTCGGCCCTGCTGCCGATGCTCCACCTCGCCCAGTCCGTCGAGGGCTACGTGACGCCGGCCGGCATCGAGCTGTGCGCCGAGCTGCTCGCGATGACCACGGCGGAGGTGTCCGCGGTCGCGACGTTCTACACGATGTACAAGCGGCGCCCGGTCGGTGACTACCACGTCGGGGTCTGCACCAACACGCTGTGCGCGATCATGGGCGGCGACGCGATCTTCGGGGCGCTCAAGGAGCACCTCGACGTCGGCAACGACGAGACCACGGCCGACGGCCGGGTGACCCTCGAGCACATCGAGTGCAATGCCGCCTGCGACTACGCCCCGGTCGTGATGGTCAACTGGGAGTTCTTCGACAACCAGGACGTCGAGTCGGCCGCCACCTTGGTCGACGACCTGCGGGCCGGCCGTGACGTCCGCTCCACCCGAGGGCCCAAGGTCTGCACGTTCCGGCAGGTCGAGCGGGTGCTCGCCGGGTTCCCCGACGGGCTCGCGGGCGAAGGACCGTCGGCCGGTCCGGCGACCCTGGTGGGCCTCCAGATCGCGCACGAGCGCGGCGACACTGCTCCGGCCATGCCGGCACCGGCCGCGCCCGCAGACGCACAGGAGGGCTGAACCGTGACGTTGACCCCCGTCCTGTCCGCGCACTGGGACGAGCCCGACTCGTTCACCATCGACGGGTACGAGCGACACGAGGGCTACGACGCGCTGCGCACCGCGCTGACCAGGCACCCGGACGAGCTGATCCAGCTGGTCAAGGACTCCGGCCTGCGGGGTCGCGGCGGCGCTGGCTTCCCCACCGGCATGAAATGGGGCTTCATCCCGCAGGGCGACGGCAAGCCGCACTACCTGGTCGTCAACGCCGACGAGTCCGAGCCGGGCACCTGCAAGGACACCCCGCTGCTCATGGCCAACCCGCACGTCCTGCTGGAAGGCGTGGCCATCGCGTCGTTCGCGATCCGCTGCAACCACGCCTTCATCTACGTCCGCGGCGAGATCGTGCACGTCGTGCGCCGGCTGCAGGCGGCCGTCGAAGAGGCCTACGCCAAGGGCTACCTCGGCAAGGACATCCTCGGCACCGGCTACGACCTCGACGTCACGGTGCACGCCGGTGCGGGCGCGTACATCTGCGGTGAGGAGACGGCGCTGCTCGACTCGCTCGAGGGCATGCGCGGCCAGCCTCGGCTGCGGCCGCCGTTCCCGGCCATCGCCGGGCTGTACGCCTGCCCGACGGTCGTCAACAACGTGGAGTCGATCGCGAGCGTCCCGGCGATCGTCCGGGGAGGCGCGGCCTGGTTCTCGTCGATGGGCACCGAGAAGTCCAAGGGGATGACGCTGTACTCCCTGTCCGGCCACGTGACGCGCCCCGGCCAGTACGAAGCCCCGCTCGGCATCACCCTGCGTGAGCTGCTCGACCTTGCCGGTGGAGTCCGAGAGGGCCACGAGCTGAAGTTCTGGACCCCCGGTGGCTCGTCCACGCCGATGTTCACGGCTGATCACCTCGACGTCCCGCTCGACTACGAGGGGGTCGGGGCGGCCGGTTCGATGCTCGGCACCAAGGCCTTGCAGATCTTCGACTAGACCACGTGCGTGCTGCGTGCGGTGCTGCGCTGGACCGAGTTCTACAAGCACGAGTCGTGTGGCAAGTGCACCCCCTGCCGCGAGGGAACCTACTGGCTCGTACAGATCCTCGAACGCCTGGAGCAGGGTGAGGGGAGCGAGGCCGACCTGGCCACGTTGCTGGACCTCTGCGACAACATCCTCGGCCGGGCGTTCTGCGCACTCGGCGACGGGGCGACCAGCCCGATCACCTCGTCGATCCAGTACTTCCGCGACGAGTACCTCGCCCACCTGACCGCGGGCGGCTGCCCCTTCGACCCGGTCGCCTCCACCGTCTTCGCGGGAGCGCACGCCTGATGACCGTCACCACCACCGGCTCAGCCTCGGGCGGGTCCACTGCTCCGGTCCCCGCCGACCTGATCGCGCTGACCATCGACGGGATCGAGCTCCGCGTCCCCAAGGGCACCCTGGTCATCCGGGCTGCCGAGATGCTGGGTATCGCGATCCCGCGGTTCTGCGACCACCCGCTGCTCGACCCCGTCGGCGCCTGCCGCCAGTGCCTCGTCGAGGTCGAGGGACAGCGCAAGCCGCTGGCCTCGTGCACCACGACGGCCACCGAGGGCATGGTCGTCCGGACGCAGCTCACCTCGGCCGAGGCCGACAAGGCGCAGAAGGGGGTCATGGAGCTCCTGCTCATCAACCACCCGCTCGACTGCCCGGTGTGCGACAAGGGCGGCGAGTGCCCGCTGCAGAACCAGGCGCTGTCGAACGGCCGGTCCGAGTCGCGCTTCCAGGGGGTCAAGCGCACCTTCCCGAAGCCGATCAAGCTGTCGACCCAGGTGCTCCTGGACCGCGAGCGTTGCGTGAACTGCGCGCGCTGCACCCGGTTCGCCGACCAGGTGGCGGGCGACCCGTTCATCGAGCTGGTCGAGCGGGGCGTCTCGCAGCAGGTCGGCATCTACGCCGACCAGCCGTTCAACTCGTACTTCTCCGGCAACACCGTGCAGATCTGTCCGGTGGGCGCGCTGACCGGTTCGGCGTACCGGTTCCGGTCGCGCCCGTTCGACCTGATCTCCAGCCCCACGGCCTGCGAGCACTGCGCGTCCGGTTGCGCTCTACGCGCCGACCACCGTCGCGGCACGGTGCTGCGCCGCCTGGCCAGCGACGACCCCGCCGTCAACCGGGAGTGGAACTGCGACAAGGGCCGTTGGGCCTTCCACTACGCCGGGCAGGACGACCGCCTCACGACGCCGCTGGTCCGCGACGCGTCCGGCGAGCTGGTCGAGGCGTCGTGGCCCGAGGCGCTCGAGCTCGCCGCGCGCGGGCTGGCCGCCGCCGCGAGCCAGGGCGGTGTCGGGGTGCTCGCCGGCGGACGGCTGACCGTCGAGGACGCCTATGGCTACGCCAAGTTCGCGCGGCTCGCGCTGGGCACCGACGACATCGACTTCCGGGCCCGTCCGCACTCCGCCGAGGAGGCGACGTTCCTTGCCGCTCTCGTCGCCGGACGCGGGGTCGCATCCGACGGCAGCCCGACCTACGCCGACCTCGACCACGCCCCGGCCGTGCTTCTTGTCGGGTTCGAGCCGGAGGACGAGTCGCCGATCGTGTTCCTGCGGCTGCGGGCCGCCGCCCGGCGCGGGAAGGTGCGGGTCTTCTCCATCGCCCCGTTCGCGTCGCGCGGTCTCGAGCGGATGTCCGGCACCCTGCTCCGCACGACACCCGGCCACGAGCCGTCGACCCTCGACTCGCTGGCGTCCGGTTCCGACGACTCCGCACGGCTGCTCCGCGAGCCCGGGTCGGTGCTGCTTGTCGGCGAGCGGCTGGCAGCCGTTCCTGGTGCCCTGAGCGCTGCGGCCCGGCTGGCCGAGGCCACCGGCGCCAAGCTGGGCTGGGTCCCGCGCCGGGCCGGTGAGCGCGGTGCCCTGGACGCCGGTGCGCTGGCCGGTGTGCTGCCCGGCGGCCGCCCGGTCGCCGACGCCGCGGCCCGGGTCGACACCGCGGCTGTCTGGGGCACCTCGCAGGCGCTGCCGGCCAGCCCCGGCCGCGACGGCAACGCGATCATCGCCGCGGCTGCCGCGGGCGAGCTGGGGGCACTCCTGGTGGGTGGCGTCGAGGTCGACGACCTCGCCGATCCCGCCGCCGCCCTTGTCGCACTCGATAGCGTTCCCTTCGTGGTCTCCCTCGAGGTGCGTCGAAGCGCGGTGACCGAGCGCGCCTCCGTCGTGCTGCCTGTCGCGCCGGCGGCCGAGAAGCCCGGCTCCTACCTCAACTGGGAGGGTCGGGCCCGGTCGTTCGACGCGGTGCTGCGCGAGTCGCAGGCGATGAGCGACGTGCGGGTCCTGTCGATGCTCTCCGACGAGCTCGGTCGTCCGATCTCGTTGCCGACCCCTGCGGCGGCTCGCACCGAACTGGCCGAGTTCGAGCCCTGGACCGGGTCCCGCCCGGCTGCCCCCGACGCCCCGGCCTCGCCGGCCACCGCCGGCAACGGCGAGGCGGTGCTCGCGACCTGGCGGCACCTGCTCGACTCGGGCCGCATGCAGGACGGCGAGCCGTTCCTGGCCGGCACCGCACGGCCCCTGACCGCCCGGCTCTCGGCAGCCACGGCGGCCGGGCTCGGCGTCGGCACCGGCGACCTGGTCACCGTCTCCACCGACAGCGGCGAGATCACCGCGCCGGTAGAGGTCACCGACCTGCCCGACCACGTGGTCTGGCTGCCCACCCACTCACCCGGGTCCGCAGTGCGCCGAGAGCTCGGCGTCGACGCGGGCTCCGTGGTCCGGCTGCGCGCGGGGAGCTCCTCATGATCCAGGCGTTGGCCACGCTCCCCACGTCGGAGGAGAGCCTGGGCATGTTCGGCCAGGACCCCTGGTGGCTGATCGTGATCAAGGCGGTCGCCGTCTTCGGGATCCTCGTGCTGCTCACCCTGTTCAACATCTGGGCCGAGCGGCGCATCGTCGCCCGCATGCAGCAGCGGGTGGGCCCCAACCGGGTCGGGCCGTTCGGGTTGCTGCAGGGCCTCATGGACGGCATCAAGCTCGCCCTGAAGGAAGACATCATCCCGACCGCCGCGGACAAGGTCGTCTACATCCTGGCGCCGTTGCTGGCGGCGATCCCGGCGTTCCTGACCTGGGCGGTCATCCCGATCGGTCCTGAGGTGTCGATCTTCGGTCACCGCACCCCGCTCCAGCTCACGGACTTCCCGGTCGCCGTCCTGTACGTCATCGCGATCGCGTCGGTCGGCATCTACGGCATCGTGCTGGCCGGATGGTCGAGCGGCTCGACCTACCCGCTGCTGGGCGGGCTGCGTTCGAGTGCTCAGATGATCTCGTACGAGATCCCGATGGGCCTGTCGTTCGTGGCGGTGTTCCTGGCTGCAGGGTCGATGTCGACGTCGGCCATCGTCGACGCGCAGCAGTCCCGCTGGTTCATCGCGGTCGTGCCGGTGTCGTTCCTCATCTACGTGGTCTCCATGGTCGGCGAGACCAACCGGGCCCCGTTCGACCTCGCCGAGGCCGAGGGCGAGCTCGTCGGCGGGTTCCACACCGAGTACTCCTCGCTGAAGTTCGCGATGTTCTTCCTGGCCGAGTACATCAACCTCGTGACGGTCTCGGCCCTCGCGACCACCCTGTTCCTGGGTGGCTGGCGCGCTCCGTGGCCGATCTCGTTGTGGTCTCAGGCAAACTCCGGCTGGTGGCCGGTGCTCTGGTTCTTCGGCAAGCTGCTCGCGTTCGTGTTCGTGTTCATCTGGATGCGGGGCACGCTGCCGCGGCTTCGGTACGACCAGTTCATGAAGCTCGGTTGGCAGTTCCTGATCCCGGTGTCGTTGGTCTGGATCGTGGCCGTGGCGGGCGTCCGCGTGGCCCGCGCCGAGGGCAGCGACCTGCAGCGTTGGCTGGTGGGCCTCGCGGTCGTGCTGGCGATCCTGATCGCCGTCTACGTGTTCGTCGTGCCCGGCGAGTCCGACCGCGACGCCGACGCCGAGGCCTTGGCGTTCGAGGCCGAGGAACCCACGGCGTTCGACGGCGGTTACCCTGTTCCGCCGATGCCGGGCCAGGTCTTTGCGGGCCAGCTGGTGCCCGGTCACGCCGAAACACCTGACGACTCGAACCCCGAACAGGAGCCGACCGGTGCCTGATCCCAAGCCCGCCGCCGCGTACCCCGGGCGTGGCTTCGCGGTCACCTTCTTGACCATGTTCAAGAAGGTAACCACCGAGCTGTACCCGGAGGAGAAGAAGCCGACGGCCCCGCGCTACCACGGTCGGCATGTGCTGAACCGGCACCCGGACGGCCTGGAGAAGTGCATCGGATGTGAGCTGTGCGCCTGGGCCTGCCCGGCTGACGCGATCTACGTCGAGGGTGCGGCCAACAGCGAGGCCGAACGGTTCTCGCCGGGCGAGCGGTACGGACGCGTCTACCAGATCAACTACCTGCGCTGTATCTTCTGCGGCCTGTGCATCGAGGCCTGCCCGACCCGGGCACTGACGATGAGCAACGACTACGAGCTGGCCGACGACAACCGGGCCGCCCTGATCTACGAGAAGACGGACCTGCTCGCCCCGCTGCTGCCAGGGATGCTGGCGCCGCCGCACCCGACGGTGCCCGGCACCAACGAGAAGGACTACTACCTCGGCAAGGTCACCCAGTCCGTCCCCGAGCAGCAGGCGTGGGTCGACGAGCACGCCGCCGAGGAGGCCGACCGATGACCGGCGAGAAGGTCGCGTTCTGGATCGTCGCGCCCCTGGCGGTGCTCGGCGGGGTGATGATGCTGGTCAGTCGCAAGGCGGTGCACAGCGCGCTCTGGATCGCCCTCACGATGTGCAACCTGGCGATCCTCTACATCATGCAGGGGGCGGTCTTCCTCGGCATCGTGCAGGTCGTCGTCTACACCGGCGCGGTCATGATGCTGTTCCTGTTCGTCCTGATGCTCGTCGGTGTCGACGCGTCCGACTCGCTGGTCGAGACGCTGCGCGGCCAGCGGATCGCTGCGGTGGTGGCCGGTCTCGGATTCGGGGTCCTGCTGCTCGGGGCGATCGGGCGGGCCGAGCTCGGTGGCGCCATCGGGGTGGACGCGGTCAACGCGGCCGACGCGGGCAACGTGTCGGCGCTCGCGCGGCTGATCTTCACGCGTTACCTCTGGGCGTTCGAGATCACCTCAGCGCTGCTGATCACGGCGGCCGTGGGGGCGATGGTCCTCACGCAGCGTGAGCGCGTGTTCCGCCGCAAGACCCAGCGCGAGCTGTCCGAGGACCGCGTCCGCAGCGGGCTGCCGACACCGCTGGCCGCGCCCGGTGTCTACGCCCGCCACAACGCGGTCGACACCCCGGGCCTGCTGCCCGACGGGTCGCCTGCCGAGGGCACCGTCCCGACGGCGCTCGGCGACGTCCGACGGATCGTCCCGGCGCCATTGCTCACCGGCACCACAGGGGTCAGCGCCGACGCCGCGCGCCCCGCCCTGGCCCGCCCAGCCGACGAGCGGGGGGACCACGGATGAGCCCCACCGCCTACCTCGTCGTAGCCTCGCTGCTGTTCACCCTCGGTGCCGCCGGGGTGCTCATCCGGCGCAACGCCATCGTCGTCTTCATGTGCGTCGAGCTGATGCTCAACGCCTGCAACCTCGCGTTCGTGTCCTTCTCCCGACTCAACGGCACGCTCGACGGTCAGGTCATGGCGTTCTTCGTCATGGTCGTCGCGGCGGCCGAGGTCGTGGTCGGGCTGGCCATCATCGTGAGCATCTTCCGGACCCGGCGCTCCGCCTCGGTCGACGACGCCAACCTGCTCAAGTACTGACGATGGGGACCGCTTCCGTGCTGATGTCCGAGACCGCGATGTCCGAGGCGGTGACCACCGCCACCGGTGCGTTCTCGCTGCTCTGGCTGGTGATCGCGCTGCCCTTGCTCGGGGCGCTGATCCTGCTGGCGGGCGGACGCCGCACCGACGCTTGGGGGCACCTTCTGGCCACCGCGCTGCCGGTCGGGGCGTTCCTGGTCGGCACAGTGCTGTTCCTCGGCCTGCTCGGCAAGCCTGCGGACGCCCGGTCGGTCGGCCAGCACCTGTTCGCCTGGATCCCGGTCGCCGGCTTCAAGGTCGACGCCGGGCTGCTGCTGGACCCGCTCTCGATCAGCTTCGTGCTGCTCATCACCGGGGTCGGGTCGTTGATCCACATCTACTCGATCGGCTACATGGAGCACGACGCCGACCGACGCCGCTTCTTCGGCTACCTCAACTTGTTCCTCGCGTCGATGCTCCTGCTCGTGCTGTCCGACAGCTACCTCGCCCTCTACGTCGGGTGGGAGGGCGTCGGCCTCGCCTCGTACCTGCTGATCGGGTTCTGGAACCACAAGCCCGAGTACGCCACGGCGGCGAAGAAGGCGTTCGTCATGAACCGCGTCGGAGACTTCGGTCTGTCGATCGCGATCATGGTCATGTTCGCCACCTTCGGGACGGTGTCGATCGCCGGGGTCGCCGCGGGTGCCCCGGCGGCGAGCCGCGGGGCGCTCAACCTGATCGGTCTGCTCCTGCTGCTGGCCGCGTGCGGCAAGTCGGCCCAGGTGCCGTTGCAGGCCTGGCTCGGTGACGCGATGGCCGGTCCCACCCCGGTGTCGGCCCTGATCCACGCGGCCACCATGGTGACTGCAGGGGTCTACCTCGTCGCCCGGGCGCACGCGGTGTTCGACCTCGCGCCGGGTGCGCAGACGGCCGTGGCCATCTTGGGGGCGGTCACGCTGCTCTTCGGAGCCGTCGTCGGGGCTGCGAAGGACGACATCAAGAAGTCGCTCGCCGGTTCGACGATGAGCCAGATCGGCTACATGGTGCTCGCGGTGGGGCTCGGGCCGATCGGCTACGCGTTCGCGATCGCCCACCTGCTGACTCACGGCTTCTTCAAGGCCAACCTCTTCCTCAGCGCCGGCTCGATCATGCACGGCATGGACGACGAGGTGAACATGCGCCGCTACGGCGGTCTGCGCAAGGCCATGCCGCTGACGTTCATCGCGTTCATCGCCGGATACCTCGCCATCTTGGGCATCCCCCCGTTCGCCGGGTTCTTCACCAAGGACAAGATCATCGAGGCGGCGTTCGACAAGGGTGGCGCGGCCGGCTGGATCTACGGCCTGGCCGCCCTGTTCGGCGCGGCGCTGACCGCCTTCTACATGACCCGGATCGTGGCCATGACCTTCTTCGGCGAGAAGCGCTGGGCCGAGGAGACCAACCCGCACGAGTCGCCCCGGATCATGACGGTGCCGATCCTGATCCTGGCCTTCCTGTCGCTCGTCACCGGCGCGCTGCTCATCGTCGGCGGTCGCTTCAGCCGCTGGCTCGAGCCGGTCTTCGGTCCCGAGCCGGTGGTGACCCACACGATCAGCCCGGTGGTGCTGACCCTGGTCACCCTGCTCGCCGTGCTTGGCAGCGCCGCGCTGGCATTCCACCGGTACGCCCAGCAGGCGGTGCCCGCGACGGCCCCGGCCGGCTCGTTCATCACGGTCGCTGCGCGGCAGGACCTCTACGGCGACGTCGTCAACGAGGCCGTGGTCATGAGGCCGGGCCAGTACCTCACCCGGTTCCTGGTGTTCTTCGACAACCGGGCGGTCGACGGGGCTGTCAACGGGTTCGCGGCGATGATCGGCGGGCTGTCCTCGCGCAGCCGCCGGCTGCAGACCGGCTTCGCGCGCTCGTACGCCTTGTCCATGTTCGCTGGTGCGACCTTGCTCATCGTCGCCGTCGTGCTCGTGAGGATCTGACGTGAGCTCCTACCCCTGGCTGACCACCCTCGGCGTCGTGCCGCTCGTGGGGGCGGTCGTGATCGCAGCGTTGCCCAAGGGGCGCGACCTGTTGGCCAAGCAGCTCGCTCTCGCCTTCTCGGGCGTGGTGCTGGTGCTCGCGGTCGTGATGGCTGCCCAGTTCAAGTCGGGCGGCCCGACGTTCCAGTTCGTCGAGTCGCACCCCTGGATCTCCCGCTTCGGGATCAGCTACGGGCTCGGCGTCGACGGCATCGCCCTGGTGTTGATCGCGATGGCGGCCATCCTGGTGCCGGTGGTGATCCTGGCCTCGTGGCACGAGGCCGACGACGCCGGTCGCCCGGTCAAGCTCTACTTCGCGCTGATCCTGGTGCTCGAGACGTTGATGATCGGCGTCTTCGCAGCGACCGACCTGTTCTTGTTCTACGTCTTCTTCGAGGCCATGCTGATCCCGGTCTACTTCCTGATCGGGCAGTTCGGCGGCGCCCAGCGCTCGTACGCCGCGGTCAAGTTCTTGCTCTACAGCCTGTTCGGCGGGCTGCTCATGCTCGCGGCGCTGATCGGTCTGTACGTCGTGTCGGTGCGCCAGCTCGGCGACGGCACCTTCGCGTACGGCAAGCTGCTGGGCCTGACGATCGACCCGGGCACCCAGAAGGCGCTGTTCCTCGGCTTCTTCGTGGCGTTCGCGATCAAGGCGCCGCTCTGGCCGTTCCACACCTGGCTGCCGGACGCCGCCGCCGAGTCGACTCCCGGCACCGCGGTCCTGCTCGTCGGCGTGCTCGACAAGGTGGGCACCTTCGGGATGATCCGGCTGTGCCTGCCGCTGTTTCCGGACGCGGCCAAGTACTTCACCCCGGTCATCCTGGTGATGGCCGTGATCGGCATCGTCTACGGCGCTCTGGTGGCGATCGGGCAGAGCGACATGATGCGGCTGGTCGCCTACACGTCGCTGTCTCACTTCGGATTCATCACGCTGGGCATCTTCGCGATGACGAGCCAGGGCCAGTCGGGCGCGACTCTCTACATGGTCAACCACGGCTTCTCGACCGCGGGGCTGTTCATTGTCGGCGGGTTCCTGGTCTCGCGTCGGGGCTCGCGCCTGATCGCCGACTACGGTGGCGTCCAGCGGGTTGCCCCGCTGCTCGCGGGCACGTTCCTCGTGATGGGGCTGGCCGGCCTGGCGCTGCCCGGCATGTCGAGCTTCGTGAGCGAGTTCCTGGTGCTGGTCGGTACGTACACCCGCTATCCGGTCCACGCGGTGATCGCGACGGTTGGCATCATCCTGGCGGCGCTGTACGTCCTGATCTGGTACCAGCGGGTGGCGACCGGACCCGCCGCAGAGAAGGTCAAGGGCTTCCGCGACCTCGGCGGGCGCGAGATGCTCGCCGTCGTTCCGCTGATGGTTCTGATCATCGGGCTGGGCTTCTTCCCGAAGCCGCTGCTCGACGTGATCAACCCGGCCGTGTCCTCGACCCTGACCCAGGTCGGGCAGACCGATCCGGCGCCCGCCGTGCCGGTCGCCGGCACCCTCGAAGGGACCGCGAAGTGATCCCGCTCGCCCCGGCGCCGATCCAGACCCCGTCGTTCGAGTACGCCGCGCTGGCGCCGATGCTCGTCGTGTTCGGGGCCGCGCTGCTCGGCGTCCTGGTGGAGGCGTTCGTCGCCCGTCGCTACCGCCCGCCGCTGCAGCTCGCGATCACGTTCGCGGGCCTGCTGGGCGCCTTCGTCGCGGTCGTGGCGTTCGCGAGCAGGGGCACCAAGAGCCTGAGCCTGGTCATGGGAGGGGCGGTGGCGATCGACGGCCCGACCCTTTTCATCCAGGGCACCGTCCTGCTGCTGGCCGTCGGCGGGGTCTGCCTGATGGCCGAGCAGAAGCTCGACCCCGCGGGTGACGCCTTCGCCCCGATGGCCTCGGCGACCCCGGGAAGCTCCGAGGAGCGCCAGGCTACGGCTGCGGGCTGGCGACAGACCGAGATCTACCCGCTGACCCTGTTCGCCGTCGGCGGCATGATGCTGTTCCCGGCCTCAGCGGACCTGCTCACCATGTTCATCGCGCTCGAGGTCCTGTCGCTGCCGCTGTACCTGCTCTGCGGGCTCGCGCGCCGCAAGCGCCTGATCTCGCAGGAGGCTGCGCTCAAGTACTTCCTCCTCGGCGCGTTCTCGTCGGCGTTCTTCCTGTTCGGGATCGCCTTCCTCTACGGCTACTCGGGCTCGCTCTCGCTCGGCGCCCTCGCCACCGCCACCGGGGCCACGGTCGGTCGTGAGCCGCTGCTGCTGATCGGTATTGCGCTGATGGCAGTCGGCCTGCTCTTCAAGGTCGGCGCGGCGCCGTTCCATTCGTGGACCCCCGACGTCTACCAGGGCGCCCCCACGCCGGTCACGGGATTCATGGCCGCCGGCACCAAGATCGCGGCGTTCGGAGCCCTGCTCCGGGTGTTCTACGTCGGCTTCGGCGGCGTCCGGTGGGACTGGCGTCCGATGATGTGGGGCGTGGCGATCCTCACGATGATCGTCGGGTCGGTGCTGGCGCTGACGCAGACCGACATCAAGCGCCTGCTGGCGTACTCCTCGATCGCGCACGCCGGGTTCATCCTGGTCGGGGTGCTCGCGATCAGCCGCAACGGCCTGTCGAGCACGCTGTTCTACCTCGCGGCCTACGGCTTCACCACGATCGGTGCCTTCGCGGTGGTGACCCTTGTCCGTGACTCGGCAGGGGAGGCGACGCACCTCTCGCAGTGGGCCGGCCTGGGCCGCCGGTCCCCGCTCATCGCGTCTGTCTTCGCGCTCTTCCTGCTGGCGCTTGCCGGTATCCCGCTCACCAGCGGGTTCACCGCGAAGTTCGATGTGTTCTCCGCGGCCGCCGAGGGCGGCGCCACCCCCCTGGTCATCGTCGGCGTGATCACGAGCGCGATCGCGGCGTTCTTCTACTTCCGCATCATCGTGCTCATGTTCTTCTCCGAGCCGGCGATCGACGGTCCGACCGTGGCGGTGCCCAGCATCTTCACCAATGTGGCCATCACTGTCGGCGTCACCGTCACCGTGCTGCTCGGCGTCTACCCGCAGCCGTTGATCGACCTGGCCGACCGCGCCGCGGTCTTCATCAGGTAGCCCCGATGTCCACCCCCAAGTTCGCGCTGCCGGACCAGGACTCCGTCCTGGCCGCTCAGATGCTCGACGGCCTGGCCGCCGTCGAGAAGCTGCTCCAGGAGACGGTCGCCAGCGACGATCCGTTCGTCTCCGAGGTCGCCCGGCACCTCGTGGACGCCGGCGGCAAGCGGTTTCGGCCGATGCTGGTGCTCCTCGCCGCCCAGTTCGGTGATCCGAGCGCCGACGGGGTGGTCGCGTCCGCGGTCGTCGTCGAGCTCACGCACCTGGCGACGCTCTACCACGACGACGTCATGGACGAGGCTTTGCTGCGTCGGGGCGCCGACTCGGCCAACGCCCGTTGGGGCAACTCCGTGGCGATCCTCACCGGTGACTTCCTCTTCGCCCGGGCCTCCGACCTGCTGGCCGACCTGGGTCCCGAAGCGGTCCGGATCCAGGCCCGAACGTTCGAGCGGCTCGTTCGTGGCCAGATCCACGAGACGGTCGGCCCGGCCGAGGGCCAGGACCCGCTCGACCACTACCTGGGCGTCGTCGCCGACAAGACGGGGTCGCTCATCGCCACGTCTGGGCGCTTCGGCGGGATGCTGTCGGGGGCCAGGCAGGCGGACACGGACGTACTCACCCGGTTCGGCGAGCGGATCGGCGTCGCCTTCCAGCTCGCTGACGACCTGCTCGACATCGAGAGCGAGACCACCGAGTCGGGCAAGACGCCGGGCACTGACCTGCGCGAGGGCGTTCCCACGTTGCCGGCGCTGCACGCCCTACGGTCGGCCGAACCCGAGCACGCTCGACTTCGGTCACTGCTGTCCCGACCGTTGCCCGACGACGCCGAGCATGCCGAGGCTCTCGAGCTGCTCCGGCTGCACCCGTCGATGACGGCCGCGAGGGCCGAGCTGCGCCGCTGGGCGGACGACGCCAGGGCCGAGCTAGCGCCGTTGGCCGACGGAGCCGCGAAGGATGCGCTGGTCAGCCTCTGCGACACGGTTATCACCCGGTCCGGCTGAACCCTGCCGCGGGGGAGTCCCGGCGGTTGCGCGACTGTTGCACCTGGTCGGCGCTGAAAACCAACAGTGCGCACCAAACCAGGCCGAAGCCTGCCCAGCGCACCGGGGGCATCGACTCGTGGAAGACGGTGAGGCCCAGCAGGAATTGCATGCACGGCGTGAGGTACTGCAACAGCCCCATCGTCGACAGCGGGATCAGCGGCGCAGCCGCGCCGAACATGAGCAGCGGGATCGCCGTGACCACCCCCGACATCGCCAGCAGGAGCGACACCTTGACCGAGGCGTGGCCGAACGCCCCCGTGCCGCTGTGGTCGAGCACCAGCAGCAGAGCCAGAGCCGGGACAACCAGTAGCGCCGTCTCGACCGCGAGGCTCTCGACCGCGGGCATGCCGACTTTCTTCTTGGCCAGGCCGTACGTGCCGAACGACAGCGCAAGGGCCAGACCGATCCACGGGGGCCGTCCGGTGCCGACGGTCAGGACGAGCACGGCCACGGCGGCCAGGCCAACGGCGACCCACTGTGCCCGGCGCAGCCGCTCGTGCAGGAGGACCACCGCCAGCAGCACGGTGACCAGCGGATTGATGAAGTAGCCCAGGGCCGAGTCGACCACGTGGCCCGAGTTGACCGCCCAGATGTACAGACCCCAGTTGATCGCGATCGCGACGGAAGCCACGACGAGCAGCGTCAGCCGCCGCCGGTCACCTCGGAGCAAACCGACCCAGGCCCACCGCCGGCGTACCAGCAGGAGCCCCGCGACGAACACGAGCGACCAGACGACCCGGTGCGACAGGATCTCCAGCGGTACGGCCGGCTTGAGCAGCGGCCAGTAGAGCGGGAACAGCCCCCAGGTGAGGTAGGCGCCGATGCCGAGCAGGATCCCCCGGCGGTCGTCAGTCATCTGCTGCTGCGCCGAGGATGGCTCGGCGGGTCGGGCGGTGGTCGATCTCCATCCAGCGACCTGGTACCTCGATCGAGGCGAAGCCGGCCGCCTCGTAGACCGCGTGCGCGTCGCGGGTGGCGAGCAGCAGTCGCAGGATCCCCCGCTCAGTCATCAGGTGCCGGACCAGTTCCGTCATCAACCAGCTGCCCAGGCCCCGCCCCCGGAAGCCAACGTCGACGAACACGTCGCAGATCCACGCGAACGTCGCACCGTCGGTGACGACGCGGGCCACCGCGACCTGTTGCCCGCTCGCAGCCTCATAGACACCAGCGCTCTCGGAGCCGGCGAACGACCGTTCGATCACCTCGCGCTCGCGCCCGGCCGCCCAGTACGACTCGACGGCCAGCCAGTGGCTGATCCGGTCGAGGTCGAGCCGCGAGGAGTCGTACGAGAGCTCGAAGCCGGGCGGAGGCGCCGCGTCGGCCACTACTCGATGGTCCAGGTGTCGTTTCCGGCCAGCAGCTTCGCGAGGTCGCCGCGACCGCGTTCGGCGACGGCCCGGTCGAGCTGGTCGCCCATCAGCTGGTCGTACGTCGGTCGCGTGACGTCGCGGAAGATCCCGATCGGGGTGTCGGCCAGAGTCTCCGCGTGCGAGAGCCGGGACAGCGCGAACGCGTACGTCGGGTTGTCGGCGTGCGCGTCGTGGACGACGAGGGCATCGATGCCTACCGAGGTGACGTCGACCACCTCGAGCGTACCGTCACCGTGCCGCACGACCCCTCGGGCGCCGTCTGCGCCGAACCGGATCGGCTGCCCGTGCTCGAGCCGGATGGTGACCTCGTCGCGGGTGGCGTTGTCCTTCATGGGGTCGAACGCGCCGTCGTTGAAGATGTTGCAGTTCTGGTAGATCTCGACCAGGGCGGTGCCCTCGTGCGCGGCGGCGGCCCGCAGCACCGAGGTGAGGTGCTGGCGGTCGGAGTCGAGGGTTCGCGCCACAAAGGTCGCCTCGGCGCCGAGTGCGACGGAGACCGGGTTGAACGGGGTGTCCACCGACCCCATCGGCGTCGACTTGGTGATCTTGCCGACCTCCGACGTAGGGGAGTACTGCCCCTTGGTCAGCCCGTAGATGCGGTTGTTGAACAGCAGGATCTTGAGGTTCACGTTGCGGCGCAGCGCATGGATGAGGTGGTTGCCGCCGATCGACAGCGCGTCGCCGTCGCCCGTGACGACCCACACCGACAGGTCGCGCCGCGAGGTCGCCAGCCCGGTCGCGATGGCCGGGGCCCGCCCGTGGATGGAGTGCATGCCGTACGTGTCGAGGTAGTACGGGAACCGGGACGAGCAGCCGATCCCGGAGATGAACACGATGTTCTCGCGGCGCAGCCCGAGCTCGGGCAGGAAGCCCTGGACCGCCGACAGGATCGCGTAGTCACCGCACCCCGGGCACCAGCGCACCTCCTGGTCGGAGGTGAACTCCTTCTTGGTCTGCGGCCCGTCAGCCTTGGGAATCAGGGCCAGCGAGCGGGCCTGGGCGAGTGCGTCAGCCATTCGTCTCCACTCCCTCGATCACTCCGGCGATCACGTCGGCGAGCTCTGCGGCCTTGAACGGCAGCCCACGGACCCGGTTGTAGCCGATGGCGTCGATGAGGTACTTCCCTCGGATCAGCAGAGCCAGCTGGCCGAGGTTCATCTCGGGGACGATCACCTTGTCGTAGCGGCGCAGGATGTCGCCGAGGTCGGACGGGAACGGGTTGAGGTGTCTCAGGTGCACCTGGGCCACCGAGCCGCCGGCCAGCCGAACGCGTCGGCAGGCAGCGCCGATGGGGCCGTACGTCGAGCCCCAGCCGAGGACCAGCACCCGCGCGTCGCCGTCGGGGTCGTCGACGGCCAGCGGGGGCAAAGACGCGGCGATGGCGTCGACCTTCGCCTGACGCAGCCGGACCATGTGGTCGTGGTTGTCGGGATCGTAGGAGATCGTGCCGATGCCGTCGGCCTTCTCGATTCCACCGATGCGGTGCTCGAGCCCGGCCGTGCCGGGCAGCGCCCACGGGCGGGCCAGGGTCTGCGGGTCGCGCACGTACGGGTGGAAGGTCGGCTGTTCCTTGGCGTCGACGGCGTTGGGCTCGGTGGCGAACCCTGGCTCGATCACCGGCAGCGACCCGACGGTGGGGATCCGCCAAGGCTCCGAGCCGTTGGCGAGATAGCCGTCGGACAGCAGGATCACCGGTGTGCGGTAGGTGACCGCGATCCGGGCTGCCTCCAGCGCCGCGGCGAAGCAGTCGGACGGAGTCGCGGGGGCCACGATCGGCACCGGTGACTCGCCGTTGCGGCCGAACATCGCCTGCAGCAGGTCGGCCTGCTCGGTCTTGGTCGGCAGCCCCGTCGACGGGCCGCCGCGCTGGACGTCGATCACGATCAGCGGCAGCTCGAGCGAGACCGCCAGGCCGATCGTCTCGGACTTCAGCGCCAGCCCCGGCCCGGAGGTCGTGGTCACGCCGAGCGCCCCACCGAAGGCGGCCCCGAGCGCGGCTCCGATCCCGGCGATCTCGTCCTCCGCCTGGAAGGTGCGGACGTCGAACGACTTGTGCTTGCTCAGCTCGTGCAGGACGTCCGAGGCCGGGGTGATCGGGTACGACCCGAGGAACACCGGCAGTCCGGACTGTCGGCCCGCGGCGACCAGGCCGTAGGACAGGGCGAGGTTGCCCGAGATGTTCCGGTAGAGCCCCGCCGGCATCGAGGCGGGCTGGACCTCGTACGACACCGAGAAGTCCTCGGTGGTCTCGCCGAAGTTCCAGCCGGCGGTGAACGCCACCAGGTTGGCCCGCAGGATCTCGGGCTTCTTCGAGAACTTCGCCGTCAGGAACGCCTTGGTGCCCTCGGTCGGGCGGTTGTACAGCCAGCAGAGCAGGCCCAGGGCGTACATGTTCTTGGCCCGCTCGGCGTCCTTCTTCGTGATCTCGAACCCCTTCAGGGCCTCGACCGTCATCGACGTGAGCGCGATCGGGTGCACGTGGTAGGCGTCCAAGGTGCCGTCGTCGAGGGGGCTGACGGCGTAGCCGACCTTGGCCAGCGCGCGGGTGCTGAACTCGTCGGTGTTCACGATGACGTCGGCGCCGCGCGGAAGGTCGCGCAGGTTCGCCTTGAGGGCCGCGGGGTTCATCGCCACCAGGACGTTCGGAGCATCGCCCGGGGTGAGGACGTCGTGGTCGGCGAAGTGCAGCTGGAACGCCGACACCCCGGGCAGCGTGCCGGCTGGGGCGCGGATCTCGGCGGGGAAGTCGGGCAGCGTCGAGAGGTCGTTGCCGAACGCGGCCGTCTCGGACGTGAACCGGTCTCCGGTCAGCTGCATGCCGTCACCGGAGTCGCCGGCGAACCGGATGATCACGCGGTCGACCTGCACGACCTGCTTGCTCACGCCAGCTCCTCGCCTCGTAGACCCTTATCCTACGGTTCCGTAACCTGGCCGACGGCGACACCATTCCGGCCGTTTCAGATGCTGGGCACGGGTAGGCACGGGCGACTCCTAGACTGCGGCGTGGCGGAGGGAGCAGCGATGAACGACTACTTCGGGTCGTGGGGCGTGGTCGGCCTGCTCGTCCTCGTCGGTATCGGTTTCGTAGCAGCCGCTTTCGTGGCGAATCGGCTGCTACGGCCCGCGGCCCCCACCGTCGAGAAGCTGAAGACCTACGAGTGCGGCGTCGACCCGGTCGGATCCGGGTGGGCACAGATCCATGTGCGCTTCTACGTATTCGCCTACCTCTACGTCGTGTTCGCGGTCGACGCGGTCTACCTGTTCCCCTGGGCGACCGTCTTCGCGGCCCCAGGCTTCGGGGTGACCACGCTCCTCGAGATGGGCGTCTTCCTCGGCTTCCTCGCTGTCGGCCTGTTGTACGCCTGGCGCCGCGGGGTGCTCCGATGGGTCTGACCGACCTGCCGGTCCCGGTGGTGCGCCCGGGCGGCATGGTGTCGACGGTGGGGCCGATCCAGCGGCTCGCGCCGAAGCCGTTGCGGCTGGTGCTGAACTGGGGTCGGCGCTACAGCCTGTGGGTCTTCAACTTCGGGCTCGCCTGCTGCGCCATCGAGTTCATCGCCACGTCGATGGCCCGGCACGACTTCATCCGGCTCGGCGTGATCCCGTTCGCCCCCGGACCCCGTCAGGCCGACCTGATGATCGTGTCCGGGACGGTGACCGACAAGATGGCGCCGGCCGTCCGGCGGCTCTACGAGCAGATGCCCGAGCCCAAGTACGTCATCTCGTTCGGCGCGTGCGCCAACTGCGGCGGGCCCTACTGGGACTCCTACTCCGTCACCAAGGGCGTCGACCAGATCATCCCGGTCGACGTCTACGTCCCCGGCTGCCCGCCGCGGCCCGAGGCGCTGCTGCAGGGGATCCTCAAGCTGCAGGAGAAGATCGCCGCCGAGAACCTCGGCACCCGTTACGGCCGATCGGGCCGCACGCCCGTCGCCGCCTTGCGTCGGGCGCCGGTCGCCGCTCCCACGGCGGCCGGGCGGTGAGCGCCAACGACCTGGCGGCGCGTCTCTCCGCCGCCGTCGGCGGCTCGCCGACCGAGTCGTTCGGTGCCTGGACCGTCGACGTCGACGCGGCACGCTGGGTTGAGGCGTTGACCGTCGCGCGCGACGACCTCGGCCTGCAGTTCTTCGACTGGCTGTCCGCCGTCGACGAGCTCGCCGACGGTTTCTCCGTCGTCTGCCACCTCGCCGACCCGGACACGCACGACCACCTGCTGGTGCGGACCAGGGTGCCCCGCGAGCGTCCGGTCCTGACGACGGCGACGACGGTGTTCCGTGGCGCCGGCTGGCACGAGCGGGAGACGTTCGAGATGTTCGCGATCGACTTCGCCGGGCACCCGCACCTCGTGCCGCTGCTGCTGCCCGACGGCTTCGAGGGCAATCCGCTGCGCAAGGAGTTCGTGCTCGCGGCGCGTGCCGCCAAGGCCTGGCCGGGGGCGAAGGAACCGGGTGAGACCGAGGGCGAGGCCTCGCCCTCGCGGCGCAAGACGCTGCCGCCCGGCGTCCCCGACCCCGAGGTCTGGGGCCCGCGTCCCCGCGCGGCCGCCGCGCCGGACCCGGGATGACCGCGCTCGATGTGCTGGTCCGCCTGACAATCGTCCTGGTCGCCTTCCTCACCCTGCCGCTGGTGGTGGGCCAGGCCGAGCACAAGATCATGGCGCACATGCAGGCCCGCGTCGGACCCATGTACGCGGGTGCCTTCCACGGCTGGGCCCAGCTGGTGGCCGACGGCGTGAAGTTCGCTCAGAAGGAGGACGTCGTCCCCGCGGCTGCCGACCCGTGGGTGTTCCGGCTGGCCCCCGCGGTGGCGCTCATCCCCTACCTCGTGGCCATGGTCGCGATCCCGGTCGGGCCGGGCCTGGTCGGGCAGGCACTCGACCTCGGGCTGTTCTTCGTCCTCGCCGTCCTGAGCATCGGCGTCCTCGGCCAGCTGATGGCCGGCTGGGCCAGCGCGAACAAGTTCTCATTGCTGGGTGGGCTCCGCACGGCAGCGCAGCTGATGGCGTACGAGCTCCCGCTGGTGCTGTCGGCGGCCTCGGTGGCCATGGCTGCGGGAACCCTGTCGCTCTCGGGCATCGTCGTCGCGTGGCGACCGTGGTGGCTTGCCTGGCAGGCGATCGCGCTGGTGGTCTTCTTCGTGTCCGCGCTGGCTGAGCTGGCCCGGCCCCCCTTCGACATGCCGTACGCCGACTCCGAGGTCATCTTCGGCCCGCTCACCGAGTACACCGGGCTGCGCTTCGCTTTGTTCCTGCTCGCCGAGTACGCCGGCATCGTGGTCTTCTCGGCGCTCACCGCCGTGCTGTTTCTGGGCGGCTGGAAGGGCCCGTTCGACGGCACCGTGGGCTGGGTCTGGACCCTCGCGAAGACCATGGCTGTGGCGGTGCTCGTGATCTGGATCCGGGTGTCGTACCCGCGGCTGCGGGCCGACCAGCTGCAGCGGCTCGCCTGGCAGCTGCTGGTGCCGCTCTCGCTGCTCCAGCTCGCGCTCACCGGCGTCGTCCGGGTGCTGACCGCATGACCGACGACGGGCGTACGGTTCCGGGCGCCGGGCTGCTCAAGGGGCTCGCCACCACCGCCAGGACGATGGGCCACCGAGCGGTCACGGCGCAGTACCCCGACACCCAGCCCGAGCTGCCGCCGCGCAGCCGCGGGGTGATCGCGCTGCTCGAGCAGAACTGCACGTCGTGCATGCTCTGTGCCCGCGAGTGCCCCGACTGGTGCATCACCATCGACTCGCACAAGGAGGTCATCCCGGCCAAGGAGCCGGGGGCCCGAGACCGCACCAAGAACAGCCTCGACCGGTTCGCCATCGACTTCTCGCTGTGCATGTACTGCGGGATCTGCATCGAGGTCTGTCCGTTCGATGCGCTGTTCTGGTCGCCGGAGTTCGCGTACGCGGAGTACGACATCCGCAACCTGATCCACGAGAAGGACCGGCTCGGTGCCTGGATGGCGACCGTCCCGCCACCACCTCCGCTCGACCGCCACGCCGAGGAGCCCAAAGAGATCGCCTCGGCGGCGAAGGCGGCGGCGAAGGCGGGTCCACCCGGGGATCCGGAGTGAGCCTCCTGCACGGCCTGCTGGCGGGGACCCTGCCCGGGCCACCCGGAGCGGCGGCGGCGCCCACCTACCTCTCGCCTTCCGGCGCCGAGGTCGTCTTCCTGCTGCTCGGCGTCGTCGCGGTGGCGTCGGCCCTGCTGGTCGTCTCGACCTCGCAGCTGGTCCACGCAGCGCTCTGGCTAGTCGTCACCCTGGGCTCGATCGCGGGCATGTACCTCGTGCTGACGGTGGAGTTCGTGGCCTGGGTGCAGGTGCTCATCTACGTGGGCGCTGTGGTCGCGCTGCTGCTGTTCGGACTGATGCTGACCCGAGCACCGATCGGGCGGTCCGCCGATCTCGACAACTCCCACCGCTGGCCGGCCCTGGTGGCCGGGCTGGCCACGGCCGCCGCGTTGGTGGCGCTGGTGGTCGACGGGTTCCGATCGGCGTACATCGACCTCGCGGCCGCCGGGACAGCACCGGGCTCGGCCGCAGCCACCGGCGCGACCATCTTCCGCTCGTGGGTGCTTCCGTTCGAGGTGCTCTCGGTGCTCCTGCTCGCCGCGCTCGTCGGAGCGATCGTGGTGTCGCGCTCGACCGCGGACGGTGCCTGATGCACGTCGTCTACCCGGCGGTCGTGTCGGCGCTGCTCTTCGCGACCGGCGTCTACGGTGTCCTGGCCCGACGCAACGCGATCCTGGTCCTGATGTCGGTCGAGCTGATGCTGAACGCCGTCAACCTCGACCTCGTGGCCTTCGACGTCTGGCTGCGTGATGCCCTCCACTCCGGCCAGACGCTGACGTTGTTCGTCATCACCCTGGCCGCGGCGGAGATCGGACTCGGCCTCGCGATCGTCCTGCTGGTGTTCCGGACCAAGGCCACGATCAACGTCGACGAGCTGAGCGAGCTCGGCGAGCGTCCGCGGTGAGCGGCTTCTGGCTGCCCGCGCTGCCCGCCCTGGCGGCACTGGTCGGCTTCGCGACGCTCCGGCTGGGGCCGGCGCTCGCGGCTCGTCTAGCCGTTCTCGGCGGTTCCCTCGCAGTGTTGGCTGCGGTCGTCGCGGTGGGCGGGAGACCCTGGCTGACCCCCACGGTGACCGACCTCGCCACGATCTCGACCGGCGGACCTCAGATCCACGTCGCAGCCCGGCTCGACGGTCTGGCAGCCGTCATCGCACTGATGGTCACGGTCGTGGCGCTGCTGGTGCAGGTGTACTCCGTCGAGTACCTGCGAGGCGACCCTCGCTATCCCATTTACGCCGCGTTCGTGTCGTTGTTCACCGCCGCCATGCTGCTCGTCGTCGTCGCCGACGACCTGGTGCTGCTGCTGGTCGGCTGGGAGGTCATGGGGCTGTGCTCGTACGTGTTGATCGGGCACCACCGCGAGCTTCCCCAGGCGCGCGCCGCCGCTCTCAAGGCCTTCCTGACCACGCGGCTGGGTGACGCCTTCTTCCTCGTCGGGATCATCGTCTACGGGCTCAGCTTCGCTACGTTCCGGGTCAGCCCGGTGATGGCAACGCTGACCCAACCCCCGGCTGGCTGGTCGTCGTCCCACCTGGCCACGGCCATCGCGCTGCTGCTCGCCTGCGGCGTGGTCGGCAAGTCGGCGCAGTTCCCGCTGCACGTCTGGCTGCCCGACGCGATGGCGGGCCCGACGCCGGTGTCGGCGCTCATCCACGCCGCCACGATGGTGGCTGCCGGTGTGTTCGCGGTGGTTCGGCTCTACCCGCTGTTCCTCGCCTCGCCGACGACACTGGCCGTGCTCGGGGTGCTCGCCTCGATCACGATGGTGGGCGCAGCTCTCGCGGCCCTCGTCCAGGACGACATCAAGCGCGTGCTGGCCTACTCGACGGTCAGCCAGCTCGCTTACATGATCGGGGCGCTCGCCTGCGGGGGGCGCACCGCAGCCGTCTTCCACCTGCTCGTGCACGCCGCCTTCAAGGCGCTGGCGTTCCTCGCGGCGGGTTCGGTGATCCACGCCGTCGGCTCCAACCTGATGTCGCGGATGGGTGGGCTGTCGCGCGCGCTCCCGGTGACCTCGGCGACGATGGCGGTCGCGCTCGCCTCCGGCGCGGGGCTGCCGCCGCTGGCCGGGTTCTTCTCCAAGGAGTCCGTCCTGACCGCGGCCGACGAGACGGCCCGCGGGCTCGGGCTCGGCACGGCGGCCCCGTGGGTCGGCTGGGTCGTGCTGGTCTCCGCTTCGCTCACTGTCGCTCTCACCGCCGCGTACAGCGTGCGGCTGCTGCTGCGCACCTTCGCGGGCCCGGCTCGAGGGCCAGGCGGCGCGCACGAGCCGTCCAGGCTGATGCGCTGGCCGCTGGTAGCCCTCGCGGTACCCGCGTCGGGGCTCGGCGTCGCGGGGCTGTCCGCCGCCTGGCTGCCCACCTGGGTGGGTCCCTGGCCGGCCACCTCGCTCGGCCCGGGGGCGCTGACGTCCGTCGTGGCTGTCGGCCTTGCGCTGGCCTCGGGCCTGGGGGTCTGGACGTTGTGGCGGCGCGACCCGTCAGCCGACCCGGCAGCCGCGCTCGGGCGACTCCAGGAGCCGCTCCGGGCCGGCTTCCACGTCGACGCGGCGTACGGCCGGCTCCTGATCCGCCCGTTGAAGGCACTGGCCCGCGCCGTCCTCGTCGTCGACGACCGGGGGATCGGCGCCACAGTGCACGGCGCGGGCGCAGGCACGGTGGCTGTCTCCGTCGGGCTCAGGCGGCTGCAACGTGGCAACGCGCAGTCGTACGTCGGCGCCGCTCTGACCGGCGTCGTCCTGGTCGTCGTCCTTGCGGCCGCGGCGGCGTTCGGGTGAGCGCCCTCGTCCTGCTCCTGCTCGCCGTGCCGGCCGCCGGAGCGCTCACGTTGCTGGTCGCGGGCGGTCGAGCCGAGGGCTGGGCGGCCCGGTTCGGCGTCGTGGTGTCTGCTGCGACCTTCGCGCTCTCGCTGTGGCTGGTCACCGGTTTCGACCGGTCGCGCAGCGCCGAGCTGCAGGGCGTCGTCGACCGGGTCTGGGTGCCTCCCCTCGGCATCCGGTTCCACCTCGGGGTCGACGGGATCTCGCTCCCGCTCGTGGTGCTCACCACGCTGCTCGTGCTGCTCTGCGCCGTCTACACGCTGGCGCACCTGCCTGAGCCGGGCCGAGCACGCGCCTTCACCGCCCTCGTCCTACTGCTCGAGGTCGGACTGATCGGCACCTTCTTGGCCCAGGACCTGTTGCTGTTCTTCGTGTTCTTCGAGGTCGTGCTCGCGCCGATGTACTTCCTGATCGCGCACTGGGGCGGGGCGGGGCGATCGCGGGCCGCCACCACCTTCATCCTCTACACGGTCCTCGGGTCCGTCCTGATGCTGCTCGGGTTCCTGCTGGTGCGGTCCTACACCGGAACTACCGACCTGGTCGCGCTGTCGGCGCGGCACGGCGACGGCATGCCGCGCAGCACCCAGCTGCTCGCCCTGCTCGCCATCGGTGTCGGGCTGGCCGTCAAGGCGCCGATGTGGCCGCTGCACACCTGGCTCCCCGACGCCCACACTGCTGCGCCCACGGTCGGGTCGGTGCTGCTGGCGGGAGTCCTGCTGAAGATGGGGACGTACGGCCTCGTGCGGATCGCTTTGCCGGTGCTGCCGTCCGCCAGCCGCACGATGGCTCCGTACCTCGGTGCGCTCGCGGTCGTCGGGATCCTCTACGGCTCGTTAGCCTGCCTGGCCCAGCGAGACCTCAAGCGGCTGATCGCCTTCTCGTCCGTCGGGCACATGGGCTTCGTGCTCCTCGGCATCGCGTCCCTGACCTCCGTGGGCGTCAACGGCGCGCTGTACGCCAACATCGCGCACGGGGTCATCACGGGCCTGCTCTTCTTCCTCGTCGGCGCGGTCAAGGAGCGGCATGGCACCACCGACCTGTCGCTGCTGCCCCGCTCTCTCTACGCCCGGGCCCCCCGCCTCGGCGGCCTGCTCGCGGTCGCCGCCGTCGCGAGCCTCGGGCTGCCCGGCCTGGCCGGGTTCTGGGGCGAGTTCATGTCCATGCAGGGGATCTGGCGGGGTCCCGGCAGCGACCACCGCCCGTTCTACCTCGCGCTCCTCGTGGCCGCAGCCCTCGGCACGGTGCTGACGGCCTACTACCTCCTGCGCATGGTGCGCCGGGTCGACCAGGGCGACGGCACCGGTCCGGCCGTCGCCGACGTCACGGCGCTCGAGGCTGTCGCGTGGCTGCCGCTCGTCGCACTCGTGGTCCTGCTGGGTGTGCTGCCCGGCCTCCTGCTCGGTTGGTCGGTTCCGGCCGTCGACCTGCTTCTGTCGGTGCGCGGATGACCGGCCCCCAGCCGATCGACTACTCCGCGATCGCCCCGCCCCTAGTCGTCGCGGCCGGCGCCTTGCTGGTGCTGCTGCTCGACCTGGTGCTTGGTCCCCGCCGGCAGCGCGGCGTCGACGCAGTCCCCGCCGTCGCGCTCGTCGTCGTCGTGGCGGCTGCCTTACTCCTCTGGCCGCTACGGCACGGCACGCGGCAGACCTTCTGCGTGCCGCAGGCCTGCTCGTACGTCGCGGACCCGCTGGCCGTGGTCGTCCAGCTGGTGGTCCTGGTCGGCGCGGCCGTGGTGCTGCTGATGTCCATGACCGAGCGGGGGCTGCCGGTAGGGGAGTACTCGTTCCTGGTGCTGTCGTCGGTGACTGGGGCGCTGGTCGTCGCGGCCGCTCGCGACCTGGCGACCCTGCTCGTGGCGCTCGAGGTGGTGTCGCTCCCGTCGTTTGCCCTCGTCGCCCTGCGCCGCGACGCCGCGTCCGCGCAGGGAGCGCTCACCGCCTTCCTCATGTCGATCGTGGCGACCGCTGTGAGCCTCCTCGGCATCGCGTTCGTCTACTCCGGCACGGGCACTGTCCACCTGCAGCGGCTGTCCGGCGTGCTGGCTGACCCGGCGGTGCGGCAGCCGGTGGTCCTCGCGGGCGTGGTGCTCGCGTTCGCGGCGCCGTTGTTCAAGCTGGCCGCCGTCCCGTTCCACGGCTGGGCACCGGACACGTATCGGGGCGCCCCGCTCTCGGTGGCCGCGTACCTCTCCCTGGTGTCCAAGGGCGCGGGCGTCGTCGCCGTGATCTCGCTGGGGCTCGGCGGGTTTGCCTCGGCCGAGTCGACCTGGGCGCCGATCGTGGCCCTCGTCGCGGCCGCCACGATGCTGCTCGGGAACCTCGGCGCGCTGCGGCAGAGCGGCGTCGTCCGGCTGCTTGCGTGGTCGTCGATCGGTCAGGCCGGCTACATCCTGGTGCCGTTGGCCAGCGTCGGCGGGGTGGATCCGGCCGTCGCGGTCTCCGCCGCGGTGGCGTACCTGGCCGCCTACGGCGCGATGAACCTCGGCGCGTTCGCCGTCGTCGCCGCGGCGGCGCCCCAGGGCGTGTCGCCGGGAGCCGTCTCGCTGACCGACTTCCGCGGGTTGGCCCGGAGCCGCCCGTTCCTCGGTCTCTCGCTGGCCTTCTTTCTCGCCTGCCTCGCGGGCCTGCCGCCGGGCCTGCTCGGGCTCTTCGCCAAGGTCCGGGTCTTCGACCTGCCGGTGACGGCCGGGCTGGGCTGGCTCGCGGTGGTCATGGGGGTCGCCACGGTGATCGGGCTCGCCTACTACGTCGGTTTCGCGGTGCTGCTCTTCGCCGAGCCCGATCGCGCGGCAGCCGGGAGCACCGTGCGGACCGCTTCGGCACCCGCCGCGGGGCCGGCTTATGGCGCTGTCGCGCTGCTGCTGGCGGTGACGGTCGCGACGTCCGTGGCACCCGTACTCGTGCTGGGCCTGCTCGCGCCCTGACTGCCGGGGAACACTGTGAGCCGATCCGTTCGTTGATCCCGAAGACGGGGCCGCCGGTCCCTTCCGGAGGCAGGCATCGTGCACCGCTACACGAACGGCATGAAGACCGCGGCCCTGCTGGCCGCCATGTCGGCTCTGATCATGGTCGCCGGCTCGTGGATCGGCGGCCGCAACGGGCTGTACCTCGGCTTCGCGATCGCTCTGGCCACCAACGGTTTCGCCTACTTCAACAGCGACAAGCTCGCCTTGCGGTCGATGCGGGCGTTCCCGGTCAGCCCGGCCGACCAACCGGTGATGTATCGGGTCGTCGCCGAGCTCACCTCGGCCGCCGGCCAGCCCATGCCGCGGCTCTACGTCTCACCGACCGACGCCCCGAACGCGTTCGCGACCGGCCGGAGCCCGCAGCACGCGGCGGTGTGCTGCACCGAGGGCATCCTCGTCCTGCTCGACGAGCGCGAGCTGCGGGGCGTGCTCGGGCACGAGCTGGCTCACGTCTACAACCGCGACATCCTGATCTCATCGGTGGCGGCGGCGCTGGCGAGCGTGATCATGGTCCTGGCGCAGCTGGCGTACTTCCTGCCGTTCATCGGCGGTGGGCGCGACAACGAGGAACGCAACCCGATGGGTGCCCTACTCGTGGCTGTCCTGGGGCCGATCGCCGCCTCGGTGATCCAGCTGGCGATCAGCCGGTCGCGCGAGTACCAGGCCGACCAGTCCGGCTCGCTGCTGACCCGCGACCCGATGGCCCTCGCCTCGGCGCTGGCCAAGCTCGAGACGGGTACGGCCCGGCGGCCCCTGCAGCCCACGCCGAGCGTCCAGACGACGTCGGCCCTGATGATCGCGAACCCGTTCAACGTGCCGGGGATGAGCCAGCTGTTCTCGACCCACCCCCCGATCGCCGACCGGATCGCCCGGCTCCAGGAACTCGCCCGCGAACTCCACTAACCAACCCCCTCCCCACCCACCAACCCCCTCCCGCCGCAAGGGTCCCCTCATGCCAATAGGTCGAGCGCGTGAGGCACTCATGACTGCCTGACGAAACCGAGCTGCGCGGGCTTGCTCGTGCGTGAGTGGTGCGTAACCGCCGCCTAGTGGCATGAGGGGACCCTTGTGGCGGAAGGGGGGCGGTGCTCTTGGTGCGAGTGGCGAGTGGGCGGGTGGCTGGGGTGGCTGGGGTCAGCGGTAGTTGGTGAACTGCACCGCGAAGTCGAGGTCCTTGCCCTTGAGCAGCGCGATGATGTCCTGCAGGTCGTCGCGGCTCTTGGACGTAACCCGCAGCTCCTCGCCCTGGATCTGTACCTTGGCGCCCTTGGGACCCTCGTCCCGAATGATCTTGCCGAGCTTCTTCGCGTTCTCCTGGCTGAGCCCTTCCTTGAGCTCGGCGAAGATCTTGTACTCCTTGCCGGACAGCTGAGGCTCGCCCGCGTCCAGTGCCTTGAGCGAGACGCCCCGCTTGATCAGCTTCTCCTGGAGCACGTCGAGGACGGCCTTCACCCGCTCCTCGGTGTTGGCCTCGAGCAGGATTTTCTCGCCGGACCAGCCGACGCTGGCGCCGACGTTCTTGAAGTCGTAGCGCTGTGACAGCTCCTTCGACGCCTGGTTCAGCGCGTTGTCGAATTCCATCCGATCGACCTTGGAGACGATGTCGAAGCTGGAGTCGGCCATGTGATCCTCGCGTTCGTTGCTCGGCGGATGCTGCGCTATTCTTCCACCCGCTGCCCAGGGTGCAGCACGCACGGCGGGTTGCCCGAGTGGCCAATGGGAGCGGACTGTAAATCCGCCGGCTTAGCCTACGAAGGTTCGAATCCTTCACCCGCCACGCGAGCGAGGGCGCGGTACCGGTTCTCCGGTGCCGCGCCCTCGTCGTTCGGGGGTGATTTCTCGCTGACCGGCCGGGGTGTGTAGCCTGGCGACCGCAGTTGCGCCGGCCCCCTTAGCTCAGTCGGCAGAGCGTCTCCATGGTAAGGAGAAGGTCTACGGTTCGATTCCGTAAGGGGGCTCCACATGCGTTACCCGAAGCCGCTGCAGGCCGGGAACGTCGTCGCGGTCACCGCACCCTCCTCCGGCGTCCAGCCCGAGTTCGAGCCGCGGCTGCAGTACGCCATCGAACACCTCAGCGGTCGGGGCTTCCAGGTCGTCGTCGGGGCGTGCCTGGCGGCGGACGGCCCCACCAGCGCCGCCGCCCCAGAGCGCGCCGCCGAGCTGATGACGTTCCTCACCGACCCGCTCGTCCGCGCTGTCGTGCCGCCTTGGGGCGGCGAGCTGGCCATCGACCTGCTCCCGCTGCTGGACTTCGCGGCTCTCGCTGCGGCCGAGCCAACCTGGCTCGTCGGCTACTCCGACCTCACCACGCTCATGCTGCCGATGACCTTGCGCACCGGGGTCGCGACCCTGCACGGCTGCAACCTGCTGGACACGCCATTCCGCGTACCCGACCCCCTCCTGCACTGGCTGGACGTCGCTACCGCTCCCGCTGCCCAGGTTCTGACGCAGGGATCGGCTGCCGCGTACCAGTCGGGGGGGTACGTCGACTTCGCGCGCCACCCGGACGCCCGCGACTACGTCCTCGATGCGGTGGCCGGGTGGCGGCGTCTCGACGGCGGTACGGACCCGGTGACCGCCACGGGCCGTCTGGTCGGCGGCTGTCTCGAGACCGTGTCGATGCTGCCGGGCACCCCTTACGGCGACCTCGCCGGGTTCGCCGCGGAGCACGCCCCCGAGGGACTGGTCGTCTACCTCGAGGTGGCGGAGTCCGACGCGTTCACCGCAGCCCGGATGTTCCATCACCTCGTCCTCGCCGGCTGGTTCGACCAGGCCAACGCCGTGCTGGTCGGCCGCTCCGGGGGTCGGGCGAGCGGCACCTTCACCCAGTTCGACGCGGTGCGGGACGCGTTGGGTGGGCTGCCGGTGCCCGTCCTGGTCGATGTCGACCTGGGACACGTGCCACCGCAGCTGGCCCTCGTCAACGGCGCGCTGGCCACGGTCGAGCTCGACGGTCCGGTCGGTCGCATCATCCAGCACCTGACCTAGGGCGGTGCCTTCGCGCACCGGTGCGCGGTAGCGTCCGCCGATGAGTCCAACCTCCGCCCCCGACGCCGTCCGGATCGCGATGTGGTCCGGGCCGCGCAACATCTCCACGGCGATGATGCGCAGCTTCGAGAACCGGTCGGATACCACCGTCGTGGACGAGCCGTTGTACGCGCACTACCTGCGGGTCACTTGGTTGGAGCACCCCGCCCGCGACGAGATCCTGCAGGCGCAGAGCGACGACTGGCGCGTGGTGACGGAGCAGCTCACCGCCCCGGTGCCGGACGGACGTCGGGCCTTCTTTCAGAAGCACATGACCCACCACCTGCTGCCCGACGTCGGGCGCGACTGGCTGGAGCTGGTGAGCAACACCTTCCTGATCCGCGATCCGGCCGCTGTGGTGGCGTCGTACGCGAAGGTGCGTGGTGAGCCGACGCTCGAGGACCTCGGCTTCCCGCAACAGGTCGAGATCTTCCGGCGTACGGCCGACCGCCTCGGCGTCGCTCCCCCCGTCCTGGACGCGGACGACGTGTTGGCCGCTCCGGCGGCGACGCTGGCCCTGCTCTGCGAGCGGCTGGGTCTGCCCTTCCAGGACCGGATGCTCAGCTGGCCGCCCGGGCCGCGGCCCACCGACGGCGTCTGGGCCCCGCACTGGTACTCCGCCGTCGAGGCGTCGACGGGGTTCGCCGCACCTCGCGGGCTGCCGGTCGAGGTCCCCGACCGGCTGCTCGACCTGGTCGAGCGCTGTCGCCCGTCCTACGACGAGCTGGCTGTCCACCGGCTGCGCCCGGCCGACCCGGCCCCGACGAATCCCTAGGCTGCTCCTATGCTCCAGACCTTCGACGAACGCAACCGTGACCTGCTCGTCAACGTGAACGGTGTCCTGCGCCATCGCGACGAGCCGCACGTGTCGGCGTTCGACTCGGTGGTTCAGGGCGGCGACGCGGTCTGGGAGGGGCTCCGGGTCTACGACGGCCGGGTCTTCCGGCTGCCCGAGCACCTGGCCCGGCTGCGGCACTCGGCGGCTGCCCTGGCCTTCGTGCAGGTCCCGTCCGACGAGGCGATCACGGCCGAGATCGTCCGTACGCTCGAGGCGAACCAGATGCGCGACGGCGTCCACATCCGGCTGACCCTCTCCCGCGGGGTCAAGATCACCAGCGGCATGGACCCGCGGCTCAACCAGTCCGGCCCGACGCTCATCGTCCTGGCCGAGCACAAGCCTCCGGTGTACGACAGCGGTGGCATCACGCTGGCCACCGCCTCCGTGCGCAGGCCCGGTCCCGACGTGCTGGACCCGAAGATCCATCACAACAACCTCCTCAACTCGATTCTGGCCAAGCTCGAGGCGAACGCGGCTGGGGCGGACGACGCGTTGCTGCTCGACGGCTGGGGCTTCGTGGCCGAGACGAACGCGACGAACGTCTTCGCCGTCCTCGACGGCGTCGTGCGGACCCCGACGTCCCGGGCGTGCCCTGAAGGCATCACCCGCGCGACGGTGCTCGAGCTGCTGCGGCAGCACGCGATCCCGCACCTGGTGACCGAGGTGTCGCCGGCCGAGCTGCACCGCGCCCAAGAGGTCTTCGTCACCGGCACCATGGGTGAGCTGGTGCCCGTCCTGTCCATCGACCGCCGGCGGATCGGTTCCGGCGAACCCGGGCCGATGACCGGCCGGCTGACCTCGCTGTTCCGGGAGCTCACCGCTGCGGAGGGCACCCGGGTCGTCCCCTGACCTCCATCTCGCTGGGGGAACCGGTTTCGCCACCCGGGCGTTGCCCGGCTACCATTCGGGCGGCGGTCCTACCGCTGCGGCGGAGTAGCTCAGTTGGTAGAGCAAGCGGCTCATAATCGCTGTGTCGTGGGTTCAAGTCCCGCCTCCGCTACCCAGGTCCCGGTGCCAGCCTGCCGGCCGATTTCCCTGAGGGACAACCGCCCGGCTACGCTGTGTCGGTTGTCCGTCGTCTGATGCAGAGCAAGGAGCTTCCCCGTGGCCGCCAAGAGCGACGTCCGCCCCAAGATCACGATGGCGTGCCAGGAGTGCAAGCACCGCAACTACATCACCAAGAAGAACCGGCGCAACGATCCCGACCGGGTCGAGCTGAAGAAGTTCTGCCCCAACTGCAACCTGCACACCCTGCACAAGGAGACTCGCTAGGCGCGTCGGCCCAGGCCGGCCCCAGCCGCGCACGAAGGCCGTTCCGGACCATCCGGGGCGGCCTTCGTCGTGCGGTGTGCTAGCGCGTGGCCACCTTGGGCGGGGAGTTCGCGATCTTGGTCGCCCAAGGCAGGAGCGATCCCGCCGGCCACTTCTGGTACCCGTACGGCAGCTCGACCGACGTCGCGCCGATCGAGACCGCGCCGGCCAGCGTCGCCGACCACGAGCCGATCCGGTCGACAGTCGCGGTCTGCAGCGCGATCGTCCCGCCCAGGGCCGTCATGTGTGCGTACATCTGCTGGTATGCCGCCGTCCCCAGCTTGGCCACCGACAGCGAGTTGTTCTCCAGGCCGCAGCGCGCGCCGAGAGCCGCTCGGCAGTAGTCCATCGTCGCCTCGGTGTACGCCTCATCCATGCTCGGGCCGGACGTGGCGACGACGTTCGGGAACGGGTTGAACGCGACGTCGGAGATGGTCTGCTGCCAGACCTGGTGCGCGTCGATGGCCGCCTTGATGCAGGCCTGGTCGGCGTCCTTGGTGTAGCCGGCACCGAGCAGCGCGGTCCGGTTGCTCTCGGGCGACCGCTGCCGGATGAACAGCTCGTCGTAGATCGTGCTGCAGCGCGAGACGGTCACCTCCCGCAGCTCCGGGACGGAGTCGTACTTCGCCGCGAGCTTGGCCTGGAGGTCTGCGTACGCGGCGCCGAAGTCGGGCAGCCAGAACCGGCCGATCGTCCCGCCGACGGTCCTGGTACCCGTCTGGTTGCTGAGGTAGGGCAGCGGCTGGCCCCCGATCTCCTTGGCCCACTCGGGTGCGCCGATCCCGGCGACCACCCGCAGCTTCAGCGCCTGGTGGCCCGCGAAGTCGGCTTGGCGGACCCGCGCGATCGCCTGGTCGATCGGGTTGTCGGGTGCGAGCTCGGCGCCGCGGACGGGTTGCAGGTCGGCCCAGTTCACCTTCACGACGTAGGCGGCGACGTACGCGGTCGCGGCACCCTTGGGGGGTCCCTGCCGGTCGATCAATCC
The DNA here is from genome assembly GCA_038210415.1 of Actinomycetes bacterium. Lineage (GTDB taxonomy): Bacteria > Actinomycetota > Actinomycetes > Prado026 > Prado026 > JBBQWS01. The sequence goes on from JBBQWS010000020.1 coordinate 43,399, forward strand.
GCGGATCGGCGCCTTGACTGTTGCGGCGGCCTGCGCCGAGGTGAGGGTCGTGGCGGTGACCGAGCCGAGCGCTGCGACGGCAAGCACGGTGACGGACGCGATGACGCGGCGGTAGGGGTGGGGCATCGAAGTCTCCGGAGGGGTGAGGGTTGTCGCGGGGGTGCGTTACGGTCGGCGTAGCCGCGGGTTGGTCGGTCGCGGGTCTGGCAACCGTCGAGAGGGGATTCGGCCGTGGGGCGCTTGGACGGCAAGGTGGCGATCGTGACCGGAGCAGGTCGAGGTATCGGCCGGGCCACAGCGCTCCGGCTGGCCGGCGACGGGGCCCGGATCGTGGTCAACGACATCGACGCGGATCCGGCGAACGAGACGGCCGAGCTGGTCATGGCTGCCGGTGGCGAGGCTGAGGTCGCCCTCGCAGACACGGTCGAGCTGCTGGCGGCCAAGGGGCTGGTGACCGCCGCGATCCACCGGTTCGGTCAGCTGGACATCGTCGTCAACAACGCCGGCATCACTCGCGACAAGATGTTCCACACCATGGACGACGAGATCTTCCGGACGGTGCTCGACGTCAATCTCGCGACGGCCTTCCACACCACTCTGGCTGCGATGCCCTACCTGCGCGAGGTCGCGAAGGCCGAGATCGCCGCGAACGGCCGGCCCGCCTACAACCGCAAGATCACCTTCACGTCGAGCGTCGTCGCGTTCACGGGCAACCCCGGTCAGTACAACTACACGGCCGCCAAGGGCGCGATCATCTCGACGACCAAGACGCTGGCCCGCGAGCTCGGCCCGTTCGGGATCAACGTGAACGCCGTCGCGCCCGGGTTCATCGAGACCCGGCTGACGCAAGCGAAGAAGTCCGGCGCCGAGCTCGGCATCCCGGAGCAGATGCGCCAGCTCTCGTTGGCGATGATCGCGCTCGGCCGGTTCGGGCAGCCCGAGGACGTTGCTGCGGTGCATGCTTTCCTCGTCTCTCCCGATGCCGACTTCGTCTCCGGCGTCACCATCCCCGTCACCGGCGGCCAGTACGGAGGGATGGGCTGATGCCGCTCGACCCTTCATTCATCGGTAAGCGCTACCCGCCGTCTGAAACCTATTTAGTCTCCAGAGCGAAGATTGCGGAGTTTGCGGACGCTGTCGGCGACCCGAACCCTGCGTATCGCGACGTCGCTGCTGCGCGCGCACTAGGCCATCCGGATGTCGTGGCGCCGCCGACGTTCCTGGTGGTGCTGACGATGCGGTCGTCGGCGCAGGTCGTGTTCGACCCCGAGCTCGGCCTCGACTACTCGATGGTCGTCCACGGCGAGCAGTCGTTCGCCTACGAGCGGCCGGTCCACGCGGGCGACGAGCTCGTCGTGATCGGTTCGGTCGAGAACATCCGCTCGGTCGCCGGCAACGACCTGCTGAGCCTGCGCGGCGAGGTCTCGACCACCGACGGTGAGCTGGTCTGCACCGCGCGGTCGACCATCGTCTCGCGCGGCACGGCCGCCCAGGAGGCCTGACGATGACTGCGACCGTGAGCTTCGACGACGTCGAGGTGGGCACCGAGCTGCCGCAGCAGTCCTTCCCGCTTCAGCGGCTCGACCTGGTCCGCTACTGTGGCGCGTCGGGCGACTTCAACGTCATCCACTGGAACGAGCGCATCGCCAAGGCAGTGGGCCTGCCCGACGTCATCGTGCACGGCATGCTGACCATGGCCGAAGCGGTCCGGGTGGTCACCGACTGGGCCGGGGACCCGGGGGCCGTCGTCGAGTACGGCGTCCGCTTCACCCGTCCGGTCGTCGTGCCCGACGACGACCGAGGGGCGCTCCTCGAGGTCAGCGGCGTCGTCACCGAGCTGCTGGCGGACCGTCGGGTCCGAGTGGAGCTGACCGCCATGTCAACCGAGCAGAAGGTCCTGGGCCAGGCCCGGGCCGTCGTCCAGCTCGGCTGACCGTGCGTCCTGGGGTTCCGCTGGCCGACCTGACCACGCTTCGACTGGGTGGGCGGTGCCGAGCGCTGGTCGAGGCGACGGACGAGGACGAGCTCGTCGAGGTCGTGACCCGGCTCGACCGCGGTGGTGAACCGCTGCTGATTCTCGGCGGTGGGTCCAACCTCGTGGTCGGCGACGACGGGTTCGACGGCACCGTCGTCCGGGTCGCCACCCAGGGCATCGACCTCCGGGTCGAGGGCGGTCACGTCGACGTGCTGGTGCGGGCCGGCGAGCCGTGGGACGACCTCGTCGCCGCGACCGTCAGCGACGGGCTGAGCGGGGTCGAGGCGCTGTCCGGTATCCCCGGGCTCACGGGTGCGACGCCGATCCAGAACGTCGGCGCGTACGGGCAGCAGGTCGCCGACACCATCAGCTGGCTCCGGGTCCTCGACCGGCGCAGTGGCGAGGTTCTCGTGCTGTCAGCGGGGGAGTGCGGCTTCGCGTACCGCAGCAGCCTGCTCAAGCAGGCCGAGCGGTACGTCGTGCTCGCGGTGGTCTTCCGGCTCGAACGCACCGTCGAGTCGACGCCGATCCGTTACGCGGAGCTCGCCCGCGCCCTCGGGGTCGCCGTAGGTGAGCATGCCCCGAGTGCGGCCGTGCGCGTCGCCGTCCTGGGCTTGCGTCGCGCCAAGGGGATGGTGCTGGACCCGGCAGACCCCGACACGGTCAGCGTCGGGTCGTTCTTCACCAACCCGGTCCTCACGCCGGAGCAGTCCGCGACGCTGCCCGATGGGGCGCCCCGCTACCCCCAGGCCGACGGGTCGGTGAAGGCTTCGGCTGCCTGGCTCATCGAGCAGGCCGGGTTCGCCCGTGGCTACGGGTCGGGTACGGCCCGGATCTCCACGAAGCACACCCTGGCTCTCACGAACCGGCCAGGGGGGAGTACGGCCGCGCTCCTCGACCTCGCTCGGGAGGTACGCGCCGGCGTGCTGGCTCGGTTCGGGATCGAGCTCACGGCCGAGCCGGTCCTCGTGGGCTGCGCGTTGTAGCCGGCGCGGGGCTCAGCAGCCAAGCATCGACGCCGGCGAGCAGCCGGTCCCGCACCTGGTCAGGTGCCCGCGAGGCCGTCACCGAGCCCCGGGCCAGGCCGGCCAGCTCCGCATCGGAGCAGCCGTGCACCGAGCGCGCGAGTTCGTACTGCTCGGTGAGCCGGGCGCCGAAGATCAACGGGTCGTCCGCGCCGAGCGCCACCCCGACGCCGGCGGTCAGGAGCGAGCGCAGAGGTACGTCGGACGGGTCCTGGTAGACCCCGAGCGAGACGTTCGACGACGGGCACACCTCGCAGGTGACCCCCGTCGCAGCCAGCCGGTCGAGCAGCCGAGGGTCCTCTGCGGCGCGGATGCCGTGTCCGATCCGCCCGGCACCGAGCTCGTCGAGGCAGGCGGTCACGCTGGCCGGCCCGACCAGCTCGCCGCCGTGCGGCGCAGCGAGCAGCCCTGCACGGTGCGCGATGCGGAACGCGGGTGCGAAGTCGGCGGCCGCGCCCCGCCGTTCGTCGTTGGCCAGACCGAACCCGACGACTCCGGCACCGGCGTACGCGACGGCCAGCCGGGCGAGCGTCCGGGCGTCCATCGGGTGCCGCGTGCGGTTCGCACCGATGATCACCCCGATCCCCACTCCAGTCGCTGCGGCGGCGCTCCGTGCAGCGTCCAGCACGAGCTCGGTGAAGGCGGTGATACCGCCGAACCTGGCCGCGTAGCCGCTGGGGTCGACCTGGATCTCCAGCCAGCCCGAACCGTCGGCGTGCTCGTCCTGCGCGACCTCCGAGACGAGCCGACGGACATCGGCCGGCTCCTGCAGCACCGACCGAGCGGTGTCGTAGAGCCGCTGGAACCGGAACCAGCCCCGCTCGTCGGCCGCGGCCAGCCGGACCGGGCGGTCGCTGGACAGTGTCTCCGGGAGTCGCACCCCGTGCCGTTTGGCGAGCGCGAGCATGGTCGTGTGCCGCATCGCGCCGGTGAAGTGCAGGTGAAGATGCGCCTTGGGGAGCGCACGCAGGTCGCGGCCGCCGATCAGCCTGCCGCCTCCGCCAGCAGCCGCTGCATCCGGCCCACGCCCTCGGCGAGGTCGTCGTCGCCGAGGGCGTACGACAGTCGGAGGTAGCCGGGCGTCCCGAACGCCTCGCCCGGGACGACGGCGACCTCGACCTCGTCCAGGATGATCGCGGCGAGCTGGGCCGAGCTCCGCAGGAGCTGGCCACGCAACGAGCGGCCGAGCAGCCCGCGCACCGAGGGGTAGCAGTAGAAGGCGCCTTCGGGCAGCGGGCAGGTGATCCCGTCGATCGACTGCAGCATCGAGGTCATGGTCTGGCGTCGGCGGTCGAAGGCGGTGCGCATCTGCGCGACCGCGTCCAGGTTCCCCGACACGGCCGCCAGCGCGGCGACCTGGGCGACGTTCGAGACGTTGGACGTGGCGTGGGACTGAAGGTTCGTCGCGGCCGCGACGACGTCCTTCGGGCCGATCATCCAGCCGACCCGCCAACCGGTCATCGCGTACGTCTTGGCCACGCCGTTGACCACGACGACCTGGTCGCCCAGCTCGGGCACCAGCGTGGCCATGGAGGAGAAGACGGCGTCGCCGTAGACGAGGTGCTCGTAGATCTCGTCGGTGACGACCCACAACCCGCGTTCGGCGGCCCAGCGCCCGATCGCCTCGACCTCGGCGGGCGGGTACACGGCGCCCGTCGGGTTCGACGGCGAGACGAAGACCAGCATCTTGGTCGCGGGGGTCATCGCGGCCTCGAGCTGGGCGATGCTGACCCGGTAGCCGGTGGTCTCGTCCGTGACGATCTCGACGGGGACGCCGCCGGCCAGCCGGATCGACTCGGGGTAGGTCGTCCAGTACGGCGCGGGCAGCAGCACCTCGTCGCCCGGGTCGAGCAGGGCCGCGAAGGCGTTGTAGAGCGCCTGCTTGCCGCCGTTGGTGATCAGGACCTGGCCCGGGTCGACCGAATACCCGCTGTCGCGCAGTGTCTTTGCGGCAACGGCTGCACGCAGGTCGGGCAGGCCCGCCGCGGGGGTGTAGCGGTGCCAGCGGGGGTCCTGGCAGGCAGCCACCGCGGCCTGCACGATGTAGTCGGGGGTGGGGAAGTCGGGCTCACCGGCGCCGAAGCCGATCACCGGCCGTCCGGCGGCCTTGAGCGCCTTGGCCTTGGCGTCGACGGCCAGGGTGGCGGACTCCGCGATGCTGCCGATCCGGCGCGAGACGCGTCCGCGCCGGATGGTCGGTGCGGAGGACGGGCGGACGGGAACGGAGGTCGATTCGGTCACGCCCACATCCTTCCACCTCTGCGGTTCGACCGGCCTCCTTCCAGGCCGTACACTCGTCCCCTGGTGAGAACCGCCTCTGCGCTAGCGTGCCCGGGGACCGATTCGAGCCACCGAAGGGTCGTAGCTCAATTGGTAGAGTTCCGGTCTCCAAAACCGGCGGTTGGGGGTTCAAGTCCCTCCGGCCCTGCAAGTTCTTCGGCAGCGCGACAAGTGGCAAGAATGGTCCGGACCTTCCGGGCTATCCGAGACAGCGGGCAGGTGACCTGAGCGCATGAGCGACACCCGTGGTTCCACTGCGACGCCTGAGCGCGGCAGGTCCGGCTCGGACCGTAAGGCGACCGATCGTCCCGGCCTGTTCGCCCGGATCGCCTTGTTCTACCGCCAGGTCATCGCCGAGCTTCGCAAGGTGGTCTGGCCGACCCAGCGCGAGCTGATCACCTACACCACCGTCGTGCTCGCCTTCGTCGCGGTGCTCATGGTGATCGTGACCATGCTCGACTTCGGCTTCGGCCACGCGGTGCTCGCCATCTTCGGCGGCAGCTGACCCCCCCCGGGTCGACTCTCGCCCCCCACGACCGTCCACGAGGAAGTGCTCACCCAGTGACCGAGTTCCCGCGCCACGACGACATCGACGTCGCCGACGACCGCTCCGAGGTCGCCGTTGTCACCGCCGATGCCGCTGACGACGCCCCCGACGTGACGCTGGCCGAGGTCGCAGAGGTCGAGGTCGAGGTCGAGGAGGACCCGATCGCCGAGTTCCGGGCCGCCCTGCGGGCCGCCCCCGGCGAGTGGTACGTCGTGCACTCCTACGCGGGCTACGAGAACCGGGTCAAGACCAACATCGAGAGCCGTAAGACCTCCCTGAACATGGAGGACTTCATCTACCAGGTGGAGGTCCCCCAGGAAGAGGTCGTCGAGATCAAGAACGGCCAGCGCAAGCTGGTCCGGCGCAACAAGTTTCCCGGGTACGTCCTGGTCCGGATGGACCTCACGGACGAGTCCTGGGGTGCGGTACGCAACACCCCCGGCGTTACCGGGTTCGTGGGCCACGCCCACCAGCCGACGCCGCTCACCGTCGACGAGGTGGTCAACATCCTCGGGCCGACGGTGGAGAAGAAGGCCCACGAGAAGACCGAGGTCAAGGTCCTGGACTTCCAGGTCGGCGACTCGGTGACCGTGATCGACGGGCCGTTCACCAGCCTCCAGGCGACCATCCACGAGATCAACGGCGACACTCAGCGGATCAAGGGTCTGGTGGAGATCTTCGGCCGGGAGACCCCGGTCGAGCTGTCGTTCTCGCAGATCCAGAAGAACTAGGACACCTGACATGCCCCCCAAGAAGAAGCTCTCGGCGATCATCAAGCTGCAGAT
>JBBQWS010000021.1:0-49868 GCA_038210415.1 Actinomycetes bacterium
AGCACCAGGAGACCTCAGACTCGTTGAGCAGCAACACATTTCGCACCTGCTGGAGCGAATCCGGCACACCGCAGAATCACTCCCAGTCGTCTCTTAATCCGCGGGTTCGGGGTTCAAGTCCCTGGCGGCGCACCGTCTGACCTGCGGTTATGTCTAGGTCATCACCCAGCCCGGCCGTTTCCACGGCCGGGCTGGGTGCATTCTGGGTTCGCCGCTCGCCGCTCGCCACGGGGGACACGGTCTGCTGCCGCGGTGGCCGCCTGGAGCCCCACTCCTTCGAACAGGTGGGAGTACGTGTCGAAGCTGATGGCAATCGAGCTGTGCCCCATTGCTCGAAGTGCTTCACCACCGGGTCGCGGTCGGCCCGACTTGGCCTGCCGGGGCCGGACCGCGCAGGTTGGCGCGCACGCGTGACAACTCGGCGTCCCACCAGTTGGCGCCCGATTCGCGGGCCAAGGCCATTGTCTGCTCGACGTGGGCGCTCGCAGCGTCGAGCTCCCCAGATGCTGCCATCAGCTCGGCAAGGGTGGTGTCCAGCGGGAAGCACCAGGCGCCCCAGAACTCAGTCCAGACCGGTGCTGCGGCGCGCATGACCGCCAGGCCCTTCGCCAGTTCGCCGCCGTAAGCTATAGCTGCGCCGCGGAAGCCGTCGGCGAACCCCGAGGCGACGTCGGGCAACCGGCCGTCTGCCACCAGCGCCAGCAGCATCTCGGTCAGGCGCACGAGCTCGGCGACGTCGCGGTCGAGCAGCGCGATCGTCAGCGCTGTCTGCGTCGATTCCAGCACCGTATAGGGGTGGCCCAGCCGTTGCGCGAGCTCCTGCGCCGCGGCGGAGCTCGCGCGCGCCGCGGTAGCGTCGCCGAGCAACCACTGTGTCAGCCCGTGCAGGTTGTACGCACAAACGCCGGGGTCGTGGCCGCCGTAGGAGTAGGTCAGCCAGTGGTGCTGCTCGGGGTGGTACATCTCGATCGCTGCGGTCGCGTGCTCGGCTGCGGTCTCGGGCTGCCCGGCCAAGATGAGCCCTGACCACTGCACGTGGTGCGCTTCGAGTGTCAGGGCGTCGTCGTGCATGTTCTCGGCGATCGCCGAGACCTGGTCGGCGAGGCGAGTCGCGGCGTGGATGTCGCCGCGCATCATCTGCACGAACCACGAGCCCCACGTGGCCTCGAACTGCTCGCGTGGGCTTCGGATCTCGTCGGCAAGGGTGGTCGCCCGCCGAAACGCGCGGGCCACCTGTTCGTCGGTCGGTCCGACGGTCTGTATCAGAGCGGTGCCGGTGGCCAGCTCGATCGCCAGCTCAGCGTGCTGCCTGGCCACCGGGGCGGTCACGGCGCCCAGCAGCTCGCGGGCCTTGGCCAGGTGAGCCAGTGCGTCGGTGAAAGCTCCCGCCTCGGTCGCAGCGGCCGCGGCGAGACGCCACTGGGCCAGGGCTTCCTCGCTGCGCCCGGCCTCGGCCAGGTGCCAGGCGAGCTCCTCGGGTGTGGAGGACACCTGATCAGCAAGTTCCCCGGTGAGCAGGTCGGCGATCCTGCGTTGCAGGTCGCGCCGCAGGCTGGCGGGGACGCCGAGGTACGCCGCCTCCTGCGTCAGCGCGTGCTTGAACTCGTAGGTCGGTTCCTTCAACGTTGCGACCTCGAAGAGGATTTCGGCCGCCTGCAACTGCCTCAGGACCTCAGCCATCTGGTCGCCATCCAGATCCACCATCGCGGCCAGCAGAGGTGTGGGTGACTGCCGGCCGATCACCGCGGCCACGGAAACGAGCGACCGCGCCGATGTGCTCAGCCGGTCGATCCGCTCGGCCAACAACCCTCGCAGCGACGACGGAACCACCGGGATGTCGACGCCCGCACGGAACTCGTACCCTCCTGGTGTGCCGGCCAGAGCGCCCAGTGACTGCGCCGAACGCACGCTTTCCTCCAGGAACAGAGGGGTGCCACCGGCGCGGTCCAGCACCTCACGCTTCCACCGCACCAAACTGGAGTCGAGGCCGGTCAGCTCATCGAGGAGGGTGGCGGCGGTGGCGACAGGTAGCGGGTCGACGCGCAGCATGCTGGCGTAGCTCCGGCTGGGCCATGGATCCGCCAGCTCGGGCCGGTAGGTGACGACCAGCAGGCACCGGCGCCGGGCAATGCGGTCCGCGAGTGCCACCAACAACCCTTGGGTGGCTTCATCCGCCCAGTGCAGGTCCTCCACAGCGAGCACGGTCGGTACGTCGTCGCGCAGCAACAAACTGGAGACGGCCGCGACGATGCGGCGGTGACGCAACTCGGGGTCGAGCGCCTGCCACTCCGCGTTGACAGTGCCGGGCGTCAGGACTGAAGCCAACGCAAGCTCGTCGTCGACCTCAGGCCGGCCAGCCAGACTCTGGCGCACGATCGGCTGGATGGCGAAGTATGGGGAGTGTCGATCGAGCGCCGAGGCATAGCCGGTGTAGGGGACAAACCCGGCGTCAATGGCGCGAGCGATGAGCTCGTGCAGCAGTCGCGACTTGCCCACTCCCGGCTCCCCGTGGAGCGCCAGCACCTGCCCACGACCGGACTCAGCTCTGCTGAGTACATCCTCGACCACTGCAAGCTCGTGAGCACGGCCGACCAGCGGGCTCAGACCCCGCAGCACCCTCGCCTGCCAGGTCGATGCGGTCGGTCGCCGTCCTTTCAGCACGTAGGACGCCGGTGCCTCGTGCTCGGTGTCGGCCTGGGCTTCGGCGTCGAAACGGTCGCCGATAAGCGCGTACGCCTGCTCACTGAGGACGATCTGGTCGGCCGCCGCCGTCTCCGCCAGCGCGACCGTCACCGTCATGGCCTCCCCGAATACTGAGCCCTTCTGGTCACCGGCCGTGGCGGTGGCCAGGAGGTCACCGCTCGCCAGGGCGAGCCGTCGGACGACCTCAAGCCCTTTCGGCACCGGTTGGTGTTGCCAGACGTCACGAACCTCGATCGCGGTTGCCACGGCGTGGATCACGTGGTGCTCGTCGGCGTCGGGGGCGCCGAAGACCGCGACCAACGCGGTGGCCTCCTCGGCGACCCAGCCGCCGTGGGGGTGGGCGACCCCTTCGAGTAGGTCGCGGTGAGCGGTCATGGCCTGCTGCCACGCCTCAGGTTCCGGTGTTGCGCCGGGCGAGACGTGAAGGTCGATGACGCAGCGCAGCACCGTCGCGTGGCGAATGCGCGGGTCGCTGCTTCGGCTCGGCTGGCCGGGACCCGGGTCCTGGTCGCCATGCTCGACCAAGGCGATCAGTCGGTACCCGGACTTGGGGACCGTCTCGATCAGTCGAGGACGCCGTGCGTCATCGCCGAACGCCTTGCGCAGTTTGAGGATGGTCGCGCTCACTGCATCGTCAGTGATGAACGTGTCACCCCAGACCTGCGTCATCAACTCGGTGCGGGTCACGACGGAGCCCGCGCGTACAGCCAGCAGTACAAGGACGTCCATGGCCCGCGGTTCGAGGTGCCGCTGCTGGCCGTCCCGGCTCAACTGGTGAGCGGCGGGGTCGACCTCCCACCCGGCGATGCGCAGCACAGCCATCATGATGCCGTCATGGGGCCGGTAGTGACAGAGGCCCGGTCAACCATAGGAAGTTCGTAGGAAGACCGTCACTTGTCCTTCGGGACTCCGAGCGGCCGCCCAGCGACGCTGGCTCCGGGGTTCGAACGACCCAGCAGTCCAGGCGTCAGGCGGAGCCTGACCAACGAGAGGCAGTCCCATGACCGACTACCGCACCCACCTCCCGCAGCTTGACGGCGGGTTGTTCGTCACCGACGCGGGCTGCGAAACCGACCTGATCTTCAACCACGGAATCGAGATCCGGGAGTTCGCCGCCCACACACTGCTCGAAGACGCGCTCGGGCGCGAGGCACTGGCCGACTACTACCGCAGCTTCCTGGCACTGGCGCGTGAGAACAACACTGGCATGGTCCTGGACTGCCCGACCTGGAAGGCGCACCCGTACTGGGCAGGTGATCTTCAGGCCACCGAGGAAGGACTGGCGCGAGCGAACCACGACGCCGTGAGGTTCGCTGCGGGGCTGCGCGCGGAATTCGCCGACAACGCCGGTCCGATCGTGCTGAATGCATTGATCGGTCCGCGTGGGGATGCCTACGCGCCCGCCGCAGAAGTCGCCGCCGACGAGGCGCACGCCTACCATTCCACACAGCTGGGATGGCTGGCCGCCACCGACGTCGACATGATCACCGCGCTGACGTTCACCCAGTCCGCCGAGGCGATCGGGGTGACCCGTGCGGCGAAGGAGGTCGGGCTGCCGATCGTCGTGTCGTTCACCGTCGAGACCGACGGCACGTTGCCGACCGGGGAGCCACTCGGTCATGCGATCGAGGCAGTGGATCGCGCGACCGATGAGGCGCCCGCGTACTTCATGGTCAACTGTGCCCACCCCGACCACGTCGTCGATGCGCTCCACGACGGGCCCTGGTTGGCGCGGATCCGTGGGCTGCGCTGCAACGCCTCGCGCCTCAGCCACGCCGAGCTCGACGACGCCGAGGTGCTCGACGACGGCGACCCAGAGGCGTTCGCCCAGGGCTACCTCGAACTACGGCGACGACTGCACAACCTCACCGTGGTGGGCGGCTGCTGCGGCTCGGACCTACGCCACGTCACCGAGGTCGTCCGCGCCGTCCGGCAGTCGGGCTCAGCCGCTGCGGGCGGTCCCGGCCTTTCGTGAAGTTCTGGCATCGCACTGGCAGCCGCTGGTAGCAGCGCCGTGGAGGAAGCGGCCGTCTCGGGGTTCAGGGAGTCCCACAGCGTGTTCTCTGTCCCCACCTAACATCATCGGCAGCGTCAAGGTGTCCATACGGAGTCAGCGCAGCCTCCGCGGCCCTCGATCTGGCCACGGAGTCCCCAGTCGCGCCACCACTAGCGGTGCATCGTGAGGGCGACCCTTTCGTGCCCGGCCAGGGAGCCGTCTTCGGTCAGCGCGACCCAGCCTCCTCTTCGCAGGACGATCTCGATGAGTTCGTCCACGACGTCGTCGATGACGTCCGGGTGCTCGATGTCTTCAGCGGGACTGAGCAGTTGCCCGCTGCCGTCGATCCGGGCGGGGTAGAAGTAGCCCTCCTCGACCGCAAGCATCTCGGGACGTCCGGTGAGGGCGGCCACCCAAGCCGACTGGACACCCGACACCGCGCGACCGGCGCTGATCCGCTGGTCCAACAGGTCCAGGGCCTCCTGCTGACGGGACAGCAGATAGTTCTCCATCGCCGATCGGATGAGCGGCACGAGGTGGGGCACCGGGGCGGTGACCAGACTGCCGTCCACGCAGCCCGCCAGGCGAGATAGGTTGTTTGACAGCCCTCGGAACTCGGCGAGCTCTCGCGCAGCCCCGACCAGGACCAAAGGAGCCGGATTGACCTGAAGGTATGCCCCCAGCGCTCGGTCGACGTCGCGATAGAACGCACGGCGCTGGTGCGCCCGAAGTTCCCCGCCGACATGTCCGCCCAACTCCGCGCCGGAGGCGACCCGGGGGAACAGCCTGCCGGGGGCTGGGCGGAGGTCGTCCCCGACGCCGTCGAAGAGTCTGGCCCCGTGCTGGGTCAGGGCCAGTACGAGGTGGCGTGGTGTCCGGTGGAGAGCGCGAACCAGATCCCGGGTCGCGAACGTGGCGTCGACCACGACCCGGTCCATGACGGACACGTTGAGGTGCTCGAGCCTGTTGCTGGCACCGGAGACGAAGACACCTATGGCCTCGGTCGCCGGACCTCGAGTGGCTACCTCGACCAGGTCGGTCAGCGGCCCGACGATGGTGCCGAGCACCCCCGGGAGGGCCTCGGTGGCCAACCTCGACTCCGCCTCGCGGGCCAGCCCACGGAGCCGATCAGCCTCCGTCGGCAGCATGCGCCTCGATGGGGTGGTCGACATGAGCAGCGAGACCGCTGGGTAGCTTCTGATCGCCTGGAGCAACGTGACCGTGCTGGGAGTCAGTGGCTGAGGGCGGACTCTCGTTGAGAGCTGGACGTCTTCCGAGTGCATCATGACGATCCTCCTGGGGTGATCCGGTTTTCGTGGGTGGCAGGCGTGGTGGCCGGTTCGAGGGGCTCCAGAGGAGCATCGGGAACGGAGTCGGTGCGGCGCAGGCTCAGCAGGACCGAGCCGAGGACCAGCCCGGCTATCACTCCGAGCGACAGCCCGATCGGGATCTTGTAGACCTGTAGGAGGAGCATCTTGAGCCCGACGAAGACCAGCACCGCGGCCAAGCCGACCTTGAGGTAGACGAAGCGGTGCATGAGGTCGGCTAGCAGGAAATACATCGCCCGGAGCCCGAGAATCGCGAAGGCGTTGCTGGTGAAGACCAGGAAGGGCTCCTGGGTGACGGCAAAGATGGCCGGGATCGAGTCCACCGCGAAGACGAGGTCACTGAACTCCACCAGCGCCAGGACCGCCACCAGCGGCGTGGCGAGCCGGCGCCCGTTCTCCGTGACCCAGAACTTCGTGCCGTGCCAGGTGGGGGTGCTCGGGATGACCCGGCGGGTGAGTCTGAGCACGGGGTGCCGCGTCGGGTCGGGATGCTGGTTGCGGTGCCGGAACATCTGAATCCCGGTGCCCACCAGGAACACGCCGAAGAGGTAGAGGACCCAGCTGAATCGGTCGATGAGGACGGCGCCGCCGGCGATGAAGACCGCGCGCATGGCCAGGGCGCCGATGACGCCGTAGAACAGCACCCGGTGCTGAGCGGAGCGCGGCACGGCGAACGCCGCGAAGATCAGCGCGAAGACGAAGACGTTGTCGACGGCCAGGCTCTTCTCGATCACGTACCCGGCGTAGTACTCCCCGGCCGCCTCGGAGCCGAACAGCCGCCACACGACCAGTCCGAAGCCGAGACCGAGCGACACCCAGACCGTCGACCAGACGGCTGCCTCCCGCAGGGAGACGACCCGGTCCCCTCGATGGCCGATCAGGTCGACGGCCAGCATGGCCAAGATCACCGCAAGTACGGCGAACCACAACCACAAAGGAACAGACATCGGGCATCCTTCGGTAGCACGCGAGCTGACCGAAGGTCTCCCCCAATGCCGGCGCGAAACCCGGCATCCGCTCCGCCGGGCTCGCCGGTCGCCCGGCGAGCCGTACTGACGACAGAAGCGTCGGTGGGGTACTCCCCTTCACGCGCCGACATCTCGGCGCGACCAGCAAGATGACTGGTGAAGTGAGTTTCACGTATGCATCTACGTGTGTCAACTCCATGCCGGACGCTTCTGAGCAACCACGCTGACGTCCTGCTCACAGTCGCCCAGGACCCCTCAGCCCGCGCGCGCGACGTCGACAGCTGAACTCCTACGCGCTGACGAGAGGTATGCCCTTTCGCCATCCGAACGAGGCCGGTGCGGGTCGTGCGTCGCCCTACGGGTTTGGTCCATCTGTTGCGCTTTGATGTCGCGAACCAGCCGGGCCACGTGCTCAGCTAGGGTCGCACTGCGCAGCGAAAGCCGACGTGGCTCATGCCCGTGTCGACCATCTGCGGCCGGCGCGCGGCCGGCCGGTACCGCAGGCAGTACGTGTCCGCGCAGAGGAAAGAGCCGCCCTTGATCACCTTGCGGGGCATCCGGAACTGGGGCTGTCGCGGGTCCAGGCTCTCGACCTCGGTGCCGCCCCTGGGGTCGCGTGGGACGCAGCAGGCGGATGCGTCCGGCCAGCGTTTCTCCTGGTACCAGTCGGTGGTCCACTCCCAGACGTTTCCGGCCATGTCGGCGAGCCCGTAGCCGTTGGCCGGGTACGACCCGACCGGCGCCGTGGTGCCATACCCCGCCTCGGCCCGCCAAGGGAAGTCGTGCTCTTGGGTCATGCGCTGGGCAGGCCCTGCTGGAGCTGGACGAGCACCTCGTCGAGGCTGAACGAGGCTGGCTTCTGCCGCGGCGGGAACTCACCCAGGCTCTGGATCATGTCGCCGCGTACCGTGGTCGCCATGACGCCGGAGGAGATCGCCGACCTCGCGCACCTGCGCCGCGCGCGCGACCTCATGGACCGCGACTACGCACAGCCCCTCGCCGTCCCGGTGATGGCGCGCGCCGCGCTGATGTCGCCCGCGCACTTCTCGCGCAGGTTCCGTGCGGCGTACGGAGAGACGCCCTACTCCTACCTCATGACCCGACGCATCGAGCGCGCGAAGTCGCTGCTGCGGCAGGGGATGTCGGTCACCGACACCTGCATCGCCGTCGGTTGCCCGTCGCTCGGTTCGTTCAGCTCGCGCTTCACCGAGATCGTCGGCCAGCCGCCGTCGCAGTACCGCGCACGCGACCACCGCGACCACGAGGTCGTCCCCGCGTGCGTGAGCAAGGTGGCGACGCGACCCCGTCGGGTCACAGCACCGAGCAGGATCTGAGAAGCGCGCGACAGTTCGCCGCGCCTAAGGTCGTCGTATGCCGGTCACCGTCTCCCACATGTTCATCCCCGTCCACGACCCCGACGCCGCGCTCGGCTTCTATCGCGACGCGCTCGGCCTCGAGGTCCGCAACGACGTCGCGTCCGACGGCTTCCGCTGGGTCACCGTCGGTGCCCCGGGGCAGGACGTCGACGTCGTCCTCTTCCAGCCACACGGGGGTCGCTCGCAGACCCAGGGCGACGCCCTGCTGTCGCTCGTTGCGCAAGGGTCGCTGCAGGCTGCGATCTTCCGCACCGACGACCTCGACACCACGTTCGAGAAGGTCCGAGCCTCGGGAGCCGAGCTGCTCCAAGAGCCGGCGTCACAGCCGTGGGGCGCACGCGACTGCGCGTTCCGGGACCCTTCGGGCAACCTCGTACGCATCGCGCAAGCTTGACCGCTTAGCTGAGGTGGACGATCTTCGCGATCGACGGGATGCCCGCCGCGTTGTCGACGACGAGGTAGTAGTAACCCGGCGGAGCGAGGTTCGGGTTGGTCGTCACCGTGCCGACCGCCGACGTGTTCGTGAAGGTGCCCGGCAGGTCGACCAGACGCTCGTCCGGCTTGTTCTGGTGCGTCTCGATCGGGTTCCGGATCAACGCCATCTTGGTCAGCACCGAGCCGCTGTCGGTGCTGGTGATGCTGACCGTGCCGCCGTAGTGGATCTCGGTCGGCGCCACCGTGATCGACGGCCGCGTGCCCTTGAACAGGTAGGGCGGCGAGAAGATCGAGATGCGCATCTCGAACGTGCCGTCACCAGGGTTGCTCCCGAGTGCGGCGACCCGGCCGTCCGGCAGCAGGAACGCGCTGGAGTGGTAGTTGCGGCCGACCGGGTCCGAGGCCATCTCGGTGAAAGTACGGGTCACTGGGTCCAGGATGGACGCCTCGAAGACGTTGCCTGACCGCCAAACACTGCTGCCGCCGGTCTCGAAGACCGTGTAGTCGGGCAGCACGCTGGTCGAGACGTACCCCTTCGCGACCGCAAGAGGCGGCCCGGACACGTACTTCGGGCTGGCGGCGAGCATGTCGATGAAGTTGGTGTCGGCGATGGCGGCGCTGCCGTTGGCCGAGCCACCGCCGAGCACTGCGAATCGTTGGAGCTGGGCCGGCGGCAGCAGGACCGCGCCCGCCTGGTTGCGGTGATCGACGCTGGTGAGCCCGGGCACGTTGGTGTAGGCACCGGTGTACGGGTTCCACTCCCCCGGCAGCTCTATCGAGCGGTTCGACGTGCTGGCGCCCGTGTAGAACAAGTTGCCGTCGGCTAGCAGCTTGAGGTTGGGGTACAGCGGCCACTTCTTCTGCGGACCCACCTGGGTCCAGGTGTGCGTGGCCGGGTCGTAGACCTCGGTGTACGGGTTGGGGCTGCCGTTCTCCTCGAAGCCGGCGACAGTCAGTGCCTTGCCATTGCCCAAGGTGATCGTCGTCGGGTACCAACGCCCGGCGATCATGTTGGCGTACCTGGTGAAGGTCTCGGTCGTGGGGTCGAACTCGTACGTCGCGTTGAGCCCGCCCCACTTGCCCCCGTTGTCGCCGGTGAAGCCACGGAAGTTCGTGCCACCGTTGAACAGCGCCTTGCCGTCCGGCAGCTCGGTGTGGCCGGAGCAGAAGAGGTCGTCGGGGATCTGGATCTTCTTCATCAGCCCCTGGCTGACGTACCAGATCGCGCAGAAGTCGAGCCGTTGCTCGTTGTTGGTGCGGACGTTGCCGCTGCCGGCGCAGATGAGCACATTGCCGGTCTTGAGAACAGCGAAGTGGATCCCCCGGATCGGCATCTGGTAGCCGAGAACCTGCCACTGACCGGACACGGCCGGGTCGGTCGACGGCGCGTTGATCCGGATGGTCGGGGCGACCAGACCCAGCACGCCGTCGCCCTCGTTGATGACGTCTTGATAGCCACCGGGGACGACGGTGTTCGCCGTCGCGGGACTACCGGCGATGACGAGCAACGCCCCGACCGATGTGACCAACCCGCCGAGTACGACGTTCGCCCGACGTGACCCTCGCTTCGACCATCGCAACATGATGTGCGCCCCTCCCCAGGGTCCCCACCCGATCCGGCCGACGACCCCACGCCCGACCGTCGCGTCACCATAAGGCACCGAAACGGCCCACGTGAACAGGAATCACGCAACTGCGGGGGAACCGTCACCGAGGGTCACGAGGCGTCGCTCAGGGGCCGGCCTGGATCTGCACCCAGTCGACCTCGCCCGGCCAGTAGTCGCAGGTCACGGTGACCTGGTCACAGACGAGCTTGCCGGCGATGGAGAGTGGCTTGGTGTTCGAGATGTTCCCGCTCGCACCCGCGTGCCTGCTCACGACTGCACCGTCGACCGTCATGGTCACACCCGTTGCGGTGCGCTCGCACCGGATCGTGTGCCACTGGCCGTCGTTCAGTGCCCGCCCGGATCCGACGCCGATCGAAGCGAGCGAACCGCGGAACAGGCACTGCACCACCCCGCTCGGCGCCTGCCACTTGAAGTAGCCACCGACCGTCGCGGACTGCCCCTTCTGGATGATGTTGCCGAAGCTGGCGGTCCAGCGCAGCCGCATGGTGATCGCGTAGTCACGGGTGCCGGGGTTCAATCGAGAGTCGTTGACCTGGTCGGGGTGCCCTGGGCGCGTCGGCGGCGTGTTCGGCTTGAGGTAGCTGAACTTCTGGGTGGTCCCGCTGAGCACCACGTCCGAGCCGATGACTCCGTTCACGCCGTTGCCGCTGCTGTCGACCAGGACGTGCGACCCGGGCGCCTCGTTCATCTGCCACACCGCCACCGTCACGGTGGCGGTGGCCGACGCCGGCGCCTGCCCCAGCAGGGCGGCCGCCAACGCCAACGCCCCCGCGGCCGATGCTCCCCGCTTGATCATTCGCCCTCCTCAGTGACCGGTCGCCTCACTCAGTCCTACACCCGTGGAAGACCCGGTTCGCCGGGACCTAGGTCACGACTCGGACGCCATTCCTGGCGCCCGCAACCTAGGCTGAGCTGCCAGCCAGCCCATCCAGCCATGACCGGGAGTTCCGTGCTCGACGCCGACCGGGCCCACCTGTGGCACCCGTACGCCTCGGCGACGGCCCCGCTGCCGGTGCTGCCCGTCGCCTCCGCGGCCGGGGTGCGACTCCGGCTCAGCGACGGACGCCAGCTGGTCGACGCGATGTCGTCGTGGTGGGCCGCGATCCACGGCTACCGGGTCCCCGAGCTCGACACCGCCGTGCGCGACCAGCTCGGGTCGATGGCGCACGTGATGTTCGGCGGCCTCACCCACGCACCCGCCGTCCGGCTCGCTGAGCGGCTCGTCGAGATCACGCCGCCCGGGCTGAACCGGGTGTTCTTCACCGACTCGGGTTCAGTCGCCGTCGAGGTCGCCCTCAAGATGGCGACGCAGTACTGGTCGGCCGTTGGCGAGCACAGCCGCAGCCGCATGCTCACCGTGCGGGGCGGGTACCACGGCGACACCATCGGAGCGATGAGCGTGTGCGACCCGCAGACCGGCATGCACCGGCTCTTCCCCGGGCTCGCCCAGCAGCTGTTCGCCGAGCGACCCTCCGTCCGGTACGGCGAGGAGCTCCAGCCGCAACACACCGCCGAGCTCGAGCGACTGCTCGACGAGCACTCCGACGAGCTCGCCGCGGTGATCCTCGAACCCGTGGTCCAAGGCGCGGGAGGCATGCACTTCTACGCACCCGCTTACCTCGCCAAGGTCCGCGAGCTCTGCGACCGGTACGGCCTGCTGCTGATCACCGACGAGATCGCCACCGGCTTCGGCCGCACCGGCACCCTCTTCGCCGGCGAGCAGGCCGGGATCACCCCGGACATCATGTGCGTCGGCAAGGCGATGACCGGGGGCTACGTCTCCATGGGCGCGACGCTGTGCACCGACGACATCGCAGCGACCATCTCCGCCGGACCGGGCGGCGCCTTCATGCACGGGCCGACCTTCATGGCCAACCCGCTCGCGGCGGCCGTCTCCGTGGCCAGCATCGACCTGCTGCTCGCCTCCGACTGGGCCGGTGCGGTGGGGCGGATCGCCACCCGGCTCGAGCACGGCCTCGCCCCGGCCCGCGACCTGCCCGGAGTCGCCGACGTGCGCGTGCTCGGCGCAATCGGCGTCGTCGAGATGGTCGAGCCGGTCGACCTCGCGGAGATCACCCCCCTGTTCGTCGACCGGGGCGTCTGGCTCCGCCCGTTCGGACACCTGGTCTACGCGATGCCTTCGTACGTCACCGACGACGCCGACCTCGACAGGATCACCACCGCGATGGTCGAGGTGGCCGCGCTCGTGTCGTCACGACGCGGGGTGCCGATCCGGTGACCTGGGGCGAGCAGATCCGGCCGGCCGGCGCGGACGACGGTCCCGCCCTGGCCAGCCTGTTGGTGCGGGCGCGGCAGGCGGCTGTCCCGGCGATCCCGCCGATGGTCCACGACGCGGCCGACGTGCTCCGATGGATGAGCACGGTCGTGCTGCCGCAGTGCGAGGTGTGGGTCGCCGAGGCTCCGCCGGCGCCCCCGAACGGGCTGCTCGTCCTGCGCGACGACTGGGTGGAGCAGCTCTTCCTCGACCCTGCGGGCACCGGACGCGGGCTGGGCACCCGCCTGCTCGACCAGGCGAAGGCCCGCCGACCGGGCGGGCTCCGGCTCTGGACCTTCCAGTCGAACGTCGCCGCCCGACGGTTCTACGAGCGGCACGGCTTCGTCGTGGCCGAAACCACCGACGGATCGGGTAACGAAGAAGGCTCCCCGGACGTCCTCTACATGTGGTCGGGCGCCTGAACGACGCCGCTCGAACCACGAAACCGGCCCGAATGCTCCAGAAGACACGCAAATCCACCGAGATCAGCAGGGACGAAAGTCGACTCTGCGGGCTTACCGTAGGACTCCTTCCCCGAACCGAAAGTCAGGCCGTGCCCCGATCCGCGTCCCCTCGCCGAACCCGTTCCGGCCGCAGCGCCGCGGCCATGGTCGTGGCCGCCCTCGCACTGACCGGCTGCAACGCGACGGCGAAGGCTGCCGGACCGGCACCGTCCGGGCCCGGCGCAGGATCCCCCTCGGCCTCCAGCACGCCGACTCCGGGCCAGGTGGCCCTGCTGCTGTCGTCCCCTGCGTCCAACTCGGACGATCTGGTCGTGGGCATCGCGAACGGCACCCTCAACTCGGTCACCGTGGCCTCCGGCGGCGGACACACCCTGCCCGGCGGGCTCAGCGCCGACGGGCACCACTGGACGAGCGTCGAGCCGCCGGCCCCGGGGCTCACCTACTCGGTGGTGGCCACGACCACGACCGAGTCGGGCGCAACCAAACGGCTCACGGCCAAGGTGCAGGTCATCCCTCTGGCCGGCGCGACGACGATGGGGTACGACATCACCCCCAGCTCCGGCTGGACCGTAGGGGTCAACGCCCCGGTCGTGATCCGGTTCCACTCCTCCGTGACCGACCGCGCCACCGTCGAGCGGGCCCTGAGCGTCACGACGAGCAAGCCGATGGTTGGTGCTTGGCACTGGATCAGCTCGCGTGAGCTGCACTTCCGGCCGCAGACCGCGTGGCCGGCGCACGTCAAGGTCCGGGTGGTCGCGGCGCTGGAGGGCGTGCGGGCCGGTGACCGGCTGCTGGGTCGCTACGACACCACCGTCGACTTCGTGACCGGCGACAGCGTCGTCACGAAGATCGACGGCAAGAAGCACACCTTCACCGTGGTCGTGAACGGCAGGGTCTGGGCGGCCTGGCCCACCAGCCTCGGCCGACCCGAGTTCGTGACCCGTAGCGGCAGCTACATCGTGCTGTCGAAGGAGCCGACCCGGCAGATGACCAGCTGCCACGCCAAGATCACCTGCGATCCGAAGAACAAGAACTTCTACGACCTCAGGGTGGACTGGGATGCCCGCCTCACCTGGTCGGGCACGTTCATCCACTCCGCGCCCTGGTCCGTGGCCCACCAGGGCATCGACAACGTGTCGCATGGCTGCATCAACCTCAGCCCGACCCGGGCGCAGGCCTACTACAACCTCGTCCGCTACGGCGACCTGGTCACCGTGACGGGTACCAGCCGGACGCCAGCCGACCTGATCGCCGTGCAGGACCCCGGAATGACCGACTGGAACACCTCCTGGTCGCAGTGGGTGGCGGGCTCCGCTCTGGGCGCCTCGATCACGACAGGCGCCGTCTAGCACGCGCCATCCAGCACACTGGGGCGATGCGCATCCTCGTGATCGGCGGTACCCGGTTCGTCGGACGGCACTTCGTGAGCTCTGCCCTGCGCAGCGGGCACGACGTCACGCTGTTCCACCGGGGTACCGGTGCGGAGGCCTTCCCAGAGGTGGAGCACCGGCACGGCGACCGAGACGTCGACCTGGGTGCACTCGGCCAAGGTGAGTGGGACGCGACCGTCGACGTCAGCGCGTACCTCCCTGCCCAGGTGCGGGCGCTCGCCGACGCCCTCGACGGGCGCGGGGGCCAGCACCTCTTCGTCTCGACCGTCTCGGTGTACGCACCGCCGCCCGGCCCGGGGATCACCGAGGATGCCGGCCTCGTCGAGCTGGCGGACCCGACGACCGAGGTGGTCGACGACGCGACGTACGGCGGCCTCAAGGTGCTCTGCGAGCAGGCCGCCGCGGAGCGGTACGGCACCGACCTGATCGTCGTCCGGCCCACGTATGTCATAGGTCCGTACGACGTGACGTGGCGGTTCCCGACCTGGCTGGCCCGTGTCGCTGCCGGCGGCGAGGTGCTCTGCCCGGGGCCGGCCGACGCCCCCATGCAGGTCATCGACGCACGCGATCAGGCCGACTTCATGGTACGGCTGCTCGAGCAGCATGCGGGCGGGACGTTCCACACCGTGAGCCCGCAGCCACCGTTCTCGTTCGGCGATCTGATGGAAGCCGTCGCCGCCGAGCTCGCCCCTGCGGGCACCCGCCTCACCTGGGTGGCGGCCGAGCCCTTGCTCGCTGCCGACCTCGACCCGAACGCGCTGCCGCTGTGGTCCGGCGACGACCCCGATGTCGATGTCATGTCCGCGGACCCGAGCCGCGCCTTTGCCGCAGGCCTGACCCCCCGGTCGCTCTCCGAAACGATCCGCGACACGTGGGAGTGGATGAACGATCCCACCACCGTGGCGCGCCCCGGCATGGGCCTGACCCCGGAGCGCGAGCGCGAGCTGCTCGCCGCACACGGACCGCCCCGGCTGGAGTTCCGCCAGGTGGCGTTCGACAGCCCCGTCGCCCGAGAGCTCACCGACCAGGTGCAGGCCGAGTACGTCGAGATCTACGGCGGCCCGGACGACACCCCGATCGACCCAGCCGACTTCGCGACACCCACCGGCACGTTCCTCGTCGGGTGGGCCGGCGACACCCCCGTCGCGATGGGTGGCCTGCGCGCAGCCGGCAACGGAGACATCGAGCTCAAACGGATGTTCGTGCCCGTCGAGCACCGAGGCAACGGCTACGCCAAAGCGATCCTGTCCGCGCTCGAAGAAGCCGCCGGCACCCTGGGGTACCGGCGGCTGATCCTCGAGACAGGAACCAAGCAACCCCAGGCGATGGCGTTGTACGAGGCGGCAGGCTACGAGTCGATCCCCGGCTTCGGGCACTACCGCGACTCACCGCTGAACCGTTGCTACGCCAAGAGGCTGCTTGCCTCGGACTAGCGGGGTCGAGAGCTGCTCGGCCGACCGCTGCTCGACGGGCGACCACCACTCGACGGGCGACCGGACGAGCTCGGACGACCCGAGCCCTGTGGGCGGCTGCCGTAGCTGCTGCCCCCGGGACGCCCACCTGCACGCGGCGGACGCGAACCCGAGAGGGCCTCGCCGCCGACGATCGCGGGGAGCGGGATGCCGCTGGGCTGGCGCGAGCCGGTGATGTCGTTCAGGCCGTCGTCGCCCGGACGGACCCGGGTGCGGGCGGGCTTGACGCCCGCCTTGCGGGTCATGGTGTCGACCTCGCGCTCCTGGTGCGGCAGCACCAGCGTGACGACGGTGCCGGCCTCGCCTGCGCGGGCCGTCCGACCTGCGCGGTGCAAGTAATCCTTGGGGTCGGCCGGCGGATCGACGTGGACGACCAGGCCCACGTCGTCGACGTGGATGCCACGGGCCGCGACGTCGGTGGCGACCAGCACCGGCACGCTGCCTTCGCGGAACTCCGCGAGGGTGCGCGTGCGGGCGTTCTGGCTGCGTCCACCGTGCAGGGCACCGGCGGGGACGCCGACCCGACGCAGCTGGTTCGTGAGCCGGTCGGCGCCGTGCTTGGTGCGCACGAAGAAGATCGTGCGCCCGTCGCGACCGGCGATCTCGGTCGTGACGGCCGCCTTGTCGTCGGGGGCGACGAGCAGCAGGTGGTGGTCCATCGTGTCGACCGACGCGGTCGCCGGAGCGATCGAGTGCGTGACCGGGTTGTCGAGGTACTTGCGCACCAGGCCGTCGACACCGCGGTCGAGGGTGGCCGAGAACAACAACCGCTGCCCGCCCGGACGCACCTGGTCGAGCAGCTCGCTGACGGCGGGCAGGAAGCCGAGGTCGGCCATGTGGTCGGCCTCGTCCAGCACGGCGATCTCGACGTTCTCCAGCGAGCAGGTGCCCTGGCGGATGTGGTCGGAGAGGCGGCCCGGGGTCGCGATGACGACCTCGACGCCGCGGCGCAGTGCGTCGACCTGCTTGGGGAACGACATGCCGCCGACGACCACCTTCAGGCGGAGCCCGATGCTGCGGCCGAGCGGCTCGAGTGCCTCGTGCACCTGGAGCGCGAGCTCGCGGGTGGGCACCAGGATGAGTGCGATCGGGCGCTGGACCTCAGCGCGCCGGCCCGCGATGCGGGTGAGCAGGGGCAGGCCGAAAGCAAGCGTCTTGCCGGATCCGGTCTGACCGCGACCGAGCACGTCGCGACCTGCCATGGCGTCGGGCATCGTCGAGACCTGGATCGGGAACGGCGTCTCGATGCCTCGGCGGCCGAGGACCCCTACGAGCTCCTGGGGGACGCCGAGCTGGCTGAACGTGGGAACCGCGCCGGTGTGGGCAGCCTCGATGGTGTCGAACTCGACCGCCACCACGGGCGCAGAGGTCATCGTCGCCGGTGCGACGTACGTGTTGGGCTTGCTGGTCTTCTTCTTCGCCGAGGGCATGTCGACGGTGGGAACCCGAATCGGGCGCGGCGGGTGGTTGCGTCGGCGCTCGGCGCCGGGACGCGAAGGACTACTGGGGGACGACTGGGACATGGTGAAGCACAAACCTCTCGTGACCATGGCGCGTCACAAGAGAGTCGCTGCGGCGGTGAGCCGGAGTGATTCGGCAGGACGGGCCCGGCGCGCCGGATGCGCACCGTGGGGGACGCTTCAGCGCAAGAGAGCGCGTGAGGCGATGATTTCGTTGAAGAGTCTACCTGCTGGGCGCCAGCGGGCCGACCACGCCGCCGCTGCGCTCCTCGAGCACCGAGTTGCCTCCGTCGACGACCAGGACCGTGCCCGTGACGTAGGACGAGGCCTCGTCCGCCAGGAAGGCGATGGCGGCGGCGACTTCCGCTGCGGAGCCCGCTCTGCCGACCGGGGCCGCGGTGCCGGCGTGGCGTTCGACGTCGGTGGCCGACGCCGTGTCGATCCAGCCCGGCGCGACGGCGTTGACCGTGACGCCGTACGCCGCCACCTCGAGGGCGAGCGCCCGCGTCAAGCCGACCATGCCGGCCTTCGCCGCGCTGTAGGCCGCCTGCTGCGGCATCGCCACGACCACGCCGGTCACCGACGAAACGTTGACGATGCGGCCGTAGCCGGCGCTGCGCAGGACCGGGACGGCCGCGGCGCAGACCAGGAAGCAGGTGGTCAGGTTGCGCGCCAGGGCGTCGTCCCAGTCGACCCGGGTCAGCTCGTCGAGGTTGCGGTTGACGTCCTCGCCAGCAGCCTGCGACACCATGCCGGCGTTGTTCACGACGATGTCGAGGCGGCCCCAGCGTCGCGTGGCCATGGCCACCAGGTCGGCGGCGACACCCGGCCGGGTGAGGTCCCCGACGAACCCGGCGGCGTCGAAGCCCGCGTTCGCCAGGTCTGCAGCTCGTTCGGAGGCCCGGTGCGTGGTGGCCGCGAGCAGCACCGAAGCTCCGGCCTCTGCCAGGGTCCGGGCGGTCGCGTAGCCGATGCCGTCGGGACTTCCCGCGCCGGTGACGATGGCCACCCGGCCGCGCAGACCCATCAGAGCCGGCGGCGCCGGACCAGGTAGACGACGAGCACGAGCGCGACACCACCCACCACCGCGAGCCGCTTCGGGTCGGGGGATCCGTCGGGCAAAGTCACCAGGCCCAGCGCGCGCTGCTTCGCGTTGGCGATCAGGTTGGCGGGGCGGACCTTGTTCTCGAGGACGTCGAGCCGGTCGGCGAGGTTGGCCCTCGTCGCGGCGATCTCGGCTTCGATCGCAGCCGGGTCCCGAGGGGCCGGCTTCGCCTCCGAAGCCTTGGCTGCGGCGGTCTGGTCGGTCACGGCGTGGTCTCCCTTGACCTCGGGAATGCTGGTGGGATCACCGTACCGCCGAGCGACGTCTGGTATCTCTTGGTCTCCCGCAACGAAAGAGGCTTCCCCGTGCCCACCAAGTTGGCCGTCGGCGACCAGGCCCCCGACTTCACCCTGCCGGACTCCACCGGCGCCACCGTCTCGCTTGCCGACTACCTCGGCCGCCGGGTGGTCCTCTACGTCTACCCCGCCGCGATGACCCCCGGCTGCACGAAGCAGGCCTGCGACTTCCGCGACAGCCTGGAGGCTCTGCACGCAGCCGGTCTGGCCGTCGTCGGGCTGTCGCCCGACGACCCGGCCAAGCTGGCGAAGTTCGTCGCAGCAGAAGGACTCACGTTCCCCTTGCTGTCCGACCCGGACAAGTCCGTGATGACCGCGTACGGCGCCTACGGCGAGAAGAAGTTGTACGGGAAGACGGTCGTCGGGGTGATCCGGTCGACCTTCGTCATCGGCGCCGACGGTCACGTCGAGGTTGCCCAGTACGCCGTCAAGGCAACCGGGCACGTCGCGAAACTACGACGCGATCTCGGGATCGACTGATCGCCACGTCGTCATGAATCGGCCGGACTGGCTGTCCCGCAACGTCTCGGTGCTGTCTGCTGTGTCCTTCCTACAGGACGCGGCCAGCGAGCTGCTCTACCCAGTGCTACCGGTCCTGCTGACGTCGGTGCTGGGTGCGCCGGCCGCCGTGGTGGGTCTCACCGAAGGGCTCGCCGAGGGTGCGGCCGCGGTGACGAAGTACGCCGCGGGACGCTGGTCCGACCGCATCGGCCGACGGCCGCTCGTCACCGCGGGGTACGGGCTGGCGGCGGTCGGCAAGCTTGTCATCGCACTGGCCGGAGCCTGGCCCGTGGTCCTGCTGGGCCGCGTCACCGACCGGCTGGGCAAGGGCATGCGGGGGGCTCCTCGCGACGCGCTGCTCGCTGACGGAGTCGAGGTCGTCGACTTGGGCCGCGTCTTCGGGTTCCACCGGGCGATGGACACGGCGGGCGCAGTCGTCGGGCCCTTGCTGGGTCTCGCCGTCCTGTCGTGGACGAACGACAACCTGCGGGTGGCGCTCTGGATCGCCGTCGTGCCGGCGGTCCTGTCGGTGCTCCTCACCCTGGCCGTGCGCGAGACCAGCCGGGCGGTGCCCGCTGCACAGCATGATCAGGTCGCGACCCCTTCCGGCAACCCGACCCTGCCGAAGCGGTACTGGCAGGTGGTCTCGGTGCTCGGCCTGATCGCGATCGTCAACTTCCCGGATGCCCTCGTGCTGTTGCGGGTGTCCCAGCTGGGTTTCTCGATCACGGGCGTGCTGGCCGTCTACGTCCTCTACAACCTGGTCTACGGGTTGTTGTCGTACCCGGCCGGCGTGCTCGCGGACCGGCTGCCTCGGGCCCGGATCTACGCACTCGGGCTGGCCTGCTTCGCGGTCGGCTACGTCGGGCTCGGCCTGGTGCACAGCACCGGCGCGGTCATCGCGCTCATGCTGGCGTACGGCGGGTTCAACGCCTTCACGGACGGCGTGGGCAAGGCCTGGATCTCGTCGTTGGCGCCTGCCGCGGCTCGGGGCCACGCGCAAGGCGTGTTCCAAGGACTCAGCGGAGGTGCCGTACTCGCCGCCGGGCTGTGGGCCGGTCTCGCCTGGAACCTAGGTCCTGGGCGAGGGGCTGTTCCGCTGGTGGCTGCAGGCTCGGTCGCCGGGGTGGCCGGGGTGGCCCTGTGGACCGCGGGGCGACATCTGGGCTGACCGGGGCAGGCGGGATTGGCGTGCGCGGTTTTACGGCACCTCGACAACCGGGCAGGCTTCGATGAGCGCCTGCCAGCGGTCAAGCTCTGCCCAGAAGTCGTCCCCGACCTCATGCGGGGCGAACAGCCACATCATCTGGCTGTTGTCGCCTTCCAAGACCTCGCGGCGGGTGTACGGCGTCTTCGACTCGATCCGGTACCAGAAGTAGCCGAAGGGCTCAATAACCTCGGTCAGTGCAGCCTCGGTGCGACCCGCAAGGATCTCCACGAGCAGCCAGGGCCGGTGCATCTCGAGGGTGCGCCGAGCTCCCTTGAGCACGGCGGGTTCGGTCGTCTCGGTATCGATCTTGATCACCGCTGGAACCGTCATCCCCTCGTCGCAGAGGGTGTCGATGGTGCGCACGGGCACCTCCAATGTGCCCTTGGCGTTTCGGAACCCCTCGGCGAGCGAGTTGGAGCTGTCGGTTTGAGCAGACAGGAACAACGTGGCCGAGCCTTCCTCAGCTCCGAGAGCGACCACCTGGACCTCGTGCGCGAGTCCGTTGCGCTCGCCCGTCTGCCGGGCCACCTCGGCGAGCAGGGGAGTCGGCTCGAAAGCGATCACCTCGCGGTCGGTGACCGCTCGGGCCAGGATCGAGTAGACGCCAACGTTGGCTCCGACATCGAGGACGCAGCCGGGCTTCGCCACACTGATCGCGGCGAGGAAGCAGGCGAGGGCATCGGGCTCGTAGCCTGCGAACCCCTTTGACTCCAGCAAACGAGGCACGAACAGACTCGGCGGAGCCACCATCACGATCTCGCGACTCCCATGGCCGACACTCGGCATGACCAGCGTCACGCGCCGTTCCACCGGCTGTCGCGGAGGCTTCGAGGACGGCGGGGTTCCTGGAATGGGAGCGGAAAGCCGCCGCACGGACCGGTACGACGCCTCCAGCCGAGGGTGCGATCGCAGAAATGCGCGGAAACGATGCTTGGTCGAGTGCAGGTCCATGGGAAGGGACAATAGGCGATCCAATGCCGGCAAACGCCCCTGCGGCTCGGCGCCGCCGTGGCCGCCGTGGACCTGCGGTCCGCGGAGCGCCGTCTAGGCTGATCGATGTCAGCGGGAGTGGCGTAACCGGCAGCCGCGCCAGGTTTAGGTCCTGGTGCCCGAAAGGGCGTGGGGGTTCGAGTCCCCCCTTCCGCACGCCGGCGAAGCCATCACTGGCCCTGGCCGGGCCCGGGGGCGGTGCCCTCGCGCAAGTCGAAGGTCCAGTAGGTCGAGTCGGCCGTGACGACCTGCAGCCGGTACCGACCGGCTGGGAACGATCGAGCAGGGCGCCAGGCAACGGCAGTTTGATCGGCGGGGCACGACCCATCCGGGGTCGCGCCGACCTGGTCGCCCTCGCCGACGAGGAAGAAAGTCAGCCCCTCACCTTCCTGACCCAGGGAGCCGCCGACCGTGCCGCCGTTGAGCTCGAACGAGGCTGTCAGGCCCGACCCGGTGCCAACGGCATGAAAGACCGCTCCGCCGCGATCCCTCGCTTGCAGGGGCGACGCGAACTTCGTGAGCGTGGGGCTCTTGCGAGGAACGACATCGCCACCCGGCGCCCGCAACACGACGAGGCCGCCGCCGACGAGAACGGCGCCGACGACAAGGCCGACTAAGAGCGGGCGGGGTCGCCGTGTCGGCGGAGCGACGCGGGGCGTCGCCGGCGCGACAAAATCGGGAACAACCACGGGAACGGCGGAGTCACGCGCGTCGTGATACCAGCCGACGGCCGGCCACATCGACCCTTGCGACGCTTGGTCGGAGTCGTCGTCGAACCACTCGCGGGAGTACCGCCCGACCAGCCCCACCAGCAGCAGGACCAGGATGGCACTCGCCAGGAACAGCAGACAGTAGGCCAACGCTCCGCCTGCCGACACCACGATGACCACGCCGACGGCGGCAAGCCGGATCAGCTGGAAGACCGCCACGGTTGCCGCGGCCCAGAGCTTGCGCCCCCAGATCTTCAGCCCGCAGACGACCATCGCGGTGCCGAAGAACACTGCCAGCAGGGTGGACGCAGCGATCAGCTGGGGACCGGGCCCCACCGCGAGCACCGAGACGAAGAGCCCTGCCGCCTCGACGAAGGTGAGCACCACCGCCGCGGACAAGGATCGCGGGCAGTGGCGTACGCGCCACCCGAAGGACGGCGCGACAGCGACGGACGGCACCCGGATCTCCCTACGTCGAGGGTCGTGCCCCCAGCCGACTCCGACGAGAGACCTCTGCCCACCCGGCTATCGGGACGGGTCGCCGGCTACTTGAGGCGACAGGCGGCCGGCGTCAAGCGTCGGGGGTGCTCGCGTCCACGTTGGCGTGCTCGGCAGGGATCGTGCCGAGCCGTCCGGCCTGGAAGTCCTCGAAGGCCTGGATCAGCTCGGCCTTGGTGTTCATGACGAATGGGCCGTACGCCGCAACGGGTTCACGGATCGGCTGGCCGCCGAGGATGAACACGTCCATGCCCTGGGTGCGCGAGTCCTGCCGCGCGGCCGCCGCGACCGTGATCGAGTCGCCGGCACCGAAGACGGCCAGTTGACCACTGTTCAGCGGACGACGCCCCGGCCCGTCAGCGCCGACCGTTCCGTTGCCGCCGAGGGAGTAGACGAGCGCGTT
This sequence comes from Actinomycetes bacterium, assembly GCA_038210415.1. Taxonomy (GTDB): domain Bacteria; phylum Actinomycetota; class Actinomycetes; order Prado026; family Prado026; genus JBBQWS01. Next base: position 23,210 of record JBBQWS010000021.1, read on the forward strand.
GAAGTCCGGGCGCCACGGCAGGGTGAGCGAAGCTCCTGGAGCGAGGGTCGCGTGGACCAGCGTGATCGGCGTGTACGTCGAGCCGGGGCCGGCCTGGCCGGCCACTTCGCCCGCGATGACCCTCAGCAGAGCACCCCCGTCGGCCGAGCTCAGCAGCGCGACCTTGCGCGAGGTGATGTCCTGGTAGCGGGGCGCCGCCATCTTCTTGGCCTTCGGCAGGTTGACCCACAGCTGGATCCCATGGAAGAGCCCGCCTGAGACGACCAGGTGCTCCGGCGGAACCTCTATGTGCAGGATCCCTGAACCGGCTGTCATCCATTGAGTGTCGCCGTCGGTGATCAGGCCACCTCCGCCGTTCGAGTCCGAGTGCTGGAACTCGCCGTCGATGATGTACGTGACCGTCTCGAACCCTCGGTGCGGATGCCACGCGGTGCCCTTGGGCTCCCCTGGCGCATACTGCACCTCGCCCATCTGGTCCATCATGATGAACGGGTCGAGCGCGGCGAGGTCGACGCCGGCGAAAGCTCGGCGAACCGGGAATCCCTCGCCCTCGAAGCCGCGCGGCGCAGTCGTCACCGAGAGCACCGGACGGTCGGCAGAGGCCTGCGGATCCTTCGGCGGGACGCGCGGCAGCGACAGCACGTCCGACACGGTGATTGCCGGCATCTCGGTCCTCCTTATCGAAACAGTGCGCCGTTGTGCTTGATCCTTCAACGATCCTACGGGCTCGAACGCCTGATCCTCCTGCTGGCATTCCCTTCGCTGTCCACCGGCCCTGCGCCGTCCACAGCCGGTGCGTTACCGGTCCCTGGCAGCACCGCAGCTGAGCGAGGGTAGTCACAACCGATCGACCGCAACGGAGAGGAACCGTATGGCCCAACCACAGCCGACGACCGCATTCACCGTCCAGGGCTCGAGCCTCGACAGGGCCGCCGCCGCCGCCCGTTCGCTCGCCGTGCGGCTCGACGCTGCCGCCGACGAGCTCGCGGTTGCTGCCGGTCCGTTGCTGGCTGCGGCTGTCGCGTCGGCCACGACCGATGCGGCCGCCGACGCCGCGATGCGGTGGAGGGCCCTGCTCGACGACGAGGCCCGGCAGGTGCGGGCGCTGGCCGGCAGCCTGGCGGCGGCTGCGGCTGACTACCGCGCGACAGACGCCACCGCAGCGAGCCGGCTTGCCGGCCCAGGCCAGGCATGAGCGGCGGCGTCCCGGCGCTGCTAGACCGGTGGCAGCCTGAGCGTCTCGCCACCGCCGCGACACGTACTCGCATGATCCACGCGCACGTCGAGTCTGTGCGGGCGGATCTGGCGGCGACAGTCGGAGCCACCCTCCTCTCGCTGGCGGCGTGGTCAGGAATGGCCGCAACCCGTTGCCGAACAGCGCTCGACGAGCGGTCCGCCGTGCTCCGGGCCGTGGCCGTACGCCTGACCGAGCTCGCCGTGCTGCTGGACCAGGCCGCGATCCAGCTGACCGAACGGGTAGCCCGAGCCAGGTCCGCACAGGCCCGCGTGGCCGATGCCGAGTCGGGCCTGCAGGGCGCCACCCGCTTGCTCACACCATTGGCCTGGGCGTGGGTGCAGCAGCAACACGAGACAGACCTCCGCACCCAGCTGACCGAGCTGCAGGTCACGGACCGAAGGCTCGGCGGCGAGCTCGAGGCGTCGGCGCGAGCAGCCCGGGCTCTGCGCCGCGAACACGACGCCGAGCTCATGCGCGCGGACAGCGGTGCAGTCGCCGGCCGTTGGAGCCAGGGCGACCCCATTGCCGCATCCCCGCCTGGCGTCGACGCACAGGACACCGCCGACTGGTGGGCTGCCCTGACGCCCGGCGAGCGGGCGCGTCTGGGCAGCGGTCCCCTAGCAGCGCGGCTCGGCCGCATCGACGGCCTCCCTGCGCAGGTCCGCGACCGCGCCAACCGGCTCGCCCTCGCAGCGCGGCTCCGGTCGTACGACGCCGTTCGAGCCGGACCGCTCGAACGCACGGCCCACGCCGTCGATCTGCTCGTCGACACCGAACTGCATCGGCTCGCCGCTCTTGCGGGCGGCTTGCCGGTCCTGCTTCTTCTCGACGATCCGTCGCGGTGGTCAGGCAAGGGGCGCGTGGCCATCGCCGTGGGCGACCCTGACGTGGCGGCGAACGTCGCCTACCTCGTCCCAGGCCTGGACGACCGCGCCATCACCTCGCTGCGGATCGACAACGACCATGCGATGGCCGTCGCCCGGTCGGCCGCGGCCGCGAGCGCCACGGCGGGGTCAGGCACCGCGGTCGTCGCCTGGCTCGGGTACGACACGCCGACCTTGCGCACCGTGACCTCATCGGCGCCTGCCGACCACGGCGCCGAGCTGCTGGCCGAGGCGGTGTCCGGTCTCCTCGCCAGCCGCGGCAGCGGCAACCCGCACCTCACCGTGGTCGGGCACAGCTACGGCAGCACGACGGCGGCACTCGCGACCGTCCGCGCGCCCGGCTCGGTCGACGACCTGGTACTGGTCGGGAGCCCAGGCGCAGCGGTTGAGCAGGCCGTCAACCTGCCGGTCCCAGCTGGACACGTGTGGGTTGGGTCGTCGGACGACGACCTCGTGACGCGGTTGGCGTGGTTCGGACCCGACCCGGCGGGCGCGCAGTTCGGCGCGCAGCGGTTCCCCGCCGAGGTGACCGCACCAGGTTCCGGGGTCTTCGATGCGCACGGCCACTACTTCGACGACGCCGGCCAGTCACTGTCGGAGATCGGCCGGATCGTCGCCGGGGCCGGGACCGGCGTGCCGTCGATCCCGGGCCGCTGAACCAGGCACAGTGCGAGCTGGCTCACAGTGGCAACCCGGCAAGCTCTGCCACGAGGGCCCGCAGGGCGTGCCCACGGTGACTGATCGCATCCTTGGCCGCCGGCTCCAGCTCGGCGGTCGTCCGCGTGCCGCCGTCGGGCAGGAAGATCGGGTCGTACCCGAAGCCGCCCTGCCCGCGCGGCGCCCGCACCAAGGTGCCCACCATGCGCCCCTCGACCACGCGCTCGGTGCCATCCGGGAAGGCGATCGCCGCCGCACACGTGAAGTGCGCCCTGCGGCTCTCGTCGGGCAGGTCCGCGATCTGGGCCAGCACGAGTTCCAGGTTCGCCTGGTCGTCACCGTGGCGCCCGGACCACCGGGCAGAGAACACTCCAGGCATCCCGGCCAGCGCGTCGACGCACAAGCCGGAGTCGTCGGCGACCGACGGGACGCCGGTGGCCTGCGCGGTGGCGTGGGCCTTGAGCAGCGCGTTCGCGGCGAACGTCGTGCCGGTCTCGGCGACGTCCCGGACGTCGGGGAACGCGTCGACCCCGACCAGCTCGACGGCCAGGCCCGCCTCGTCGAGGATCCGGCGGAGCTCGTCGAGCTTGTGCGAATTGCGAGTGGCCAGCACGAGCTGTCGGGTCATGCCAGCGACAGCCGCTGGATCCGGGTCAGCTCCGCGCATCCCTCCACCGCGAGGTCGAGCAGCTGGTCGAGCAGCCGGCGGTCGAACGGATCGCCCTCGGCGGTGCCCTGCACCTCGACGAACCTGCCGTCGCCGGTCAGCACGATGTTCATGTCGGTCTGTGCCCGCACGTCCTCGGTGTACGCCAGGTCGAGCATCGGCAAGCCGTCGACCAGCCCCACCGAGATCGCCGCCACCGAACCGGTGAGCGGCTCCACCCCAGCCTTCAGGACCCCTTTGTTGCGGGCCCACTCGATGGCGTCGGAGAGGGCGACGTACGCACCGGTGATCGCCGCGGTCCGGGTGCCGCCATCCGCCTGCAGCACGTCGCAGTCGATCACGATCGTGTTCTCGCCCAGGGCCCGGTAGTCGATGACGGCCCGCAGCGACCGACCGACCAGTCGCGAGATCTCGTGCGTGCGACCGCCGATCCTGCCCTTGACCGACTCGCGGTCGGAGCGGGTGTTCGTGGCCCGCGGCAGCATCGCGTACTCCGCCGTGACCCAGCCTTCACCGGAGCCCTTGCGCCAACGTGGCACCCCCTCGGTGAACGAGGCCGCACACAGCACCCGGGTGCGGCCGAACTCCACGAGCACCGACCCCTCGGCCTGGTCGAGCCAGCCGCGGGTGATCGTCACGGGGCGGAGCTGGTCATGGGCACGGCCGTCGACGCGGACCGGGGCAGCAGGCATCCACCGAGGGTATCCGCTGCGCCGCGGAGCCGGTCAGACGGTGTACCTGGCGCCCGTCCTCGCGAGCTCGCAGCCGGGTCCGAAGGCGGCGGCGGCCTCCGCCAACGCCCGATCGGGGTCGTTCCACGGGGGTATGTGCGTGACGACGAGACGACCCACCTGCGCCGCGGCGGCAAGCTCACCCGCCTGTCTTCCGGTCAGGTGCAGGCCTGGCGGGTTGTTCGCGCCGTCGACGAAGGACGCCTCGGCGAGCAGCAGGTCGACTCCTTGGGCCAGCACCGTGACGTCATCACTCGGCCCGGTGTCCGCGGTGTACGCCAGGCTGCGTCGTCCCGCCTCGACCCGGACCGCCCAGCACTCGACCGGGTGCGCAGTGCGTGCCGAAGTGACCGTGAGCGGTCCGATCCGCAGCGGGCCGGGGCTCAGCTCGTGGAACGTGAACGCGCCGGCAAGGTCGGCCACGGTGCGCCCCCCGCCGTACGCGGCCGCCAGCGCCTCGGCGGTCCCGCTCGGCCCGTAGACGTCGAGCGCAGGGTGGGCACCACCGGGGTCGTAGGTCCGGGCCACGAAGTAGGAGCACAGGTCCATCCAGTGGTCCGGGTGCAGGTGGCTGACCAGCACCGCGTCGACATCGTCGAGCCGGACGTACCGTTGCAGCGGGCCGAGCGCACCGTTGCCCAGGTCGACCACCAGCCGGAACCCGGCGTACTCGACCAGGTAGCAGGACGCCGGCGAGTCTGGCCCGGGGAACGACCCCGAGCAGCCCACCACCGTCAGCGTCAGCCGACTCATCGCAGCGATGCCAGACTCTCCACCCGGCCGATCTCCGGGCCGAGGAACCGCCGACCGAGCCGGGCGAACTCCGCAGGGTCGCCGGTGGCGAAGAAGGCGTGCTGGGGCGCCGGAAGTGCTGGCTCCCGCAGCTGGTCCGCCGATGCGAGGACCCGGTAGACGTCCTTTGCCGTCTCCTCCGCGCTCGACACGAGCGTCACCCCGTCACCCATGACGTACGAGACGACCCCCGTCAGCAGCGGGTAGTGCGTGCAGCCGAGGACGAGCGTGTCGACCCCGGCGGCTGCGACCGGGTCGAGGTAGTCGTGCGCCACCGCGAGCAGCTCGGGGCCGCCGGTCACCCCGGCCTCGACGAACTCCACGAATCGCGGGCACGGCGCCAGGGTCAGCTCCAGCTGGGGGGCCGCTGCGAACGCGTCCTCGTACGCCCCCGACGTGATCGTGGCCCTGGTCCCGATGACGCCCACCTTGCCGTTGCGGGTGGCCGACACCGCCCGGCGAACCGCAGGGTGCACGACTTCGACGACCGGCACCGAGTAGCGCTCTCGTGCATCGCGCAGGACCGCGGCGCTGGCGCTGTTGCAGGCGATGACGAGCAGCTTCACCCCGTCGTCGACCAACCGGTCCATGATCTCGAGGGCGAACGACCGCACCTGGGCGAGGGGGCGTGGCCCGTACGGCCCCCGCGCCGTGTCACCCACGTAGCGGATGGGCTCGTGCGGCAGCTGGTCGAGAACGGCTCGGGCGACAGTGAGCCCACCGACGCCGCTGTCGAAGATGCCGATCGGTGCGTCCGCCACGGTCACCGAGCCTAACTGGCGCAACGCCGACACCGGGTCGGCTCGCCCGGCCAGCCGCGCGCCGTCAGCACGCCCGCCACCTGCCAGGCGGCCTCGCACGGAGCGCCGAACACCGCACTCCAGCCGTACCGCAGCGTCACCCGCCCGGCCACGGTCGCAGCGTTGTCCCGGTTCAGGTCCCGGAACCGACCGTCGACGTCATCGTGGCCGAGCCGTCCGTCCAGCTCGACATACAGTCGGTAGTTCTCGTACGCGAGGTCACGGAAGACCCGCCCGCGTGGGCCGAGGCAGGCCGTGCGGCCGCTCGACCCGTTGCACCCAGCCGACCTTGAGCGGACTGTGTGCACCCTCCGCGACCTGCGCGCATGTGGCGTCGATCAAGGCTCTGTGGTGCAACCCCGCCCGCAGCAGCGCAGCCGCGTGCACCCGCTTGGCGGTGGTCCGACGCCGCTGTACGGCTCGCGTGATCCAGCCGACCGCGTCGAGCTCTCCGACGCACGACTCCACGAGGTCGACCACCGTGTCGTCCATCCGGGTACGCGGCGCGACGGCCCGCGGGTCGGTGCGTGCGGCCGCGTACCTGCTGCGCACCACGGCGATCCCCGGGCGCGGCGCAACCCGGCGCTCGGCCGGCACGAGCACGTGGACCAAGTCCGACACCGGCCCGAATCCCCAGACCTCGGCAGCGGTCTCGTGGGACAGGGCCGCGCCGTCGCCGCAGGCGAGCAACGCGGCCCACAGCTCGCCCTCGCGCGTCGCCTCCCCGGTCACCGTGCGATAGATCCCTGGGTACAGAGTCACCCACCTCATCGCGTCCGTCTGCGCGCGGATCTGATCGAGCGTCCAGCCCAGCGAGATCAGCTGCTTCTTGCTCAGGACCCCGGCCTGTCGACGAGAAGCCTGTCGCGCCCAGAGGTGCGAATTGACGGAGTCGCGGGTGGCTGGCACCCGTCCAGACTGCCCACACCGCGGCCTGGCCCGGCCAGAGCGGCCAAGGTCTGTGGACCCGCCAACGTTGTGGAAGATCCGCGGTGCCCGGGGCCCGCGGATCTTCCACGGGAGCGCGGCCTCCAGGGGTGGTCAGGCCCAGAGCTGGCCGTCGAGCGACTCCTCGGCCTCGTCGAGGTCACCCTCGTACGCGCCGGTCGAGAGGTACTTCCAGCCGCCGTCGCAGACGATGAAGGCGATGTCGGCCCGGTGCCCGGCAGCGACCGCCTTGCGGGCTGCACCCAGGGCCGCGTGCAGGATCGCCCCGGTGGAGATGCCGGCGAAGATGCCTTCCAGCTCGAGCAGCTCTCGCATCCGGCGCACAGCGTCGCGCGGCCCCACGGAGAACCTGGTCGTCAGCACCGACGCGTCGTACAGCTCGGGGACGAAGCCCTCGTCGAGGTTGCGCAGCCCGTAGACGACCTCGCCGTACCTCGGCTCGGCGGCGACGATCTCGATGCCGGGCACGCGCTCGCGGAGGTAGCGGCCGGTGCCCATCAGCGTCCCGGTGGTGCCGAGTCCCGCGACGAAGTGGGTGATCGTCGGGAGGTCGGCAAGCAGCTCGGGACCGGTGCTCTCGTAGTGCGCCCGCACGTTGGCGGGGTTGCCGTACTGGTAGAGCATCACCCAGTCCGGATGCTCGGCGGCCAAGGCCTTCGCGACGCGCACGGCCTCGTTGGAGCCGCCGGCAGCTGGCGACGAGATGATCTGCGCGCCCCACATCCGCAGCAGCTGAGAACGTTCAGGCGAGGTGTTCTCGGGCATCACGCAGATCAGCTGGTAGCCCTTGAGCTTGGCCGCCATCGCGAGCGAGATGCCGGTGTTGCCCGACGTCGGCTCGAGGATCGTGGCCCCCGGATGCAGCGTGCCGTCGGCCTCCGCGGCCTCGATCATGGCCAGAGCGGGGCGGTCCTTGACCGAGCCAGTCGGGTTGCGGTCCTCGAGCTTGGCCCAGAGCCGGACGTCGGCGGATGGCGACAGCCGCGGCAGCCCGACCAGCGGGGTGCCGCCCACGGACGCCAGCAGGTTGTCGAAGCGCACGAGGCCAGCCTCGGGTCAGACTGCCCCGCCCGCGACCGCAGGCAGGATCGTCACGTCGTCGCCGTCAGCGACCGGGGTGTCGATCCCGCCCAGGAAGCGGACGTCCTCGTCGTTGAGGTAGACGTTGACGAACCGGCGGAGCGCCCCACCCTCGACGAGCCGGTCGGCGAGACCGGGGTGTCGTGAGTCGAGATCGGCGAACAGCTCGCCGAGCGTGCCACCGGCGCCGGGGACCGCCTTGGCTCCCTCGGTGTACGTTCGCAGGATCGTCGGGATCCGGACCTCGACGGTCATGACTGGGTGACTCCTTGGCTCGGGGACGCTGGCGCGTCTGACGACGGCGCTGGTGACAACGCTGGGACCACCCGGACTTCTTCCTCCGTCACCTGGGCGTCCACTATGCGGTACGACCGGATCTCGTCGACGTCGGCCTCGCGGGTCGACACGAGCAGGTAGTGCGCGGACGGCTCCGAGGCGTACGAGATGTCCGTACGGGACGGGTAAGCCTCGGTCGCGGTGTGGGAGTGGTAGATGACGACCGGCTCCTCGCTCCGCGCGTCGAGGTCTCGGTAGAGCCGCAGCAGGTCGCCGGAGTCGAACTCGTAGAAGGTGGGCGACATCGCGGCGTTGACCATGGGGACGAAGCGCTCGGGCCGGTCGCTGCCCTCGGGGCCGGCGACGATTCCGCAGGCCTCGTCGGGGTGGTCGCGGCGGGCGTGCGCGACGATCGCGTCGACGACCTCCTGGCTGATGATGAGCATCGAATCAGCCTAGTCGGCGTCGTCGAGCGCCCCGGAGAGGCAGCGGACGAGCAGCTCCTGCAACCCGCCGAGCCAGTCGTAGACGAAGTGGCTCACCCAGGCCGGGTCGTCATCGGTGAGGTCCTCGAACTGGTCGGGGTCGTCGTCGGTGACCCCGAGCCGGGTACCGAGCGCGAGCCGAATGTCGTTCAGCGACCCCAGCCAGGCCAACGTCTCGGCCTCGGTCAGGTCGCGAGCGCTGTCGCTGTGGCTGTCGGTGTCCGCGAGGGTGGCTCGGGCGAGGACGGCCCGCTGGTACTTCTGGTCGCGGAGGCCGATCTCGGTGTAGCGGCGGAACTCCCCGGCCGCCTCCGGGTCGTCCGGGTAGGCGTTTGGGAAGAGCCGGGCCAGCACCGGGTCGTCGGGCACCTCGGTGGCGGTACCGATGCCGAGCATCGCCACGAGCGGGTCAGGGTCGGTGGGCTGCTGGGGGGCGACGAGCTCAGCGAGCTGGTCCAGCAGCCCGGCCAGCATCGGCGCCTCGCTCGCAGGGACGACGAGCCGGATCCCGCCGTCCGGCCGCGGCAGGAACATCGTGGTGCGCGCCACGTTCAGTCGTCCTGCTGCAACGTGGCCCACAGGCCGTAGCCGTGCATCGCGGTCACGTCGCGTTCCATCTCCTCGCGGGTGCCGCTCGACACGACAGCCCGGCCTTCGTGGTGCACCTGGAGCATGAGCTCCTCGGCTTTCTCGGTCGAGTGGCCGAAGTAGGAACGGAACACGTAGGCGACGTACGACATGAGGTTGACCGGGTCGTTCCAGACCAGGGTGATCCAGGGCAGGTCAGGCTTGAGCACGGTGTCGCCGACGGGACGCTCGAGCTCGACGGGGGCCGTCCCCGATGCGGTCGCCATGCGGACATGGTGGCACGTCGAGGTCGGCCGACGGGAGCGCAGTTCGCGTACGGTAGACAGATGACGCGCCGCCCAGAACCGCCGTTGCTCCGGCGGATCCGTGAGTCGGTGATCGGTGACGACCAGGTCATGCCGGGCCCCTACGGTCCGCGCCGCGTGACATACGCCGACTACACGGCGAGCGGACGGTCGCTGCGCTTCATCGAGGACTTCATCATCGGCGAGGTGCTCCCCCGGTACGCCAACACGCACACCGAGTCGAGCGGCACCGGCCTGCAGACGACCCGGCTGCGCGAGGACGCCCGGCGGATCATCCGTGACGCCGTCAATGGTGACGACGACACCTGCGTGATCTTCGCCGGCTCGGGCTCGACCGGGGCGATCGACAAGCTGCTGGGGGTGCTCAACCTGCGGATCCCCGCCGACCTCGATCGCCGGTACGGCCTCAGCGCCCAGATCCCCGAGGCGGAGCGGCCGGTCGTGTTCATCGGCCCGTTCGAGCACCACAGCAACGAACTGCCGTGGCGCGAGTCGATCGCCGACGTCGTCGTGATCCCCGAGGACCCCGACGGCCACATCGACTGCGCCGTGCTCGCTGCGGCTCTCGACCGCTACGCAGGGCGGCCGCTGAAGATCGGGTCGTTCAGCGCGGCCAGCAACGTCACCGGCATCGTGAGCGACACCCACGCCATCTCCGTCCTGCTGCACGAGCACGGCGCCCTGGCCTGCTGGGACTTCGCCGCCGCCGGCCCGTACATCGACATCGAGATGAACCCGCGCTGCGCCGAGCACCCGTTGGCGTACAAGGACGCGATCGTGCTCAGCCCGCACAAGTTCATCGGCGGCCCAGGCACCCCAGGCGTCCTGATCGCCCGGCGCGACCTGCTGACGAACACCGTCCCTGATGTGGTCGGCGGCGGCACCGTGATGTATGTGAACCCCGCCGAGCACGTCTACCTCAGCGACCCCGTCCACCGCGAGGAGGCCGGCACCCCGGCGATCATCGAGTCGATCCGGGCCGGGCTGGTGTTCCAGCTCAAGCAAGCCGTCGGGGTCGACGAGATCCGGACCCGGGAGCACGCGTTCCTCGACCGGGCCATGGCCTCCTGCGACGAGCACCCCAACATCCACGTGCTCGGCAACCGGGCCGCGGAACGGTTATCGATCCTGTCCTTCACGATCCAGCGCCCGGGCGGGAAGTACCTCCACCACAACTTCGTGGTGGCGTTGCTCAACGACCTGTTCGGGATCCAGGCGCGCGGTGGCTGCTCGTGCGCCGGACCGTACGGCCACCGCCTGCTTGGCATCGACATCGAGCGGTCGCACGAGTTCGAGCGCGAGATCACCCATGGTTGCGAGGGCATCAAGCCCGGCTGGGTCCGGGTCAACTTCAACTACTTCATCAGCGACACCGTCTTCCAGTACATCCTTCACGCGGTGGCCTTCGTGGCCGACCACGGCTGGCTGTTCCTGACCGACTACCGCTTCGACCCGAGCGACGGAATGTGGCGGCACCGGGGCGGGCCGGTCGAACCCCCGATGCGCCTGACCGAGGTGGGATACGACGCAGACGGTGTGCTGACCTACGCACACCACCAGGAGACGGCGCCGGAGTCGACGCTCGCCAGCTACCTGGAGCAGGCGGGACGCCTGGTCCAGGGCCGCACCGAACCTGTCGACCTCGACATCTGCGCAGGGGCCGAGGCTGGGCTCAGCCAGGACTTCGAGGCGCTTCGCTGGTTCGCCCTGCCCGCTGACTGCCTCACCCCGACCCACAGGCTGACCCGGGCTCTGCTCTAGCGGACGGGCACCGAGACCACGGCGCTGTTGCTGGCCAGGTTGTCCCAGCCGGCTCGGGTCGTCCACTGGAACTGCATACCTGTGGACATGCCGACCGTCGTTCCAGCCCTGCCGTTGGCGTCGGTGTGGAACATCCCGACCGGGAACCAGGTCGTCGTCCGGCCGTAGTGCCGGGCCCACAGGTAGACCCGGGCGCCCTCGTCGTACGTGCCTCGGTTGACCCGGGAGACGCGAGTGCTGACCGTGAGGACACTGCCGACCGGCACCGAGGTCGCCGACACGTAGATCGGCGTCACCGTCGGGTCCGGGGCGATCGTCTGCGCGTACGCCCGGATCCGCGCCCATTGCGTGGGGTCCTCGCCGCCGATCGTCCAGAACGCGACACCGCCGAGCTGGTACTTCCCGACCAGGCGGGTGCGCAGGTCGACCGAGGCGGCGTTGCCGAACCAGACCGTCCGCGTGACCTTGCACGTGGTGGTGCCACCGCTGACGCCGGACCCTGTGTAGGTCGCGGGGTAGCTGAATGTGGATTCGCCGTATGCGGCGTTCCAGGTCGGCGTGATGTGGAGCGAGGCCGCCAGCGCGATAGCGCCCGCCGACGAGTACTCCTTCTTCGCCGGGGGCAGGTTGCTCGACGGACAGACGCCGACACGGGCCCCCGCCCAGTCGTACCCGTAGGTCGGGACGCCGAGCTGGATCTTCCCGCTGGGCACCTGCGTCACCGCGAAAGCGGCCACGGCGTCGACCCAGCTGATCGGGGCGATGGGACCGGCCGCACTGAAGCTGTAGTCGTACGTCATGATCCGGACCCGGTCGGCGTACGGTGCGATTCCTTTCCAGTCATAGACCCAGTAGCCCGAACCGGCCGCGTGGCTGGCGTTGTAGATCGCCGGGGTGGTGACGCTCAGCAGCTTGCCGTGGGCGTGCAGCGCGGCCGACAGCTGGGCGACGAACGCGACCCAGTTGGGACGAGTGGTCGGCCAGGTCGCCGAGCCGTCCGAGAACGCGAACTTCTCGTAGTCGAGGTCGATGCCGTCGTAGCCGCGCGCGAGCACGAGGTTGACCAGCGTAGCGACGTGAGCCGCTCGCGAAGTGCTGCTCGCCAGCACCGCCGCCATCCCGTGCGCCGGCAACCCGTCGGTCACCGTCGGCAGCACGCGGATTCCGGCCAGGTGCAACTGGCCGACCATCGAGGTCACGGTGCTCGCCGATGCCTGGTTGACCACGACCGTCGACGAGGTCGCCGAGTGCCAGAACGGCGAGGCATCGGTGAACAGGTCCTTGTTCGCGATCAGAGCGGCGGTGGACGCCGTAGGCGTCCAGTACGGCAGCCAGCCGGAGACGATCCGCCGAGGCGGGACCACGGCTGCGGATGCACCGGCCGCCGAGCCCGCGACGACGAGTCCAGTGGCACCGACGAGCAGGCAGGTGGCCGCGGCCACGAGCTGGCGAATCCGCACGAGTCGCTCCTGAGGGGTGGGAAGGCGTACCGGGAATGTCGGCGCGCTTGGCCGGCATCTTGACCGGACTGAGGTGATTTCAACCCTCTCGGGGGGATCCGATGCCCCGGATCGGCTAGCGTCGAGCCGTGCCGACGACGTCCTCACCCTCCCCCGCCGACAACCGCTCAGCGTCGCTCGACGGGCTCTGGGTCGGCCTGATCGACGACGCTGCGGCGCTACCGCCCGTGGGCGCGGCATTGCCCGACGTGCTCGCCGGACACCTGCTGCACCGTCGGTCCTGGTATGCCGACCTCGTCGGTCCGTTGCTCGTGCCCGCTTCGGTGCTCGCGGACCTGCTGCCGCAGGTGCCGGCGGGGGCGGACCTCCGCCTAGGCGTGGTCGCCGACACCGGGCTGGCCGGGCTGGTGGAGGCGCTGGGCCTGCTCGCCGACCTGGAGGACCGGGTCACCGCCCAACACGCGCAGATCGCGCTGCCGCGGGGCTTCCCGGCGGCCGAGTCGGCCGCGGCGCTCCTCGACCAGCTCGCGCTGTCTACGACGACCTACGTCGAAGTGCCCGCAACCGGGTACGAAGGAGCCTTGGACGTGCTCGCCGACGATGCCGCCGAACGGGTCGCGTACCGGCTCGGTGGCCCCCCCGAGGAGCTTGCTGGCTTCGTCCTCGCAGTCCTGGACCGACGGCTGGGTTTCCGCGTCTCGGGCGGCATGGAGCACGGCGCCCTCAACGTGCTCGCAGCCGTCGCTGCCGGGCTGGGGGGCGCGGGCGTCGCCGACCTGGTCGAGGTCCTGGTCGAGCCGTCCGCGCAGTCGCTGATCGCGTTGGTGTCCACCGCCGACCGGAGGGCCGTGCGCGCGGCGTTCACCGGGTTCGACTGCGCGCAGGTGGCTGCACTGGCCGCAGACCTCGCCGAAGAGGGTCTCGTCGCCAAGTCGTGACCTGGGGACCCATTGACACGGCTTGGCCCCGATCCCTACCTTCCTAACTGTTAAGAAAGTTTCCTAACAGTCTGGAGCGGTGAGGTGGCGGTCACCCCGGGAACGCCCCGGCTGCTGCGCGCGCTGAACGACCGAGCCGCCCTGGATCTGCTGCTGCGGCACGGGCCGCTCACCCGCACCCGGCTCGGTGAGCTGACCGGTCTGTCGAAGCCGACCGCTTCCCAGCTGCTCCTGCGGCTGGAGGCTGCCGGCCTGGTTGTCCCCGCAGGCACGGTCGAGGGCAACTCCGGCCCCAACGCCCAGGTCTACGCGATCAACAGCACTGCCGGCCACGCCGCGGGCGTCGACGTGATCCCTCGCCGCGCCAGCGCCGAGATCGTCGACCTGACGGGGCGCAGCCTCGGGTCGGCGACCGTCGACCTGCCGCGGACCGCCGCCGAGCGCTCGCCCGCCACGGACGTCCGCGCAGCGGTCGAGCGGGCGGCCGCCCGGGCTGGAATCGACCTGACGGCGATCACCCGGGTCGTCGTCGGCGCCCAGGGCGCGCACGACCCGGTCCACGACACCCTCATGTATGGCGGCCACATGCCCGGGTGGTCCCGGCCGGGCCTGCTCGCCGGGCTGACTGCCGCCCTCGGGGTCCCGGTGTCGGTCGAGAACGACGTGAACCTGGCCGCCGTTGCCGAGCGCACGGTTGCCGAGCGCTCGGCCGGCCAGCCCCGGCCCGGCGACTGCTTCGCGTTGCTCTGGATGGGCGACGGGCTGGGTCTGGCCATCGACTTGGCCGGCACCCTGCACCGGGGCGCGACGGGAGGCGCCGGCGAGATCGGCTACATGCCGGTGCCCGCCGCCACGTCAGCCGCCTCCCGAGCCGGTCGCCGTGGCACGATCGCGCTGCAGGATCTCGTCGGCGGACCAGCCGTGCTGCGGCTTGCGCGCGAGCACGGCATCCGGGCGCGTGGCCCGGCGCTGGCGGTCGAGCGGGCAGCCGAACACCCGTCCGGGCCGGCCTTCCTGGCCGAGCTCGCCGGCCGGGTCGCGACCGGGCTGGCCACGATCGTCGCGGTGCTCGACCCCGACCTGGTCGTGCTCTCGGGCGACGTCGGCCGAGCTGGCGGCACCCGGCTCCGCGACCTCGTGCGCGCCGAGCTGCACCGCAGCTCGCCCCTTCACACTCCTGTCGCCGTCAGCGCCGTGCCCGGCAACCCGGTCCTCGCCGGTGCGGTCGCGCTCGCGCTGGCCGCCACCCGCGAACAGCTCTTCTCCGACGCGGGCAGCCCGGCCACCCCGATCGACCAAGCACAGCACCGTTCCTCCCACCGAACGAACAGGAGCACGCGTTGAAGCGACAGCGGTTTTTCGCCACCCTGGGCGCAGGTCTGGCCTTGGCCACCGTGGCCGCCTGCAGCGGCAGCTCGACCGCTGCTCCGAGCGTGCCACCGAGCCCCACCGCGAAGGTGACCGGAACCGTCGAGTTCTGGCATTTCTTCACCGGACGCGAGGAGGCGGCAGTCAAGGCTGCCGTGGCCGACTTCCATGCGAAGTACCCCGACATCACCGTCAACGTCCGCGGCGGGCAGGACGACGAGAAGATGCTCAAGGCGATCGCCGCCGGGCAGCCGATCGACCTCGCCCTCTCCTCGACGACCGACCGGGCCGGCAAGTTCTGTCAGAGCGGCGCCTTCAAGGACCTCAAGGGCTACATCGACCGCGACAAGCTCGACCTCACCCAGTTCCCCGACGCCGTGCTCGCATACACCCAGTTCAACGGAGTGCGGTGCACCTTGCCGATGCTCTCGGACGTATACGGCCTCTACTACAACAAGGCCATGCTCTCGGGTGCCGGAGTCACCGACGCGCCCAAGACGACGAGCGACCTCACCGCGCTGGCCAAGAAGCTGACCGTCTTCAACCCGGACGGCTCGATCAAGGTGGCGGGCTTCGTCCCCGAGATGGGCTGGTACGAGAACGCCCCCGCCCACTTCGCGCCCTCGTTCGGCTCGAAGTGGCTGAACCCGGACGCGACCTCCGCCATCGGTGGCGATCCCAGCTGGCAAGAGATGGCGAAGTGGCAGAAGGACCTCGTCGACTTCTACGGCATCGACAAGCTCACCAAGTTCACCGCCGGGCTCGGCCAGGAGTTCTCGGCCGACAACGCCTTCGAGAAGGGCAAGGTCGCCATGGTGATCGACGGTGAGTACCGCAGCGCCTTCGTCAAGGACGAGGCACCTACCCTGCAGTACGGCACCGCACCCTTCCCGACCGGCGACAGCCACACCGACCTCGACGGCGGCGGCTACATCACCGGCAACATCATGGGGATCGGCAAGGGTTCGGCCAACCCCGAGGCCGCGTGGCTGCTGATGAGGTACCTCACCACCGACACGGACGCGATGGTCAAGCTGGCCAACGCGATCAAGAACGTGCCGACCACCAAGGCAGCGCTCGCCAGCCCCAACCTCGAGGCCGACGCGAACTACAAGACCTTCCTCGACATCTTTGGCAACGCGCACTCGTCGACGACGCCGGCCAGCCCGACCGGGTCGCAGTACCAGGACGCGATGGCCGACTTCTTCACCAAGTGGCAGGGAGGCAAGGTCTCCGACCTCGGCGCCGCTCTGCTCGACGTCGACAAGCAGATCAACGACGCGCTCGCCCTGGCCACGGGACCCTGACCCGTGGCCCTGGCTCTCACGGCCCGCGGGCCAGGTCCGGTCCCGGCTCCGTTGCGTTCGAAGCGGCGCCGGGACCGGCTCACCGTCCTCGCGTTCCTCGCGCCCTGGTTGATCGGGCTCGCGGTCTTCTTCATCTACCCGCTGGTGATGACCGTCTACTACTCGTTCACCCGTTTCGACCTGGTCACCGCCCCGCACTGGATCGGACTGCGCAACTACCAGTTCTTCTTCACCAAGGACCCGAAGGTCTGGCAGGCGGTCCGAAACACGGCCTGGCTCGTGGTGATCCTCGTCCCGGCCCGGATGCTCTTCGGGCTCGGCGTGTCGATGGTGCTCACGACTCTGCGTCGCGGCGGCGGGATCTTCCGCACCCTGTTCTACCTGCCCGCACTCGCGCCGCCGGTGGCCGCGACGCTCGCGTTCGTGTTCATGTTCAACCCCGAGACGGGTCCGGTGAACGTCGGGCTCAAGTCGATCGGCATCACCGGGCCGTTGTGGTTCAACGACCCGGCCTGGGCGAAGCCGGCCCTCGTGCTGCTCGGGTTGTGGGGCATCGGCGACTTGATGATCATCTTTCTCGCCGCCCTGCTCGACGTGCCCAAGGACCAGTACGAAGCTGCCTCGCTCGACGGCGTGAAGCCCTGGCAGCGGTTCCGCTACATCACCTTCCCGAACATCCGGCCCGTCCTCACGTTCGGGGCGGTCACCGGCGTCATCGCCGCGCTGCAGTACTTCACCGAGGCCTCGGTCGCGGCCACCGTGGCCTCCGGCAAGGCCAACATCGGCGAGGGCATCGGGACGACCCTGGGCTACCCCGACGGGTCCACCCTCACATACCCGCAGTGGCTCTTCGTCAAGGGGTTCAGTGACTACGCGCTCGGTTACGCGTCCGCCTTGGCCGTGTTGCTCTTTGCCGTGTCCGTGGTGTTCACGGTGATCCTGCTGCGCCGAGCGCATGCGTTCACCCCGACCGAGGAGAGCCTGCGATGAGCGGCCTCGCCCTGCAGCAGGCACCTGTTGCCACCGCCTTGCCGGTCCCGTCACGGCGACGTGCCCGCAAGGAGAGCCTGTTTGCCTTCGTCAGCCGCTGGTGCCTGGTGATCGCCTTGACCCTCGCGTTCCTCGCGCCGGTCGTGTTCATCGCGCTGACAGCCGTGATGTCGAACGACCAGGCGCTGACCTCCGACCTGTGGCCGCGCACCTGGCACTGGGACAACTTCGTCACGGTCTTCAACAAGGCGCCGCTGGTGCGCTACTTCGCGAACACGATGCTGTACGCCACGTTGTCCACGGCGATGATGCTCGTGTCCAGCGTGCCGGCTGCCTACGCGATGGCCCGACTGCGCTGGCGAGGACGCAACCTCGCGTTCCTCGCCGTGCTGACGATGATGATGCTGCCGCCCCAGGTCACCGTCGTACCGGTCTACGTCATGTGGTCCAAGCTGGGGCTCACCGGCTCGTTGTGGCCGCTGATCCTGCCGAACCTGTTCGGCGACGCCTTCTCGATCTTCCTGCTCCGCCAGTTCCTGCTGACGATCCCGCAGGACTACGCGGACGCTGCGCGGATCGACGGCTGCAGCGAGTTCGCGGTGATGCGCCGGGTGATCCTGCCGATGGCCAAGCCAGGCATCGCGGCAGTGGCCATGTTCTCGTTCTTCTTCGCCTGGAACGACTACTACGGGCCGCTGCTCTACACGAGCGAGAACCCGAGCCAGTGGACGGTCTCGCTCGGCCTCGCGAACTTCCGCGGGCTGTACCAGGTGCAGTGGAACCTCACGATGGCCATGACCCTGCTGGTGATGGTGCCGGTCGTCGTCGTGTTCTTCCTCGCCCAGAAGTCCTTCGTCGAAGGCGTGACCCTGACAGGAGTGAAGGGATGAGACTCACCGTCGTCGGGGGCGGGTCCACCTACACCCCCGAGCTCGTCGACGGCTTCTGCCGTCTGCGCGACCAGCTCCCCCTCGCCGAGTTGGTGCTTGTCGACCCCGACCAGCGCCGGCTCGAGCTCGTCGGCGGGATGGCCCGACGGATGTTGGCCCGCGCGGGTCACCCCGCGAAGGTGATCACCACGTCCGACCTCGACGCGGGCGTGACCGGTGCCGACATCGTGCTGCTGCAGCTCCGGGTGGGCGGTCAAACCCTGCGGGACCGCGACGAGACCTGGCCGCTCGACTGCGGCTGCGTCGGCCAGGAGACGACCGGCGCGGGCGGTCTGGCGAAGGCGCTGCGCACCGTCCCGGTGGTGCTCGACGCTGCGGACCGGATCCGCCGTCTGGCAGCGCCGGACGCCTGGATCGTCGACTTCACCAACCCAGTCGGCATCGTCACCCGCGCGCTGCTCCGCGAGGGCCACCGCGCGGTCGGGCTGTGCAACGTCGCGATCGGCTTCGAACGCGCCTTCGCCGAACTGCTGCAGGTACGCCCGGACGAGGTCCGTCTCGACCACGCGGGCCTGAACCACCTCACCTGGATCCGCGGCGTCAGCGTCGCCGGGCGGGACCGCCTGCCAGAGCTGTTGGCCGAACACGGGCCGGCTCTGGCCGAGCGCGTCGAGCTGCCGCTCGGCCTGCTCCGCGGTCTTGGCGCCATCCCGTCGTACTACCTGCGGTACTTCTACCTGCACGACACGGTGGTCGCCGAGCAACGCGCGAGCGGCACCCGGGCCGGCGAGGTGGCCTCCATCGAGGCCGAGCTGCTGGACTTCTACGCGGACCCCACCGTAGACACGAAGCCAGCAGCGTTGGAGCGCCGGGGCGGCGCCTACTACTCCGAGGCGGCGGTCGCCCTCGTCGCCTCCTTGCTCAGCGACCGACAGGATGTACAGGTGGTCAACCTGCTCAACCGCGGCACCTTGCCGTTCCTGGCGGACGACGCGGTCATCGAGGTGCCGGCCGTGATCGGCGGTGGCGGCCCGGTCGCGGTCGAAGTGGCCCCGCTCGAACCGCTCTTCGCCGGCCTGGTCGCGCACGTCGCGGCCTACGAGGACCTCGCCCTCGAGGCGGCGGTGCGGGGTGGCCGGGCCCGGGTCGAGAAGGCTCTGCTCGCGCACCCGCTCGTGGGCCAGCTCGACCTGGCCGAGGCACTGACCGACCGGCTCCTCGCCGAGAACGCCGCGTACCTGCCGTGGACCTCGGCCGGCACCCGATGACCGCCGCGGTGCTCGCCGTCGACGGCGGCAACAGCAAGACCGACGTCATGCTCGTGGCAGCTGACGGCAGCCTGCTCGCGCACGTGCGTGGCCCGGGTTCGTCTCCGCACCGGTTGGGTGCCGCCGGGTGCTTCGCCCTCCTCCGGCAGCTCGTCGACGAGGTGCAGGCCGCTGCGGGGCAGCAGCTCGACCGGGCGGCCGGGGTGGCCGAGGTGGCTGCGGTCTACCTGGCCGGTGCAGACCTGCCGCGCGAGATCATCGAGCTGCAGCGTCGGCTCGACGAGCTCGGTTGGGCGCCGAAGGCCTACGTCGAGAACGACACGTTCGCGCTGCTGCGCACCGGGACCGACGCCACCGACGCTGTGGCGGTGGTCTGCGGGGCCGGCATCAACTGCGTGGGCGTACGAGCCGACGGCACCCAGGTGCGGTTCCCCGCCCTGGGCCGGTCGTCGGGCGACTGGGGCGGCGGCTGGCAGCTCGGCGAGGAAGCCTTGTGGGCTGCGGCGCGGCACGAGGACGGCCGTGGCCCGGCCACCGTGCTCACAGCGCAGATCGCCGAGTGGTTCGACCTGCCATCGGTCGCGGCCGTCGGCGAGGCCCTGCACTTCGACGAGCTCGCCGACGAGCGGCTGGTCGAGCTGGCGCCCGTGGTCCTCCAGGCGTCGGCCCAGGGCGACCCGGTCGCCCGTGGCGTCGTCGACCACCTCGCCGACGAGGTCGCCCTGCTCGCGGTGACCGCACTTCGACGGCTGGCCCTGCTCGACCGACCCGCCGACGTCGTGCTGGGCGGGGGCGTGATCGCGGCCGGCGACCGGATCCTGCTGGCAGGGGTTCGGGCCCGCCTCGGCGAGGCTGCTCCGCTCGCCATTCCTCGCGTGGTCGTCGACCCGCCGGTACTCGGCGCGGCGCTCGCAGGCTTGGACCTCCTCGGCGCCCGACCGGACGCTCACCGACGGTTGCGCACCACCGCCGACCTCAGCGCCGTCTGACGGCCTGCTCCGCGCAGTGCACGGACGCGGCGGCTAGCCTTTGCGCGACCTGGAGATCGACCCGAGGGGGCTGCGTGGCCGACGACGACGACGTGCGCCGCGTCGCGCTCGCCCTGCCCGACGTCCAGGAGATCGAGAGCGACGGCTTCGACTTCCGGGTGGCCGGGAAGGGGTTCGTGTGGTCCTACCCGGAGCGGGTAGCCGGCCGACCGCGTCGGATCCGCACCGACGTCGCCGTGCTGTACGTCGGCGACGAGGCTGAGAAGCAGGCGCTCCTGCTCGGCGAACCTGCGACGTTCTTCACCACACCCTCGTACGACGGCTGGCCGCTGCTCATGCTGCGATTGGAACAGGTGGACGTCGCTCGGCTCACCGAGCTCGTGAGCGATGCCTGGCGGATGCGCACCGGCTAGCCCGTTGGGGTGCTGCATCCGAGGCCTGCCGGGTCGCGGCGGCCCTACCGGGGGACCACGACGGTCTTGGCCACCTTGTCGTGCAGGGTCTGCTGCCACGGCTTGTCCCACAACGGCCAGAGGTAGTCGATCAGGGAGAACACCCCGCTGCCGATGGCGCCTCCGAGCAGGATCACCCCGGCCCGAAGAAACGACTCGAGCCAACTGGGCAGCCTGTCCTGCGCGATGGACCGCACCCGGATCCCGACGATCCGCTTGCCCAGCGTCATCCCCCACATCGCGGTGAGGACGACCTCGTACGCCACCTGGAGGGCGGCCGCGAGCAGCACGACGAACAGGATCAGCCCGAAGAAGCCGAACAGCGATGCGGCGACGACGTCCGGGTTCGGCTCGCGGCCGTCCGACGCCGACGTCGCGAGCAGGCTGCTCGCGCCCAGGAACGGGACGACCACAAGCAGCAGCAACGGCACCGTCACGACCTGCATGATCAGGATGTCGAGGATCCGCGCTCCCGCGCGCACACCCCAGGAGGCCAACGGGAACGGTGCCACGAGGGGTCCCGACGGGTAGCCGCTCGCGGTGCTCGACCACCCACGCCCGTCCCACCAGCGCAGGCCGCCGGTGCCGGCCGGATCGGGGTACCAACCTGGCTGGGCGTCGGTCACGGCCAGGCCGGCTTCGTCGTCGCGTGCAGCCAGGTGCCGAAGAACGCCGCCAGGTTGCGTCCAGCGATCCGTTCCGCGAGCGCCTTGAACTCCACGGTCGTGACGTTGCCGTCGCGGTTCTGCGCGGCCCACGTCCGCAGCAGCCTGAAGAACTTCACGTCGCCGATCGTCAGCCGCAGCGCGTGCAGAGTCATCGCACCGCGCTCGTACACTGGCCCGGAGAACAAGTCGGGCAGACCGGGGTCACCGATCCGGACGTCCCAGAACGGGTCGTGGGACGGCCGGCTCAGCTGGCCGTCGAAGAGCTGCTGCGCGGACTGCCCACCCTGGTGCTCCGACCACAACCACTCCGCGTAGGTCGCGAAGGCCTCGTTGAGCCACATCTCCTTCCATCGGTTGATCGTCAGGCTGTCGCCATACCACTGGTGGGCGAGCTCGTGGACGAAGACGCTCTCGTCGCCAGGACCGCCGAAGAACACGGTCGGGTAGACCGGTCGGGTCTGGGTCTCCAGCGCGAACGGGATGTCCGCGCTGGTGATGATTGCGCCCACTGCCTCGAACGGGTAGGCCCCGAACTCGCTCTGCAGGAACCGCAGGGCGCGCTGCTGGTAGCCGAGCGCCCGGTCGGCGATCGTGCCGGCTGCCCGGTCGACGGCGTTGACGACCGGGATCCCGTCCGGCGTCACGCTGCGGATCAAGGTGTAGTGGCCGACTGCGACGGTCGCGAGGTACGACGCCATGGGATGGACACTGACCCACGACCAGGTGGTCCAGCCGCCCCTGGTCACGGGGGCGCGCGGCAGACCGTTCGCCACAGCGGTGAGCCCCTCGGGCACCTGCAGCTCGAACGAGTAGGTCGCCTTGTCGCTCGGGTGGTCGTTGGCCGGGAACAAGCCGGCGGACGCCTCGGGCTCGCCGGCGAGGATGCCGCCGTCGGCCGTGGCGAACCAGCCCTCGGAGCCCAGCTCGGGCGATTTGAAGTGGTGCGGCTTGCCCGAGTACGTCACGACGACCCGGAACGGCCGGCCGACCTCCAGCACCTTCGGCGGGCTGACCCGCAGCTCCTGGCCGACCCGGTCGTACGCAGCGCGAACCCCACCGACCGTGACCGACCGGACGGTGAAACCGATCAGGTCGAGGTCGAAGCGCGAGAGCCGCTGGGTCGCGACCGCGTCGATCGTGACCGCGCCGGAGACCGTGGTGACCGCCGCCCGACCCGGCGCGACCGCTGGCACCAGGCGCAACGCCAGGTCGTAGTGCTGGACGTCGTAGCCGCCGTTGCCGCCGAACGGCTGGTACGGGTCTCCCAGGCCGGACGAACCCAGACGCGCCGCGACCGCCGAGGTCGTCGCCGAGGCCGCCACGGGCGTAAGAGTCATCGCCGCCGACGGCGCCAGGCTCAGGGCGGCGACGATCAAGAGGGCAGCGGGAGTCCGGGTTCGCCGGTGCGGTGACATGACTCGATCCTCACACGAGTCGCCCTCGGCGCGGGCCGTCTTCGCCCACCCCGGCAGACCCGTGTAGGGCGGCCATGGCGCCCCGTCAGGCCAGGCGACGGGCCGCGCCACGGAGCCGGAACGCACCGAAGATCTCGGCAAGCCCGAGCACGACCATCCAGATGCCGCCGACCAGCGCGAGCGTCTTCAGCGAGCTGAACGGGTACAGCAGCACGACGAACCCGGCGACGGTGCTGAGCAGGCCGAGGAAGATCTGGAACCCGCGGCCCGGCGTGGTCGGGTCGGCGATCGCCGAGATCGTCTGCGCGAGTCCTTGCATCAGCCAGCCGAATCCGATCAGCAACGCGAGCACGGCCACCGAGTGCGCAGCGCTGCGGAAAGCGAACATGCCCAGCAGTACGGACAGCAGGCCCGAGATGGCCAGCAGGAACCGCATACCACCGGTGACGTCCGGGGTCGTGAAGCTGGAGACGACCTGGAACAGTCCGCTGACGAGGAGGAACGCACCGACGAAGGCCCCGACTACGACGAGCGTCTTCGCCGGCCACACGAGCAGAGCCACACCCAACAGGCTGGTCATGAGCCCGACGAAGAACAACAGTCCCCAGTGCCGGCCCATCGACACCACGACGTCGCGCATGTCCGGGTCTATGACGGCAGTAGGCGAGACCCGCTTACGGTTGCTCACGATGCTTCCTCCGGTTCGAGACGTTCGGGAGACCGAGAGTAGTGCCCCTGGGTCGTCCCGCGAGGGCACGACCGCCTTGCAGAGTGCCTGCCGCCCTGCCTACAGGCGGCCTGCCGCCCTGCCTACAGGCGGCCTGCCGCCACGACCCGTTGCAGGAACTGCTGGGTGCGGGCCTCAGCCGGGTTCCGGAGCACCTGCGCCGCCGGCCCCTGCTCCGCCACCACCCCGTCGTCGAGGAAGCAGACCTGGTCGGCGACGTCGCGGGCGAACGCCATCTCGTGCGTAGCGAGCAGCATCGTCAGCCCGGAGTCCTTGAGGTCGCGGATGACGTCGAGCACCTCCCCCACCAGCTCGGGGTCGAGCGCCGAGGTCACCTCGTCGAACAGCATGACGTCCGGCTGCATCGCGAGGGCCCGGACGATCGCGACCCGTTGCTGCTGGCCGCCGGACAACCGGTCGGGGTACTCGTCGGCCTTGTCGGCCAGCCCGAACCGCTCGAGCAGGGTGCGCCCACGCTCGTCGGCTTCGGCCCCGGTCATCTTCAGCACCCGGCGCGGGGCCAGGGTGATGTTCCCGAGCACGGACAGGTGCGGGAACAGGTTGAACGACTGGAACACGATGCCTACGCGCCGGCGCACCGGGTCGGGGTCGGCCCCCGGCGCCGACACCTCGATCCCGTCCAGCGTGATCGTCCCTGCGTCGATCGGCTCGAGCAGGTTGACGCACTTGAGCAGGGTCGACTTGCCGCAACCGGAGGCGCCTATCAGGGCCACCACCTCGTGCGGATCGACCGAGAGGTCGAGCCCACGCAGCACCGGGTTGGCGCCGTACGCCTTGTGCACGCCTCGGATCTCCAGCATCGACATGCCTACCACGACCCCCCTGCGGCCTGACGCTTGCGCTGACGTGCCAGCAGCCAGTCGGTGTAACGGGCCAGCGGGATCGTCAGGCCGATGAAGATCAACGCCGCCGCGACGTACGACGTGAAGTTGAAGGTGTCCTCAGCGTAGATCTGGGCCTGGCGCAGCGCCTCGATCGGCCCGAGCACCGCGACCAGCGCGGTGTCCTTCTGCAGCGAGATGAAGTCGTTGAGCAGCGGCGGCACCACGTTGCGGATCGCTTGCGGCAGCACGACGTGGCGGCTGGTCTGCGCGTCGGTCAGACCGAGCGAGCGAGCCGCCGCGCGCTGGCCCGGGTGAACCGAGTCGATGCCGGCCCGGAAGACCTCGGCGACGTACGCGGAGTACGAGACGACGAGGGCGACGACTCCCCAGACGACGACCTCGCCGGTCAGCCCCTTGACCCGCAGCGCGGGCACGCCGAAGCCGAAGAGCAGGATCAGCAGGATCGTCGGCACCCCGCGGAACACATCCGTCCAGACGGCCGCGAGCACCCGCAGCGGGGCCCAGACCGGCGCCCTCAGCCCGCGGGCAAGAGCGATCGACAGACCGAGCACCAGGATCAGCGGCTCGGCCACCAGGAACATCCGGACGTTGAGCCAGAACGCCCGCCAGATCTCCGGGAACGACGAGCGGAACGCCTCGCCGTCGAAGAACGCCCGGTGGACGGCCGGCCAGCCTGGGCTCGACGTGACAACGACGCCCATGACGACCACGAACGCAACCGTGCTGATCGACGCCACCGAACGATTGCGGGTCGCCCGCCGGCGCAGAAAGGTCTGCCGCTCCGGGTCGCGGTAAGGGACGACCGGCTGCCGCGTGGCAGCGCTCACCTGCCGACCCGGGTCACTGGAGAACCTGGGTCACTTGAGGACCGGGACCTTGACGTCGGTCGACAGCCACTGCTCGGTGATCTTGGCCAGATCGCCGGACGACGTCAGCTGGGCGAGTGCCTGGTTGGCGCAGCCGACGAGCGAGTTGCCCTTGCCGAACAGCAGGCCCCACGTGTCGGCGCTCGGGTCGACGGCGAACTGGCCGACGACCTTCGAGCCGTCGATCTCGGCGGCGCTGATGTAGAACGCCGTGGGCAGGTCGACCACTATGCCGTCGAGCGTGCCGTTCGCGAGGCTGGCCTTGGCGCCGGCGGTGTCGTTGAACACCAACGGCTGCTGGGTCGGGGCGATGGTGTTCTTGATGAACGCCAGGCTCGTCGTGCCGACCTGGGCGCCGAGCTTGGCGTCCTTGAGGTCAGCGATCGACGTTGCGCCGGCGAACTTGCTCTTGTTGAGCGTCAGGACCGCCTGAGGCACGGTGAAGTAGGGCGTGCTGAAGTCGACGGTGACCTTGCGCTTGTCGGTGATCGAGATCTGGTTGATGTCGAAGTCGAACTTCTTGGCGCCCGGCGCGTAGGACGAGTCGAAGGGGACGACGATCCACTTCACCTGGTCCTTCGTGAAGCCCATCTTCGCGGCCACCGCGTAGGCCGCCGCGGACTCGAACCCCATGCCGTTCGACGGGGTGTCGTCGACGAAGTACGGCGGGTAGGCCGGCTTGTCGGTGCCGATCGTCAGCGTGCCCGGGGTCACCAGGTTCAGGGTGGCCTTCGCGCAGGCGTCGACGCCAGGAGCCGACGAGGTCGGGGCGGACTTGGGGGCCGACTCGGTGGCGCAGGCCGCAAGCAGCACGAGGGAGGCCGACGACGCGAGCAGGGACGCGGAACGAATGGACCAACCGGTGAAACGGAGCATCAGAGACCTCTCGAGGCTTCGGCAGGAACGAGCGGGCCAAGCCTACCGATCGATCGCTAGCGCCGGCCCACGGCCCAGCGCCGGACAAGGTCGATCCGCTGCTGCAGCTGCGCGGCGTCGGCCTGCGCGGTCGGCGGGCCGCCCCCCACCCGCCGCAACTCGGCGTGGATGGCTCCGTGCGGCTGTTGGGTGCGGTGGTGCCAGGCAGCGACGAGCCCGCCGAGCTCCTTGCGCAGCGCGTCGACGGCGACCCGGGTGCCGACCGCGGCCGCCGGCTCGGCAGCCGCGACCCGGACGCGCCGGCCGCCGGCCAGCTGGTCGGCCTGCCGTTTGCGCAGCAGGGCCGTGACCTGGTCGGAGTCCAGCAG
>JBBQWS010000022.1:0-48415 GCA_038210415.1 Actinomycetes bacterium
CGCGGGCACAGCGACGACCCGATCTGCCGGGCCGTCGTCGACACCGTGCTGCGGTGGGACGTCCCGCTGGCGCACTTCGAGGCATTCCTGACGTCGATGACGATGGACCTCACGGTCACTGAGTACGCCACGTACGACGACCTGTACACCTACGTCTACGGGTCGGCAGCGGTCATCGGACTGCAGATGGTGCCCGTGCTCGAGCCGCTGTCGGACGCCGCGTACGAGCCGGCCAAGGACCTCGGCGTGGCGTTCCAGCTGGCCAACTTCGTCCGCGATGTCGGCGAGGACCTCCAGCGTGGCCGGGTCTACCTGCCGCTGGAGGACCTCGACCGGTTCGGGCTGACCAGGGCCGACCTCGAGCGGCGCGTGGTCGACGACAGGGTGCGCGAGCTCCTGCGCTTCCAGATCGCCCGGGTGCGCCGGCTCGAGGCCACCGCACGGCCCGGCATCGAGCTGCTCGCGCCGAGCTCGCGCCCGTGCATCGAGGCGGCTCGGGTGCTCTACTGCGGCATCGTCGACGAGGTCGAGCGGATCAACTACCAGGTCTTCACGGAGCGCGCGACGGTGCCGCTTCGCCGTCGCCTCGCTGTTGCGGGTCCGGCGTGGGTGCGGGCGGTTCGCGCTCGCTGAGCTTCCCCGAGCTGAGCTTCCGGCCCCAGAACACCCACCACGCCACCGACTGCACCACCAGCGCGAAGCCGAACAGCAGGTCCTCGACGGGCGCGAACCCGATCCGTCCGTCCCCGAGGAAGGCCGGCGTGCTCGCCCCGGTCGACGATCCGACGATCGCGGCGCCGTCGTAGCGGACGATCCGGAAGCCGGTGAGCACCCCGTTGGTGACCAGCTGGAAGAACAGCACGATGGCGTAGGCCTTCCAGAACGTACGGGTGCGCAGCACGTCTGTACGCAGCACCAGGAGATCGAGCAGCGCGGTGGCGACGACGGCGACGACGGCAAGCTGGGTGTAGGTCACGGCTGGCCGTCGGCGCGGCGGGCCAGCACCGTGCGCACCGCCTCGAAGGACAGCAGGGCGCAGATCGGGATCACGACGAAGAACAGCAGCTCGTCGAGAGGCAGCCGCCCCGGAAGCACGACCCTCGTGGTGTGGCCCGCGTCGAAGGTCCAGTGCCCGCGCGCGATCGCGTAGAGGTCCCACACCACGAACACGGTCACCACGGGCAGCACGGTCAGCAGGAGCCGGCGCCACTGGCGGTAGACCCGGACCCCGAGCACGACCTCGAGCCAGGCCGTGCCGAGCAGGCAGAACCCGAGCACTCCGACGTACGCGAGCCGACCCATGGTCAGCTCCCGGCCACGAGCTTGCGGTGGTCCCAGGAGACCACCCGGTCGGGCCGCAGCCGCAGGGCCACCTGCTTGCCCGCACGCTCCCTCGAGGCGGCCCGCGCTGCGTCGGCGTGCGCAGGATCGAGGCCTTCGTACTTCATTGCCAGCCCGGTGACGATGTCGGCGACGAGGTCTGGATCGTCGACCAGCTCGACCACCCCGGTGAGCTGGACACCGCGCAGCTCGGCGTAGCGGTCGCCGTCCTCGAGCAGCGCAGAGAACCGCGGGTCGCGTCGGAGATTCACAGCCTTCTGCGACTTCGCAAAGGTACGCATGAGGATCATGCCGTCGCCGTCGACGACGAACCACATGGGCACCGGGTCAGGCAGCCCATCCGGCCCCACCGTGACGAGAACACAGATCCGCCGGGCGCGCACGAACGTGTCGACCTCGGCTGGCGTGAGGGCGATCTCGTCGCGGCGGCCGGACACGGTCGCTAGAAACCCAACGCCTGGGCGCGCCGCTTGACCTCGGTGCCACGGTTCTCGCGAAGGGCGTCCATCGGGGCTCCGGGCAGTGAGTCGTCGGCTGTGAACAGCCAGGAGAGCGCCTCGTCGTCGGAGTAACCGGCGTCCTGAAGCAGGGTCAGCACCCCGGGCAGGCCCTTGACGATGTGGTCCTCCTCGAGGAACGCCGAGGGGACGTACAGGATCCCGTCGCGGCGTACCGCGAGCATCAGTCGCTCGCGGATCTGCTGGCGGACCCGGGTCACCTCGATGCCGAAGGCCTCCGCGATGTCCGGGAGCGGCGTCCACTCGGTGATCAGATCGGTCAGGACGGGGTCGATCGGGACGGCGTCGCTCGCCGCGGGATGAGTGTCGGTCACCAGACCAGCCTGCCATGCCGCCTAGGGTCCCGCGGTATGACTGAGATCCTGGACAGCGACGACGCCCGCGAACCTGACGACGATGTCGACCTCGTCGACGACTCCCCGAGCGACTCCAAGGACGAGGTGCCGCACGAGCCCGGTCGCTGGGCCGCGGCGTGGCATTCGGTGGCCGATCCGGCCGCCCTCGCGGTCGCCGCGATGCTCGCCGTGCTCTGCGCCGCCGCAGTCGGGCCGTCGTACGTGTTCCAGTCGTACCCGTTCAACCAAGGGATCGGGAGCCTCAACGGGGTCTTCAACCTCGCGACGTCCACCGAGCTCCGGCCGTTGCACGACTTCCTCGTCAACGCGGCGCCCACGATCGGGCTGCTCGCCGTGGCCCTGCTCTGTGCGTGTCTGAGCGTGGTGCGGGTGCACTCCGGTTCTCCGGCCTGGGTGCGTCCGGTGGCCGGCGGGGCGCTCATCGTGACCCTTTCGCTCGGTGTGCTCGTGGCGGCGGGCGGCTACCGGGCGAGCACTCTCGACCTGACCGTTCCCACGACGGGCGCCTCGGGCACCGCCTGAGGCGGGAGCCCGGAGTACGTTCGTCCAGTGACGTTCGAGGTGTCGGCTCAGGCGTATGTGCGGTTCATGGGCAGGTACTCCAGCCCGCTGGCGACGTCCTTCGCCGACCTGGCCGACGTCCGGTCCGGTCAGGACGCCCTCGACGTGGGGTGTGGCACCGGCGCCCTGACCGACGTCCTGGTCGAGCGGCTCGGCGCCGACCGGGTCACCGCAGTCGACCCGTCACAGTCGTTCGTCGCCGCCTTGTCGGCGAAGCACCCCGACCTACCGGTCCAGCGGGCCTCTGCGGAACGGCTGCCCTTCGCCGACGCGACTTTCGACCGCACGCTAGCCCAGCTCGTCGTGCACTTCATGGCCGAACCCGCGAAGGGACTGGCCGAGATGGCGCGGGTGACCCGGCCCGGCGGGATCGTCGCAGCCAACGTGTGGGCCGACGCGGGCAGCCCTCTTGCGCTCTTCTGGCGAGCAGCTCGCGAGCTCGACCCGGCGTGCCGAGACGAGTCAGGTCGTCCGGGGGTCAGCGAAGGCCAGCTCGCCGCGTTGTTCACAGCAGCCGGCATGCCCGGGGCGAGATCGGCCGGGCTATCGGTGCAGGTCGACCATCCGACGTTCGAGGAGTGGTGGGAGCCGTACACCTTCGGGGTCGGCCCGGTCGGCCAGCACGTCGAACGGCTCGCCCCGCACGATCGCGCCGAGCTGCGCGAACGCTGCCGCAGCCTGCTCCCAGCGGCCCCTGTCACCGTGGACGCGCAAGCCTGGACGGTCTGGTGGGTCAAGCCGGACCGGATGGTGCCGAGTTGAGTTGAGCTGAGGAGGATGCGATGACCACTTCGAGATCGGCCCGAGCCGGGGCTGGTGGCGGCGGAGCCGTCTACGGGCTCGGGTTCTTCGGAGCCCTGGTCTACTACTGGCAGCACGCCGAGGGATTCTGGCCGCACGTATGGGGCCTCCTCGAGGCGTTCGTCTGGCCGGCTTTCGTCGTCTACGACCTGCTGAAGCACCTCAAGGGCTGACCGGCTCTTAGCGCTCGACTAACCGGAGGCGCGGTAGGACGTGCACATGAAACGTCTTGTGCTGGCCGGTCTCGCCAACCTCCTCGTCGTCGTCGGCATCGTCGCGGTGGTCCCCAGCGGGTCGCCTCCCGCCGGTGCCGCCGGTGCCGCTGGTGGCCAACGGCCCTGCGTCGACAGCCCGGCCCCGCTCAGGTACGCGCACGTCGTGTGGATCGTCATGGAGAACCGGTCCTACGGCGAGGTCGTCGGGCACGCGCCGTACCTCGACTCGCTCGCGGCTCAGTGCGGGTCGGCGACGAACATGCACAACGTGTCGCACCCCAGCCAGCCCAACTACATCGCCATGACCTCAGGTAAGTCCTTGAACTCGTTGCCCACCAACGACTGTCCAACCTTCTGCCCGGAGAGCGGACCGAGCATCTTCGGCCAGAACCCGTCCTGGAGCGTGTTCGCGGAGTCGATGCCGACCCCGTGCCTCAAGGTCGACCACGGCACCTACCGCACGCACCACACCGCGGCTCCGTACTACCGGGCGCTGACCAACTGCCACAGCAACGACCTGCCGTTGACCGCCATCATCCCGGCCGGTCTACCGGCCTTCACGATGATCGTGCCCGACGTCGTCGACGACATGCACGAGAACACGTCGTCGGTGGCCAAGGGCGACGTCTGGCTGAGGGCTCACCTACCGGCTTTGCTCGCCACGCCTGACTACCAGGCGGGCCGCACCGCGATCTTCGTGACCTGGGACGAGGGCGGCCTGGCAGGGCGCACCACCAGGGACTGCGCCACCAACACGACCGACCAGGGCTGCCACATCGCGACGCTCGCACTCGCCAAGTCGGTCGCCCCGGGGCTGAAGCCGGCGGGACTGCTGAACCTGTACGGCCTGCTCCGGGCGACGGAGCAGATGCTCGGCTACCCGTTGCTCGGGCGGGCCGGCCAGGCGACCTCGCTGCGTACCGCATTCGGCATGTGAGGCACGTGCCCGCTCCGGCTGTCGAGCGCTAGGGTTTGCGAGGTCGATGCCGGACGTACCGCGGAGGTGACCCCGGTCCCTGTGTCTGCTCCCGCCTTTCCCGTCGTTCCCCCTGCGTCGACCGTGGTCGACCGGCTTCGCGCGGCTGGCTGCGTCTTCGCCGAGGACGAGGCGAGGATCCTGCTCTCCGCCGCGGCGACCGCGGACGACCTCGAAGCGATGCTCGCACGCAGGGTGTCCGGTCTACCGCTCGAGCAGGTCGTCGGCTGGACCGAGTTCTTCGGCCTTCGGATCGCCGTGGCGCCGGAGGTGTTCGTACCACGTCGGCGTACGGAGTTCCTCGTCCGGCAGGCCGCTGACGTCGCCCGGCCCGGCGCCGTGGTCGTCGACCTGTGCTGCGGCTCCGGCGCCGTCGGAGTCGCGCTGGTCTGGTCGCTCGGCAGGGCCGAGCTGCACGCGGTGGACGTCGATGCCGCCGCGGTGGGTTGCGCTCGAGGCAACGTCGCGTCCACCGGCCGGGTCTACCACGGCGACCTGTTCGCCCCGCTCCCACTGGTGCTGCTCGGCGGCGTCGACGTGCTGGTCGCGAACGCGCCGTACGTACCCACCGACTCGCTGGGCCTGCTGCCCGCCGAGGCCCGGCTGCACGAGCCACGGCTCGCGCTCGACGGTGGCGTCGACGGGCTCGACGTGCAGCAGAGGATCGTGGCGGGTGCTCTGCCCTGGCTCACCCCTGGCGGGCACGTGCTGTTCGAGACGAGCGCGGATCAGGCCGAGCGGACCGCCGATCTGTTCACCCGCACCGGACTGTCCACCAGGATCGCTCGGTCCGAGGAGCTCGACGCCACAGTGGTCATCGGTTCCGCACCACTGCGCGAAGCAGCACGACGTTCGCGCAGGCTGCCACGCTGATCAGCGTGATCGCGAGAGCCCCGGTCAGGACGACGAACCAGCCGGCCTGACCGCCCGTGCTGGACCAGACGGTCGCACCGTCCGGCCCCACTGTCCCGGAACCACTGGAGAACGAAGGGTTCGCACCCGGCACCAGCGCCAGCAAGCCGTAGCCGACGTAGTAGCCCACGATGGCCACCAGCCCGAAGGGCAGCGAGACCACGACCGCGAACAGGACGAGCCACGGGGTCCGGGTCAGCATTCCGGTGGCCGCGGTCACGGCGACCGCGACGACGTAGGCGGCCTCGACACGCTGTGTCGCCATGCCGGCAAGGTACTCCAGGATGGGGGCATGAGCGACGATCCGCGCGACCGCTGGGGGATGGAGCTGCGTCTCGTCGAGACCACCGATGTCGACGCGTACGTACGGATGCGCTGCGACCCCGTGATGATGACCGAGCTCGGCGGCCCGCAGGCACGTGAAGGCATCGAGGCGAACGTGCAGGCCGACGTCGACCCCGTGGTCGCCCGGAGCAGCTGGATCCTGATGATCGTGCCGATCGGTTCGGACCCGGCCGACGCCTCGTGCGTCGCCGGCGGCGTGGTGCTGTGGCCCAACGCCGAGGATGGCGAGACTCTCTCCGAGATGGGCCCGATGGTGCTGCCGGAGCACCAGGGCAAGGGACTCGGTAAGGCCGCCGTCACCGCGATGCTGGAGCGCGCCCGAGCCGATGGCCGGTGTGGGGTCGTGCACGCCCACCCTGGCGTGACCAATGCCGCATCCAACGGCATCTGCCGGTCGCTCGGGTTCACGTTGCACGGCCACCAGCAGATCGACTTCGCTGGTCAGCTCTTCCTGAGCAACCGCTGGGAGCTCGACTTGGGGCGGCGCGGTTCCGGGCCAGGTCGAAACCGCCAGGTACCCTCGGAGCATGGACACGCCTGACTCCGACGCCATGATCGGGCGCTTGCTCGACGGCCGGTACCAGGTCGTGTCCAAGCTCGCGCGCGGCGGCATGGCGACGGTCTACCGCGCGCAGGACACCCGGCTCGACCGCCCCGTGGCGCTCAAGGTCATGCACCCGGGCCTGGCCGCA
This sequence comes from Actinomycetes bacterium, assembly GCA_038210415.1. GTDB lineage: Bacteria > Actinomycetota > Actinomycetes > Prado026 > Prado026 > JBBQWS01. Next base: position 6,718 of record JBBQWS010000022.1, read on the forward strand.
GACCAGGCGTTCGTCTCCCGGTTCATCCGCGAGGGGCGGTCCGCCGCCGCACTCACGCACCCCGGGGTCGTCGGTATGTTCGACCAGGGCGAGGACCACGGCACCGTCTACCTGGTGATGGAGTACGTCCCCGGGCGCACCCTGCGCGACCTGCTCCGCCAGCGGGGCCGGATCACCCCCCGCGAGGCCCTGGACGTCCTCGAGCCGGTTCTGTCGGCGCTGGGTGCGGCCCACGACGCCGGGCTCGTGCACCGCGACATCAAGCCCGAGAACGTCCTGCTCGCCGACGACGGCCGGATCAAGGTCGCCGACTTCGGCCTCGCCCGCAGCGCCCTGGCCGGCAGCGCGAGCAACGCCACGCAGGGCGTCTTCATGGGCACCGTGGCCTATCTCGCCCCCGAGCTCGTCGCACACGGTTCGGGTGACGCCCGCTCCGACGTCTATTCCGCCGGCATCATGCTGTACGAGATGCTCACCGGTGCGCCCCCGTACACCGGCGACACCCCGATCCAGGTGGCGTACAAGCACGTCAACACCGACGTCCCCCCGCCGTCCGCGGCGGTGCCCGGGCTGGCCGATGACCTCGACGTGCTCGTGCAGACAGCCACCGACCGCAACCCGGACCACCGGCCCGCGGACGCCACGGCGCTGCTGCGCGTGGTGCAAGGGGTCCGGAGCCGGCTCTCGCCCGCACAGCTGGGCTTCGCGCTGGCGGCGGTCGACCTCACCGAGACCTTGGTCGTGCCCACCGGCCTGCCCCTCGCCGCGTACGCCGGAGCCACAGCCGGCCCTGGTGTTCCCGGCTCGGCCTACCCCACCACCAGCCTGCCGCTCGGCGGGGCCGGTGCCGCAGGAGGCGGGGCGCGGCCGTCGGACCCGATGCTGCTCAGCCCCGACCAGGTTCCGACCGCCGCTCGCAAGAAGCAGGGCGGCCGGCGGCTGCTCGTCGGTCTCAGCGTGCTGTTCCTGCTCGCCGCTGCCATCGGGTACGGCGCGTGGTTCGTGGGCGCCCGGACCGTCCCCACCCCGGGCGTCCTCGGCCTCAGCCAGGCCGACGCGACGGCCAAGCTGGCCACCGCCGGGTTCAAGACCGCGGTGGGTCCGCCGGAGCACAGCGAGACCACGAAGGTCGGGCTGGTGCTGCGCACCGATCCGGGCCCCGACGACCCCGCGCGCAACGGCGCCACGGTCACGCTGTTCCTGTCGAGCGGCCCGGAGCGGTTCGCCGTACCCGACCTCGCAGGGCGAACCCCGGACGAGGCGGCCGGCCTCCTCGGCGACACCAACCTCGCCGCCGGGTCCATCACCTACGCGTACTCCGACTCGGTCGCCAGCGGGCTCGTGATCTCGACGCTGCCCACGAAGGACACCCCGGTGAAGCGGGGCACGGCCGTCCGGCTCGTCGTCAGCAAGGGCGTCCCGCCGTCCATCGTCCCGAAGGTGGTCGGGATGTCCCTCGACGACGCGACGAAGGCCCTCGCGGCGAAGCAGCTCGGCATCACCACGACCGGCTCAGCTTTCAGCACGACCGTGCCCAAGGACGCGGTGATCAGCCAGTCGCGGGCCCCGGGCACGTCCGTCGACCGCAACACGAAGATCGGCGTCGTGGTGTCGAAGGGACCGCCGCTCGTACAGGTGCCCGACGTCTTCAAGAAGGATCGCGCGCAGGCACAGCGGATCCTCGAGAAGGCGGGCTTCAAGGTCGTGTTCTTCGAGCCGTTCGGGGCCAGCCCGTTCAACCAGGTTCTCAGCGAGGACCCCGGTGCCGGTTCGATGGCTCCCCTGGGCTCGACCGTTCGCGTAGGCATCTTCTAACCCCCCATCCGCACAATCCTCTCCCCCCACCGCCACAGGGGTCCCCTGATGCCAATAGAACGAGGTCTGGTGGCACTCACGGCTCGCCCCGCGTGGCTGCCTGCGACGGAACCGGCCGACCGCGCACCGTCGTCGTTCCGGACGGCCCGGCCGGCTCGTACTCCGAGATCCATCGGATGAGGGAGCGTCACCTCGATCTATTGGCATCAGGGGACCCTTGTGGAGGGAGCGGGGGTGGCTGGCCGGGAAAGGGGGTTGCCGGCGGTGACGGCCGGTATGCTCCTGCTGTGCTTCAGCAATCCACCCCGCCGCGCAGCTGGTACTTCTGTGGCTTTCCTCCCGGGGCTCCCGGGTGGGTGGCCTAGTCGTCGCGCGACTGGTCAGCACCACACTTCGAGCCCCGGGACCTCCCGGGGCTCTTCTTTCTGTCCAGGCACTCCTGTTGCGAAGGTGGAGCAAAGTCATGGTGGTAGTGATGTCGCCGGAGGCGACCGACAACGACGTGTCCTCAGTGGTCGCGCGCGTCGTGGGCGCCGGTGGCGAGGCCTTCGTCAGCCGCGGTGTCACCCGCACGATCGTCGGCCTGGTGGGCGACGTCGAGGCGATCGACGCCCTCGAGCTGGGCGCGCTGACCGGCGTAAGCCGGGTCATGCGGGTCACCGCGCCGTACAAGCTCGTCGCCCGCCAGCACCACCCCGACATGACCACGGTCTACGTGGGACCGGCCGGCCATCGGGTGCCGATCGGCCCGGACACGTTCACGCTGATCGCCGGCCCGTGCGCCGTCGAGACACCGGAGCAGACCCTCGCTGCGGCCGAGATGGCGCAGGCAGCCGGTGCGACGCTGCTACGTGGTGGCGCGTTCAAGCCGCGCACGTCCCCGTACGCCTTCCAGGGGCTGGGCGAGGCCGGCCTGAGGATCCTGGCCGAAGTCAGCGGCTCGACCGGCATGCCGGTCGTGACCGAGGTGGTAGACGCGAACGACGTCGAGATGGTCGCGTCGTACGCAGACATGCTGCAGGTCGGCACCCGCAACATGGCCAACTTCGCCCTGCTCCAGGCCGTCGGAGCGTGCGGCAAGCCGGTCATGCTCAAGCGCGGCATGACCGCCACGATCGAGGAGTGGCTGATGGCCGCCGAGTACATCGCGCAGCGCGGCAACCTCGACATCGTGCTGTGCGAACGCGGGATCCGGACGTACGAGACGGCCACCCGCAACACCCTCGACATCGCGGCGGTCGCAGTGGCGCACGGGCTCTCGCACCTGCCCGTGATCGTCGACCCGTCGCACTCGGGCGGACGTCGCGACCTCGTCGTACCGCTTTCACGCGCGGCGATCGCCGTCGGCGCCGACGGGATCATCGTCGACGTGCACCCGAACCCCGAGCAGGCGCTGTGCGACGGTCCGCAGGCTCTGGTCGACGGAGACCTGCGAACGCTGGCCGCGGCCGTACGCCAGCTGCCACCGTTGCTCGGCCGTCGTCCGGCCTCCGACGCGATCGTGGCGTAGGACGACGCGGGTTCAGCGCGCGGCTTCGTGGGCCAGCAACCACTCCTTGGCCGGAAGACCGTAGTAGTAGCCGCCGAGCGAGCCGTCCGAGCGGACCACCCGGTGACAGGGGACGAACGGCGCCACGAGGTTCTTCGCACAGGCCGTACCCGCAGCCCGTACGGCCGCGGGTCGGCCGGCCTCCGCGGCGAGCTCGGAGTAGCTCCAGGTCTGCCCGGCCGGGATCTGCCGCATCACCCTCCACACCTCCTGGGTGAACGCCCCGCCCGGCTGGCGGACGGGCACAGCGTCCAGCGCGTCAACATCCCCAGCGAGGTAGGCCGCGACCGCCGAGCTGACCGGCTCGAGCGATGTCCGGTGGCGTACGCCGCGGACCCGCTCCGCGGTGGTGAGCCGGCCGAGCTGGTCGTCGACCGACGTGAAGCCCGAGGCCACCACGACTCCTTCGTCGACGAGCACGGCCAGCGGGCCGGTCGGGGTGGCGATCGTGATGGCGTCGAGCGCGGTCTTCGTCATCGCACGTCCTTCGCAGCGGGGGAGGTAGTCGGTGCGGCCGCGATCGGAGTGGCCGGCCCACCGGAATCGGCCCACAGGTGCATCGCGGCGTACGCCCGCCAGGGGCGCCAGCCGTTCGGGTCCGCAGCTCGCGCGGCCGCCCAGCGGCGGAGCACGAGGTCTGCGTCCGGCCAGCCGTCCGGGTCGCGCAGGGCCCGCATCGCGACGTAGCCGGCCGTCCAGGGCCCGATCCCGGGCACCGCGAGCAGACCGGCGCGCGCCGCGACCCGGTCGGCCCCGGGGCCGAGCTCGAGCCGTCCGGCCGCGACCTCCGTCGCCAAACCCCGCAGCGCGCGGACCCGTCCGCCGGTGAGCCCTAGCCCATCCAGGTCGGCGTCGGCCACGGCCCCGGCGACCGGGAATGCGTGGGTCAACGATCCCTCGGGCTCAACCAGCTGCTCGCCGAGAGCGCCGCACAACCGCACAGCGAGGGTGCGGGCGCCGGCGACCGAGACTTGTTGCCCGAGCACCGCGCGTACAGCGATCTCGAACCCGTCCACCGCGCCGGGCACACGCATCCCCGGCCGCGCCGCTACGAGCGGCGAGAGCAGCGGGTCGCCGGCGAGCACGTCGTCGACCGCACCAGGGTCTGCGTCGAGGTCGAACACGCTCCGCAGCTTCGCGACGACGACCCCCAGGTCGCCCAGGTCGGGGATGCTCAGCCGCGCCACGAGGTGCCCCGCACAGGGCGCGAGCGTCACCACCGACGGGCCGTGAGCCGTCGCCACGACCCTGCTGTAAGACGTCGGGCCTGCGGCTTCGACCCCGCCCACGGCCCGGACCGACAAGAAGCCGAAGATGCCGGCGGCGTGGTAGGGCTCGCGGTGGACCAGCCGGAGCACCAGCTGTCCGCCGGCCCGCTCCCTCGCTGTGCCCCGCCTCGCCGTGCCGCCTGGGCGTCGCAGGGCCGACGGCACGACCGCGAATTCCTCGCGCATCACGTCGTTGAACTGCCGGACGCTCGAGAAGCCCGCAGCGAACGCCACGTCCGTCATCGTGAGCGACGTCTGGTCGATCAGCAGTCGGGCCGTCTGCGCACGACGGGTCCGGGCGAGCGCAAGCGGTCCTACCCCGACCTCCGCGACGACGGACCGGTGCAGGTGCCTCTCGCTGACCGAAAGTCGGGACGCGAGGCCCGCGACCCCGCGCTCGTCGATCTCCCCCGCTGCAATCAGCCGCAACGCCCGCGCGACCAGGTCGCCGCGGTGATCCCACGCTCGCGAGCCCGGCAGGGCGTCCGGCCGGCACCGCTTGCAGGCCCGGAACCCACTCGCTGCCGCGGCTGCAGCACTGGAGTAGAAGCGGACGTTGTGCCGCAACGGCAGACGCGACGGACACGATGGCCGGCAGTAGATGCCGGTCGTGGTGACTGCGGTGAAGACCCGGCCGTCGAACCGGCTGTCGCGGGCCACGACGGCCCGGTAGCACGTGTCGGGGTCGGGTTCCATACCGACGACTCTGCCCCATGGCCACCGGGCGCGGCTAGCGGGAATCGGACCAGGCGGCCGAACGGTGCGGCCTCAACGCCCGCCGAGCATCTCCGCGACGAGGAACGACAGCTCGAGGGCCTGCTCCCGGTTGAGCCGCGGGTCGCAGGCCGTCTCGTACCGGTCGCCGAGCTGGGACTCGAGCAGGCCGGCCGAGCCGCCGACGCACTCGGTGACGTCCTCGCCGGTCAGCTCTACGTGAATGCCGCCCGGGACGGTACCGAGCTCGCGGTGGACCGCGAAGAACCCGCGCACCTCGGCGACGACGTCGTCGAACGAACGCGTCTTGACTCCCCCGTCGGTCTCGCGGGTGTTGCCGTGAATCGGGTCGCACACCCACAGGACCTGCGGGGCATCGGACGCGACCTTCTCGACGATGGCGGGCAGGAGGTCGAGCACGTTGCCGGCGCCCATCCGGGTGATCAACGTGAGCCGGCCTGGCTCGGCGTCGGGGTCCAGACGGTGCACCAGGTCGAGGACCTCCTCGGGGCTCGCCGTCGGGCCCACTTTGAGCCCGATCGGGTTGCGGATCCGGGCGGCGAAGTCGACCTGAGCGCCGTCGATCTGACGGGTGCGGTCGCCGACCCACAGGAAGTGGCCGGACACGTCGTACGGCAGGCCGGTGCGGGAGTCGATCCGGGTCAGGGCCTTCTCGTAGTCGAGGACCAGCGCCTCGTGCCCGGCGTACAGGTCGGCCCGCCGGAACTCCTCGGGGTCGGCGCCGCAGGCGTGCATGAAGGCGAGGGCCCGGTCGATCTCGGCGGCGACCTGCTCGTACCGCTCGCCCGCCGGACTGTCGCGGACGAAGTCCTGGTTCCAGGCGTGGACCTGCCGCAGGTCGGCGTAACCGCCCTGGGTGAAGGCACGCACGAGGTTGAGGGTCGCCGATGCCCGGTGGTACGCCTCGACCAGCCGGGCCGGGTCCGGGGTGCGCGACTCGGCGGTGAACTCCAGTCCGTTGACCATGTCGCCGCGGTAGGCCGGCAGCTCGACGTCGCCACGGCGCTCGACGGTCGAGGAGCGCGGCTTGCCGTACTGCCCGGCGATCCGCCCGACCTTGACCACCGGCATCGACGCGCCGTACGTCAGCACGATCGCCATCTGCAGGACGGTCTTGAGCTTGGCCCGGATCGCGTCGGCGCCGACCGCGTCGAACGTCTCGGCGCAGTCGCCACCCTGAAGCACGAACGCCTTGCCCTGCGCGGCCTGGCCAAGCTGCGCCTTGAGCAGGTCGCACTCGCCCGCGAACACCAGCGGCGGCAGGGTCACGAGGTGCGCCACCGCCGCATCGCGGGCGGACAGGTCCGGCCAGGACGGCTGCTGGGCGGCGGGCAGGTCCGGCCAGGCCAGGACGTCAGAGTTCACCCACCGAGTTTACTGGCCGGCGGACGGTTTCCGGCCGCCTACCCGAACAGGACCTTGGCCTCGGCGTAGCGCTCCGGGGGCACTGTCTTCAGCACCGTCGTCGCGTCTGCCAACGGCACCCGGACGATGTCGACGCCGTGCAGCGCGACCATCTTGCCCCAGTCACCGGTGTGGGCGGCGTCGATCGCGCTGAGGCCGAATCGCGTGGCCAGCACCCGGTCGAACGCCGTCGGGGTGCCACCGCGTTGGATGTGCCCGAGCACGGTCGTACGGGCCTCCTTGCCGGTGCGCTTCTCGATCTCATTGGCCAGCCACTCCCCGATGCCCGACAGCTTCGGGTGCCCGAACGCGTCGAGCTCGGCGTCGGCCGTCATCATCTGGCCCTCCAGCGGGATGGCGCCCTCGGCCACGCAGATGACCGGCGCGTAGTTGGTCTTGAAACGGGACTCGACCCACGCGCAGACCTGGTCCATGTCGAACGGCTCCTCCGGGATGAGGATGACGTTGGCGCCACCGGCCATCCCGGAGTGCAGGGCGATCCAGCCGGCGTGGCGGCCCATGACCTCGACGATGAGCGCGCGGTGGTGCGACTCGGCCGTGGTGTGCAGCCGGTCGATCGCCTCAGTGGCGATGTTGACCGCGGTGTCGAACCCGAACGTGTAGTCCGTCGCGTTCAGGTCGTTGTCGATCGTCTTGGGGACACCGATCACCTTGACCCCGTGGGAGTCGAGCGCGGTAGCGACGCCGAGGGTGTCCTCGCCGCCGATCGCGATCAGCGCGTCGACTCCGGCCGCGGCAAGGTTCTGCTCGATCTGCTCGACCCCGCCGTCGATCTTGATCGGGTTCGTCCGCGAGGAGCCCAGGATCGTGCCGCCGCGGGACAGGATGCCCCGCACCGCGGCGACGTCCAAGGTCATGGTGAGTCCCTCGAGGGGGCCCTTCCAGCCGTCACGGAACCCGACGAACTCGTATCCGTACTGCTGGACGCCCTTACGGACGACCGCACGGATGACCGCATTGAGCCCGGGGCAGTCGCCGCCGCCGGTCAGCACTCCGATACGCATCTGTCTGCACTCCAGGTCTGGTTCGGGCGGCCGAGCGGCCGCCTGCGGGATTGGCCCGCGGCCCCGGCGACATTGGCGGGATCGTGGTCGTACGCGTGAGTCCCCCCATCCAACCGTGTTCGTGCGGGAGAGACCAGCGCGTGCGCGGATGTCGAACGCCGAGCCGGCCGGACCGGCCCCCGCTAGCCTTCCGGCATGACCTTCTCGATCGCCGCCCGCAGTGCCGACGGCAGCCAGTTCGGTGTGGCCGTGGCGTCGAAGTTCCTCGCCGTCGGAGCTGCCGTACCCGCCGCCGAAGCCGGGGTCGGCGCGGTCGCCACGCAGGCGATGGCCAACCTCGGGTACCGCCCCGCGGGGCTCGCGCTGCTCCGCGACGGCGAGCCGCCGGAGCTCGTGCTGGCCGAGCTCACCGCCGGAGACGATGACCGGGCCCACCGCCAGGTCGGGGTGGTCGGCGTGACCGGCCCGGGCGCGACCTACACCGGATCCGCCTGCTTCGACTGGGCCGGAGGGGTCGCCGGGGAGGGCGCGAGCGGCGATGCGTACGCGATCCAGGGCAACATCCTCACCGGCCCGGAGGTCGTCGTCGCGATGCAACGTGCCTTCGTCACCACGGACCCGGGCGCTGCGCTGGCCGACCGGCTGCTCGCCGCGCTGTTCGCCGGCGACCGCACCGGGGGCGACCGACGAGGGCGGCAGTCGGCGGCCTTGTTCGTCGTGAGTCCCGGTGGCGGGTACGGCGGCGGCAGCGACGTCCTCGTGGACCTGCGGGTCGACGACCACGTCGACCCTGTCGCCGAGCTCGAGCGCCTGCTCCGCCTGTACGAGCTCTACTTCCACCGGCCGGACCCGGCCGACTGCCTGCCGCTGACCGGGTCGCTGGCCGACGAGGTCGCGGGACAGCTCGCCGCAGCCGGTCACCCGGTCGGGGTCGGCGGGCTCGACGGGGCTCTCGCCGACTGGGCGGGCATCGAGAACCTCGAGGAGCGGCTGCTGCCCGGGGTCATCGACCCGGTCGTGCTCGCGCTCCTGCGCGCCCACGGAGCCTCCGCATGAGCGTCCTCGCCATCGACGCCGGCACGACCGGGGTGACCGCGCTGCTCGTCACCCACGACGGGCGGATCGCTGCGAAGGGGTACCAGGAGTTCGCGCAGCACTTCCCCGGCGACGGCTGGGTCGAGCACGCGCCCGAAGAGATATGGTCCGCCACCTTGCACGCCGTCCAGGAAGCGCTGGACCTCGGCTCCGCGGGCGGCGTCGACGACCCCACCTGCATCGGCATCACGAACCAGCGGGAGACCGTCGTCCTGTGGGACCGCGAGACCCTGGGCTCGCCTCGGCGCGCGATCGTCTGGCAGGACCGGCGCACCGCCTCGATCTGCGACCGGCTGCGCGCACAGGGCCACGAGGACCGCGTCCGCGCGGTGACCGGGCTCCGGCTCGACCCGTACTTCTCGGGTACCAAGCTGACCTGGCTCGCGGAGAACGAGCCACGCACCTGGGAGGGAGTGACAGCGGGCCGCACGGCCGTGGGCACGGTCGACTCCTACCTGGTCGCCCGGCTGACCCGGGGCCTGCACCACGTGACCGACGCCTCGAACGCGTCCCGCACCCTGCTGTTCGACATCGCCGCTGGGAGCTGGTCGCCCGAGATGTGCGCACTGTTCGGCGTCCCGGTCGAGGCTCTGCCCGAGGTGGTGCCGTCGTACGGCGTCATCGGTCGCACCGACCCGGTGTCGTTCCTGGGCCTCGACCTGCCCATCGCCGGGATCGCCGGCGACCAGCAGGCGGCTCTGTTCGGCCAGACCTGCTTCACGGTCGGGTCGTCCAAGTGCACGTACGGCACCGGTTCGTTCATCCTCGTCAACACCGGCGACCAGCCGGTCCGGTCGTCGTCGGGGCTGCTCACGACCGTCGCCTGGGGCCACCCGGACGGGCGGCTGGAGTACGCGCTGGAAGGGGCGATCTTCGTCACCGGGGCGGCCGTCCAGTGGCTGCGCGACGGGCTGCAGATCGTGGGTTCGGCGGCCGAGACGGAGGCCGTCGCCGGAACCGTCACCGACTCGGGCGGGGTCGTGTTCGTCCCCGCGCTGACCGGCCTCGGAGCGCCCGACTGGGACCCGACCGCTCGCGGCCTGATCATCGGCATCACCCGGGGCACGACCCGCGGTCACATCACCCTGGCGACCCTGGAGGCCATCGCGTTCGAGGTGCGCGACGTCGTCGACCTGATGACCGCCGAGGCGGGCGTGTCCCTGCCGGTCCTCGCCGTAGACGGCGGAGCGAGCAACAACGACCTGTTGTGCCAGCTGCAGGCCGACCAGCTCGGAGTTCCCGTCCACCGGCCCGAGGTGCACGAGACGACCGGGCTCGGAGCCGCATTCCTGGCCGGCCTCGGCACCGGCTTCTGGGCGTCGACGGACGAGCTGGCCCACACCTGGCGCTTGCAGCGACGCTTCGAGCCAGTCCCACGCGCCGACGACTCCGCGCACGATCGCTGGCGCGACGCGGTCGAGCGGGCCAAGCACTGGTCCCGCTGACCCCACTGCCCCCCTACCCCGTACCGCCGCTGCCCCCCTACCGCCACAAGGGTCCCCTCTCGCCGCTAGATCGAGCTCACGCGGCCATCATGCGGGAGCGAGCTTCTCAGCCGCCGGCCCAGGAAGTGACGCGGGGACCCACGGTGCGCAGTCCAGAGGGGATGCAGAACGCGGCCTAATGGCATGAAGGGGCCCATGTGGCGAAACGGGGGGGTGGGGGTTAGGCGGCCGGCAGGACCGGCTGCTCGATGGCCTCGGTGAGGGAGATGACCGATGCCGGCTGACGCCCGGCCGCGAGCTCGGTCTTGGCCTTCGTCGCGTAGATGTCGACGTACTGCTGGCCCGAGAGCGTCATGAGCTCGTACATCACCTCGTCGGTGATCGACCGCAGAACGAAACGGTCGCTCTCCAGCCCTGCGTACCGCGAGAAGTCGAGCGGCGGACCAATCTTGAGGCCGACCCGCATGATCCGCGGCCGGACCCGGCCGGGCGGCTGGATCTTTTCGGTGTCGATCATCGCCACCGGGATCACCGGCACGCCCGCCTCGAGGGCCATCCGTGCCACGCCGACCTTGCCGCGGTACAGCTGGCCGTCGGGCGATCGGGTGCCCTCGGGGTAGATCGCCAACAGCTCGCCCGAGGACAGGATCCGAAGCGCGGTGTCGATGGCCGCCTGACTCGCAGCACCGCCCGAACGGTCCACCGGCACTTGGTTGATCCCGCGGAAGAACGCCGCCGTGAGGCGGCCCTTCACGCCTGTGCCGGTGAAGTACTCCTGCTTGGCCATGAAGGTGATCCGGCGCGGAGCGACCAGCGGCAAGAAGATCGAGTCGGAGAACGAGAGGTGGTTGCTCGCCAGGATCGCCGCGCCGTCCTCAGGCAGGTTTTCGAGCCCTTCGACCCAGGGGCGGAAGAGCAGACGAAGCAGTGGTCCGAGCAGGACTCGCTTGAGCACCCAGTAGAACAACGTCACCTCCCGACATCTGCAACCTTCACCCTAGGAGCGGACCCCAGGTGCGAGCAACGCCCCGCGCGCAGCCATGCCCGACTGGAGCAATCGTCTCGAACGGGTGAACCATCGTCGCGCGTCCGGCGTGGGCGTGCGACGATGCGGTGAGCCCCACCGTAGTCGCTCGTCGTGCCCCAGACCTCGAAACGCTCGTCCCCACCTGGAGAGTCCCGTGCCGCTGATCCCCGGTGCCGAATCGTTCGCCCACGACGGCGGATCCGTGGGTGGGCTTGTCATCCACGGCTTCACCGGCTCACCGAAGTCGATGCGGCCCTGGGCCGAGCATCTCGCCGAGGCCGGGCTCACCGTCCGGCTCCCCCGACTGCCCGGCCACGGCTCGACCTGGCAGGACATGGCAGTGACCACATGGGACGACTGGTACGGCGAGGTAGAGCGGTCCTTCGCCGAGCTCTCGGCCGCGTGCCAGCAGGTCTTCGTCATGGGCCTGTCGATGGGCGGGTCGCTGGCGCTGCGCCTGGCAGAGCAGCATGGCGATGCCGTCGCAGGGCTGGTGCTCGTCAACCCTGCGGTTCACAGCGAGAACAAGGCGATGGCCCTGCTCCCGGTGCTGAAACACCTCGTGCCGTCGCTGAAGGGAATCGGCAACGACATCGCGATGCCCGGCCAGGACGAAGGTGGCTACGACCGCACCCCGCTGAAGCCGCTGCACAGCCTCACCCAGGCCTGGGAGCAGATCCGGGCCGACATCGAGAAGGTCACCCAGCCGATCCTGCTGTTCCGCAGCGCCCTCGACAACGTCGTGGAGCCCTCGAACGCGTCGTGGCTGCTCGGCCACGTCCGCTCGAGCGACGTCGAGGAGCGGGTGCTCGCCAAGAGTCAGCACGTCGCGACGCTCGACTACGACGCAGCCGAGATCTTCGCGGGCAGCGTGGAGTTCGTTCGCCGACTGGCTCTGCAGGGCTGACGGTATGAGAGGCAACGGGCTGAGCGCGGCGGCATACGTCGCGGTCGCCGACGTGGCACCGGAGTCCGCCGACTCGTTGCTGCTGACCCTTGCCGACCACGGTGTCGCCGCGTACGCCTCGGCGTCACCGGAATCCGCCGGCCGGTTGCCCGTAGACCGCCTCTACGTCGACAGCGCCGCCGAGGATCTCGCCCGGATCCTGATCGGCGAACGACTCGCCGCCGACTTCGACTCCGACCTCGACCCGGAGGGTGCGGACGGCAGCCGGCGCGCGGACGGCGGCCAGGGCGCGCTCGGCGAGCCCGACCTCGACATCGACGCGCAGTTCGCCCAGATCGTCGCCGGGTACGACCAGGACACTGCCGGCACCCAGCCCGTCCTGCCGTCGACCTGGACCGCTCCCCGCGCCGCCGACCCCGGACCGCCGCCGCACCCGGGTGGGCCCGACGCGGCGACCCTCGGCTGGGGCGATCTGCTGCGTCCGCCGCCGGCCGAACCCGCCGACGACGGTGACCGCTACGTTCCGCCACCACCTCCCCCGCTGCCCGAGACGGACGCGATCACCCGGTTCGGCTGGGCCGGAGTCCTCGGTGGCCCGGCCGTGCTGTTCGGCGCGGTCCTGTTCGACTGGCAGCTCGAGAGCTGGATCCTGCTCCTGGCCGCCTCGGCGTTCATCGCCGGTTTCGTCGCTCTGGTGTCCAGGCTGGACGTCGATCGCGACGAGGACGACCCGGACGACGGCGCGGTCGTCTGAGCCGCACTCGTTCTGGCAGGATCCCCGCGGTAGCCACCTGCAGCCGCGGGTGGTCCGCCCGAGCAAGGAGCATGCGGTGCCCGCCAGCGAAGCAGTCGAGATCCACGGCCACATCCTTGACTCGGGGATGCTGTCGAAGCTGCTCGACGACGTCCTGGAGTTCGGCACCGACTACGCGATCGAGCGGTTCGACGTCGGCAAGGGGCCGGCCGACGAGTCGAGTGCGCGGATCCGAGTCACCGCCGCCGACGACGACACGCTCCAGCTCCTGCTCATGCGGATCCAGATTCACGGCGCCAACCTGGTCGACCCCGGGGAGGCCGTGCTTCGCGAGGTCGACCGCGACGGCATGTTCCCCGAGGACTTCTACTCGACCACCAACCTCGAGACCGAGGTCCGCATCGACGGCCGCTGGTACCGCGTGCCCAATCCCGAGATGGACTGCGGCCTGGTCGTGGTGGGCGAGGGCGGCGACCTGATCGTCGTGACGGTGCCGGTGAGCGACGTGTCGGCTGGGTCCCGCGTCGTCTGCGGATCCCATGGCGTACGCGTGGTCATCGCCCCGAAGGAGCGCACTGACGAGAGCGTGTTCGAGTTCATGAACTCCGTCGTGTCCAGCGAGAAGCCGCAGGCGCTGCAGGTGCGGCAGATCGCCCAGCAGATGCGTGAGGTGAAGGCCGCGGGCAAGCGGGTGCTGTGGGTCGGCGGCCCGGCCGTGGTGCACACGGGGGCCGCCCCTGCGTTCTGTGCCCTGATCGACGCCGGCTACGTCGACGTGCTGTTCGCCGGCAACGCCCTCGCCACCCACGACATCGAGGCGTCATTCTACGGAACCTCCTTAGGCGTCGACCTCTCGAAGGGATCGGGCGTCGACCACGGGCACGAGCACCACATCAGGGCGATCAACCGGATCCGCCGGGCCGGCTCGATCGCCGATGCGGTCGAGCAGGGCGTGCTCACCAGTGGGGTCATGCACTCCATGGTGCGAGGCGGCAAGCCGTACGTGCTCGTCGGCTCGGTGCGTGACGACGGACCGCTGCCCGACGTGTACACCGATGTGATCGAGGGCCAGCGCGCCATGCGGGCGAACCTGGCCGACGTCGGCTTCGCGATCATGGTGGCGACGATGCTGCATGCGATCGCGACCGGCAACATCCTGCCCGCCTCGGTGCCGCTCGTCTGCGTCGACATCAACCCGGCGACGGTCACCAAGCTGTCCGACCGGGGCAGCGCCCAGGCGACCGGCGTGGTCACCGACATCGGCCTGTTCCTCGAGCAGCTGGCCCAGGAGCTCACCGGCTACCGCGCGGTGTGAGCCACTTCACCCGCCGAAGGGGATCATCCAGAGCGACGCCAGCGTCTTACAAGGTGAGGGCAGTACGAACCGTTCGTGCTGCCCGGCTGGTCCCCGCAAAGGATGATTTCCCGTGTCTTCGCCCATGATTCCCGCCTCGCTCATCGCCCACGGACTGCTCGACTCGACGCGCGGCCTGGCCCCGGAGTCGACCCGTCGCACTTCACCGCGTCGGGGCCGGACCCTGCGCGACCGGCTGCGTCGCCACCCGAGCAGCAGCTAGGAGCCCGAGGGCGTCGGCGTGACCGCTCCGGTTCGAGCCAGTTCCGCCGCGCCGACCACGCCCGCCTCGTTGCCCAGCGCCGCCGCGATGATTGCGGCCGCGGGTCGGTAGTCGGCTGCCATCAGGTGGTCGGCGAAGGCCGCCCGGGCTGGATCCAGCAGCAACGCCCCGGCCTCGGAAACCCCTCCTCCGATGACGAAACACTCCGGATCCAGCATCGCGGCCATCTCGGCCATGCCCCGGCCGAGCCAGTAGCCCGTCCGCTCGAAGGCGGCCAGCGCCACTGGGTCCCCCGAGCGCGCGGCCTGCGTGACGTGAGGGCCGGCAACACCTTCCGGTGAACCGTCACCGAGCGACAGCAGCAGCGAGGCGCCCTCGCGGTCCTCGGCCGCACCGGTGCGGGCCTCGCGCAGCAAGGCGTTGCCACTGGCGTACTGCTCCCAGCAGCCGTGACGGCCGCAGCCGCAGGCGCGCCCGTCCGGAACCAGCACGATGTGTCCGAGCTCGCCGGAAAGGCCGTAGCGACCGCGATACAGCCGGCCGTCGAGGATCAGTGCGCCACCGATCCCGGTGCCGACGGTGATCATCACGACGTCGGTACGCCCACGGGCAGCGCCGAACCGGTACTCCGCCCAGGCGGCGGCGTTGGCGTCGTTCTCGACCACCACGGGCAGCCCCGTGGACGCCTCGAGCAGTGCCCGCACCGGCTGCTCGCGCCAGTTCAGGTTGGGCGCGAACCGCACCACCGACCGGGTCTCGTCGACCAGTCCCGCGGCGCCCACCCCGACCGCCACGATGTCGTGGTCGGCAGCGAGCTCACGTACGACGTCGGCGATGACCTGCTCTGCGGCGCCCGGCTGGCTCGCTGTTGTCGCCCGGCGCACGTGGGCGAGGACCCGGCCCTGCTCGTCGACGACGCCCGCCGCGACCTTGGTGCCCCCGACGTCGACGCCTACGGTCAGCCCCACGCGGTCACCCCGGTCCCCACTCGTCGATGTCCTTCGACTCGATGTCATTCGACATCGATGTGCTGGATGCCGGTGGACCGCCGGGACGACCACTCGCGCTCGTGCGCGTCGACGGCCGCCCGCAACGCCGCGAACAACGACGTCGCCGCCGCGCCCAAGTGCTCGACCAGCTCGGGCCGGCTGCCGCGCAGGGCGCTGATCAGCTGGCACACCGGGCAGAGCTGGCACTCGGGGCTCCCGGTAGCGAGGTGGTCGGTGCTGCCGGCGGAAGCACGCTTGGCCCACTCCTGAACCGCATCGAACAGCTTGCTGGCCTCCTCGGCCGTCGCGCTCACAGACTCAACCAGAGGTCGGGGTCGGGCTCGAACCTGACCCGGAGCCGACCGTCACGCAGCGCCGCCCCGACGATGGTGCACCGGCGCAGCGCGCTCGGCAGCGCGATCACCCGGCGGTACGACCCGACCGTCAGCACCAGCTCGTCGCCGATCCGGGCCAGGTCGAGGTCGGACCGGTCTGCGAAAGGCAGCAGGAACGACAGGACGAACTCCGGGCCGGACCGTTCGACGGTCATCGGCCCCTCCTCGGGAGGAGCGGCGAACGGGTCAACGGCCCCGTAGACGGTTTCGGCGAGGTCGGCCAAAGCCCGGGCACCGACCGGCTCGGCCCCCTGGTAGGCCGCGCGCAGCACCGGTAGCGGGGCGAACGACTCCTCGACCTCGGCCAGCTGGGTCGCCTGCGCGGCCACCCAGCCGGCCCGCCAGTCGTCGGCCCCGTCGGCCGGGAAGACCCGGTTGGCCACGACACCGTCGACGCGGTAGCCGAACAACGACAGCGAGGTGAGCGTGCGGCGAGCCTCGGCGACCACGACGGCCTCCGGCGTCAGCACCAACCGAACCGACGTCTGCGGGTCGGTCAGCACGGCCCGGACCTCCGCCAGCTCGTGGTGCAACCTGGTCACGGCGTCGACGACATGCTCCTGCGGCATCGGCAGGCCGGCCACCCGGCCCAGCACCGGCCGCAGCGTGCGCGCGACCCGTCGCTCGGCCGGGAACATCCGCTCGAGGTACCAGCCGAGCAGCTCGGGCAGGGCCAGCAGCCGCAGCGTCTCGGCCGTCGGAGCACAGTCGACGACGACGAGGTCCCAACGGTCTGAGCGAACCTGGTCGCGCACCTCGAGCAGCGCCAGCACCTCCTCGGCGCCGGGGAGCACGCTGAGCTCCTCGGCGGCGAGCGAGTCGACACCGACCGAGTCGAGCACCGTCAGGAGGTACTGCTGGACCTCGCGCCACGAGTGCTCGAACCGCACCTGGGCGTCGACCTGCTGCACGAACAGGCCAGGGTCGACCTCGACCGGATCGGCCCCGACGGCTACTCCGAACGCGTCAGCCAGCGAATGGGCCGCGTCGGTGGACAGCACCAACGTCTTGAGCCCCCTGCGAGCCGCCAGGGCCGCGCTGCCGGCGGCGATGGTCGTCTTGCCGACCCCGCCCTTGCCGGTGAAGAGAACGACACGCATAACCGAAGAGGTTACCGGTTCGTGACCGGGCCGGGAGCCGCCGCGGTCAGCCTTCGACCCGCTCCTTGAGCCCCTTCAACGCGCGGTCGATGATGACCCGCTCGGCTTTGCGCTTGAACAGCCCGATCATGGGGATCTTCACGTCGACGGCGAGCCGGTAGATGACCGTGGTCAAGCCGGCCGACTCGGTGAGCGCGTAGGTGCCGTCCATCGCCTTGAGCATGTCGCCCCGGGTGAGCTGCCAGCGCAGCAGGGTGTCGCTCGCCCAGTCGTACTCCAGGACGTAGTCGTCCTTGATCGCTCCCGCGTCGAGGACGAAGCGCACCTCGGCCGGCTTCCCGGAGTCCTCGTAGACGCTCAGGATCTCGACCAGCTTCACCTCGTCGTTCCAGTGCGGGTACGACTCGAAATCGGCGATGACCGCCATCACGTCGCCGGCAGGCGCGCCGATCGTGATGCTCGACTCGGTCTGGTCGGCCATCGTCGTCCTCGCGTGGGTGAGTGGTTCAGCGAGCAGGTGGGTGCAGCCTAACCGTCACCACTGCATGACGTACGGCTCGCCGCGGCCGCGGAAGTGGCCGACATTCACCACCTCGGTCCGGCCGATGCGCGTGCGGGCGACCAGCGGCTGGTGCACGTGCCCGTGCAGCATCATGCGCGGCTGAGTGCGTCTGATCGCCTCGAGCGTCGCCTCGCTGCCTCGCTCGAAGCGTCGGGCCACGACGTCGTACGTGATCTCCGGCAAGGCGGGCGGGATGTGAGCGCACAGGACGTCGACCTGGCCCAAGGCCTCGACCTTGGCCGCGTACTCCTCGTCAGACACCTCGAAGGGAGTCCGGTATCGCGTCCGCAGACCTCCCCCGACGAATCCGAACACCAGCCCGTCGAGCTCGACCGTCTGCCCGTCGAGGACGTGCTGGCCGGGGCGCAGGTGCTCCGCCCAGAGGGCCGGCAGGTCTACGTTGCCGTACGTGAGGTACGCGGGCGTCGGCAGGGCAGCGAACAGCTCGGCGTACTGCTTGTCGGCGTGGGCCCCAAGCGCCGCCGACCGGTCCTCCCCGTGCTCCGCCCACAGGTCCGCGGTCAGCTCGCGCGCCTCGTCGAACCGCTGCTCGGTGCGCAGGCCGATGTACCGGGCGGTCGCCACGGCACCGAACAGCTCGGCGAAGATGCCCTGGGACGGGTCCGTGTAGTCGAGGTAGAGCAGCAGGTCGCCGAGACACACCAACGCGTCCGCGCCCACTCCCGCAGCCCTGAGCGCCGTGGTGGAGCCGTGGACATCACTGACGACGTGGATCCGCACCAGACGGACTCTAGGTCAGTCGATCCTCAGTGCAGGAAGCTGCCGAGCACGAACATGGCCAGCAGACCGAGCACGGTCAGCAGCGCCGCCCCGCCGAAGGCGAACATGGCGATGTTGGCCTTGCTCGAGAACCGGCCGGCCACCCCGGCCAAGGGGTCCTGGCCGCCCAGGGCGGCAAGCATGGACTCGACGTCGACCTCGGCGAGCGGATCAGGTTCGGCGGACATGGCTACGGCGTCCGCCGGCCCGGCTGACCCGCGTCGGGCGTGCCGGCCGCCGACCCGCGCGGGGCTGGTCTCGAGCTCTTCGTCGCGCTCGAGCTCGTCATCGCGCTCGAGCTCCTCAGCCACCTCGACGGGCGCAGGCTCTGCGGCCGCCCGCTCCTCGTCGGACCTCAGGTCGGCATGGCACAGCGAGCACCAGGCGGCACCCGGCCGGATCGCCGAGCTGCAGTGCGGGCAGCGGAGGAAGCCAGTCGTCACTCTGGCTTAGTCGGCACGGACTCCGCAGGGCTTGAACCCGGGGCGCGATCGCCCTCGAGCTCGTCCTTCAACGCGTTGACCCAGCGCTTCCACGCCAGGGTCCGGGTGCGCCGGAGACGGGCGGCCGGCCGCGCCGCCAAAACACCGGCCGCCAGATCCACCCGGAGGAAATAATGGACCAGCGTCCCGTCGCCGACCGGTTCGAGCCAGAGCTCGTTGCTGCCGACGAACTCGCCCGAGACCGACCAGCGGATGCCGTGGTCGGCCCGGTCCATGAACACGGTGAGCTCGAGGTCGGGCCACCAGGTGCGCCACCGCTGTGGGTCATGCGCCACAGCGGAGACGGCTCGGGGGGAGGCCACGATGAACGTCTCGTCGATCAGGTCAACGGCGGGCACAGCGAGAGGATGCCACCGAACGTGCCCAAACCGACATCGCGACGACGTACGTTAGCGGTAGATGCTGCGCGATAGCCTGCTGGTCCCGGCAGGAAGACCGGACAGACGTTGCAAGGAGCCCACAGTGCGCGAGTTCTCCGTCCCCGCTATGGCAGAGATTCCGGCCTCTGCCAATCTGTCCGACCTGATCTTCGACCTCGCGGTCAGAAGCCCACACCACGTGCAGTTCCGACGCCACCGGGGCGGACGCTGGGAGGACGTGACCGCGCGCGACTTCCTGAGCGAGGCGACCGCGGTGGCGAAGGGCATCATCGCGTCCGGTGTGCAGCCGGGCGAGCGGGTCGCGATCATGTCGCGCACCCGCTACGAATGGACCCTGGTCGACTTCGCGATCTGGTGCGCCGGTGCGGTCCCGGTACCCATCTACGAGACTTCCTCGGCCGAGCAGGTCGGCTGGATCCTCAGCGACTCCGAGGCGGTCGGCTGCTTCGTCGAGCATGCCCCCCACACCGCGATCGTCGACGAGGTGCGCGACCAGGCCCCGAGCCTGCGGCACCTGTGGACGTTCGACGACGGCGCGATCGACGGGCTGGTGGCGCTGGGAGCCCACCTCGACGACGCCGAGGTCGAGACCCGTCGGAGGTCGCTCACCTCCGACAGCCTCGCCACCTTGATCTACACGTCCGGGACCACCGGTCGGCCCAAGGGCTGCCAGCTGTCGCACGGCAACTTCATGTCCGAGGTGCGCAACATCGTGCGCGGCCTGCCCGAGCTGTTCAACGAGCAGGGCTCGACGCTGCTGTTCCTCCCGCTGGCCCACGTGTTCGCCCGGGCGATCGAGGTCGGGTGCGTCGAGGCCGGGGTGCTGATGGGCCACACCCCCGACGTGAAGAACCTGCTCGCCGACCTGGAGGTCTTCCGACCCACGTTCGTCCTGTCGGTGCCGCGGGTCTTCGAGAAGATCTTCAACAGCGCCCAGGCCAAGGCGACGGCCGAAGGCAAGGGGAAGATCTTCGACCGTGCGGCGGCGGTGGCGATCGCTTACAGCGAGGCCCTCGACCACGGCGGGCCGGGCATCCTGCTGAAGATCCAGCACACCCTCTTCGACAAGCTCGTCTACGGAAAGCTGCGCAACGCCCTCGGTGGCCGGGTCCAGTTCGCGGTCTCGGGCGGCGCTCCCCTGGGCGCGCGCTTGGGCCACTTCTTCCGCGGCATCGGCATCGTGATCCTCGAGGGCTATGGGCTCACCGAGACCGCCGCCGGCTCCAACCTGAACCGGCCCAAGGCGATCAAGATCGGCACGGTCGGGCAGCCGATCCCAGGAACCACCATCCGGATCGCCGACGACGGCGAGATCCTGATGAAGGGCGCCATCGTCTTCCAGGGCTACCACAACAACGACGCCGCCACCGCTGAGGCGATCGATGTCGACGGGTGGTTCCACAGCGGAGACATCGGCGAGATCGACGACGACGGGTTTCTCAAGATCACCGGGCGCAAGAAGGAGATCATCGTGACCGCGGGCGGCAAGAACGTCGCGCCCGCGGTGCTCGAGGACCGGTTGCGGGCGCACCCGCTGGTGAGCCAGTGCATCGTGGTGGGCGACAACCAGCCGTTCATCGCCTGTCTCATCACCCTTGACACCGAGGCCTTGCCGGCCTGGCTGCGGGCGCACGGACGGCCGGACGACGCCCCGATCGGTTCGTTGATCGACGACCCCGACCTGGTCGCCACGATCCAAGGTGCGGTCGACGACGCGAACAAGGCGGTGTCGAACGCCGAGGCAATCAAGAAGTTCCACATCCTGACCGTCGACTTCACCGAGGAAGGCGGCCAGCTCACGCCGACCTTGAAGGTCAAGCGGGGCGTAGTCATGCACGACTTCGAGTCCGAGGTCAAGGCCCTCTACGGCTGACGCAGCGCGACCGGTAGTCCGTACGGACGCGGCCAAATGGGGTATTTCACCATCCAATGCGGTGACTGCCTGTGGTCAGGGCGTAACGTGTTGTACCTATGGACACGGCGAACTCGACACCCATCGACACCGCTCGGGCACCGGCCCGCACGGGCGTCGCTGCTGACGATGACGACCGGTGCCAGGTCGTCACGGTGTTCTCGTCGACGAGTGGCGCCGGCACGACCACGGTCGCCATCAATCTCGCCGCCACGCTCGCCCAGGACGGGCACACCCGGGTCTGCCTGGTCGACCTCGACGCCGCGTTCCGCGAGATCTCCGCTGCTATGTCGCTCGATTCCGCCACCGGGCTCGGCGACGCGGTGCACCAGTCGACGCTCGACGTGGATTCCGTCCTGGCGCTGCTCACGCCACACCCGGCGGGCGTGAGCGTGCTCCTCGCGCCGGACGCACGCGACGACACGACAGCCGTGCCTCCCGCAGTCCTGACCCGGGTGCTCGGTGTCCTGCGTGGCCAGTTCGACTACGTCGTCATCGACACCCCGTCGACCTTCGACGAGCTCGTCCTGGCCGCCTTCGAGGCGAGCGACCGGATCGTGACCGTGGCGACCTTCGACGTCGAACCCTTGAAGGATCTGCGCCTGACCCTGGAAACCCTCGGCCTGCTCGCCGCCCCCGGCCGCGTCAGCCCTCCCGAGGCCGGCTGGCGGATCGTGATCAACCGGGTGGAGTCCAGCACCGGGCTCGCCGCCGCCGAAGCCGGGCGCACGCTGCCGGTACCCGTGTGTGCCGAGCTGCCGCTCTCGGACGAGCTCGAGGGATCGCCGCCCCCCGGGTCCCCGCTCGTCGTGCGCTGCCCCCAGGACGCCTTCAGCGTGGCCGTCCAGGCTCTCGCGCACGACCAGATCCGCTCGGCCGACGGGCGTCGTCAGGGTCCGGAACATCCACAACGGCGGACCCTCGGCGCCCTCCGCAGGCTCTGGCGACCGTGACCTGCCGCGCCACGCCGATCACGCAACGTGGCGCGACACCGGTCCGATGTGCCACCGTCGGGCCGTGAACCTGCGTGCGCTCCTCGCCAACCCCCGCGGGGCCGCCATCATCGCCCGTGCGATGGCGTACGGCCTGTGCGTCTCGCTCGCTCTGATTCGCGGCTCGTTCAGCGGCCAGATCAAGGTGCTCGCTGCGCTGCTCGCCATCGCTGTCATCGCCTCGGTCATCACCGCACGGCACCCGGTGCCGTGGGCGCCGTACGTCGAGTCAGCGCTGGCCGCCGGGGTTGTGGCCTGGATCAGCCCGTCCGACCCGATCGGCTTGCCCTACCTGCTGGCGCCAGCGATCGAGGCAGGTTTGCTGTGGGGGGTCGGTTCGGTCGTCACGACGGTCGGCCTCGCCGCGTTCGCGCTCACCCTGGCCCCGCTGGCGGCCCCCCGGTCGTTCAACGCGCGAGTCTACGGCTCACTGGTCGCCGAGTGGATCGTGCTCGCCCTGTCGTCCGGAGTGGTCGCGGCCTGGGTACGACGGGTCCGCAACCGCACCATCGACCCCGGCGCCTCCGCCACCTCGTACGCCGCCGCCTACCGCCTGCTGTCCCAGCTGCGGGTCGTCTCCCGGTCACTGTCCGGAGGGCTCGACGCGTACAGCCTCGGCAACGCGCTGCTGGAGAACCTCCGCACCGCGATGCCCTATACCCGGGCCGCCGTGTTCGTGCGGTCCGAGGGCGGACGGCTGGCCCCGCTGGCGTTCTCCGGTGTCAGCCGGCCCGACTGGGTGCCGTCGATCGACGACGACTCCCCCTGGGCCGAGTCTTGGAGCTCCGGATTGCCACGCCGGCACGTGGGGACGTTCTCCGACGCGTTCGGCGGCTTCTCGGCCGTCCTGCCGCTGCGGGTCGGCGTGCGCGTCGTCGGACTGGTCGGGATGGAACGGCTCGAGACCCCGTTCACCCAGGAGCAGCTGGCTGTCAGCGCTGAGCTGGTCGACGAGGCCGCGCTACGCATCGAGACGGCGGTCCTGTTCGCCGAGGTGCGTCAGATCGCGACCGCCGAGGAGCGTCGTCGCCTCGCCCGCGAGATCCACGACGGGATCGCCCAGGAGCTCGCGTCGCTCGGCTACGTCATCGACGACATGGGCTACCGGGCCGAGGACGACGCGCAACGCGAAGCGATGCAGTACCTGCGTGGCGAGCTGACCCGGATCATCTCCGAGCTACGGCTGTCGATCTTCGACCTGCGCAGCGAGGTGCTGGCCACGACGGGGCTGGGCGCCGCCCTGTCCGACCACGTGCGCACCGTCGGGGCCACGTCCGACCTGACCGTCCACCTCGAGCTCGACGAGTCACCGCAGCGGCTGCGCACGGAGGCCGAGGCCGAGCTCCTCCGGATCGCCCAGGAGGCGGTCACCAACGTGCGCAAGCACGCCTCCGCGGCCAACTTGTGGGTGACGGTGCGCACCGCGCCTCCGGCGGCGCTGCTACGAATCGAGGATGATGGGCTCGGGTTGCGAGCCGGACGTGCCGACAGTTACGGAATGGAGATCATGCGCGAGCGCGCAGAGCGACTGGGGGCCGAGCTCACGGTCCGGGCCCGCCCCAGCGGCGGAACCATCGTCGAAGTCATCCTGGGCGGCCCTGACTCGGCTTCCGGAACCCCGCGTTCCGACGAGGGAGGTGCCCATGTCCACGACGGTGCTGCTCGTTGACGACCACGAGCTGATCCGGCAGGGACTTCGCCGGGCGTTCGAGCGGGCCGCAGACTTCGAGGTGGTGGGCGAGGCCGGCAGCGTCGCCGACGCCTTCCGCAAGCTCGACGCGCTCACCCCCGACGTGGTCGTGGTCGACATGCGACTGCCTGATGGCAGCGGCCTGGAGATCGTGAAGGCCGCTCGCAAGGCTCGCGCCGACCTCGGCATCGTGGTGCTCACCATGTACGCCGGCGACGAGCAGCTGTTCGGCGCTCTCGACGCCGGGGCTTCCGCGTTCGTCCCCAAGGACGCCCCGACCGACGACGTGCTCTCGGCTGCGCGGCACGCCGCCGCCTCGCCCCAGGCGTTCACGGCTCGTGACCTCGCCGAGGCGATGAAACGTCGGCTGACCCCCACGGGGCCGCAGCTCTCGCCGCGCGAGAAGGAGGTGCTCGGCCTGCTCGCCGACGGCCTCGGGGTGGCCGCGATCTCCCGCAAGCTCTACATCAGCGAGTCGACGGCCAAGACCCACATCTCCAAGTTGTACGAGAAGCTGGGCGCGGCGAACCGGGCGCAGGCCATCATGTCGGCGCTGCGGCTCGGCCTGATCCGACAGGACCACGGCCAGCCCACGATCTAGGCAGAGGAATCGCCTCATACACCCGAGGCGGCGATCGCGGTTGCAGAACCGGATCCACCGTTCGGCCAAACGGGTGTAACCGCGCGGTCGATCCGCTCGGGCCGCTTCGTCAGCGATTCTTGCAGCAAGTGGGCTGACAGCGGCTCGCGTGCGTGCAGCGAAGGGACCAAGCAGTCAACATGCTCGACCACGTCGACTCTCCCTCGCGCAGTCGTGTTTCGACGACTCGCCCGCCGGGTCGCGGGCGGTTGACCAGGTTCCCCAAGAAGGCGTCGTTCGTCGAGTACGCGTTGTTGCTCGCGGCCATCGCCGCAGTCCTGATTCTCGTGTTCTGCGCCCTCGGCAGCTACGTCGGCAGCGCCCTGCACCCGGTCTGCGACCCGCTGACCCCGAGCGGGTCGGTCTCGGCGACAAGCTGTTCAACGCGCTAGCTCGTATCAACGCGTTAGCTGGTCGGTCCCGCGTCGAGAAGCGCGGCGAATCTGGCAGCGACCCGGTCCCACTGCCAGTTCTTCTCCACCCAGGCCCGGCCCTGCGCCCCCATGCGGCGGGCCAGGTCGCCGTCGAGCAGCAGCTCGCTGACCCGATCGGCCAGCGCCGCCCGGTCACGTCCAGGCACGACGTAGCCGGTCTCGCCGGGCAGCACAGCGTCCGGGGCTCCCCCGGAGTCACCTGCCACGACCGGTCGTCCGGTGGCTGACGCTTCCAGGTAGACGATCCCCAGACCCTCGACGTCCAGTCCACGGTTACGGGTGCGGCAGGGCATCGCGAAGACGTCGCCGGCGGCGTAGTGCGCTGGCAGCGCGTCGTACGGCACCGCCCCGGTGAGCACCACGTCACGCTCCAGACTGCCGCTCGCGACGAGCCTTTGCAGGCGGTCACGGTCCGGCCCGCCCCCGACGAGCAGCAGCGCCGCTCCGGGCACGTGCGACCGGATGGCCGGCCAGGCACGGATCAGCTCGTCCTGTCCCTTGCGCGGCATCAACCGCGATACGCAGACGACCACCGGTCGATCCGTCAGCCCGTGCCGGGCCCGAACCTCACGCCCGTCCACCTCGGGGGAGAACGCGTTCGCGTCCACCCCGGGGGTCAGCCGCACCATCCGGGCTGCCGCTTCCGGCGTGACCGCGGCGGCGATCTTGGACCTGGTGTAAGCCCCGAGGTAGGTGAGCACGTCGACGCCCTGGCCGATGCGGCGGAGCAACGCACTGCCTCCGGGCACCCCCGCCAGCCCGGCCTCGTGGCCGTGGGTTAGCCCGATCAGCCGGTCTGCGCCGGCTCGGCGAAGTGCCGGGCCGAGGAAGCCGAGCGGGAAGGCCGCTCCGAAGACCACTTGGTCAAGACCATGGGCGCGTACCAGCTCGCTGGCCCGCTTGCGGACATCCGGGGTCGGCAGCATGACCGAACGTGAGTACCGGACGATCGGGAAGGCTTGTTCGGCATCGAACGCCGCTGCTCCTGGCCAGTCCGAGGCGAAGACCACCACCGACCCGGGCGGTCGACTTAGGGCCAGCTCGTAGACGAAGGTCTGGATCCCGCCGACGCGGGGTGGGAAGTCATTGGTGACGAACAAGGTCCCAGTCATCGCCGCAGCCCGGCGACCGAGCGGCCCCAACCGTCGATCGCGTCGCTCAGCGACGACCCCGTCGCCTGCTCGACCGCGACGGCCAGGCTGGTCCTTCCGTGCGCGACTCGACGATAGAGGTCTACCAACGCGTCCTGGCCGTACGTCAGCGCGAGCCAGCGACACATCAGCCAGCTCTGGGCGTAGGCCACGGCCTGCTCCCGCTCGCTGCTCCCGAAGGCGCTGTCCGCGGGCACAGCCGTCGGCGGGCCATCGACCCGTGCGCGTTCGATGGCCGCTTCCGCGACCGGGCCCACTGCGAGCGACGACCTCAAGAAGCCGACGTAGTCGGCGAAACCCTCCTCGAGCCAGACGGGTACGTCAGGATCGCCGGCCGCGCCGGTGGCCAGGTGCGTCAGCTCGTGAGCCAGCAGCACCTCGCGCCCGGACGGCGCCAGGGCGACGTACGCCGTCGCATCCACCAGCACCTCGTCGCCCGTGGTGACCGCGACGAGCCCCCGGGCCGCTGCGGTCGCGCGCCCGGCGGCCACGGCCAGTGCCGCATTGCCGACGACCAGGCGCAGTTGGGGCCGCACGGCCGCGCTCCCCCACACGCTGAGAACCCGGGCCCAGGCGACCCGCGCTGTTCGCTGGACGTCCGCCACGACCGTGACCGGGACCTGCTGCGAGGCCTCGACCCGAATCGGCTGTGCGACTGCCTGGCTGCCAGAGGCCGCGGGCGCGAAGACGCCGGCCGTCGTCAGACTCAGCGACCCGGCCAGAGCCACCACCGCGGCCACCGCCGAGATAGCCGTCGCACGTCGCGGGAACCGTCGGGTGAGCCCGAGCGGCGGGGGCTCGGGATTCTCAGACGGCACGAAGTGATCTTAGGCTGCAACCGGCCCCGTGAGCCTTGCCCCATGAGACGGGCGAAGGGTCCGTTGCCGGCGCCGACAGACCGGCCACGGACAACGGACCCTTCGAAGAACCGAGCAGAAGAACCAGATGCGACCTAGTAGGGACGCACCGCTCCTGAGAAAGGCATGGAGTACAGGCTGGCGTACTGCACGCCGGACCCCGGATTTGCCGCGTGCACGATCATGCCGCCGCCGATGTAGATGCCGACGTGATGGATCGGGGAGTAGTAGAACACCAGGTCGCCCGGCTGTAGTGAGCTGGCCGAGATGTGCTGGCCCGAGCCGTATTGAGCGCTCGACGAGTGCGGCAGCGAGACGCCTGCCGCACGGTAGGCCATCATCGTGAGTCCGGAGCAGTCGAACGCACCGGGGCCGGTGGCACCCCAGACGTAGCTGTCGCCGACCTTGCTCATCGCGTAGCTGGCCGCGGCGTGTCCGATGCCGCTGCCTCCCAAGGACGGGATGTGGCCCGGCGAGCCACCGGTGTGGCCACCGCTGCGGGTGACCCGGTGGCTGGCTGCGGCCCGCGCATTGGCGGCTCTCTCAGCAGCCGCCTTCGCGTTCTGAGCGGCGAGCAGCTCAGCGCGCTGGGAAGCCTGCAGCGAGGCCAGCAACGCCTTGCCCTCGTCAACCTTGGCCTGCACCTCGTTCTGGTGCGCCAGCGCCTGCGTCTTGAGCGCGTTCAACTGGTCGAGCTGCTGCTGGACGACCAGCTTCGCCTGGGCGAGCCGCTGCTGTCCCGCTGCTGCTGCCCGAAGAACCTCGGCCTGGTGCCGGTCGACACCCTCCATCGCGGACGCCTGCGCCACGAACTGACTGGGGTCGTCGGCTACCAGGAGTTGCAGAGTGACGTCGACGCCGCCGTTGCGGTAGGCGGCAGCAGCGAGCTGCCCGACGAACCGTTCGGCATCACTGACGGCCACCTGCGCCTTCTTCAGGCTGGCGTTCGCCTGGTCGAGCGAGCGCTGGGCCGTCGCAGCCGCGACGGACGCGGCGTTCGCCGCCTCCTGGGCACTCTCAGCCTCGGTGTTCAGTTGGTCGAGGCGAGTCTGGACCTGGGAGAGGGTGAGCTGAGGAGCTGCCTGTCCGGCGGACGGCAGCAGACCGACAGCCACTACAGCCGCGCAGAGAACCGCGAGCGAAGTTCTGGCGACAGAGAGCCGAGTGAACCGGGTGGGGCGGGCGAGCAGTCGAGCGATAGGACGTGGGCGGGTCGCCATACAGGCGGCACTCCTTACTTCCTCGTCCGCTTACCGAGTTAGCTGTCGGGTTCGGGCGGGGAAGAGCGCCCTACAACGAGGCCAGGATCAGCCCCGCCGATTCACCCCAGGAACCTGGGTCCCCGGCTCCAACTCGCCTCTCGCGGCACCACTATCGGTACCGAGCGAGGTCCGTCGGACTCAGCGGCGATGCCGGTCGCCATCCCGTGTGGAAGGCGGTGTCCCTGCATCTGAAACGTGACTCTAACGAAAAGGTCACGGCCGAAGCAATTCAAACCGCCGAATCCGTGGCCGAGAGGTCGTCATCCAACAGCCCGGCGGCCGCGCGGCAAATCGGACGAAACCAGTCGCAGCGGCGGGACCAGTCCAGAATCTGCCAGAACCGCGATCGCCTGACGCTCAGCGGCATCCAGCTCGACCCCTGCCGGGGGCGCGCCCAGCAGCACGGTCACGACGCAGTCGCCGCAAGCCAGACCTCGAACCTCACAGGTGTCACAGTCGATGTGCACGGCACGTTCCTCCTTCGACCCCCAACCGGTGCTGCACCGGCGATCTCGACGCTAGGGCGTGAGTCCGACAGTCGAAGCAACCGCCCCGTCACGCGCGGTCCAGACGTCGGAGCAGCAGGGTGGACGGCAGGGGGCGGGCCCCGGCGCGCGCCACCCCGTCCGCCACCTCCTTGTCGCTGGAGACCACGACGAGCGGCCGCCCAGCCGGCTCCGCCCGGACCAGCCGGCGGATCACCTCGTCGGCCGTCTCGCCGGGCGGGCTGAACAGGACCCGCACCCCCCTGGGCGCGCCCTGGAGGCGCACCGCGCCGACCTCCGCACCGTCGAAGACGCAGGTCACCTCCGCGCCGGTGCGGACGGCGAGCACGGCCAGACCGGAGAGCAGCCGCTGGCGCTGCTCCGCCAGGGGAACGTTCCCGTAACCCGTCTTGGTGACGTTGTAACCGTCGACCACCAGGTGCACGCGCGGCAACGCCAGCAGCTGGTCCAGGACGGCGGGGTCGTCGACCGCGTGCCCGCGCACGGCCACGTCGCCCACACCGGCGACGGTCGCCGCGACCGCGTCGACCGCATCGGCGGGACGGACGGACCCGACAGGCGGCAGCGCGAGCTCGCGCTGCAGGCCCTGGGCCGCCTGGAGCACGGTGTCGAGCAGTAGTCGCAACCGCAGGTCGTCAGCGGAGCGGACCTCACGCCCCGCACG
The DNA here is from genome assembly GCA_038210415.1 of Actinomycetes bacterium. Classification (GTDB taxonomy): domain Bacteria; phylum Actinomycetota; class Actinomycetes; order Prado026; family Prado026; genus JBBQWS01. Next base: position 36,136 of record JBBQWS010000022.1, read on the forward strand.
GCGCCCGGCCTCCACCGCGCCCTCGGCCTCGGCCAGCCGGACTCGCAGCCGGCGGGTCTCGGCGGCCGCCGCGCCCTCGCTCTTGCGGGCCGACTCTGTGACGTCGGCCAGGGACTGCTCGGCGACGGCTGAAGTCCTTCGCAACCGGCCGGCCTCGGCCTCCAGCTCCCGCACGCGGCGCCGCAGGTCGGCCAGCTCACCCCTGACCCGGTCGTCCTCGGACCGGATGCGCTCGACCTCGCTGCGTGTCGTGGCGCGAGCCGCCGCGAGCTGTTCGGTGAGTCGCGCCACGACCTGTTCGGCTTCGGCGCGTTCGGTGGCGCGGCTGTCGTCGGCCAGCGATCCGACCGCCCGGCCGAGCAGGGCCGACCAGCCGGCGGGCCGCAGGAGGTAGGCCAGCGCCGCAACCTCGACCGGGTCGGCCGCAGGCGGGGGGGTGCCGGCCTCCACCGCGTTAGAGAGGACCTCGTGCCGCGACCTCGCCCAGGCCGCGACGTGCTGCCGGAACACGGGGTCGGTCTCCAGTGCCGTGGCCAGAGCGGCACCCCCGGCGCGAGCCCGTTTGGTGGGGACGAACTTCGCCACCGACCTCAGCGGCGCCGGGACGTCGGCAGGCGGAACGGTGCTCAGCGCCTCCGCGGCGATCGCGACGACGCGCGCCCTGATCGCGGCCGGCATCGGCACGACGTCTGGCTGATCGGTCTCGCTAGTCACAGCGCACCGCGGCCGTGCAGCTTCGCCACGTCGTCCGCCGAGAGCCCGAGCTCTGCGAGCACCGAGACGTTGTCGCCCCCCAGCCGCGGCGCCCTGGTGCCTGCGCGGGCCGGCGTGCGGGACAGCCGGGCCACCGGAGCGACGACAGCGACAGCGTTGCCGTCCGCCAGTTCGAGGTCGACCACAGCCGCTCGCGCCCGCGCATTCGAGTCGGCGAGCGCCTCCGCCGGGTCGAGCACAGGGGACACGCAGGTGTCCGCGGCGGCCATGAGTCCGGTCCACTCAGCCATGGTGCGGGTCGCGAAGCGTTCGGCCAGCGCGGCCCGGAGCTCGTCCTGGCGGGCGCCGTCGTACTGCAGCGCGGCCAACCCAGGTCGGTCGAGGTGGGCGCACACCTCGGCGAAGAACTTCGGCTCGAGCGCGCCGAGCGCGACCCAACGACCGTCGGCGCACGCGTACGTCGAGTAGCAGGCCAGCGCACCGGTGAGGTGGTCGGCAGCGAGTGGCGCGCGCCCGGTGCCGGCGACCGTGGCCGTGGCCACCGCGAGCAGCGAGGCCACCGCGTCGGTCATCGCAACGTCGACCGACTGTCCCTGCCCGGAACCGGCCCGGTCCACCAGCGCAGCGAGGATTCCCAGCGCCGCCTGCAGCCCCGAGGCCATGTCCGACGCCTGGAGGTACGGCCGGACCGGGCCGCCGTCGGGACCCTCGGCGAGTGTCAACGCACCGGCGTAGGCCTGAGCGTTGATGTCGTGCCCGGGCCGCCCGGCGTACGGACCGTCCTGGCCGTACGCGGTGATCGACGCGAACACCAGCCGAGGGGCCAGCGCACAGAGCTCGGCGCGGCCAAGCCCCAACCGGTCGAGGACGCCGGGTCGGAACGACTCGACGACGACGTCGCTCACCACCGCGAGCCGACGGAACAGCTCTGCGCCCTCAGCGTGCTTGAGGTCCAAGGTGATGGACCGCTTGCCCCGGCCGAGCACGAGGTGCAGTGCGCTCTCGCCGGTACTGGTGAACGGTGGAGTCGAGCGGACGTCGTCGCCGCGGCCCGGCTGCTCGACCTTGATCACGTCGGCGCCGAGGTCGGCCAACAGCTGTGTGCAGTAGCCACCCGGGAGCAGCCGGGTCAGGTCCAGGACCCGCACTCCGTGCAGCGGTCCGGAGCCCGTCACGTGGGGTCGGCGGTGGGTCCACCGGCATCCGGGCGAGGCACCAGCTCGACCGCGTCGACCGCGTCGCACCACCGGCAACGCACCTGCTCGACGACCTCGCTGACGAGCTCGGTCTCCTCCACCGCGGGGTCTCCGGCCAGGTCCAGGTGCCAGAACTCCTTGACCCGGCTCGAGCGGGTGACGTCGAACCTGGTGAGGTTGCCGCAACGCGCGCAGCGCCAGCGCGTGTCGGAGGTGGCGAGCGGAACGGTCACGGGTCGGCTCCTGGGTCCAGCGGTCGGTCGGGCTCAGCGGTCGGTCAGGCTCAGCGGTCGGTCGCCCCAAGGCTAAGGCGTACGAGGACCGACGGAGCGCCTGCGCCGGACTGTCGGTCCGAGTCCCTACGGTCGCCCTTGTGACCTCGACACCCGCCCGTGCGCCGCGGCAGTCGACGTTCGACGAGCTCGGCACCCCGTTGTCCGAGGTCACCTTCGTCGTGGTCGACCTCGAGACCACCGGTGGCTCACCGACCAAGTGCGGCATCACCGAGATCGGCGCCGTCAAGGTCCGCGCCGGCGAGGTCCTGGGCGAGTTCCACACCATGGTCAACCCCGGCAGCACGATCCCGCCGTTCATCCAGGTGCTCACCGGTATCACCGATGCGATGGTCGCCACCTCGCCGCCGGCCGGGGAGATGCTCCCCGGGTTCCTCGAGTTCGCGCGCGGCTGCGTGCTCGTCGCGCACAACGCCCCTTTCGACGTCGGCTTCCTGCGGGCGACCGCAGAGCGCAGCGGGCACGAGTGGCCGACCTTCGGGGTGGTCGACACGGCCCGGCTGGCGCGCCAGGTCGTCCTGCGCGACGAGGCACCCGACTGCAAGCTCGGGACGTTGGCCCGGCTGTTCCGGGCCACCACGACTCCCAGCCACCGCGCCCTGGACGACGCCCGCGCCACGGTCGACGTCCTGCACGGGCTGATGGAGCGGGTCGGCACCCAGGGTGTCGACACGCTCGAGGAGCTGACGACCTACTCCGCTCGCGTCGCGCCGGCCCAACGCCGCAAGCGCTATCTCGCCGAGGAAGTTCCCAAGGGGCCCGGGGTCTACCTGTTCGAGGACGACCGAGGTCGCGTGCTCTACATCGGCAAGTCCAAGGACCTGCGGAGCCGGGTGCGCAACTACTTCACCGCGAGCGAGACCCGCACCCGCATGGGCGAGATGGTGCGGCTCGCCGAGAAGGTCCGATCGGTGCCGTGCCCGACGTCCCTCGAGGCCGAGGTGCGCGAGCTCCGCCTGATCGCCGAGCACAAACCCCGCTACAACCGTCGGTCCCGGTTCCCGGAGCGGGTGGTCTGGGTCAAGCTCACGGTCGAGCCGTACCCGAGGCTGTCGCTCGTACGAGAGCTCCGCGACGACCAGGCCGACTACCTCGGGCCGTTCGGGTCGCGCCGGGCCGCTGAGGCCGCGATGTCGGCCTGCTACGAGGCTGTGCGCATCCGCCAGTGCACCGATCGGCTCTCCCTCCGGGTGCTGCGCACGGCGTGCGCCCTGCACGAGATGGGGCGGTGCGGCGCGCCCTGCGAGGGACTGCAGAGCGTCGACGACTACGCCGTCCACTCCGAGGTGGTGCGGTCCGCCTTCACCGGTGACTGTCGCGAGCTCGTCGGGCGGCTCGAGGGCCGGCTCAACCTCCTGGCCGCGAGCGAGCGGTACGAAGACGGCGCCGGGCTGCGCGACCGGGTCGCCGCGCTCGTCCAGGCAGCCGCCCGCATGCACCGGCTCCAGGGGCTCGCCCGGTGCCCCGAGCTGGTCGCGGCACGCCGCACCGACGACCTGGGCTGGGAGCTCGTGCTGATCCGGCACGGCCGGCTTGCGGGCACCGAGCGGGTGCCACGCGGCATCGCCCCGGCGCCTGCGGTCGAGGTGCTGACCGCCACGTCCGAGCAGGTGGCGGACGGTCCCGGACCCGTTCCGGCTGCGAGCGCAGAGGAGACGGACTGCATCGTGCGCTGGCTCGACCATCCGGGCGTCCGTCTCGTCAGCGTGGTCGGTGAGTGGTCGTCACCGGCGTTCGGTGCGGGCGGGCACCGCGACCGGTTCGCGGGGCGCGCCGGGGACGCCGGGTCGGCCGTCGACGAACCCGGCTTCGACCGTCGAAGGCTGCGCCCGGTGGGCTGATCTGACCTGAGCTAGGCGTAGGCCCGCGTCGACGCGACCCAGCGGTGGAGCACGGCGCCGGCCGCCCCGGAGTCGATCGCCGCTTCGGCCAGCGCCACCCCTGCTCGCATCGCCGCCTCGAACGAGTCGTCGGCCGGGGCCAACGCGACCAGCGCTGCTGCGGCGTTCAGGACGACCGCGTCGCGCACCGGGCCGGTGCCGCCGGCGAGCAGTCGGTGGACGGCTGCGGCGTTGAACGCGCGGTCGCCGCCACGCAGCGCGTCGGCCGTGGACCTTGCGAAGCCCACGGACTCCGGGTCGAACGTCAGCTGCTCGACAGCGCCGGAGCGGACCCACCACACCTGGCTCGTCGTCGCTGTGGTGATCTCGTCGAGGCCGTCGTCGCCCCGGACCACCACGGCGGACACTCCCCGACGCACGAACACCTCGGCGATGACCGGTGCCATCGCCAGGTCTGCACAGCCGACGGCCTGTGCCCCGGGGCGCGCCGGGTTGGTCAGTGGGCCGAGGAAGTTGAACGCCGTGACGATGCCGAGCTCGCGACGGGTCGGGCCGGCAAACCGGAAGGACGGGTGGAACACGGCGGCGAAACAGAAGGTGATGCCCGCCTCGACCGCGACGGATGCCACCTGCGCAGGCGTCAGGGTGAGAGCGACCCCGAGCTCCTCCAGCACGTCGGCCGCGCCGCACAACGACGACGCGGCCCGGTTGCCGTGCTTGACCACGCGGGCGCCGGTGCCGGCGACCACGAGGGCCGCCATCGTCGAGATGTTCACCGTGTGGGCGAGGTCGCCGCCCGTGCCGACGACGTCGACGATCGGTCCGGGGACGTCGATCAGCTGCGCGTGCTCGAGCATCGCGTCGACCAGCCCGGACATCTCGACGGCAGAGGCTCCTTTAGCCCGCAGCGCCACCAGGAACCCGGCGATCTGGGCCGAAGTCGCAACCCCGGTCATGATCTCGTCCATCGCCCACGCGGTGTCGGCCTCGGTGAGTGGCGTGCCCGCGAGCAGCGTGCCCAGCAGGTGCGGCCAGGATCGTTCGGTCACGTGAGCGTGCTGGGCGACAGCCGCTGCCGGAGGAGTGCCGCCGCCGCCCGCGCCAGGGTGATCGGGTCGAGCGGGAAGGCGACCACGGCGTCGGCGCGCGACCAGGTCGCCAGCCAGGCGTCGTCGGCGCGCGCGACGAGCAGCAGCACGGGTGGGCAGCGGTAGATCTCGTCCTTGAGCTGGCGGCAGATCCCCATGCCGCCAGCCGGCGTCGCCTCACCGTCGAGCACGAGCAGGTCGAGGCCGCCGGAGTCGACCCGAGCGACGGCTGCGGGCTCGGTGGCGCACTCGACGTACTCGATCAGCGGCAGGTCCGCGCCCGGACGACGGCCGAGCGCCGAGCGGACGGCCGCACGCACGGTGCGGTCGTCGCTGTAGACAAGCACAGTCACGGTGGGTTCAGGCGCCGACGCCTCATGCGTACTCACCCGCGGATCGTACCGACTCCGGTCACCCGCGCGGCGCAGTGGCCGGGCCGAGCGCCTCCCAGCCGTCGACGTCGCCTCCCAGCCGCTGGGCCAGCCCCGCCATCCGAGACCGTTCCTGGGCCACCGAAAGTCCGGTCAGCAGCTGAGTCCGGCTGGCCCGAACGTTGAACCCCTCGGCGCCGTCCGAGGTCGCCGATAGGACGTAGCCCTCCTGGCCGACGAGGCTGGCCGCCTCGGTCAGGGCCAGCTCGTCCGGGAGGCGCAGCAGGTGGACGACCAGCACGGGGCGGGCGAGGTCGTGACCCGCTGCCCCGATCTCGGCTACGACAGCCGAGTCGGAGCGGGCGGGGTCGGCCGAACCGCCGATCCGCGGCAACGACCCGTCGTCGAGCAGCACCGGCCGGCCAGGGCGACCGGACCGCCGGAGCAGGCGCGCCAGCCGGCTCATCGAAGCGTCACTGGGGCGCGCCCGGGGGGTCCCAGCGTGCGGGTGGCGTCCACGGGTGAGGGCACTCGCCCAGGCTAGGTGGAAATCTCGTCGGCACGAACCGGGGGGTCGGGGTCGCTGGTCTGCCCTCGGCCTGCCAGAATGCACGTGTGGCGACCGCAACCGCATCTGTGACCCCAGCCCACGAGGCGGTCAATCGACCCTCCATGGTGAGCGTCGGGACCATCGTCTGGCTCTCTTCCGAGCTGATGTTCTTCGCGGCGCTGTTCGCGATGTACTTCACCGTCCGGGCGGTGCAGGGCACCCGGGTCTGGGCCGAGGCGACGAGCGCGCTCAACATCCCGTTCTCGTCGCTCAACACGACCGTCCTGGTGCTGTCGTCGGTGACCTGCCAGCTGGGCGTCTTCGCGGCGGAGCGCGGCCAGGTGGCCCGGCTCGGCCCGCTCTGGAAGGTGGCCCGCTGGGGTCTGCGTGAGTGGTTCATCCTGACCTTCCTGATGGGCGCCTTCTTCGTCGGCGGCCAGGTCTACGAGTACACCGCCCTGGTGCGCGAGCACGTCACCCTGCAGACCAACTACGGGTCCGTCTTCTACCTCACCACCGGCTTCCACGGGCTGCACGTGACCGGCGGGCTGATCGCCTTCCTGTTCGTGCTGGCCCGCACGTACGTCGCTCGGCGCTGGACCCACAACCAGGCTGTCAGCGCGATCGTCGTGTCGTACTACTGGCACTTCGTCGACGTCGTGTGGATCGGGCTGTTCATGACCATCTACGTGATCAAGTAATGGCGGACTCACCGATGACGAGGGCGCAGCACGTGAAGAACACTCATCCCGTCGGCGACGCCGCACGAGCGGTCGTCGCCAAGCGCCGGCATCCGTTCGCCACGCTCCTGGTCCTGCTCGTCGCGCTCACCGCGGTCGGTGGTCTGTACGCGGCAGCCACCGGCAGCGGGGTGGCTTCGGCCTCGGGGCTCGATGGCAACCCGCAGCAGATCGCGAAGGGCAGGCAGATCTTCCTGGAAGGCTGCTCGTCCTGCCACGGCCTCGCCGCCCAGGGCAGCAGTGACGGACCGACCCTGATCGGGGTCGGCGCCGCAGCAGTCGACTTCCAGGTCGGCACCGGTCGGATGCCCCTGGCCGCGCCAGGCGCCCAGGCGATGCGCAAGACGCCGATCTACAACCAGGACCAGATCGACGCGCTCGCCGCGTACGTCGCGTCTCTGGCCCCCGGGCCCGCCGTCCCGACCGCGGAGCAGATCGACTACAGCAACGCCAACCTGCAAGAAGGTGGCGAGCTCTTCCGCACGAACTGCGCGCAGTGCCACAACTTCGCCGGCAAGGGCGGCGCGCTGACCAACGGGAAGTACGCACCTGCGCTGACCGAGGCGACCGCTGCCCAGATCTACATGGCCATGCTCACCGGCCCCCAGTCGATGCCGGTGTTCGCCGACTCGACGGTCACGCCGGCCCAGAAGCAGGCGATCATCAAGTACATCAAGACGATCCAGGCCCAACCCAACCCGGGCGGCATGGCCCTGGGTCGGGTCGGCCCGGTGAGTGAGGGCCTGTTGCTGTGGATCGTCGGACTGGGCGCCGTGACCGCGGTCGCCGTGTGGATCGGGGCCAAGTCGTCATGAGCGACATCCAAAGCGTCACCCCCGCCGAGACCCACGGCGTCACCCCGGGTGAGAACCCGCTGGCGCCCGGTCTGCCGGAACACACCCCGCGACGGGCCGACATCGATCCCCGGGCTGCCAAGCGAGCAGAGCGCCAGGTCGCGATCATGTTCGCGATCGGCGCCTTGACGCCGTTCGTGTTCTTCGTGCTGTACGTCAAGATCCCGAGCGACCTGCTCATGACGCTGCCGGTGTTCGGCGCGGTCAACGCCTCGAACTTCTGGCTCGGCCTCGTCATGGGCATCGGGCTGTTCTCCGTCGGCGCGGCCGCCATCCACTGGGCGAAGAAGCTCATGCCCGACGTCGAGATGGTCGCCGAGCGGCACGACTTCGCGGGCACCGAAGAGGAGCGCGCGGAGGCCGCGAACCAGTTCCTCCAGGGCACCGAGGACAGCGGCTTCACCAAGTTCCCGCTGATCCGGCGCACGATGCTGGCCGCCCTCGCAGCGACCCCGCTGTTCGCGGTCCCGCTGTTCAAGGACCTCGGCCCGATGCCCGGCACCAAGCTCCGCAGCACGTTGTGGACCAAGGGAACCCGGATCGTCAGCGACGTGTCGCTCCAGCCGCTCAAGGCCTCCGACATCCCGTTCGGCGGTCTGGTGTCCTGCGTTCCGGAGACCCTGGCCAAGGTCGAGGAGGCCGCGGGCACGCTGAACGCCCGGGCCAAGGTTCCGGTCGTGCTCGTGCGGCTGCGCCCCGAGGAGATCCGGTCGCAGCAGGGCAAGAACTGGGACTACGAGGGAGTCCTCTGCTACTCGAAGATCTGCACCCACGTCGGCTGCCCCACAGCGCTGTACGAGCAGACCACCCACACCCTGCTCTGCCCGTGCCACCAGTCCACCTTCGACCTGTCCGACTCGGGCAACGTCGTGTTCGGTCCGGCCGCGCGTGCCATGCCTCAACTCGCGATAACCGTGGATGCGGACGGATACTTGGTCGCACAAGGCGACTTCACCCAGCCGATCGGCCCAAGCTTCTGGGAGCGCGGATGAGCACGGTGGTTCACGAGCCCGGACCCGTCATCAAGGCGGGCGGCGCGGCAGCAGGCTACGTCGACGACCGCACCGGTATCTCCAAGTTCCTGAAGAAGAACCTCACCAAGGTCTTCCCGGACCACTGGTCGTTCATGCTCGGCGAGGTCGCCCTCTACAGCTTCATCGTGCTCCTGCTGTCGGGCGTCTACCTTGCGCTGTTCTTCAAGCCGTCGATGACCGAGGTCGTCTACAACGGCAGCTACATCAACCTCAACGGCATCCGGATGTCGGAGGCCTACGCCTCGACGATCAACATCTCGTTCGACATCCGTGGCGGCCTGCTGATGCGGCAGATCCACCACTGGGCGGCGCTGCTCTTCGTCGCGGCGATCACCGTCCACTTGTTCCGGGTATTCTTCACCGGCGCGTTCCGCAAGCCCCGCGAGTTCAACTGGTTGATCGGCAACGGGCTGCTGACCCTGGGCATCCTCGAGGGCTTCGCCGGCTACTCGCTGCCGGACGACCTGCTCTCCGGCACCGGCCTGCGGATCGCCGAGGGGATCATGCAGGGCATCCCCGTCGTCGGAACGTACGTCGCCAGCCTGGTGTTCGGCGGCGAGTTCCCCGGCTCGGACTTCATCCCCCGGCTCTACATCGTCCACGTGCTGCTCATCCCGGGAATCATCCTCGGGTTGATCACCGCCCACCTGATGCTGGTCTGGTACCAGAAGCACACGCAGTTCCCCGGCCCGGGCCGCACCGAGAACAACGTGGTCGGCTTCCCGCTCTTCCCGGTCTACGCGGCCAAGGCCGGCGGCTTCTTCTTCGTCGTCTTCGGCATCACCGCACTGCTCGGGGCACTGTTCACGATCAACCCCGTCTGGATGTTCGGCCCGTACACCCCGACCCAGATCACCGCCGGCTCACAACCGGACTGGTACATTGGCTGGATGGACGGCGCGCTGCGGTTGATGCCCAACATCGAGTTCACGGCCTGGGGCCGCACGCTGAGCCTGAACGTCCTGGTGCCGTCGCTGATCATCCCCGGGCTGCTGTTCACCGCGCTCGCGGTGTACCCGTTCATCGAGCAGTGGGTGACCGGCGACAAGCGGCAGCACAACCTGCTGGACCGGCCCCGCAACGTGCCGACCCGCACCTCGATCGGCACGGCGGCGATCGCCTTCTACATCCTGCTGTGGATCGGTGGCGGCAACGACATCATCGCCGTGCAGTTCCACTCATCGATCAACGCGATCACGTGGACGCTGCGCGTACTCCTGTTCACTGTCCCGCCGCTGGTCTACGTGATCACCAAACGGATCTGCCTGTCGCTGCAGCGCCGCGATCGCGACAAGCTGCTGCACGGCTACGAGACGGGCACCGTGCTGCGGATGCCGAGTGGTGAGTTCATCGAGGTGCACGCACCGGTGTCCGACACCGAGCGCGCAGTGCTGCTCGCCGGCGTCACCTACGATCCGATCGCGCTCGACACGACCCCGGACGAGAACGGCGTCGCTCCGAAGCTGTCGCTGAGCGCCCGGGCGCGGGCCCGTCTGTCCAGGGCGTACTTCGGCCAGCAGATCGCGAAGCCGACCGAGGACGAGCTCGCCACTGCCGGGCACCACGCCAACGAGCTGGCCGAGTCGCACACCAAGCAGCTGGGTTCAGGCGAGCACGAGTAGCTCAGCTCAACGCACTGCCGCCCTGCCAGGCGGCCCACGAGAGGTTCCAGTCAGTCCAGCCGTTGCCCTGCTCCAGCGGTCTGGTCGAGTGGATGTAGGTGACGACGTCACCGATCTTGGACACTCCGAAAAGCCAGATCGCGTTGGCATCGCTCATCCCCGTGCAGCCGTGGCTGACGTTGGCCCGGCCCTGCGCGCCCACCGACCACGGGGCCGCGTGCAGGAACTCCCCTGACCACGTCAGGCGCTGCGCGTACTTCACGGTCAGGCGGTAGGCATCAGGACTGCTCGCGGGGATGTCCACCGTGGTGGAGTCCATCACGCGCGACGTCTCCTGGGTCATGATCACCTTGATTCCCCCGCGGGTGAGGTAGCCGGCCTTACCTGTGGTGATCGGGATGACCCGCAGCACCTTGCCGCTCTGGGTGACGGTCAGAGTGTGCGCGGTCACATCGACGGTGCTGATCGTCGCGGCGCCGATGTTGTACCCGAACAAGTAGTCGGTGGTGCCCCACACGCCGCCGCCGGCATCGATACCCGTCAGAGCGAGCTTCACACCGACCCGCTCCCCCGCCGGCCAGAAGGTCTTCGGACGCCAGTGGACCGACTTGTCGCTGAACCAGTGCCAGGAGCCCTCGACCGGGATGCTCAGGGACACCGACATCCGCCGTTCGACGGCCGCCTTGTCGATGACCGGGCTGGAGAACGCGACCAGGATCGGCATACCGACACCGACCGTCTTGCCCTGCGGACCGGCACTCCAGACAGCCTTGAGCGCCGCCTTGGGTCGCACGGTGCTGAAGGTCGAGTTGAGGCTGGTCGCTTGCCCGGCATCATCGACGGCCTGCGCGACGACCACGAACGAGGTGGCGAGCGGCAGCATGGCGTCCGAGGCCGTCCAGGTGGCCTGGTCGGCGCTGAGCGCACCGGGAAGGGGGGCACCGCCGCCGGCCGGGCGAACCGCCACAGATGTGAGCTTGCCGCCGGTGGCCATGACAGAAACCGGGTCGGTGGGCCGGACGCCGACCGCTCCGGCGCCAGGACGCACCGCGATCGACGCCTTGGAGGAAGCCCGCGCCGAAGCGGACGCGCCGCCACCCGAGCCACCGGGAGCAGCGGACGAGGTGCACGCTGACACGGTCAGGGCCGCAAGGCACAGCCCGACGAGAGCCACCGAAGCACGCGTCCGCCTGCCCGAACGTGCTTTCACGCTCACATGATCCCCGAGATCAACGACATGCAACGACGTTAACCCTCGGCGTGGTAGCCGCGGTAGTACTCGAAAACCAGACCGATGGTGGACGAGAGCAGGACGAAGACCCCGATGACCGAGATCCACCAGCCCCAGACGAAGCCGAGGAACGTGATCGCAGCGCCCGCGGCGGTGGGCAGCGGCCACCAGCTGTGCGGGCTGAAGAAGTCGACCTCGCCGGCGGAGTCAGCGATCTCGCTGTTGGGCAGGTCCTCGGGGCGCGGCCCCGTGCGCTTGGCGGACACCAGCGCGTAGAGCCCGATCAGCAGGCCGAGAGCGCCGCAGAGCGCCAACGCCGTGGTGCCGACGGGGTCACGCGACAGGACGCCGTACGCGGTGGCCACGACCGCGAAGAAGACGGCCATCACCGCGAAGATCAGTCCTTCGATCCTCATCGGTCGGCACCGCTCTCGCTGTCAGCTGCGGCCAACGCGGAACGGGCGGCCGCGGCCTGCGCCCCCGGCGATGCCAGCTCCGGGTGGTGCAGGTCGAACGCCGGCGACTCGCTGCGGATCCGGGGCAGCGACACGAAGTTGTGCCGCGGCGGCGGGCAGGACGTGGCCCACTCGAGTGAGCGGCCCCAACCCCACGGGTCGTCGACCTCGACCAGCGGCGCGTGCCTCGCGGTCCAGTAGACGTTCCACAGGTAGGGCAGCGTGGACACCCCCAGCACGAAGGCGCCGATCGACGAGATCATGTTGTACGTGGTGAACCCGTCGGCCGCC
>JBBQWS010000023.1:0-44257 GCA_038210415.1 Actinomycetes bacterium
GATCCCTCTGCACTCACTTCGGCGGGTGCGCCACGGGGCTTGAGCGTCAGCGAGCCTCGAGAGCCGCTTCCCCGGCGCGTCGCATGACCTCGACCAGCGATTCGACCGGCGCATCGGTGCCGGTCATGGCCTGCACCTGCAGAGCGGCCTGGTGGACGAGCAGGTCCAGGCCGCCTAGCACGTCGCCCCCGACCGCCTGCCACGCCGCCGCCAGTGGAGTCGGCCAGGGCGCGTACAAGACGTCGAAGAGGGTTCCGGCCGGCCTCGGCACCGACGCAGCGAGGTGGTCGGCGCCGCCCGCCGGCACGGTCGACACCACCAGAGGGCGGTGCAGCCCTTGAGCGGCGGCGCTCCAGTCGTGCCCGGTGACGGCTACGCCCAGGGCATCCCCCAGCTCGACCAGCGCCGCCCGGGCCAGCGGGTCGCGCGCGTACACGTCGACGATCGGCACCCCGAGCTCGGCCAGACCGGCCAGGGAGGACCGCGCGGTGGCTCCCGCGCCGAGCACGGCAGCGGCCCCCGGTAGCCGGGTCCGGTGCCCCCGCTCGCGCAACGCCGCTGCCAGGCCCGGGATGTCGGTGTTCGACCCGATCAGCCGGCCAGACCGCCGGACCACGGTGTTCGCCGCCCCGACCAGCCGGGCCAGCGGGGACGCCTCGTCGAGCAACGGCAGCACCGTGGCCTTGAGCGGCATCGTCAACGACAGCCCGGCCCACGTGTCGTCGAGCCCCCGAAGCAGCTCGGGCAGCCGATCGCCGGTGCACTCGATCGCCTCGTACGTCCAGTCCAGCCCCAGCAGCTGGTACGCCGCGCGGTGCAGGACCGGCGACAGCGAGTGGGCGATCGGCGATCCGAGGACCGCCGACCTCATGACGAGTTCGCCTTCAGCTCAGCCTTGAAGGTCAGGAACTCCTTGTACGAGTCGGTGAACTTCGTCTCGCCGGTCTTCAGGTCGACGGTGACGTAGTACAGCCAACGGCCCGCGGCGGGACTCAGCACGGCGGCCATGGCGGCCTCCCCGGGCGAGTTGATTGGACTCGGCGGCAGTGCGGCGACGACGTACGTGTTGTACGGCGACGGGGTCCGGAGCTCAGCCGCCGACGGCGGCGGATCGGTGCGCTGCAGGGCGTAGAGGACGGTCGTGTCCAGCTCCAGCCGCATCCCCTTCGCGAGGCGGTTGAGGATCACCCGGGCGATCTTCGGGTAGTCCTCGGGCCGACCCTCGGCCTGCACGATGCTCGCGATGATCAAAGCCTGATAGGGACTGAGCTTCAGTGCGGCGGACTTCTCGACCAGCCCGACATTGTCGACCGCCTGGCCGTAGCGACGGACCATCGCCGACAACAGCTTGGTGGCGGTGGTGTCGCGGCCGGCGTCGTACGTCGCGGGGAACAGGAGCCCCTCCGCGTTCCCGCCCGCGTAGTCAGGCAGCCCGATCGACGCCGGCCGGTTCAGGGCGTCCTGGAACTGCTTGATCGGAATCTTCGTGGCCTTGGACAGCTGCGCGATGATCGCCTGCAACTGGAGACCCTCGCGGATCGTGATCCGCGACGAGACCCGCGACGAGGGGTCGAGCAGCAGCGCGAGCGCGTCCGCGGCCCGCATCTGCAGCTTGAGCTTGTAGCTGCCCGGCTGGATCGACTCAGTACCGGCTGCCGCATCGACGAACGCCGAGGCGCTGCGGATGACGTCAGCCTTCTCCAGAGTCAGGGCGATCTGCGACACGGAGTCACCTGCGTCGACCTGCACCACGACACTGCCCTGGCCGGGGCCGGTGTAGTCGGGCGAGTTCGAGAACCAGTGGACCACGGCGAACACCAGCCCCGCGACGAGACTGAGGATGACCGCGGCTGCGACAACCACAGCCTTGCCGCCGCTGCCCGAGCCGTTCGCGCCACCGCCCGCGCCGCGGCGGCGCGCGTCCTGCACGTCCGTCATTCCGATTCCGAGCTGGCTCATGCGTCACCGTCGTCTACCTGAAGGGTGGTGCCGGGCGGGAGCCCCGTCATCCGCTCGGCATCCAGTGCGGTCTGCACCATGATGACAGCCGCGGCCTGGTCGATCACCGACCGCCTGTCTCGTGCCTTGATCCCCGCCGCCGCCAAGGCCCGGTGCGCGTCGACCGTCGTGTTGCGCTCGTCGACCAGCCGCACCGGCAAGGGCCGCAGCCGGGCAGCGATCTCGTCCGCGAACACCCGCACGGTCGCGGCCGCCGGGCCTTCACGGCCGGAGAGCGAGATCGGCAGGCCGACGAGCACCTCGACCGCCTCGAGGTCGGCCACCAGCGCGGCGATGCGGTCGAGGTCGCCGGTGCCCCGGGGCACCGTCTCGACCGGCCGGGCGAGCAGTCCGGTCGGGTCGCTGGCGGCGATCCCGATCCGGACGCTGCCGACGTCGATCCCGACCCGGACGCCTGGTCTCACGCGCCCAGCAGCGCGCGGACCTGCGCCACCGCCGAGGCGAACGCGGCAGGGTCGCCTGACGCGGAGCCCTGGGCGACGTCGTCGTTGCCGCCGCCCTTGCCGCCGAGCGCTGTGGACAGGGTGCGCATCACCGTGCCGGCCCCCGCACCGGCGCTCGCGGCGGCGGCGTCGGCGGTCACGACAAGTGCGAGCTGTCCCGCGTCGCCGGGAGTGACCAGCACCACCACCGCTGCACCCGAGCCCGCGAGCCGACTGCGGATGTCGAGCGCCAACGTGCGAGCGTCGGCCGGCCGCACCCCGGCCGGCAACAGCTCCGCGACCAGGCCCACCCCACCAGCGGTGACCCGTCTGGCTGCGAGCTCGCCAGCCTGGGCCAACACCTGCGCCGCCCGCACCTTGTCGAGCTCGCGCTCGGCGTCCTTGAGCCGGGTGAGAATCGCGTCGACCCGCTCGGGCAGCTCGTCCGGGCGAGCCTTCAGCGCTTCGCTGAGCTGGGCCACCAGCACATGCTCACGAGCGAGGTAGCGGTATGCGTCCGTACCGACCAGGGCCTCGACCCGGCGCACCCCCGCACCGACGGACGACTCGCCCATCAGCTTGACCAGCCCCAGCTCGCCGGTGCGGGACAAGTGGGTGCCGCCGCAGAGCTCACGAGCCCAGTCGCCCACACTGACCACGCGCACCCGCTCGCCGTACTTCTCGCCGAACAGCGCCATCGCGCCGATCGCCTGAGCCTCCGGTTGGGTCATCGTCTCGGCCGTGACGAGCAGGTCGCCCACCAGCACCTCGTTGACGCGCTGCTCGACATCGGCCAGCACGGATGGCGGCACGGCGGCCGGGTTCGGGAAGTCGAACCGCAGCCGACCGGGTGAGTTCTCCGAGCCCATCTGCGTCGCGGAGTCGCCCAACGCCTCGCGGAAGGCCTTGTGCACCATGTGGGTGGCGGTGTGTGCGCGAGAGATGGCCAGGCGTCGACCGGTATCGACGCGGGCGTCGGCAGCCTCACCGACGACCACCTCGCCGTCGAGCACCCGGGCCCGATGGACGATCAGCCCACGCACCGGAGACTGGACGTCGAACACCTCCAGCAGGGCGCCGTTCGCCAGCCGGATCACGCCTTCGTCGGCCAGCTGGCCACCGCCCTCGGCGTAGAACGGGGTGCGGTCGAGCACGACCTCGACCTCAGACCCAGCAGCTGCCGAATGGGCGGTCGCACCGTCGACCACCAGGCCACGTACGGAACCCTCGCCGACGACGTTCTCGTAGCCGATGAACTCGCTCGGACCGACCTGCTCGACCAGCTCGCGGTAGGCGCTCAGGTCGGCGCCACCGCTCTTGCGCGTCTTGGAGTCGGCCTTCGCCCGGTCGCGCTGCTCCTTCATGAGCCGGCGGAAGCCGTCCTCGTCGACCGACAGCCCTTGCTCCTGCGCCATCTCCAGGGTCAGGTCGATGGGGAACCCGTAGGTGTCGTGGAGCTTGAACGCGACCTCACCAGGCACGCTGCCCGAGCTGGGAGCCTCCGCCACCATGAGATCGAAGTGCCGCGACCCCTGTGTAAGGGTGCTGAGGAACGAGGTCTCCTCTGCGACGCAAACCGTCCGGATCCGGTCGGCGCGCTCGGCCAGCTCGGGGTACTGCGGCGCCATGGCGGCGCTGCTCGTGTCGGCCAGCTCGCCGAAGACGGGGTCGTGCGCACCGAGCAGTCGCATCGAACGCACGGTGCGCCGCATCAGTCGCCGCAGAACGTACCCGCGACCCTCGTTGCCGGGGGTCACGCCGTCGCTGATCAGCATCGCCGCCGATCGCGCGTGATCGGCGACGACCCGCAGCCGAACATCGTCGGTGTGGTCCTCGCCGTACCGCTTGCCGGTCAGCTCGCAGGCACGGTCGAGGATCGCCCGGCTGGTGTCGATCTCGTAGATGTTGTCGACTCCCTGCAGGACGGCGGCCATCCGCTCAAGACCCATGCCGGTGTCGATGCTCTTCGCCGGGAGGTCGCCCTCGATCGGGAAGTCGTCCTTGCCGCCTCCTTCGCCCCGCTGGAACTGCATGAAGACGAGGTTCCAGATCTCGAGGTAGCGCTCGCCGTTCACCGCGGGGCCGCCGGCCTCACCGAAGTCCGGCCCCCGGTCGTAGTTGATCTCGGAGCACGGACCGCAGGGGCCGGGGACGCCCATCGACCAGAAGTTCTCGACCTTGCCGAGGCGCTGGATCCGCTCGGCCGGGACTCCGACGTCGCGGCGCCAGATCTCCTCTGCCTCGTCGTCGTCGAGGTAGACCGTGATCCACAGCTTGTCCTCGGGAAAGCCATAGCCGCCGTCGGCGACCGACGAGGTCAACAGCTCCCAGGCGAGCGGGATCGCCCGCTCCTTGAAGTAGTCGCCGAACGAGAAGTTGCCGGCCATCTGGAAGAAGGACGCGTGCCGGGTGGTCTTGCCGACCTCCTCGATATCGAGGGTGCGCACACATTTCTGCACGCTCGCGGCCCGGCGGTACGGGGGCACCTCCTCGCCGAGGAAGTACGGCTTGAACGGGGCCATGCCGGCGTTGACGAGCAGCAGAGTCGGGTCCGTGGCGATGAGCGACGCCGAGGGCACGATCGTGTGGTCGCGCTGCTCGAAGTACCGCAGAAAACGGCTGCGGATGTCGGCCGACTCCATCGCGTTGGGTCCTCTCGCCTGCGGCCCCGGGCGGTGCCGCACAGACTCAGGAGCCTACCGGGGGGTCACCACGCAGAATCCGCCGCAGCCGGGCGACGCGGTCCCCGAGGTCGCGCTCCGCCCCACGGTCGGTCGGCAGGTAGTAGTCGCGTCCCTGGACGGCGTCGGGCCCGTACTGCTGCTCGACCACACCGTGCGGGTAGTCGTGCGCATAGCGGTATCCCGCGCCGTGCCCGATCTTCTTCGCACCTGCGTAGTGGGCGTCGCGGAGCCCCGGCGGCACCGGCCCTATCCGGCCCTCGCGCACGTCGGCCGTCGCCGCCCCGATCGCCGAGGTGACCGCGTTGGACTTGGGCGCGACCGCGAGCGCGATCACCGCCTGCGCGAGAGTGAGCCTTCCCTCCGGCAGCCCGATCAGGTTGACCGCCTGGTACGCCGCCACGGCCGTGGGCAGTGCGGTGGGGTCGGCCAGACCGATGTCCTCGGACGCCAGGATGATCAGGCGGCGCGCGATGAACCGCGGGTCCTCGCCGGCCTCGACCATGCGGGCCAGGTAGTGCAGTGCCGCGTCGACGTCGCTGCCGCGGATGCTCTTGATCAGGGCGCTGGTCACGTCGTAGTGCTGGTCTCCGTCGCGGTCGTACCGCACCGCCGCACGGTCGACCGCACGCTCCACGTCGGCGGCATCGACGATGGTCGCGCCGGCCTCCAGGGCCGCCCCGGCAGCCGCTTCGAGCGCCGTGAGACCCCAGCGGGCATCTCCGGCGGCGAGCCGGGTGAGCTGCTCGTACGCCTCGTCGGTCACGCTCAACCCCGTCGCGCCGAGGCCCCGTACGTCGGTGACCGCCCGCTCCAGCAGCACCTGGACGTCCTCGGCCTCGAGCAGCCGGAGCGTCACGAGCAGGCTGCGCGACAGCAGCGGCGCGACGACTGCGAAGCTGGGGTTCTCGGTCGTGGCTGCGACCAGGGTCACCCAGCCGTTCTCGACCGCCGGCAGCAGCGCATCCTGCTGGGTCTTGGAGAACCGGTGCACCTCGTCGACGAACAGCACGGTGCCGCGCCCCGACGAACCGAGCTCACGTCGGGCATCGTCGATGACGGCCCGCACGTCCTTCACCCCGGCGGTCACCGCGGAGAGCTCGACGTAACGGCGGTCGGTGGCGCTGGCGACCAGGTGGGCCAGCGTGGTCTTGCCGGTGCCGGGCGGTCCCCACAGCAGCACCGACGCCGCCCGGGTGCCACCCGTCCCGCCCTCGACCAGCCGCCGCATCGGCGCGCCTGGGCCGAGCACGTGCTCCTGGCCGACGACCTCGTCGAGGGTGCGCGGACGCATCCGGACGGCTAGCGGCGCGCGCTGGGCGGCCAGCTCGTCGCCCGCAGCCGTGAAGAGGTCGTCACCCACACCCGGACCCTAGCCCAGGGGCTGCGGCACTCTGCCCGGCTGCCCAGCGCACCGGTCACCCTGGCCGACGTCGAGTCCGCGATCCGGTCCGGGTGGGGCCTCACGCGTCGCAGCGTCCCTGGACCGGTAGCGCCTCGAGCTGTGGAAGATCCGTGTCGCTAGAGCAATCGCGATCTTCCACAACCGCAGCGGCGGCTAGCGCGCGAAGGCCGGGTAGCCAGTCAGCGGTGGCACCGGACCCCACTGCTGCTGGGCAGCCTCGGCCGCAGCCTCGAGCACCGCGACCAGCTGGGGGAAGCGCTCCTGGGCCGCGAGCGATCCGGCCAAGCGTCGCCAACGGTGCACCAGCAGCGTTCGGCGGCGCGGTCCGCCCAGGGACCCGCCCATCGTCTCGTTGTCGTCCTGGGCCTGCGGGAGCAGCCAGCTCGCCTGGCTGAGCACCCAGACCGCCTCCGCCCGCAGCAGCCCGAGCTCCCACGTGTGGTCGTCCGCCGCCTCGGGCACCGCGGCGGCCAGCAACGCGCGGTAAGTGCGTTCGGCCTCCGCTGCAAGGTCCGCCGGGAGCTGGAACGCGCACCAGCAGGACGGGAACGGCATCCGGCAGTAGACGACGTCGAGGAAGGCGCTGTGGAACCCGGCCGACTCGTAGTCGAGCAGCCGGAGCCCGTCTGGGGTGACCAGGTTGTTGTCGGGGCACGCGTCCGCGGGGCTGAACACGGTCAGCGGACCGACGCCGAGCACCCGCACAGCGTCATCGACCTCGGCCTGCGCACGGCCGCCAGGCACCGTGCAAGCCAGCTCGCACAGGTTCGCCAGCCCGATGCGAACCGAGGTGGCGAGCCGCTCCGCCAGCCGGTCGGCCGTGGGCGGTAGGCCAAGCGAGGCCCGGGTCGCGTCGTAGTCGGATCTGCGCCCAACCGACCAGGCGGCCAGCGAGCCGAGCGCGTCGGCCCAGGCGACCACGCCGACCCGGGCTGGGTCAGGGGCGGATCCGAGCAGCAGGTCCGCCAGGCTACGGTGCCGCCCCAGGTCGGTGAGGACGGCGACGCCCGCGACCGGATCGTGGGCGAGGAG
Organism: Actinomycetes bacterium; assembly: GCA_038210415.1. Taxonomy (GTDB): domain Bacteria; phylum Actinomycetota; class Actinomycetes; order Prado026; family Prado026; genus JBBQWS01. Next base: position 7,560 of record JBBQWS010000023.1, read on the forward strand.
TCGCGGTCCGCTCGGGGCGAACGCCGCCGCCGCAACCTCGTCCGCGAACTCCGGCGGAGGTGCGCCGTCGACGAGCGGAAACGACTTGATGATCGCCGTGGAGGGGCATCCCGACGGACCCTCGACCGCCACTCGCAGCACGGCCGACCGGGTGCTCCCACCCAAGTCAGTCACATCGGTCAAGCGCACCTGAGCCCCGATGGAGGCCGACCAGGCCGCTGCCGCAGCCTCGATCAACCGTCCGCCGGGTCGAGGACGAAGTCGATGCCAGCCTCCTGGCGCTGCCGGGCCGTGATCGGCGCCGGGGCGCTGGTGAGCGGGTCGTACCCGGCGCCGGTCTTGGGGAATGCGATCACATCGCGCAGCGACGGGACGCCGGCGAGGAGCATGCAGATCCGGTCCCAGCCGAAGGCGATGCCGCCGTGCGGCGGAGGCCCGAACGCGAACGCGTCGAGCAGGAAGCCGAACTGCTCGTGCGCCTCCGCCTCGCTCATGCCGAGCAGCGCGAAGACCCGCGACTGTACGTCACTGCGGTGGATACGGATCGACCCGCCACCGATCTCGTTGCCGTTGCAGACCAGGTCGTACGCCCACGCCAGCGCCTCGGCCGGCGCGGTCTCGAACGAGTCGACCCACTCGTCGTTCGGGGCCGTGAACGGGTGGTGCACCGCGGTCCAGCCGGCGGTGCCCGACTCGTCCTCGACCGGCTCGAACAAGGGTGCGTCCACCACCCAGACGAACGACCACTGCGAATCGTCGATCAGGTCGCAACGCCGGCCGACCTCGAGCCGGGCCGCACCCAGCAGCGCCAGGGCGTCGGCGCGCTTGCCCGCGGCGAAGAACGCGCAGTCGCCGGGCTGGGCGCCGACGGCCACGCGCAGCCCTTCGCGCTCGGACTCGGAGAGGTTCTTGGCCACCGGGCCACCGAGCTCGCCGTCGGCACCGAACGTGACGTAGGCCAGCCCACGGGCGCCGCGTTGCTTCGCCCACTCTTGCCAGGCGTCGAACGTCCGACGCGGCTGGTCGGCGCCGCCCGGCATCACCACGGCACCCACATGCCCGCCCGGCCCTGGCTGGAACACCCGGAACGGCGTCTGCACGAAGTAGTCGGTGAGGTCGACCAGCTCGAGCCCCATCCGGAGGTCCGGCTTGTCAGAGCCGAAGCGGCGCATGGCCTCGGCGTACGTCATCCGGCCGATCGGGCCGATCTCATGGTCGAGGACCCCGGACCAGATCGCCCGGACGACCGCCTCGCCGATCTCCATGACGTCGTCCTGGTCGACGAAGGACATCTCGATGTCGAGCTGGGTGAACTCCGGCTGCCGGTCGGCGCGGAAGTCCTCGTCGCGGTAGCACCGGGCGATCTGGAAGTACCGCTCCATGCCGGCGACCATGAGCAGCTGCTTGAACAGCTGGGGCGACTGGGGCAGGGCGTACCACTTGCCCGGCTGCAGTCGGACCGGGACCACGAAGTCGCGGGCGCCCTCAGGAGTCGAGCGAGTCAGCGTCGGCGTCTCGATCTCGACGAAGTCACGGCCGAGCAGCACATCGCGGGCGTACCGGTTGACGTCCGAGCGCATCCGCAGGGCCCTCGCGGGCGACGCCCGGCGCAGGTCGAGGTAGCGGTAGCGCAGCCGGGCCTCCTCGCCCACCTCGACCCGGTCGTCGATCGGGAACGGCAGCGGTGCCGACTCGCTCAGCACCACGACCTCGGCCGCCACCACCTCGACCTCTCCGGTGGCGAGGTCTGGGTTGGTGTTGCCCGGTTTGCGCAGGACGACCTCGCCGACCACCTTGACGCAGTACTCGCTGCGCAGGTCGTGGGCGACCTCGTGGTCACGCACGACGACCTGGACGACCCCGCCGACGTCACGCACGTCGAGGAACGCGACCCCGCCGTGGTCGCGGCGGCTGGCCACCCAACCCGCGAGGGTGACGGTCGTTCCGGCATGCTCGGCGCGCAAGCTGCCGGCCTCATGGCTGCGGATCACGGGTGCTGCTCCTCGGTCTGGGTGCTGCGGACGGTCGGTCGGAGGTCGGAGGCCGGTGGTGCCCACTGCGCCGGGTCGGCGGCGACCTGGTCTCCGGAGCGGATGTCCTTGACGCTGTCGCTCGCAGTCGGGTCGGTCGGGTCGGCGGGGAACCAGACGAACGGGATACCGCGCCGGTCGGCGTACCGGATCTGCTTGCCGAACTTGGCCGCCGTCGGCGACACCTCGCAGGCGATCCCACGCGACCTCAGCGCCGTCGCCACCGCTGTGGCCTGCTGTCGGTGACCCTCGTCGGACAGCGCCACCAGGACGCATGAGGGAACGGACCGCGACGCCTCGACCAGGCCACGCCCCAGCACGAAGCCCAGGACGCGTGACACCCCGATCGAGATGCCGACACCCGGGTACGTGGTGCGTCCGTCGCTGGCCAGAGCGTCGTAGCGGCCCCCAGAACAGACCGAGCCCAGCCCCTCGGCGCCGGCCATGAGCGTCTCGTAGACGGTGCCGGTGTAGTAGTCGAGCCCGCGGGCGATCTTCAGGTCGGCCACCATCAGTCCCGGCGCCTGCGCCGAGGCGGCGTCGACCACGCGAACCAGCTCGTCGAGGCCCTCGTCGAGCATCGGGTCGGAGACCCCCAGCGCCGTGACCCGGTCGGCGAACGACGAGTCGGGGGTGCAGATCGCTGCGAGCTCGAGGCAGGCCTGCGCCGCGGCCGGGGTCAGCCCAGCCTCTCCGGTGAGGAGGGCCGCGACCTGGTCAGGGCCGATCTTGTCGATCTTGTCGATTGTCCGCAGCACCAACGACGCGTCGGCCGCACCGAGGCCGCGGTAGAAACCCTCGGCCAGCTTGCGGTTGTTGACGTGAATCGTCACCGGCGGGATGGGCAGCCGGCCGAGGGCCTCCCCCACGACGAGCGGGAGCTCGACCTCGTAGTGGAACGGCAGCGTGTCGCGGTCGACGACGTCGATGTCGGCCTGGACGAACTCGCGGTAGCGGCCCTCCTGCGGCCGCTCCCCCCGCCACGCCTTCTGGATCTGGTAACGCCGGAACGGGAACTCGAGGTGCCCGGAGTTCTCGAGCACGTACCGCGCGAACGGGACGGTGAGGTCGAAGTGCAGCCCGAGCCCGGAATCGCTGTCACCCTCGGCCGCCTGCAACCGGCGCAGGACGTAGACCTCCTTGGCGATCTCGCCCTTGCGCAGCAGCTGGTCGAGCGGCTCGACCGCCCGGGTCTCGATCGACGCGAACCCGTGCAGCTCGAACGTCTCGCGGATGACGTCGAGCACCTGCTGCTCGACGATGCGCTCGGCGGGCAGCCATTCGGGGAACCCGGACAGCGGGGTGGGGCGGGCCATCAGGTCGCCATCGCCTGGCGGAGGTACGGGTTGGTAACTCGCTCGACAGCGATGGTGGAGCTTGGCCCGTGGCCGGGAAGCACCACCGTCTCGTCGGCCAGCGGCAAGATCTTGGTGCGCAGCGAGCGGTCCATCGCCGCCGGGTCGCCACCGATGAGGTCGGTGCGGCCGATCGACCCGGCGAACAGGACGTCACCGGTCAGGACGATCGGGGGCTGGTCGCCCTGCCCGGCGGCCCGGAACAGCACAGAGCCCTCGGTGTGCCCGGGCGCGTGGTCCACCAAGAGCTCAAGCCCGGCCAGCTCGAGCACCGTGCCGTCGGTCATCGGCCGCACGTCGGACGGCTCGGTCCAGGTCAGGCGGCCGCCGAAGATCTCCTGCAGCTGGGGCCCCATCTGGGCGATCGGGTCGGTCAAGCGGTAGGCGTCATCACCGTGGATGTACGCGGGCACGTCCTTGGCGCTGCAGACAGGGGTGACGCTGAACGTGTGGTCGAGGTGCCCGTGGGTGAGCAGCACCGCGACCGGACGGAGCCGGTGCTCCCGCAGCACGTCGTCGAGCGTCTCCTCGATGCCGACCCCCGGGTCGACCACGACGCACTCCTGTCCGGGCCCGGTCGCCACGACGTAGCAGTTCGTGGCGAACATGGCCGCGGGGAACCCGAGGACGAGCACGCGTGGCACCTCCAGACGAGGACGAGGGACTCGCCGAGGGTACCGGCGCGCCCCCGAGCGCCGCGAACCACTAAGTCCACCCGCCTAGACTGTGCCGCGGACGATTTCGTCGATGACAGGAGTACGGGTCGTGGCCGGCAGCAAGCGCGAGCGAGAGCTCGCCAGGGCGAAGTACGAGCGCCAGCAGGAACGACGGTCGCAGCGAGCCGAAACCACCCGCCGACGGACCCAGATCGCGACGTCCGTAGTCGTCGCAGTGCTGGTGGTCGCCGGCTTCACCTGGCTGGCCAAGCAGGGTGGCGGCGACGCCACCGATGCGGCCGCCAACCCGACGGCGAACCCGACCGCGAGCCCGTCCACACCCAGCGCCGGCGCCGGCCGGGTCGGCTGCCTCTACACCAAGGCGGGCAATGCCACCAAGGACGTCGGGCTGCCTCCCGCGTCCGCCCCTGTCGTGCCCGAGACCAGCTCGGCGACGCTCACGTTGAACTCCGGGGTGGTCAAGATCCAGCTACTCGATGCGAAAGCGCCCTGCACCGTCAGCTCGTTCGCGTTCCTCGCGCAGGCCAAGTACTTCGACAAGACCAACTGCCACCGGCTGACCACCAGCCCCACCCTGCGAGTGCTGCAGTGCGGCGACCCCACCGCCGACCCGAAGGCTGCCGGTGCCGGCGGGCCGGGCTACCAGTTCGCCGATGAGAACCTCTCCGGCGCAACGTATGCCGCGGGCACCGTGGCGATGGCCAACGCCGGTCCGGGCACCAACGGCAGCCAGTTCTTCCTGGTCTACGGCGACTCCCAGCTGGGACCGAACTACACGCCGTTCGGCAAGATCACCGCTGGGCTGGACGTCCTCACCTCGATCGCCAAGACCGGCGTGACCGGGGGCGGCACGGACGGCGTCCCGGCCAAACCGGTGACCATCACGTCCGTAGTCGTGGCGGGGAGCTGACGATGAGCGAGTCCCCTGATCCGGCCGTCGAGCCGGAGCCGGCTGGCGCGGTCGCGCCCGCAGACGAACCGGCCGTCGAGCCGGAGCCGGATGTCGAGCCGGAGCCGGCTGTCGCGGTCGAAGCCGAACCTGCTGCTGAGGCGATGTCGGCCGTCGAGGACGACCCAGTCGTCGAAGCCGCCGGCGAAGCAGAACCCGCGCCGCCTCGGCCCGCCGTACCCTCTCCCGCAGTACTCGCCCACCTCGCCGCAGCGGCGACCCCTGGTCAGGCCTGGGGCCGGGTCGACCCCGACGGCTCGGTGTTCGTCCGCACCGCCGAGGGCGAGGTGTCGGTCGGGTCCTTCCAGGCCGGCTCCCCGCACGAGGCGATGGCGTACTTCACACGCAAGTTCGCCGCGCTCGAGCTCGAGGTCGACCTGCTGGAGAAGCGCGTCGCCAACCCCGAGGTCCCGCCGGAAGAGTCCGCGAGCACGTATAAGCGGCTCAACGAGGCGGTCACCAGCCCTTCGTCAGTGGGCGACATCGACGGGCTGCGCGTACGCCTGGCAGCGCTCGCCCCCGCGATCGAGGCCCGACGCGCCGAGGCGCGGGCCGCCCGCGAGGCCGCCAAGGCCGAGGCGAAGGAGGCCCGCGAGCGCATCGTCGCAGAGGCCGAAAGCCTCGCCGACTCGGTGCAGTGGAAGGTCGCCGGTGAGCGGCTTCGGACGCTGCTCGACGAGTGGAAGATCGCTCCGCACGTAGACCGCGCCACCGAGCAGGCGATGTGGAAGCGGTTCGGCGCCGCTCGCAACGCGTTCGACCGCCGCCGACGCCATCACTTCGCCCAGCTCTCGGCGCAGCAGGGCGAGGCGAAGGCGGCCAAGCTGGCCATCATCGCGGAGGCAGAGGCGTGCGCCACCTCCACCGACTGGGCCGCGACCGCGACCGCACTTCGTGGGCTGATGGACCGCTGGAAAGCCGCCGGTCGGCTGGGTCGCAGCGACGAGGAGGCCCTCTGGCAGCGGTTCCGGGGCGCCCAGGACACGTTCTTCGCAGCCCGCTCGGCAACTTTCAGCCAGCGCGACGCCGGACTCAGCGAGAACCTCAAGGCCAAGGAGGGTCTGCTCGCCGAGGCCGACGCGCTGCTACCGGTCAGCGATCTCGGTGCGGCCAAGGCCGCTCTGCGTTCGATCCAGGACCGCTGGGAGAAGGTCGGCCACGTCCCGCGCGGTGACAAGGACCGCATCGACGGGCGGCTCAAGCGGGTCGAGGACACCGTCCGCGGCGCCGAAGACAAGAAGTGGACCAGGACCAACCCGGAAGGGCTGGCTCGCGCTCAGGCTGCCGTCGACCAGCTCCAGGCCGGAATCGCCAAGCTGGAGGCGGAGCTGGCCAAGGCCGAGGCCAAGCCGGATGCCCGCGCTGTCACCAAGGCCCAGGAGGCGCTCGACGCTCGGCGGTCATGGTTGACAGCAGCCGAGGCGACCCTCGCGGAGTTCGGCGGATAGCTGCTCGGTCACGACGTGACGCGGTAGACGTCGTACACGCCTTCGACCCCTCGCACCGAGTTCAGCACCGAGCCCAGGTGCTTGGGGTCACCCATCTCGAACGTGAAGCGCGAGAGCGCGATGCGATTGCGACTGGTGGTGACCGACGCCGACAAGATATTGACGTGCTGGTCGGACAGCGTCCGGGTGACGTCCGAGAGCAGCCGCGCGCGGTCGAGCGCCTCGACCTGGATCTGCACCAGGAAGACGCTGGACGCTGACGGGGCCCACTCCACCTCGACGATGCGGTCCGGCGACCCGTCGACGAGCGAGGCCACGTTCGAGCAGTCGGCCCGGTGCACCGAGACGCCGTCGCCCCGGGTCACGAACCCGACGATCTGGTCGCCTGGCACCGGAGTGCAGCATTTCGCGAGCTTGACCCAGACATCGCTGGCTCCCTTGACCACCACTCCGGGGTCGCCCTTGGGTCGAGGCCGGAGTCGCGCCTCTCGGGTCGGTGCCGTCGCCTCGGCGAGGTCCTCCTCCGCACCGGCCTCGCCGCCGAGCGACTGGACCAACCGTTGCACCACCGAGTGCGCCGACACGTGGCCCTCGCCGATCGCGGCGTACAGCGACGAGATGTCGGCATAGCGGGAGTCGTGGGCGATGCCGGTGAGGGCACCACCGGACAGTACTCGCTGCAACGGAAGACCCTGCTTGCGAAGTTGTCGAACAAGGGCCTCCTTGCCCTGCTCGATGGCCTCCTCCCGCCGCTCTTTGGAGAACCAGGCCTTGATCTTGCTGCGCGCCCGACCGCTCTTGACGAACGTGAGCCAGTCGCGACTCGGGGCAGCGTCGATGGCCTTGGACGTGAGCACGTCGACGACGTCGCCATTGTTCAACGTGCTCTCGAGCGGGATCAGCTTGCCGTTGACGCGGGCGCCGACGCAGCGGTGGCCGACCTCGGTATGCACGGCGTAGGCGAAGTCGACCGGGGTGGCTCCCATCGGGAGCGCGATGACGTCACCCTTGGGCGTGAAGACGAACACCTGCTTGGCGCCGATGTCGAAGCGCAGTGAGTCCAGGAACTCACCCGGGTCCTCGGTCTCGCGCTGCCAGTCGACGAGCTGGCGCAGCCACGCCATCTCCGACGCCTCGTCCTGGGTCTTGCGGGAGATCCCGCCACCCTCTTTGTACTTCCAGTGAGCGGCGATGCCGTACTCGGACATCCGGTGCATGTCGTGTGTGCGGATCTGCAGCTCGACCGGCTTGCCCTCGGGACCGATCACGGCGGTGTGCAGCGACTGATACATGTTGAACTTGGGCATCGCGATGTAGTCCTTGAACCGCCCGGGGATCGGGTGCCAGCGGGCGTGCACCGAGCCGAGTACGGCGTAGCAGTCGCGCACGCTGTCGACGAGCACCCGGATGCCGACAAGGTCGTAGATCTCCGCGAAGTCGCGGCCACGCACGATCATCTTCTGGTAGATCGAGTAGTAGTGCTTCGGACGCCCGGTGACCACCGCCTTGATCTTGGCGTCGCGGAAGTCAGCCTGCACCTCCTCGATCACCTGGGCGAGGTACTCGTCGCGCTTGGGCGCCCGCTCTGCGACGAGCCGGACGATCTCGTCGAACATCTTGGGATAGAGGATCGCGAAGGCGAGGTCCTCCATCTCCCACTTGATGGTGTTCATGCCGAGCCGGTGCGCGAGAGGTGCGTAGATCTCCAACGTCTCGCGGGCCTTGCTCTCCTGCTTGGCCGGCGGCATGAACCGCATCGTCCGCATGTTGTGCAGGCGGTCAGCGAGCTTGATCACCAGGACCCGGATGTCGCGGGCCATGGCGACGACCATCTTGCGCACCGTCTCGGCCTCGGACGCCTGGCCGTACTTCACCCGGTCGAGCTTGGTCACCCCGTCGACGAGCGCCGCGACCTCGTCGCCGAACTCGGCCCGAAGCGCGTCGATCGTGTAGTCGGTGTCCTCCACCGTGTCGTGGAGCAGCGCCGCGGCCAGCGTGGGGGGCGTCATGCCCAGCTCGGCCAGGATCTGGGCGACCGCCAACGGGTGCGTGATGTAGGGCTCGCCGCTGCGGCGCAGCTGGCCGCGGTGCCGCTCCTCGGCCACGACGTAGGCGCGTTCCACCACGCGGAGATCGGCCTTCGGGTGCGACATCCGGACGCTGCGGAAGAGCGGCTCCAGCACGGGGTTGGGCTGCGAGCCTGACCGGCCACTCATCCGGGACAGCCGGGCGCGCACGCGGGCGCTCGGGGCCGCTTCGGGACGCACAGGTTCGACGGGAGTCGTGGTAACGACCCCAGTGTCCTGACTGACGTCTTCGGTCACGAAAGCGCTCTCCTTGCCGTTCGAGGAGAGCAGTCTACGGGCCGAGGCAGCCGGGCGGTCAGACGGTCAGCAGCACGTCGATCGGCATCGCCGGGATCAGGGCGCGGCCACCGAGGAAGCCGAGCTCCATCAGGAACGCGAAGCCCGTCACCACGCCGCCGGCCATCTCGACCAGGTGCTTGGCTGCCGCCGCCGTGCCTCCGGTGGCGAGCACGTCGTCGACGACCAGGATCCGGGCGCCGGGCCGGAAGGCGTCCTGGTGCACCTCGAGGACAGCCTCGCCGTACTCCAACGCGTACTCCCGGGCGTGGGTGAGCCCCGGCAGCTTGCCTTCCTTGCGGATCGGGACGAACCCGACACCCAAGGCGTACGCCACCGGCGCGGCCAGGATGAACCCGCGCGCCTCGATGCCGACCACCGCGTCGACTCGTTGGTCCCGACCGAGCTCGGCGAACGCATCGACCACCTGACGGAAGGCTGCGCCGTCACCGAGCAGTGGCGTGATGTCCTTGAAGACGATGCCCGGCTTGGGGTAGTCGGGGACGTCCCGGACCAACCCGGTGAGGAGTGCGGTCACCGCGGGGTCGTGGCCACCCATCAACGCCGCTTCTTCTTGGTGGCCGAGCGCTTCGAGCCGGGGCCGGCGGGACGCTTGGCAGGTGGACGCTGGGCCGGACCCTTCGCCACGCCGCTCACGCCCGCAGACTGCACCGCCACCGACTCCGCCAAGTCGTCGTCACCGGCGGCTGTCCCGCCGCTGGTCGAGGCGGAGGTCGACGGCCCGACCGACTTCCCAGCGGCCTCGCGGGCTGCGACCCGCTTGGCCAGCGACTGCATGGACGGCTCACGCTCCTTGAGCTGGCACAGCACCGGCGTCGCGATGAAGATCGACGAGTACGTGCCGGCGCCGATGCCGACGAACAGGGCGAGCGACAGGTCCTTCAGCGTCTCGGCGCCGAGCAGCGGGCCGACGAACAAGATCGCGGCCACCGGCAGCAGCGCGATCACCGAGGTGTTCACGGACCGGACCAGGGTCTGGTTCAGGGCGAGGTTCGCCGCCGAGCTGTAGGTCATCCGGGAGCCAGCCGTGAGGCCCTTGGTGTTCTCCTTGACCTTGTCGAACACCACGACCGTGTCGTACAGCGAGTACCCGAGGATGGTCAGCACACCGATCACGGTCGCCGGCGTGACCGTGAAGCCGACGAGCGAGTAGATGCCCACGGTGATCAACAGGTCGTGGCCGAGCGCGACAAGCCCGGCGACCGCCATCCGAGGCTCGAAGTACAAGGTCAGGAACAGCAGGATCAGCACCAGGAAGACGCCTAGGCCGGTGATCGCCTTCTTCGTGATCTCGCCACCCCACGACGGCCCGACGACCTGGGTCGTGACGTCGTTGGAGTTGGCGTTGAACTTCGCGATCAGCGCATCGGTGAGGGCCTGGTCGGTGTTGCCTGGCAGCGACTCGGTCTCGATCCGGAGCGAACGCTGCGAGGCCGTGTTCACCTCGGTGACGATCGGCTCCTTGGAGCCGTTGTCTCGCGCGACCTGGGTCGCCTCGGCTACCGTGCCGGTCTTGGTCGGGACCGTGATCACCGCACCACCGGAGAACTCGATGCCGAGCGTCAGCCCGCGCAGCGCCAGGGAGAGAACGGCGATCAGCAGGATCACGCTGGAGATGGTGTACCAGCGCTTGCGCCGGCCGACGAAGTCGTACGACACGTCGCCGCGGTAGAGGTCGCCACCGAGGTGGCCGAGGCGTGACATCAGATCTCCTTCGCGGCGACGACGCCGGTCGTCTTGACGGCCACCGGGGGCACCGGTCGGCGGGAGAGCCTCGACGGGTCGACGCCGGACCACTTCGAACCGGACGAGAAGAACTTGGTCCGGGACAGGATCGACAGCAGCGGCTTGGTGAACAAGAACACCACCAGGATGTCGATGAGGGTGGTCAGGCCGAGGGTGAACGCAAACCCTCGGACGGCGCCGACCGACAGGAAGTACAGCGACCCGGCTGCGATCAACGAGACCGCATCCGCGGCCAGGATCGTACGGCGGGCGCGCTTCCAGCCCGTCTCGACGGCGACCCGCAGCGTCCTGCCGTCGCGCATCTCGTCGCGGATCCGTTCGAAGAACACGATGAACGAGTCGGCGGTGATACCGATTGACACGATCGCACCGGCGATACCGGCGAGGGTGAGCGTGTAGCCGATCGCCTGACCGAGCAGCACGAGCATGCCGTACGTGAGCAGCCCCGCGATCAGGAGGCTCGCCACGGTGACCAGGCCGAGGCCGCGGTAGTAGAGCAGGGAGTAGACGACCACGAGTGCCAGGCCGAGCAAGCCGGCGATCAGCCCGGCCCGCAGCTGGTCGGCCCCGAGCGTCGGCGAGATGGTCTGCGAGTCAGACAGCTCGAAAGCCAGCGGCAGCGAGCCGTACTTGAGCACGTTGGCCAGGTCGGTGGCCGACTGCTGGGTGAAGTTGCCGCTGATCTGGGCCTGCCCGTTCGGGATCACGCCCTGCACTACTGGGGCGGAGACGACAGCACCGTCGAGGACGATCGCGAACTGGTTCTGCGGCGGCGGCTTCGCGATGAGGTCCTGCGTGGTCTTGGCGAACTGCTCGGTGCCGAGGTTGTCGAAGGTGAGGTCGACCACCCACGCGGAGCCGACCGTGGCCTGCCCGCCGCTGAGGTTCGCCGTGGCTCCGCTGACGTTGGTCCCCGCGACAGCCACCGGCGCCAGGATGTACTTGGCGTCCTGCTTGGCACCGCAGGTGATCAACAGCTTGGTGCTGATGTCGGCGGGACGGTCCTTGACCGGGATGGGTTTGGTGCAGTCGAGCTTGTCGAAGGCAGCCTGGTCTGCCGGCGTGATCGCCGCGGTTGTGGTCGTGCCCGCGCTCGGGCTCGGGCTGGCGCTGGGAGTCGGGCTGGCGCTGGGAGTCGGGCTGGCGCTCGGTGACGTGCTGGCCAAGGGAAGCCCCGCCGCCGGCCGGCCGTTGCTGGTCGACGAAGGCGACGGGCTGGACAGCGTCGAGTTGGGGCTGGGTGCGGTGCTCGCGGAGCCGCTGGGCTTCGTGGAGGACGAGGCGCTGGCCGACGCGCTGGGCGACGGGCTGGGCGTCGCGGACGCCGGCGCTGGGCCGGACTCCTGGAGCACGGGGCGGAAGGTCAGCTTCGCGGTCTGGCCGAGCTGGTTGCGCAGGTCGCGGTCGTTCTGACCAGGAGCCTGGGCGACGATCGTGGCGCTCGCTCCGGAGCCCTGCTTCGACACGGTGGCCTCGGCCACGCCGAGCCCGTCGACCCGCTGGCGCATGATGAGGACCGCCTGGTCGACGGCGGCGTCGGTGACCTCACCGACCTCGCCTTCGGGGATGAACGGCGTCAGGGTCAGGCTCGTACCACCGCGGAGGTCGAGCCCTAGCTTGGGCGTCGTGTTGCCGCTGATGAACATCCAGGAGTACAGGGACACGATGATCGCTGCTATCACGACCAGTGAACGTCCTGGACGCGGCGCTGCGGGCGCTGCCACGATGCGTACCTCTCGTTAGCGGACCGGGCGCACATGCGCGCCCGCTGGCCGGGTGATTTTGGCCCGTCCGGAAGTATCCCTGATCTTCGGCCGGGAACCGATCAGGGCTGAGCCGGATCGGGGGGTGAGTCCTGGATCGCCGTGCCCGGCTCCACCTCGGGGACGACCGGGGAGATCACCTTGCCGACAGCACCTTTCACGTACTCCACGACAACGCCTGGTGCGATCTCGAGCCGGATCCGGTCGTCGACGACGGACTGGACGGTGCCGAAAAGCCCGCCAGTGGTCATCACCTGGACACCGGGTGTCAACTCGCTCTGCACGGCTGCGGCGGCTCGCTGCCGGCGCTGGGCCGGGCGCAGCACCAGCAGGTAGAAGAACACGCCGAGCAGCAAGAGGGGCAGCAGCTGCCCGAGACCTTTCACGGGGGGAGTCTAGTTGAGCCGCGACGGCGCCTCGTCCTCGCCCGATCCGGGCTCGGCCGGATCGCCGAACAGCTCCAGGGTCGGGCCGGTGTAGCCGGCCCGCGGCGGGGTCAGCCCCAGATGGACCCACGCCGAAGCTGTGGCCACCCTGCCCCGCGGGGTGCGGGCGAGCAGGCCGGAGCGCACCAGGAACGGCTCGACCATCTCCTCCACCGTCTCGCGCTCCTCTCCCACCGCGACCGCGACCGTCGCGAGCCCCACGGGTCCGCCGTCGAAGCGCCGGCAGAGGGCCGAGAGCACGGCCCGGTCGAGCCGGTCGAGCCCCAGCTCGTCGACCTCGTAGACCTCGAGGGCTGCTCGGGCGGTGGCCAGCGACACAGTTCCGTCCCCCTTCACCTGGGAGAAGTCGCGGACCCGGCGCAGAAGCCGGTTCGCGATCCGCGGCGTGCCCCGGGACCGACCGGCGATCTCGGTGGCGCCCTCGGCCTCGAGTGGGACGCCGAGCAGGCGCGCTGACCGGTCCAGCACCCGCACCAGCTCACCCGGCGAGTAGAAGTCCATGTGGCCGGTGAACCCAAAGCGGTCGCGCAGCGGCCCTGGCAGCAGGCCGGCCCGGGTGGTCGCTCCGACCAGGGTGAACGGCGGGATCTCGAGCGGGATCGCGGTCGCCCCTGGGCCCTTGCCCACGACCACGTCGACCCGGAAGTCCTCCATCGCCATGTACAGCATCTCTTCGGCTGGCCGGGCCATCCGGTGGATCTCGTCGAGGAACAGCACCTCGCCCTCTGTCAGCGACGACAGCACCGCTGCGAGGTCGCCCGCGTGCTGGATGGCCGGCCCACTGGTGATCCGCAGCGGGACCCCCAGCTCGGAGGCGATGATCATCGACAACGTCGTCTTGCCCAGCCCCGGCGGCCCGGAGAGCAGCACGTGGTCCGGTGTGCCGCCGCGGCCCTTCGCGGCCGAGAGCACCAGGCCGAGCTGCTCACGAACCCGCTCTTGGCCGACGAACTCGTCGAGGCTCTTGGGCCGCAGCGCCGCTTCGGCGGTCCGTTCCTCGACCCCGGCTCCGCCGTCCACGATGCCCGCGGTGGCGTCGTACGACAGGTCCTCGCGGTCGCGGTCGGCGCCGGTCATGCGCGGCTGAGCTGCCGCAGCGCGGCCTTCAGGAGCACGCCGACGTCGGCTGGGAGCTCACGCTGGCCCTCGTCAGCGTCACGCTCGGCCGCGACCGCGGCCACCGCTTCGTCGGCGTCACGCGACGACCAGCCGAGCCCGACCAGGCCGGCCAGCACCTGGGCCTGCCAGTCGCGACCAGGAGCCGAACCGTCGTCCCCGGCCGACGCCTGACCTTGGCTGGTGCCGCGCGGCGGACCCAGTCGGTCCTTGAGCTCGAGGACAAGCCGCTGAGCACTCTTGCGCCCGATGCCCGGGACCTTCATCAGGGCGACCAGGTCGTCGGTCATCACCGCGCGGCGCAGTGCGTCCGGGGAGTGGACGGTCAGCAGCGCGAGCGCGACCTTGGGACCGACTCCGGTCACGGTCTGCACCTGTTCGAAGACGACCCGCTCGTCGCGGTCGCCGAAGCCGAACAGGGTCAGGGAGTCCTCACGCACGACCAGGGAGGTCGCGAAGGTCGCCTGCTCACCTGGTCTCAGGGCGGCGAGCGTTCCGAGCGGACACAGCACCGAGAAACCGACCCCACCGACCTCGACGACGGCGAAGTCGCCACCGACTTCGACCACCCGGCCGCTCAGCGACGCGATCATCGGCCGGCCGACACGGCTGCTGCTGCGGCGGCGATCCGGGCCTGCGCTCCCCCGCGCCAGACCTGGCAGATCGCCAGCGCCAGCGCGTCGGCGGCGTCCGCGGGCTTCGGCACCTCGGTCAGCCGCAGGATCCTGGTCACCATCGCGCCGACCTGCGCCTTCTCGGCCCGGCCACTCCCAGTGACCGCCGCCTTCACCTCGCTGGGGGTGTGCAGCGCGACCGGGATGCCCCGGCGAGCGGCTGCCACGATCGCCACCGCGCTCGCCTGGGCCGTGCCCATGACCGTCCGGACGTTGTGCTGGCTGAACACCCGCTCAACCGCGACGACGTCGGGCTTGTGGTGCTCGAGCCAACGTTCGATCTCGGCATCGAGCGCAACCAACCGATCGCCGAGAGGCGCATCGGCGGGCGTGCGGATCACCGCCACGGCGACCAGAGTCAGCGGTCGGCCGGGGACGCCGCTGACCACGCCGAGGCCGAGCCGGGTCAGCCCAGGGTCGACTCCGAGCACGAGCACGTCAGCCTCCGTCCGAACAGGTGTTCGGATGCTAGCCCGCAGACGTTGCAGCCGCTGAGTCGCCACGCCGGGGAGCGCGCGGGGTCGCGTGCCTCAGAAGAGGACCTTGGTCGCCAAGAGCGGCGAGTCGGCGACCTCGGTATCGGGGACGCGACCGGCCATCACCCGGGCGAAGTCGAGCGCGTCCAAAGTGAGCGTCGGGCCTGAACGGCCGGCCCGGTAGCTGCCGCCGGCGGGGCCGGTGAGGGTGAGGTCCACGGGCTGGCCGTGCCGGGACGCCCAGTCGGCGACGAGGTCAGCCACGACGCGCCCGTCAGTCTCCGGGTCGACAGCGGGGTTCTTGTTCAGCGCGCGGGCGAGGTCGAGGCGGTGCATCCACACGTCTCTGGTGAGGACCGCCGAGCACAGCTCTCCCATCGTCGTCCTGGACGGCATCCCCTCGTACCAGGACCCGGCCTCGTCGAGGCTGAGAGGTGCCCAACCGATCAGCCTCGACCGCCGCGATCTTCCTCGAACAGCCTTGGGCGCGACGTCGTCCAGCAGCGTGAGCAGGTTCTGGTCCGTGGCCGTTCGGAGGGCGTTGATCTGCCCTTGGTTCATCGCGTCCAGTCCGCTGCCGCCGAAGTCCTTGCGGTGGCGCCGGCCCCACAGGTACTGGCGGACGAACAGCGGCAGCGAGGCGTGGCCCTGCGCTGCGCCGACCAGGTGCGCAACCATCTCGCGCACGGACCAGGCCGCACAGTCGGTGGGTCGCTGCCAGTCCGCGGCGGAAAGCTCGGCGAGGTCGTGGATCAGCGCTTCGTACGTGGCGGTGGCGAGAAGGTCGGCGTCTGGCCCCGGGGTGATCCGGGTGAGGCTGGTGATGTCGAGCGGCGGCTGGATCACGAGGTCGCCTTTGTGAGTCGGGCGTCCCGCTTTGCGCGGGACGTGACGTGCTTGAGGAACATGTCGACGACGTCGTCCACGCGCCGCGACCATCGGTCGCCACCGGGGTCGTTGGCCATCTGTTGCGACACGAGTCCGGACGAAAGAGCCGTGCAGAGGTCGACGTCGTCTGGGTCGCGGACGCCGGCAGCGGCCAGGTAGGTGAGCAGGCGCCCGAAGTTGTCGAGGCTGGCCGCGTACGCCGCCTCAGAGGGGTTCCAGCCGGGCACCGCGTTGGTGAACAGGAGCCGGTAGCGGGCGGAGTCGGCCTGGCAGAAGGCGATCCAGGCTCGGAAGAGCGTCTCCAGTCGCTGCCGCGCCGTCGCCCGCGCGGGCAGTGTCTGCGCAGTCTGGTCGAGCACCTGATCAAGGGCCGCGTAGCCGTCGACGAAAAGGGCGTCGAGGATGGCTGCCTTGCTGGGGAAGTAGGAGTACAACGACGGAGCCTTCATCCCGACGCTCGAGGCGATCTCACGCAAAGACAACGCGTCGAGGCCGGATTCGCTGGCGAGTCGCCAGGAGGCGTCGAGGACCAGTCGTCTCGTCCCTGCGCGGCGCGCTTCCACCCGACTCGGGGCGGCGGCTTCGGTGACCAGGTCCACAGTTGTCCTAAGATCGTTAGGTGTTCCGAACGATGTTAGGAAATCACGGGACCCAGGGCAAGTCAAGGCCCGGAGAGCCGAGCGTTCTGACATGCTCACGCCATGGCCGGAGATCGAGACGGGGAGACGATGAGCAGGGCGCCGAGGACCGAAAGGCCCTCGCCTGGGCGGCCGGTCGCCGACAGCCACGATGTGATCCGCGTGCACGGCGCCCGCGTGAACAACCTCAAGGACGTCAGCGTCGAGATCCCGAAGCGTCGGCTGACCGCATTCACGGGCGTCTCCGGCTCGGGCAAGAGCTCGCTGGTGTTCGGCACGATCGCCGCGGAGTCGCAGCGGATGATCAACGAGACCTACAGCGCCTTCGTCCAGGGCTTCATGCCGACGCTGGCACGGCCCGAGGTCGACGTACTCGAAGGACTGACGACCGCGATCCTCGTCGACCAGGAGCGGATGGGCTCCGACCCGCGGTCCACCGTCGGCACCGCGACCGACGCCAGCGCGATGCTGAGGATCCTGTTCAGCAGGCTGGGGAAACCGCACATCGGCTCGCCCCAGGCGTTCTCCTTCAACGTCGCCTCGATCAGCGGCGCCGGTGCGGTCACCCTCGAGCGCGGCGGCCGCACGACGAAGGAGAGGCGGAGCTTCAGCATCCTCGGCGGGATGTGCTCGCGCTGCGAGGGGCGGGGTTCGGTCAACGACTTCGACCTGACCGCGCTCTACGACGACAGCAAGTCGCTCAACGAGGGCGCGCTATCGATCCCCGGCTTCAGCGTGGACGGGTGGTACGGCCGCATCTTCAGCGGCTGCGGCTTCTTCGACGCGGACAAGGCGATCAAGAAGTTCACCAAGCAGGAGCTCGACGACCTGCTCTACAAGGGCCCGACCAAGATCAAGGTCGAGGGGATCAACCTCACCTACGAAGGTCTGATCCCGCGGATCCAGAAGTCGATGCTGTCCAAGGATGTCGACGCCATGCAGCCGCACGTCCGTGCGTTCGTCGAGCGGGCGGTGACGTTCTCCTCCTGCCCCGATTGCGGTGGCACTCGGCTGAGCGAGGCAGCCCGGTCGTCGAAGATCAAGGGGACAAACATCGCCGACGCCAGTGCGATGCAGATCAGCGACCTCGCCGCATGGGTGCACGGCTTGGACGAACCGACCGTTGCGCCGCTGCTCACGTCGCTGAGGGCGACCCTCGACTCGTTCGTCGAGATCGGGCTCGGATACCTCAGCCTCGACCGGCCGTCGGGCACCCTCTCGGGTGGCGAGGCGCAGCGAACCAAGATGATCCGCCAGCTCGGGTCGTCGCTCACCGACGTGACCTACGTGTTCGACGAGCCGACGGTGGGGCTGCATCCCCATGACATCGAGCGGATGAACGACCTACTGCTGCGGCTGCGAGACAAGGGCAACACCGTGCTGGTGGTCGAGCACAAGCCGGAGACGATCGACATCGCCGACCACGTCGTCGATCTCGGCCCCGGCGCTGGCGACGCCGGTGGCGAGGTGGTGTTCGAGGGCACCGTCGAAGGGCTGCGGGCCAGCGGCACGATCACCGGGCAACACCTGGACGACCGCGCCCGCCTGAAGCCGACGGTGCGCACACCGTCGGGGGTGCTCGAGGTGCGCGGCGCCAGCGCCAACAACCTGCGCGACGTCGACGTCGACATCCCGCTGCGCTCGCTGGTCGTCATCACCGGCGTCGCGGGCTCCGGCAAGAGCTCGCTCACCGGCGGCTCGGTGTCGGGGCGGGACGGGGTGGTGTCCGTTGACCAGACTCAGATCCGTGGCTCGCGTCGGAGCAACCCGGCGACGTACACCGGGCTGCTCGACCCGATCCGCAAGGCGTTCGCGAAGGCCAACGGGGTCAAGCCTGCACTGTTCAGCGCCAACTCCGAGGGCGCCTGCCCCAACTGCAACGGCGCCGGCGTGATCTACACCGACCTGGCCATGATGGCCGGTGTCGCCACCACCTGCGAGGAGTGCGAGGGGAAGCGGTTCGAGGCATCGGTGCTGGACTACCACCTCGGCGGCCGGGACATCAGCCAGGTGCTCGCGATGTCGGTCGACGAGGCCCAGGAGTTCTTCGGCGCAGGTGCGGCACGTACGCCGGCCGCGCACGCCATCCTCGGCCGGCTCGCCGACGTCGGGCTCGGCTATCTCAGGCTCGGCCAGCCGCTCCCGACGCTCTCTGGCGGCGAGCGGCAGCGGCTCAAGCTGGCCACGCACATGGCAGAGAAGGGAAGCGTCTACGTCCTCGACGAGCCGACCAGCGGCCTGCACCTCGCCGATGTCGAGAAACTGCTCGCTCTGCTCGACCGGATCGTCGACTCCGGAAAGTCGGTCATCGTCGTCGAGCACCACCAAGCGGTCATGGCGCACGCAGACTGGATCATCGACCTCGGCCCGGGCGCCGGCCACGACGGCGGCCGGATTGTCTTCCAAGGGACGCCGGCCGACCTCGTGTCCGCCCGCTCCACCCTCACCGGCGAGCACCTTGCTGCTTACGTCGGCACCTATCCGCGTCGAGAGCGTGGAACGGCGGTCAATCCCTGATCCGATCGGTCAGTCGAGGGCGGCCATCAGTTCGTCGCTGACGTCGAAGTTGGCCCAGACGTTCTGCACGTCGTCGCTGTCCTCGAGGGCGTCGATCAGCCGGAACACCTTGGGTGCCGACTCGGCGTCCAGCTCGACGGTCATGCTCGGGACGAACGACGCGTCGGCCGACTCGTAGTCGATGCCGGCCGTCTGCAGGGCGGTGCGGACCGCGACCAGGTCGGTGGGCTCGCTCACCACCTCGAACGAGTCACCTAGGTCGTTGACCTCTTCGGCCCCCGCTTCGAGGACGGCCCCGAGGATCTCGTCCTCGCCGACCCCGTCGCCCTTGGCCACGATGACGACACCCTTGCGGTGAAACAGGTACGAGACCGACCCGGGGTCGGCCATGTTGCCACCGTTGCGCGTCATCGCGACGCGGACCTCGCCGGCCGCCCGGTTGCGGTTGTCGGTGAGGCACTCGATCAGCACCGCCACACCGTGGGGGCCGTAGCCCTCGTACATGATCGTCTGCCAGTCGGCGCCGCCCGCCTCGGCGCCGGAGCCGCGCTTGACCGCACGCTCGATGTTGTCGAGGGGCACGGAGGTGCGCCGGGCCTTGACGATCGCGTCGTACAAGGTCGGGTTGCCGTCAGGGTCTCCCCCACCGGTGCGCGCCGCGACCTCGATGTTCTTGATCAGCTTGGCGAAGAGCTTGCCCCGCTTGGCATCGATGACCGCCTTCTTGTGCTTGGTCGTGGCCCATTTGGAATGGCCGCTCATGCCTGACCTCTCACCATCTCGACGAAGTACGCATGCACCCGGGTGTCTCCGGTGAGCTCCGGGTGGAACGAGGTGGCCAGCAGGTTGCCTTGCTGGACGCCGACAATCCTATCCGCGTGGTCGGGTCCGTCCGGCGGAGATGTGGCCAGGACCCGCACCGAGGGCCCGACCTGCTCCACCCACGGCGCCCTGATGAACACCGCGTGGATCGGGCCGCCAGGCAACCCCTCGAAGTCGAGGTCGGTCTCGAACGAGTCGACCTGCCGGCCGAACGCGTTGCGCCGGACCGTCATGTCGATACCGCCGATGGTCTGCTGACCGGGCCGCCCGTCGATGACGCGGTCAGCCAGCAGGATCATGCCCGCGCACGACCCGTAGGCCGGCAGCCCGGACCGCACCGCGGCGCGTAACGGCTCCAGCAGGCCGGACGTCTGCGCGAGGTGCGCGATCGTCGACGACTCGCCGCCGGGCAGCACGAGTCCGGCCAGCCCGGCCAGCTCGTGCGGCTGCTTGACGGGCACGGGCTCGGCGCCGACCTCGGTGAGCACGCGAACATGCTCGCGGACGTCACCTTGCAGCGCGAGTACGCCGATGAGGGGCCGAGTGCCGGACCTCTCGGACGTCACCAGCCGCGGTTGGCCAGGAGCTCGCCGGCCCCGAGCGACGAAGCGGCGATGCCGACCATGGCCTCGCCGAGCCCGCGGGACACCTTGGCCACGATCTCGGCATCGGCGAAGTGGGTGGTGGCCTCGACGCACGCCCGGGCCCGAGCCGCCGGGTCGCCCGACTTGAAGATGCCCGAGCCCACGAACACGCCGTCGGCCCCGAGCTGCATCATCAACGCGCAGTCGGCGGGGGTCGCCACGCCACCTGCGGTGAACAGGACCACCGGCAGCTTGCCGAGGCGCGCCGTCTCAGCCACGAGGGCGTACGGCGCCCGCAGCTCCTTCGCCGCGACGAAGAGCTCGTCCTCGCGAAGGCTCGACAGCCGACGGATCTCGGCCAGGATCGTGCGGATGTGGAACGTAGCCTGGCTCACGTCCCCGGTGCCGGCCTCGCCCTTGGACCGGATCATGGCCGCGCCCTCGGCGATGCGCCGCAGTGCCTCACCCAGGTTGGTGGCACCGCACACGAACGGCACCGTGAAGGCGTTCTTGTCGATGTGGTTCTCGTTGTCGGCCGGGGTCAGCACCTCGGACTCGTCGATGTAGTCGACCTTGATCGCCTGCAGGATCTGCGCTTCGACGAAGTGCCCGATGCGGGCCTTGGCCATGACCGGGATGGACACCTCGGCGATGATCTGGTCGATCATGTCGGGGTCGCTCATGCGTGCCACGCCGCCGTCGCGGCGGATGTCCGCCGGGACCCGTTCGAGCGCCATGACCGCGACCGCGCCGGCGTCCTCGGCGATGCGCGCCTGCTCGGCGTTGACGACATCCATGATGACGCCCCCCTTGAGCATCTCGGCCATGCCGCGCTTGACGGCGGCGGTGCCGGTGGCTGGGGTGGCGCCGTGGCTCTCAGGACTGGTGGTGGACACGTCTGACCTCGCGGGCGGGATCGGCAGGGCGCTTGGCTGCGCGCTCGCCCTCGTGGGCGAGCCCCCCCATCGTACGGCGCCCGGGCGCCGCTTCGCCTGACCGGTCCGGCCCGGTGCGGGCCGTCAGCTGATCGTGGCCGGCCGGGTCTTGTTCATCAACACGATCCAGACCTGTCCCGGGGCCAGCGCGATGTCCTTGCCACCGACCGTCCAGCGAGTGCCCGAGCTGGCACTCGGCCGCGACCAGCTGATGCCGTACGCCTTGCCGTCGCGCAGCATCAGCGCCTTACCGGTGCCGACCGTGCTCGAGAACGGGGTGTAGTTGCCCAGGACGTCCCGGTAGATCGACCGGGTGACCGTGACGTACTGGATGATCACGGTGGTGCCACCGAGCTGACCGCCCTCGACCGCCATCGACGGGGATCCGTCGCGCGCAACGAGCCAGCGCTTCTTGGCCAGGCTCCAGGTGAACGTGATCCGCGCGGCCGGGAACGCCGAGGTCACCTTGGCCGCGGCGCGACCCCCTGCCGGCACGTCGGACGAGAACCGGAAGCCGATGTCGCGCGCGACGGCGACGTTGCGGGCCCGCCCAAAAAGCACAGCCGGGTCGGCGAACAGGTTGTCCGGCGGGCGCCAGCCGTAGTCGCGGCGGTAGCCAAGACCGCCTGAGTCGTCGCTGACGTTCGAGATGTTGGCCGCGGCCAGCACAGGCAACATCTTCGCTTGGGCGCCGGAGTATGCGAAGGCCACACGGCCGTACTGCCGCAGCAGCTCGATGTCAGTGATGCGGGCACTTCGGATCGGCCCGACCGTCTTCGGGTACGCCGACGAGAACACCGCGGCGTAGCGGCTGAGGCCACCTTCGACCTCCTCGAGGTAGATCACGTCGGCGGACATGAGCCCCGCGTGCGGCTCGCTGCGTGGCGTGTTGTCAAGCTTGACCACGAGGATCTTTCCGTTCTTGCCACCAGGTCGACCGGACAGGTACGAAGCCGGCAAAGGCGGCGTGCTCACACTCGCCGAGGGCGACTCGGAGGGGTTGCTCGAGGGTGAGCCTGAGCCGGCGGCCGGCGAGCTGACGGACGAGCTCGTGCAGGCTGCGAGCAGCGCGGTGGCGACGAGCAGGGCCGAGCCGGCAACGGCCGGCCGCAGGCTCAGGTGGCGGTTCGGAGAGGGAATCACCCCGGAACCCTACGTTGGGATCGCCGTGGTCTAGCCCGGAACCCCCAGAGACGCCGCCGGAAGGTCGTCCATCTCGAACGGGCGGGGGTGCTCGGCGGTACCGGCCAGCCTGAGCCAACGCACGGTTCGTCGACGTCGCAGGGCCTGCGTGGACCGCACGGACTCGTTGTAGAACCGGCGCGCGAGCACCACGCGGCCGCAGGCGATCCGCAGTGCGCCCAGCAGCTCTGTCCCCCGATCCGAAGACTCGATCTGCGTCACCGTCGCAGCGTCCGGGAGGGCTGCGTGCAACGCGCCGGTGAGCTCGCTCTCGGCCCGTGGCCGGCCGGCCGGAGAGGCCGTCTGCGCTCCGTAGGCCTCTTCGGCGAGCAGGACGCTCGTGGCCGGGTCGAGCAACCCCGAGTGGGCCAGCTCGAGCGACGACGAGGTACGGCGCACGAGTTGGGCGTCCAGTGCGTCGCGGGCGGCGTCCACGCGTACGTGCAGCCGATCGAGCCGGCCGGCCAGCCCACGCAGATACAGCGCGACCACGACGACCACGCCCAGCGCGATCAACCACCTGCTCATCAGGCGTCGTCCTTCAGCCGGGTGAACCTGCCGAACGCCTGGCCACGTGAGTCCTCGCGCACCTTGAGCCCGGTCCAGGTGACCGTCTCGTAGACCGCGACGACCTGCCGCGCGACGTGTGCCCAGTCGTACGGTCGCACGACCTCCAGCGCCGTTGCGGCCAGCTCTGCCCGGCGCTGCGGGTCGGACAACAGCGCGACCGCCTTCTCGGCCAGGTCGCCTGGGTCGTCGACGCGGAAGAGGTCGCCGCCCTTGCCGCCTGCCAGAACCGCTTCGAACGCCTCGAGGTCGCTGGCCAGGACGGGGGTACCCGACGCCATGGCCTCGAGCAGCACGATCCCGAAGCTCTCGCCGCCGATGTTGGGCGCGACGTAGACGTCGACCGAACGGAGCATCGCCGCCTTGTCCGCCTCGCTCACCAGGCCCAGGAATGTGACCCGCTCGCGGTGCTCGGGCGCGATGAGGTCGCGCACGTCGTCCGCGTCGCCGGGTCCTGCCACCAGCACCTGGACGCCCGGGTGGGCTGCTGCGATCGCCGGAAGCGCAGCCATGAGCACCGGCAGCCCTTTACGTGGCTCGTCGATGCGCCCCAGGAAGCCGAGCGTGCCGCCGCCGAGGTTCCACTCGGGCCTGGGCTGGGAGTGCGCGAAGGCACGCAACGAGACACCGTTGGGGATCAGCACCGCGTCACCACCGAGATGCTCGACCAGCGTCTCGCGGGCCCGAGGGCTGACCACGATGCGGGCACTGACCTTCTCGAGCGCGGTCTGCAGGATCCCGTAGGCCGCCGTCATCGCCCGGGACCGTTCCATCGACGCGTGGAAGGTGCCCACGATCGGACCGATGGCCGCCCAGCAGGCCAACAGGCCGAGGCTCGGCGCCGCAGGCTCGTGCACGTGCAGGACGTCGAACTCCCCTTCACGGATCCAGCGGCGCACCTTCGATGCGGACATGAACCCGAAGCTCAGGCGGGCCACCGACCCGTTGTATGGAACCGGCACGGCGCGACCGGCCGCGACGACGTACTTGGGCAGTTCGGCGTCGTCCTCGTCGGCCGGCGCGAGCACCGAGACCTCGTGGCCGAGCCGGATGAGCTCCTCGGCCAGGTCGCGGACGTGGGCCTGGACCCCGCCGGGGACGTCGAACGAGTACGGGCAGACGAGTCCGACTCTCACGCCGGCTCCATCGTGTGCAGGCGGCGTGGGTCGAGGTCGGACAACCACAACGGCTGCATCATGTGCCAGTCGGACGGGTGCGCGGCGATGCCGGCCTGGAACACGTCGGCCATCTGCTGGGTGAGGTTCATGATCTTGTCGGCCTTCGACAGGTGGTCGGGCGCGACGACCGGCTCGTTGATGCGGAACGCGGTGCGACGCCCGTCGTTCCAGATCGTGGCCGGCAGCAGCGGAGCGCCCGTGACCACCGAGAGCGCGGCGGGCCCGCGCGGCATGCGGGTCGGCTCACCGAAGAACGTGACGGGGACTCCGGTGCGGCTCAGGTCACGGTCGCCCACGAGCACCACCATGCCCCCCGAGCGCACCCGGTCGAGCAGCACCCGGAACGGGCTCTCCCCGCCCGTGAGCGGCAGGATCTCCATGCCGAGACTGCGCCGGAACTCCAGGAACCGCTCGTACAACCCCTCGGGCTTGAGCCGCTCGACCACCGTGGTGAACGGGTAGTGCTCCAGGGACATCCAGGCCCCTGCGTGATCCCAGTTGCCCATGTGCGGGGTGGCGATCACCACCCCCTTGCCCTGTTGCATGGCCGCGATGGCGTGCTCGGCGCCCTCCGGGCGGACGCCGCTGACGATCTCCGAACGGGACAGGTCGGGCAGTCGGAAGACCTCGTTCCAGTACCTGAGGTAAGAGCGCATCGACTCGCGGGACAGCTCGCGAAGCTCGCGGGTGCTCGCCTCCGGGACGACTCGGCGGAGGTTCCTCTCCAGCTGTTGCACCGAGCCGCCATGACGTAGCCAGGCCTGGTCGGCCATCAGCTGGAACATGGAGCGCGAGACCGGGCCGGGCATCCGACGGACGGCGCCCCATCCCGTGGCGAACAGGGCCTCGGTGATCTCGTCCTTCACCGGGCGGCCTCCGTGAGGCGAACCTGGCGACGGACCTCGACCATGCGCTGACCGATCGTGATGACGGTGGCCGCAGCCAGCAGCCAGAGGCCGCCGGCGAGAATCACAGGCCGGCCGAAAAGCCCGGCGAACCCGGCGGCGGCGAGCGCCAGCACGAGGCGTTCGCTGCGCTCGGCGATCCCGACGTTGCAGGTCAGCCCCAGACCCTCGGCCCGCGCCTTCGCGTACGACACCACAGCGCCGCCGGCCAGGCAGACCAGGGAGACCACGAGCAGGACGCGGTCGTCGCCTCCGCCGGCGAACCACAACGCGAACGCGGCGAACAGGCTCGCGTCGGCCACCCGGTCGAGGGTCGAGTCGAGGAAGGCCCCCCACGTGCTGGAGCGCCCGCTGAGCCGGGCCATCGTCCCGTCGAGGGTGTCGGCAAAAGCCAGCGCGGCCACGACGAGGGAGCCGGCCAGCAGGTGCCCGCGGGCGAAGAGCGTGAACGAGGCCACCATCACCCCGATGGTGCCGATCCAGGTGATCACGTCGGGACCCACGCCGATGGCCAGCAGACCCCGCGCCAACGGGGTCAGCAGCCGGTTGAAGAAGGCCTTGGCATACCGCGCGAGCATCGTCGACTTTCTCCGGAGGGCAGCCGGGGACCGTTGTCCCTGGACATCCCCAGCCTAGTCCGGTTACGGGCGTTTCCCTTGTGCCACGGCGGCGACAGCGAAAGGGTGAAGGCAGTAACAGCGGCAGGCGGAGGGATGCAGGACATGAGCACGAACAGCTCGACGACCGGTGGCAAGGCTGCAGCGGTCGACCAGCCGACGATGATCCGC
Organism: Actinomycetes bacterium; assembly: GCA_038210415.1. GTDB lineage: Bacteria > Actinomycetota > Actinomycetes > Prado026 > Prado026 > JBBQWS01. The sequence goes on from JBBQWS010000023.1 coordinate 33,628, forward strand.
AATGTCGTGCTCGTCGGCCACACCGGCGCAGGGAAGACGACCCTGGTCGAGTCGCTGCTCGCCGCCGCCGGAGTGGTCAACCGCCCGGGCCGGGTCGAGGACGGCACCACCGTCAGCGACTTCGACGAGGCCGAACACCGCCAGCAGCGATCCATCTCGCTGTCGCTGGCACCGTTGGTGTGGGGAGGCATCAAGGTCAACCTGCTGGACGCTCCCGGGTACGCCGACTTCGTCGGTGACCTGCGCGCCGGGCTCCGCGGGGCCGACGCGGCCCTGTTCGTCGTCTCGGCCGTCGACGGCGTGGATGGTTCCACCCGGATGCTCTGGGACGAGTGCGCGGCAGTCGGCATGCCACGAGCCGTGGTCATCACCAAGCTCGACCTGCAGCGGGCCGACTTCGACGAGACGTTGGCGGTCTGCCAGCGAGTCTTCGGCGAGGGGGTTCAGCCGCTCTACCTCCCCATGTCGGCCGACGACGACTCCCCCGCGGGCCTGCTGGCGTTGCTGTCGGGTCGGGTGTTCGACTACTCGACCGGCGAGCGCGTGGTCCGCGAACCGGACGCCGAGCACGTCGAACTCGTGCAGGATGCCCGCAGCGCTCTGATCGAGGGCATCATCGCCGAGTCCGAGGACGAGACGCTGATGGAGCGCTACCTGGCTGGCGAGGATCTCGACGTCAAGACGCTTATCGACGACCTCGAACGAGCCGTCGCCCGAGGGTCGTTCTTCCCCGTGCTCGCCACGTGCTCGCTGACCGGCCTGGGGATCCCCGAGCTGCTCGAGGTGATGACTGCGGGCTTCCCGTCGCCCGTGGAGCATCCCGTCCCCCCGGTGACGGCGGTCGACGGTCACCCGGCGGCCCCACTGACGTGCGACCCCGCGGGACCGCTGCTCGCCGAGGTGATCAAGACGACCACCGACCCGTACGTCGGTCGGATCAGCCTGGTTCGGGTCTTCTCGGGAACGCTGCGGCCGGACACTGTGGTGCACGTGTCCGGGCACGCCTCGTCGTTCTACGGGGTCGCCAGCGGCCACGACGACCACGACGTCGACGAGCGGATCGGAACCCTGTCGTCGCCCCTCGGCAAGACCCAGCGCGTGGCCACGCAGTGCCTGGCCGGGGACATCGTCACGGTCGCCAAGCTGACCCGCGCGGAGACCGGTGACACGTTGTCCAGCAAGGACTTTCCGTTGCTGATGCAGCCCTGGCTGATGCCCGACCCACTGCTCCCGGTCGCGATCGTGGCCCACGCGAAGGCCGACGAGGACAAACTTTCCCAGGGGCTGGCCCGCCTGGTCGCCGAGGACCCGACGTTGCGTCTGGAGAACAACCCCGAGACGCACCAGCTGGTGCTGTGGACCATGGGCGAGGCGCACGTCGACGTCCTGCTCGACCGGCTGCGGAACCGCTACGGCGTCGCCGTCGACAGCGTCGGCCAGCGCGTTTCGCTGCGCGAGACGTTCGCCGGGCCCGCCAAGGGCCACGGGAGGCACGTCAAGCAGTCCGGCGGGCACGGCCAGTACGCCGTCTGCACGATCGAGGTCGAGCCGCTCCCCGAGGGCTCCGGGTTCGAGTTCGTCGACAAAGTGGTGGGTGGCGCGGTCCCCCGCCAGTTCATCCCGTCGGTGGAGAAAGGCGTGCGCGCCCAGATGGAACGTGGCGTCGCCGCGGGCTACTCGATGATCGGCCTGCGGGTCACCCTCGTCGACGGCAAGGCGCACTCGGTCGACTCGTCGGACATGGCCTTCCAGACCGCCGGGGCGCTGGCACTGAAGGACGCTGCCGCCCAGACGACGGTGCTGATGCTCGAGCCCGTCGACGCGCTGTCCGTGATCGTCTCGGACGAGTACCTCGGAGCAGTCATGAGCGACCTGTCCGGGCGGCGCGGCCGGGTGTCCGGCACCGAGCCAGTCGGTGCCGGACGCACCCTGGTGCACGCGGAGGTGCCAGAGCTGGAGATCACCCGGTACGCGATCGACCTTCGGTCGTTGTCGCACGGCACCGCGACGTTCACCCGGTCGTACCTTCGGCACGAGGCGATGCCACCGCACCTGGCGGCGAAGGTCTCGGAGACGGCCGGCTGAGGTCAGATCTGGCTGAGGTCAGATCTGGCTGACGTCAGAGCCGGCAGGCCGGGGTGCCCCCGGGCAGCCGGTGCCGGTTGGCCGCGACGATCCGGTAGACGCCCTCGACCAGCCAGGACGTCGGCGGAACCAGCGCGACGGCGGCCGGTAGCCGCCAGGCGCCGCCTGAGGCGTGGAGCAGCAGCCCGATCGCACGCCCGCCGGATCCTCGGCGATCGTCGGCACCGACGAACTGCAACGCTCGCTCGCACTGTTCCGCCGTGAGCCCGGCAGCGGCGAGGTCGGCCCGCTGGTAGGCCACGAACTCCAGACCCCGGGAGAGGTGCCGGCTGCCCCACACCGCCGCCGTGGTGCAGAACGCGCAGTCGCCGTCGAAGAAGACGGTGCCGGCGCGCCTCATGCGTCCACCGGCCCAGCCGCCGTGCCGGGCCAGGCGGCGACGAGCAGGTCGCGGGTCTCGGTGAGCAGCTGCGGCAGCACCCGGGTCTGGCCGACGACCGGCATGAAGTTGCTGTCGCCTCCCCAGCGCGGCACGACGTGCTGGTGCAGGTGAGCGGCGATCCCGGCACCGGCAATCGGGCCCTGGTTGAGCCCGACGTTGAACCCGTGCGGGGCCGCCACGACGGTCAGGGTTCGCAACGTCGCCTGCGTGAACTCCCCGAGCTCAGCCACCTCAGAGCCGGTGAGCTCGGTGTAGTCCGCGATGTGCCGGTACGGGCAGATCAGCACATGTCCCGCGTTGTAGGGGTAGAGGTTGAGCACGGCATAGACCTCGCGGCCACGGGCCACGATCAGCCCCTCGACGTCGTCGAGCATCGGAGCCCTGCAGAACGGGCAGCCCGCGCCCGCCTCAGCGTCGGCCGGCTTCCCCTCGCCGCGGATGTATGCCATCCGGTGCGGCGTCCAGAGCCGGTCGAAGGCGTCGGTCACACCTGGACCCGGTCCCGTACGGCCGCCACGATCTCGGCAACGGCATCGGCCACCGGGACACCGTTCTTCTGGTCGCCGTTGCGGTACCGGAACGACACTGCGCCGTTGCTCGCGTCGTCCTCCCCCGCGATGAGCATGAACGGGACCTTCTGCTTCTGCGCGTTCCGGATCTTCTTCTGCATGCGCTCGTCGGACGCGTCGACCTCGACCCGGATGCCGTGCTCACGCAGCTGCGCGGCGACGTCGTCGAGGTGGTCGACGTACTGCTCGGCGACCGGGATGCCGACCACCTGGACCGGCGCGAGCCAGGGCGGGAACGCGCCCGCATAGTGTTCGGTGAGGACGCCGAAGAAGCGTTCGATCGAGCCGAAGAGGGCCCGGTGGATCATGATCGGACGCTGCCGGGTGCCGTCGCTGGCCTGGAACTCCATCTCGAACCGCTGGGGCATCTGGAAGTCGACCTGGATCGTGGACAGCTGCCACGTGCGCCCGATGGCGTCGCGAGCCTGCACCGAGATCTTGGGCCCGTAGAAAGCGCCGCCACCCACGTCGAGCACCAGCTCGAGGTCCTGCTTCTCGGCGGCGTCGCGCAACGCCTGCGTGGCTTCCTCCCACTCCTCGTCGGTACCCACCGCCTTCTTCTCCGGCTTGGTGGACAGCTCGAGGTAGAAGTCGTCGAGGCCGTAGTCGCGCAGCAGGCCCAGCACGAATGTCAGCAGCGAGTCGAGCTCGGCCGGCGCCTGCTCCTTGGTGCAGAAGATGTGCGCGTCGTCCTGGGTCATGCCGCGCACGCGGGTCAGGCCGTGGACCACACCCGACTTCTCGTAGCGGTAGACCGAGCCGAACTCGAACATGCGCAGCGGCAGCTCACGGTACGAGCGGCCACGGGCCTTGAAGATCAGGATGTGGAACGGGCAGTTCATCGGCTTCATGTAGTACTTCTGGGCCGGCTTGCGGACGTTGCCCTCGGCGTCGTACTCCGCGTCGAGCTCCATCGGCGGGTACATCCCGTCGGCGAACCACTGCAGGTGGCCTGAGGTCTCGAATAGGGTCGACTTGGTGAGGTGCGGGGAGTAGACGAACTCGTAGCCGGCCTGCTCGTGGCGCTGCCGCGAGTAGTCCTCCATCGCACGGCGGATGACCCCGCCCTTGGGGTGGAACACGGCCAGGCCGGAGCCGATCTCGTCGGGGAACGAGAACAGGTCGAGCTCGGCTCCGATGCGGCGGTGGTCACGCTTCTCGGCCTCGGCGAGGAAGTCGAGGTGGGCGCGCAGCGCGTCCTTGTTCTCCCATGCGGTGCCATAGACCCGCTGCAGCTGGGGGTTCTTCTCGCTCCCCCGCCAGTAGGCCGCGGCCGACCGGGTCAGGGTGAATCCGTTGCCGAGCAGCCGGGTGGTCGGGATGTGCGGGCCCCGGCACAGGTCCTTCCAGGCCGTCTCGCCGTCGCGGCGCACGTTGTCGTAGATGGTCAGCTCGGCGCCGCCAACCTCGACTGAGGCACCATCGTCTGCCGGCTCGGCCTCGGCGCCGCCCTTGAGGCTGATCAGCTCGAGCTTGTACGGCTCGTGGGCGAGCTCGGTCCGCGCGTCCGCGTCCGTCACGACCCGCCGGGCGAACCGCTGCCCCTCCTTCACGATGTGCTGCATACGCTTCTCGATCGCGGCGAGGTCCTCCGGCGTGAACGGCCGCTCGACGTCGAAGTCGTAGTAGAAGCCGTTCTCGATCGGCGGGCCGATGCCGAGCCGGGCCTCCGGGAACAGGCCCTGCACGGCTTGCGCGAGCACGTGCGCGCACGAGTGCCGCAGGATCGAGCGCCCGTCCGGGCTCTCGATCGCCACCGCTTCGACCTCGTCGCCCGGTGCGAGCTCGTGGGCCAGGTCACGGAGCTCGCCGTTCACCCGTGCGGCCACGATCTCGCGCCGGCCCTCGAAGAGCACCGCCGCAGTCGTCCCCGTGTCGACCGATCGCCGCTGCGGATCGATTCCGACGACGTGGACGTCAAAGGCAGGCACGGGGGCTCCAGTCGGGGCTAAGGCGCGAACGTCGGCGGCCGGCGGGCCGTGACGCTCTGATGGTACCGATCGCCCGAACATGCCAGCGGTCGACGCTTGCCGCCGAGAGTCAGGCGGCCGTCATGGTCCAGAGCCGGCCGTCGAGCGTGGTAGCCCAGATCTCGCCGGCCTCGTTGGTGTCGATCGACGTCACGCCGGACAGCGCTCCGACGATGGTCACGCGACCGGTAGGGGAGTCGGCCCAAACCGTTCCGGTGACGTAGTCGCCGAAGATGTAGTCGCCGCCGATCACCGCGCTGTAGGCCGCGCCGCGGTAGACGGGACCGCCGATGATCGCCTCACCGCTCGGGTGCGGCACGACGACGTTCGGGCTGGTGTACGTGGCCGTCCCCGAGCAGCGCGAGGCGTTGTATGTGGACAGCGCCTCGCGGCACGACCAGCCGTAGTTGAGGCCGCCGACCCCCGCGGCCGAGTGGTCGACCTCCTCGTAGGCGTCCTGCCCCACGTCGGCGATCCAGAGGTCGCCGGTGAGCTTGTCGAACGAAAACCGCCAGGGGTTGCGCAGGCCGTAGTCCCAGATCTCGCCCCAGCGGCCGACCTGGCCGTAGAACGGGTTGCTGGTCGGAGTGCAGTAGGGGTGGACGCCACAGTAGCGTCGCGGGTCGAGCCGCAGGATCTTCCCGTTGAGGGAACCCAGGCTCTGGGCGTGCGCGAAGGGGTCGCCTGCCCCGCCGCCGTCTCCGGTCGAGACGTAGAGGAAGCCCTCCTTGCCGAACGCGATCATCCCGCCGTTGTGGTTGCCGTACGTCGGGTGCGAGATCGTGATCACGTGCTCTTCGAGCGCCGGGTTGATCGACGTCGTGAGGTACGAGGGCAACCGGAACCGCGAGACCTGCAGCGCGCCGGCCGAGTTGGTGTAGGTCACGTAGACCAACGGCACGGTCTTGAAGGTCGGGTAGAACGCCAGCCCGAGCATCCCTTGCTCGCCGCCGTTCTTGACCTTGCTGCGCAGGTCGAGGTAGACGAAGGATCGGTGACCGGGGACGAATCCTCTGATGATGCCGACCTTGTCGACGACGAAGAGTCGGCCCGTGCCGTCGCCGGAGTGGGTCAGCAGCACCGCCGCCCCCCAGGCGTGACCCGCTTCGTGGAAGGTCACCCGCGGGCCCACGACGGCGGGTGCGACGGTCGTGGCGGACGCGGCGGGCTGGGCGACGAGGAGCACCGCCAGAGCTGAGCAGAGGAGGCCGACCACCCCGCGGACCGAGCGACGGGGACGGACTGCCTGCATGTGTGCCTCCGCAGCTGGTGGGCGGTACTGGGATCGAACCAGCGACCTCCTCGGTGTGGGGTCACGATACAGGCGTCTCTCAGGAACCAGGTGATTCAGTCGATCCCCGTGCTCGATCGCGGTCACCTGCGCCAGGCTCTACCTACCTGACGGCACGTGCCGGACGACGTCGGGGGCGCAGCACGAGCCGTCAATGTGCTACATTGAAGAACATGAGTGAAGTCGGCATCCGAGCCCTCAAGCAGAACGCGTCTGCCGTCGTCGCGCAGGCCGCCACCGGCGAGACGGTGACAGTCACCGACAGAGGGCGACCGGTCGCCCAGATAACGGCAATCCCCTCCTCACGACTCCGACGCCTGGTGGCCTCAGGCCACGCTCGCCCGGCACGGCACAGCATCAACGACTTGGCCGCTCCCGAGCGCGGCCCCGATCTGACCAAGGAACTGACGTCGATGAGAGACGCGGAGCGGTACTGACCCGTGGCCTACTACCTTGACACCTCGGCGCTGGTGAAGCTCGTCGTGGCCGAACCAGAGACCGCAGCATTACGTGGGTGGCTTGCCGCGTCGGATCGCACCCCAGTGTCGTGCGACCTGGCACGAACCGAGTTGCTTCGGGCGGTCCGTCGCGCCGCCCCTGAGCGTGCCGCCCAAGCGCGGGCGGTGCTTGACTCGATCACCTTGATGAAGGTCACCACAGAGACGTTCGAGCAAGCAGGCCGTCTTGTTCCGACCATGTTGCGTACCCTCGACGCGGTCCACCTCGCATCCGCCCTTGACCTCGGGGATGACCTGGACGGGATGGTCACCTACGACGATCGGCTTGCTGAGGCAGCCCAGTTCAACGCAATCCCGGTCACCGCCCCCGCCTGAGCCGCGCGCGAGTCGGGCCCCACCTGCCGGTGCTGAGGCGAGTGCCTCAGGGCGCCGGCCGAGAGCTGACCTTGCAGGGCAGTAGTCGTCGGGGCCGCTGTAGCCGACGGTCTGGTGGTAGATGTCGAGTTCGCCTGCGAGGGTGCGCCGCACGGGCCGAGAAGGAGGCGCCTGAGAGCCAGCGGAGTCCTGGTCCACCGAAAGACACGGCCGGCCGACCAACTCGCCCAGCGAGGGCCACCGAAGACCACCCCTGGAGGTCAGCCCTCTGTGGCAGATCTTGCGGACAAACCGCGGACGGATGAACTAGAGGCCGGATCCGAAGAGCTCGGATCCGACCTCTGACGTGCGGTTCTACGTGGGCGATACTGGGATCGAACCAGCGACCTCCTCGGTGTGAACGAGGCGCTCTACCACTGAGCCAATCGCCCGTTGCACGGGGTTTCACCGTACCCCACGGGGAGGCTCAGGGATCGGTCACCGCGACCGACCGGCGCGCGAAGGTTCCCGCCACCAGATCGGTCTCCGGACCCGGGACGGCGTAAGTCCGCGAGTCGACTGCGTGCACCGGCTGCACGTCGCGCGTCGACGAGGTGATGAACACCTCGTCGGCCTGGTCGAGGACCGACTCGGGCAGCTCGACCTCCTCCGCACCCGACCACTCGACCACCAGCGCCCGGGTGACACCGGCGAGGCACCCGGTCGACAACGCCGGCGTCAGGATCCGGCCGCCCACGACGACGAACACGTTCGAGCCGGTTCCCTCGCAGAGGTAGCCGCGCGTGTCGAGGAACAGCGCCTCGGCGGCGCCGCGTGCGCGGGCATGGGCCAGCGCGACGACGTTCTCCGCGTACGACGTCGTCTTGGCGCCCGCAACCGCGGAACGTTCGTTGCGGGCCCACGGCACCGTGCACAGCGCCGCCGAACCGGGCCAGGCGGACACCGGGCCGACGACCAGCAGCACCGTCGGCCCGCTGGTCCCGCGCTCGGTGCCGGGCGGTCCCTCGCCTCCGGTCACGGTGACCCGCAACCGGCCGACCTCGCCCGGTGCGTGTGCGTCGAGCAGCTCGTGGATGGCCCGTCGCAGCACTTCGTCGTCTGGGGCGGCAAGCCCGAGCCGGCCCGCGGACGAGCGAAGCCGGATCAGGTGTCGGGTGAGCGCGAACGGCACCCCGTCGACCACCTTGACCGTCTCGAACACCCCGTCGCCGACGGTCAGGCCGTGGTCGCGCACCGACACGGTCGCGTCGTCGGAGTCGAGCACCTCACCGTTCAGCCAGACCTTCACGCACCCGCCTCCTGTGCTGCGATCGAGAGCAGTCGGTCCGCTTTCAACTCGGTCTCGACCCACTCACCGTACGGGTCGGAGCCCCAGGTGATCCCTGCGCCTGTCCCGAACTTCAGCGTGTCGCCATCGGACCAGAAGGTGCGGATGCCGACCGCGAGCTCGGCGCGACCGGCGTCGGAGTCGACCCAGCCGACAGCGCCGCAGTACACCTCGCGGGGGGCGGTCTCGAGCTCCGCGATCACGCGCAGGGCGCTCGACTTAGGGGCCCCGGTCACCGACCCGGGCGGGAAGGCGGCTGCCAGCAGCTCAGGCCAGCCCGCACCGTCGGCCAGCTCTCCTCGGACCGTCGAGACCAGGTGCACCAGGCCGGGATGCGGCTCCACCGCGAGCAGCTGCGGCACCGTCACCGAGCCCGGGCGACAGACCCGCCCCAGGTCGTTGCGCACGAGATCGACGATCATGATGTTCTCGGCGACGTCCTTGGGCAGCAGGTCGTCGGCCGTACGACCCGTCCCTTTGATCGGCCCGGACTCCACGATCTCGCCTTCGCGACGCAGAAAGAGTTCAGGCGACGCCGTGGCGACGTGCAGCCCCAGCTCGGGGACCCGGACGAAACCGGCGTACGGCGCCGGGTTGCCCGCGACGAGCAATCGGCTGAGCCCAGTGACGTCGCAGCCCACCGGGAGCGGAGCCGTGAGCACCCGGCAGATATTCGCCTGGTAGACGTGGCCCGCAGCGATCCGATCGCGCACGACCGACACCGCCCGCTCGTACGCGCCCTGGTCGAGCGAGGTCGCCCACGAAGCGCGCGGCACCCCCGTCCACCGACCCTTGGGTGGCGGAGCGTCCACGACTGACTCGAACCGCGCGGCCCGGAAGTCCCCCTCGAACGCCTGGACGACCGCCCACCAACCGCCCGCCTCGACTACCCCCGGGTCGTCGGTCACGTCGACCAGCCCGGTGGCCAGCCGACCGCCGAACCAGGCCGCCGCTTCGAGAGTCACCCTGGGAATCATGCCGCGCCGGACGGCGGGGCGTTCCGCTTTGAAGGCGCCGCGGGGCATCGGCTATGGTGGGGCCTCGCACGTTGGCGCTTCGCCGGAGTCACTCCGGCCGATCGTTGTGCGGTGCGGACGTAGCGCAGCTGGTAGCGCATCACCTTGCCAAGGTGAGGGTCGCGGGTTCGAATCCCGTCGTCCGCTCGGAGAGGTCGCCTTAGCTCGCGACCTAGTTCCGGTGGAGTGGCCGAGAGGCGAGGCAACGGCCTGCAAAGCCGTGTACACGGGTTCAAATCCCGTCTCCACCTCGATGGGCGATTGGCGCAGTCTGGTAGCGCGCTTCCTTGACACGGAAGAGGTCACAGGTTCAAGTCCTGTATCGCACACATACATAACCGCAGGTCAGACAGTGTTTACACCTCTCGTACACGCAGCCCGTGCCCTAATCGTGCCCTAACTGTGCATCAGCGGTGGTGCGGCACGCGTCCCGGTATCTCACGTACGGAGTCGGCCACCGCGCGGCGCTGAGTCGCCTTAGCGACAGCGGTGCACCTGTCCACCCCGTCGGCGGCTACCTGGCGCGCGACGGGACCCTTGCCGGACAACGACAGCGCCGGTTCCGCACGGCGCGTTGGGGACCGTGACGGACGGGGCGTGGTGAAACCTGGAAGCCGTGCCCGGACACTACGAGGTGTGACGGGTCGCGAGGCTGATGAGGCGCTGTGGGCACGCTGCCTGGACGGGGACGCCGAGGCTTTCGCGACCGTGTTCGACCATCATCGTGACCGAGTGTTCCGTCAGGCTGCTCGTCTGCTCGAAGGTCGTGACGAGGCGGAGGACATTGCGGCTTCGGCGTTCCTAGATCTCTGGCGGAGAAGGCGCGACGTTCGTCTCGTTGGCGGCTCCGTGTTGCCGTGGCTGCTGGTGACGACGTCCAACCTGTCTCGTAACTCGGTTCGCGCTCGTCGCCGCTACCGCGCCTTCCTCTCTCGGCTCCCCCGTGAGGAGCGGGCACCAGACGCCGCGATTGTCGCCGTGGACGGCATGGTCCTGGGGATCGACCCAGAGCTGCGGTCAGCGCTGCGGTCACTGCCCGAGCAGGATCTGCACCTGCTCACCCTTGTGGCGTTCGAGGACCTCTCCCTCGCCGACGC
>JBBQWS010000024.1:0-44061 GCA_038210415.1 Actinomycetes bacterium
GCCACCGACAGGGCCCGCGACGCTGCCTCCGGGTCGGACACGATCGCATGCTCGGTGATCTCGATGCCGAGGCCCGACAGCGCTACGTCGTCACGCTCGGCCTCGATCCGGTGACGTTCGATCACCTCGGCGAGTGACTCCTGTCCGGCACTGACGTTGACGTATACCCGGAACCTGCGCGGTGCTAGTCCGACGAGGTCGCGACGCAGCTGGCGAGCCTGGCGCGCGATGGCGAGGTCGAGATCCTGCGCCAGCCCGCACTCGGCCATGAGCGGCAGGAAGGCGGAGGGCGGCAGGATGCCGCGCGTCGGGTGGCGCCAGCGCGCGAGTGCCTCGACTGCCACGATCGCACGTGTGGATGGGTCGACGAGCGGCTGGAACCAGGCCTCGAACTCATCGTCGTCCAAGGCCTGGCGTAGGGCACTCTCGCGTTGGAGCCGGTTCGACAGCGCCGCCCGCATCGAGTCGTCGAAGACCACCACACGGTTGCGCCCCGCACCCTTGGCCTCGTAGAGCGCGGCGTCGGCGTAGCGCATGAGGTCGAGAGCAGAGGTGCTCTGACGGCTGAGCGCGATCCCGACGCTCACCGTCGTGACGACGCGCAGGCCGCTCAGGGTGAACGGCTTGTCGAGCGCTGCCCGGATTCGCTCGCCGAGGCGTTGTGCACCGGCAGGGTCGAGGCCGGGAGCCACGACGGTGAACTCGTCGCCACCGAGCCGGGAGAGGAGGTCCTCGCCGCGCACGCTCGCCCGCAGCCGCTCGGCGACGTCGCGCAGGAGCTGGTCGCCTTCGACGTGACCGAGGGAGTCGTTGACGACCTTGAAGCGGTCGATGTCGAGGTACAGCACAGCTGTGCGGCCGATCTGCGGTCGCGAGAGCTGGTGCTCGAGGGTGTCTCGGAACAGGGCGCGGTTTGCCAGACCGGTGAGGTCGTCGTGAGTGGCTCGGTGGACGAGGCGAGCGTTGGCCTCCGACAGCTGAGCAGACAGTGCCTCCTCGACGATGCGACCGCCGACCGAGTCGGCGATGAGCCGGTTGATGGAGACGAACGAGACGTACAGCATGCCGATGAACACCGCGCCCATCACGGCGAGGCCTCGCGGCACCTCCGGGAGCAGCCATCCTGCGGCGATCGCGACAGTGAGGGGCACCATCATCCCGAGCACGAGGACAAGGAAGAACGGCCGGTAGGCGGCCGATGCCGTCAACGACGATGCCGCCGCTGCCACGCAGAAGAACATGATGAGGTAGGTCTCGGAGTGCTCGCGCGGCTGAAGTACGAGGAGTGCGAGCGGCCACCCGATGGCTGGGAGCAGCAAGCTACTCGTTGCCAGACGTCGCGCGCGCACCGTGTTCGTTCCGTCGTGACGGATCGAGCGCAGCAACGTCGTCAGGGTCGCGACTGACACGAGACTGACCACCAGCTGGCTGATCAGGAATGACATGCGGCGCAGCAACGACGGCTCGTCGACGAGCAGCACGAGAGTGAGTGCTCCCGGTGGTCCGACGAGCATGAGAGCTCGAGAGGCGACCGCCGCGCGCGAGATCATCTGCGACTCGGCGTCGTGACGATACGTGGCGTCAGACGCACGCCTGAGCCCACGAAGGTCCACATGCTGAGGCTAGGAGTGCGTCGGTGCCCGTTGCCTGTTGACGAAGGGTGATCCTGGTGTGCGGTTCATGACCGAAACACCCCTCGTTACGCTGACTACCCGGGGCGGTAGCTCAGCTGGTCAGAGCAGCGGACTCATAATCCGTCAGGTCGTGGGTTCGAGCCCCACCCGCCCCACCATTCAACGCTGTGACCTGCGCAAACGCTCCCCGTCACGGAGGCGGCTCTGGGTTTGACACCAACCCTGACACCAACGCGGCGAGCACGGCGGAGTCGTCGACGAGCAGATGCCCGTAGACGTCCATGGTCAGGGACGCACGTCGGTGGCCAAGCTGCTTGGCCACGACAGCCGGTGGGAGCACCGACAGGCCGGCTGTGGCGACGTAGTGGCGAAGAGCGTGAAACGAGCCCGGGAAGCAGGCGGCGGTTGCGGCCTCGCGGAATCCCCGCCGGACGTTCCCGGAGTGCTGAGGTGTGCCGATGCTGGTGGGGAAGACGAGATCGTGCTCCACCCAGGCGGAGCGAGCGGCCCGGCGCTGCCCGTCCACGTGGGCTCGCTGGCGGACGAGCTGCGTCACGACCAGGGGTGACAGCGCCACGCGTCGGGCGCCGCCGGACTTGGTGCGGTTGCCGACGACGGTGGACCCGGAGACGGTGAGCGAGGTGGTGCCACGGATGTGCCACGAAGCGCCGTCGAGGTCGAGGTCGGCCCAGCGCACCGCGAGGGCCTCACCGATCCGGCACCCAGTTCCCACGATGAGTGCGACCAGTCGTTCGAGGTCGGTCCCCTCGAGCTCTGCCAGCAGTGCCCGGACCTGCTCGGTGGTGGGGGGAACCACGTCGGCCGTGCGCGGCGCCGATTCGGGCACCGTCACGCCACGGGCCGGGTTGGCGGTGAGGAGCCGGCCCCGTACCGCATCGTCGAGGCAGGCCGAGAGCGCGATCAGCGATCCCTTGATGGTGGCGGCGGACAAGCCCTTCGCCCCCAAGCTGTGGGACAGGTCGTCGACGTGGAGCGGCGTGAGGTCACGCAACCGCACGCCGCCGATGGCGGGGAGCACATAGGTGTCGAGGCGGTAGACATACGCGCCGACGGTGGACTCTCGCCGGCGCCGTGCGGCCCTGCCTGAGGCGGTCCAGTCGTCAGCCCAGGTGCGCAGCGTCGCGGCCGAGTCGAGGATGGACTCGCGTCGCTCGGCCTTCGCCAGCATGCTTCGCCGCTTCCGCACTGCCTCGGCATGAGTTGAGGCGTAGGCAGTTCGCCGCTTCCCGGAGGTCGGGTCGGTGACGCGGACCATCCAGCGTCCATCGCTGCGCTCGGTGATCGAGCCCGCACCGTTTCCCTGCTTCGGACCGCGCCCGAGAGTGTTGTCCTGAGGCACATCACACCCCGTATGCCATGGCAGCAACAGCCCGTCGTTCGTCGATGAAGTCGCCGATCGCGTCGACGGGGATGCGGCGGAGATGACCGATCTGGATGCTCTCGATCTCGCCCCGCGAGAGCAGTGCGTACATGGTGCTGCGGCCGACGCCGAGGCGCCGAGCCGCTTGCTCGACGGTCAGCAGCGTGCACGCGGGATCGGCGGTCGGTGAGGTGGTTCCGCGACGAGGCATTGCTCCTCCAAGGGCTTGTGGTGAGAGGGCCCCGGTCCATCGGGGCTCGAGGGGATGAGTCGTGCAAGTGCGTTGGGCGGGTTCTGTGGACGGCTCAGCGGCGCGGGCTGGCTGTGGAGCACCCGGGCGGACGGGTGCGTGTCGTTGTCCGCATGTGACACGAACCAGTCGTATGCCTGGTTCAGAGTCCCTGGAACTGTCCGCGTTCACAGGCGTTCGTCGGTTCGTCCGCGCCGAGGTCGATGTGGCCGAGTGATGTTGCCATCGTGTGCAGGGGTTCACCGGAGAAGATGCGCGCCGGAACGGGCTGACAGCCCCAACCCGCGCCACCGAGGAGCAGCCGAGGGCTTTTCTCCACGTGCTCGGCGGCGGCCTGGTCAGGTGGATCCGGGCTGCACGCTCGTGACGTTTCATGGTGTACCTCCAGCGGGGTTCATCAGGGGGCAAGGAAATGTCCCTCTATCTGGAGGAGTGCACGACGGGCTGGGGAAACCGGGGAGATTCCAAAACGATCCGGACACGATCCCTTTCGGTAGTCCACGGAAGTCCAGGCGCGTCCGTGGCGTCGCGGCTCCTCAGAGTCGTTGTGCGGGCGGGGTCAGGAACGTCGAGGGGGCGTGGCTCGACGTTCGCTGAGACCGGGAGGCGTTATCGACCAATACCGATGTCGTAGCCGTGCTCGATGCTCGGGGCGTCGAGCTCGACCGCATAGGGGCGCCCGTGGTCGATCGGTTCGGGCGGTTGGAGGCGAGGGTCGTCCGAGCCGGTGTGAGCGTTCGGATCCGCGATGGCCTGGCTTCCTCGTTCCCGCCAGGTGTTGAGGCGGGCCAGCCGGTCCTGGTCCTCGCCGAGGGTCCGTTCGTGTGTGTCGGCGTCGACGACACCCGTCAGGTGGGTCACCTCCGTCTCGGCGCGTTCCACAGTGTCGATGGCGTCGGCGACAACTCCCTGGGTGAAGGTCACCTTCGCGGTGAGCTCGGCACGGCGCTTGCGGGCGAAGAACCCGACATTGTCCAGGTCGGTTTCGGCGGTGCGGAGGTCGCTGGCGAGCTGGTCGAGTCGTCGACGGGCGTGGTCGCGTTCGTCGCGGGCGCGGTCGAGGTCGCCCTGGTGGCGGCGGTGCTCGACCGGGACCTGCCGGCCCGGGTGTGCAGCGTCGGCCTTCGCCCAGGCTGCTTCCCGCGTGGCTTGCACGGGCGGGTCGAGAAGAGAGTGCGCGGCGCGGTCCCGCCCGCTGGTCGCGACGGCGCGGGCGAGCAGGGCGAGCGCACCGTCCAGGTCCGGAAGGGGCAGCTGGACGCCGGCCGGAGGCCTGGCCGCACCCTTGCCGCGGGTCTGGCCATGGGTCGGGTGGGGTTGCCGCCGGTCTGGCCAAGCCCTCTCATCGGTGCTGGTCGGTGTCGGGGGGTGGCGGTGCGGGCCGGCGTCTCCGGTGACCAGCTCGGGGGTGGTGTGGACGTGGTTCTCGAGACGGCCGCGCGTCATCGCGACGTAGAGGTGCTCCCGATCCAGCCCACTTCGGGCCAGGATGATGCCGATGTCGGTGGTCGCGCCTTGGGCGCCGTCGATGGTGGCGGCCCACCCGTACTCCGCATGAGCCGCGAGGTACCCGAGCGGCAAGGTGGTCGTCCCACGACCCCGGAGATCCGTCACGACGAGGCCGCCGGTGTCGTTGGCGGCCAGGACGCGGAAGCGGTCTCCGTTGCGTAGCGTGTCGTCGCCGATGGGGATGCGGGTGGTGTTGCGCTTCGCGATCAGCACGTCCCCGGCCCGCCAGGTGCGGTCCTCGACCTGGTCGCGGGTTGACGCCGACCGTGTCGCGACCCTCACCAGGTCCGGTCCGGTGACCTGACCGGTCGCGACCGCGACAGCGCGGGCTCGGGAGTTCAGGGCGTTCACGTCGGTCCAGGCCCGGGCGAGCATGAGGGCGTCGTGGCCGTGGTCGGTGGCGGTCCGCCACCGGTCGAACACCGCGTCCGCGGCGTCCTCGCTGGAGGCTTCGGGGTGGACGCGACCGTGTTCGGCGTAGACGTCGAGGACGGTGGTGTCGCCGGCGCGTAGGCGCAGCGTGGCGGCGCCCTCCCACAGGTGTCTGAACCGGTGCAGCTCGGTCAGCTCGATGACCTGACCGCCCATGGTGTGGGTGAGGTGTTCGAACATGCCACCGGGGGCGTTCACCGCACCGATCTGCGCGGGGTCACCGACCAGGACCAGCGGGATCCCGGTGTTCACGGCACGTGCGGTGAGGCGGTCGAGGTCCGCGGTGGACAGCATCGACGCCTCATCGACGATGACCACCTCCCGCGGTGGGAGGAACCGCAAGCGGTGCCGGGCCCGTTCCGGGTCGTCGAGGTGGTCGTGGGTCAGCAGCCACCGCGCCACCGTCTGACCCGCCGCCCCGGTCGCGTCCGACAGCTCGGAAGCCGCCCGCGCCGACGGCGCCAGCGCGGTGACCTCCATCCCCATCGAGTGCCACGCGGCGACCGCGATGCCCAAGGTGGTGGTCTTCCCCGCCCCGGCCGGGGCGGTCATCACGGTGATCAGATCGCGGGACGCGACCAGGCGCACCACCGCGGCCCGCTGATCGGTGCTCAACCCGGCGCACGGCCCCTGGTAGAGGGCGGCGAGGAACTCGCGGGGCAGCCGATCCGGAGTCCTGAACCCCTCGCCGACGGCACGTTCCACGATCCGCGCCTCGGTCTCCACCAGCTCCCGGGACGCGTAGCGGGTGTCCGAGGCCCGCGCGGTCACGCCCGCCCGTTCGGTGCCGAGCGCGACGGTGCCGGAGACCTCGACCCGCGTCAGGGCGGTGTCGGTGAGGACCTCCACCAGGGCGACCGTCGCTGCCGCCGTCGTCGGGCCGGCGTTTCCCGCGACGGAGACCCTGGCGGCGATGGCGGAGGTCAGGTCGGCGCGGGACCACATGGCCTTGCGTCGCCCGATGTCCGTCACCGCGTCCGTCACCACCGTGTGCTCCCACCCCGGCACCGGTCGCCTCAGGGGCGCGGCGCGGTGCGCGGTCGCGGCGGAGTCCGTCACGGAGTCCGTCGTGGACCCCAACCCGGCGGCCTGGGCCGCCCACCGCGCGCGACGGTCCGCCTGAGGGACGGGTGCGTCCTTGGCCAGCCGTGTCGTGAGGACTGCGGTCTTGATGATTCTGGCCCGCTCCCCAGCTGACACGGGGCGGCCCAGGGTGGTCTCGGCGTCGGCGATGGTCGGGACCGCGTCGGCCATCACCGCCGACGTCCGCGACGACCACACCGCCATGAGCGCCTCGGGGACACCCTTGATCTCGGCCTGGCCATGCTCGGACACCGCCCCGAACACCACCGGCAACCGAGCCGTCAGCTCCGCCCGCAGCGCGGCCTGGTAGACCACGCCAGCGGCCTTCTTGTGGTGGTAGATCTCGTGCCCGTCCAACGTGCGCCACGCCCCGTCATCACAGCGGACCTTGTTCACCACCAGGGCATGTGTGTGCAGCTGCGGGTCCCCGGTCCGCGACGTCCGATGGTCGAACAACGCCGCGGTGAACCCCGCCGAGCCGATCTGCTCGACACCGTCACGGCCGCGCCGCGACACCGACGCATGCGCCTCCAGGAAGTCCAGCGCCGCCCTCACCGCCGCACCGTGCGCGGCATCGATCGCCGCCATCGTGCGAGCGTCCCCGAGGGCCCACAGAGTCGACACGGACTTCGGCGCGGAGAACGTCAGGTCGAACCCGGTCACCGCATCCGACCGCCACCCGGACCCCAACGCCGCCCCCGTCGTCGGGGACAGGGCACGACCGAAGAGCGCCTCGAGCTCACGCTCCTCCACACTCGCACCGACCGTCAGCCCGAGCTGCGCGAGCCCGGAACCGTGCCAACGGCCAGGGGCGTCGCCGTGCTCGGCGTAGTACTCACACGCACCACCCGCGACCGTGCGCGAGTAGTACCGCCACGACGACCGGCCGATCTTCGCACTGGACAACACGAAACATCACAACCCGGAAACCCGTTGAGCGACAATGGAATCAGGGCCAGACGGTACTCGCCGCCGATGCACATGTCTGCCTCGATTCCCGGCAGGCGGCTGTCACGAAACGCGTGTGACGAACAGGTAGCCCCGGGGTGGCGCGTCGTGGACACGGGCGGATCGACGTGGACGATATGCCTCGTCAAAGAGGGCCACGAAAGTTGTCTGACGTTCGCGCGTGTCGCGACAGATTGCTCGGGGCTCAGCGGGCGTCGAGCCACGTCTGGACGCGTGCGACGGCTGAGTCGGTCAGGACGTCCTGGGCGTGGTAGCGCTCGTAGATCTCTTGGGCGTCCAGCACGGAGTTCACGACGCAACGTCCGAGGAGGTAGTCGATGTCGTCGGTGTCGCGTCGTCCACGGTTGGCGCGCAGCTTCATTGCGAGGAGCACTGGACAGAGCCGACAGACACCGTCACGTCGCCGACACGGAAGATCTCGTGCCAGTCGTCGAGTCCAACGAGCGGGACGTAGGCCATGGCGGCGTCGTTGAGCCAGTCCGCGGGCAGGTCCCGCTCGAGCGCCATCGTGGCCGCCATAGCGCGCACCGGGGCGACGGGCAGCAGTACCGCGTCGATGTCGGCGGTGGAGCGCCGCTCGGCGTTCATCAGGGCGATGGCTGCGCCGCCGACGACGCGGATGCCCGCAGTGACTCCGTCGGCGTGTAACCGACCTGCGAGCTCCCGGAGCAGTAGCTCGACGTCGTCGTGATCGAGCAAGACGGCCATCACACGCTCGCAAGCTCAGCCGCAGCCAGGAACACCCCATGCCGGGCCATGGCCGGCGGGGTGTCCTCTCGGGCCTGGTCACGCAGTGACGAGACCGCCTCGACGTCCCACGGCTCGGCCAACTGGTAGTCCGGGAGGTCGAGCCAGTGCGGGCGTGGCAGCGCATCGCGGCTCAGGTGGTAGTCGGTCACCGCCGCGAGCAGGGCGTCGTATCGCGAGTCCCCGACCGGAAGGGGTTGAGTGACCGCCAGCGCCACCCGCGTCGGATGCGCCTCGCGGGCAAGGTCATCGGAGCACTGGATGATCTCCCGCCACGCTCGACCTTCCTCGCCCGACTCCAGGGCGATGCGCAGGTCAACCGCGACCTGCCACACCGGTCGCGAACGGGTCGGGAGCAGAGACACGCGTTGACCCAACGGCACCAGGAGCTGCTCGAGCCGGTCGAGGGTCGTGTCGTGCGCCCCAGACTCGACCGCGGCGATGCCAGGCTGGCTCACATGCGCGGCTTTCGCTAGCGCACGCTGCGACACACCACGCGAGTGACGCGCGGTGCGCAGAAGTGACGACGCCGACATAGCTGCCTTTCGATACGAAATATCATATCAAAGAATGCCTTGAACAGTCAATGACCGTCATCAACGCTTCGCCGCTCGACCGGTCCATCGGTGGACACATCGCGACGTCAACCATCGGGCGAGCGCTGCGCGGGGCAGTCGGTGCAAGGCGAGTGCCTCGTCGGGGGATCCCGCGGACCAGGGACTGCGCACCCGCGACGAAGACCACGACCGATTCGATCTCGCACCGTGCCCCACGGCTTGTCTAGGTCTATGGCTTGCAGGTCCCGCCGCTGATGACGAAGAAGCCGGTTCGAGGTGGGGTTGCTTTGGCAACCTCGATGGACTCGTCGCCGTTGACGAACGTGAGCGGCTCTGCTTTGGAGACTGTCCACGAGGCCGGGTCGGTGCTGAATCCGTTGGGTGCGGTCGGTGCCCAGGCTTCGATGGCCTTGCGAGGCGTTGGTGCCACCGTTGTCCTCGAGCTGGTGGAGTTCTCGAAGTCCAGGCAGTTCGGGGTACAGCCGGTCAGACCAATCGCCAGGAGCGTCAGCAGCCACGTGGACCTAGGGCGCGCTTTGGTCACGACGTCAGAGTGCCTGGTCGGACAGCCCGGGTGCGGTGCGGATCGCGTCGAGGAGTTGCACCACGGTGGGACCGCTGACGACATCGTCGCCATCGTGGAATACGCGACAGGCGAACGCGACCGGCTGCCCGGGTGGTGTGAAGGGATCGACCCCGTTTATCCGGATCATGGGTGAGCCGGTGAACCCGGTGCGCTCGGCGTGGGCCAACGTCGTGATGCGGCGAAGGTCGACGGGGGCTTCGGCATTGCCGGTGGCTTGGAGTGCCACCGACAGGCGGACGGCGATGATCTCCCAGTTCGGGCAGCCGTCGATGTAGAGCAGCTCGACGTGCGGTGCGACCACGCCCCCAACGGTAGTCGGTGCCGTCCCAGCCTGCCCGTGTCCTCTCATCGGCTGGTCAGAGGGGGGTTGCCGACACGTGCCCACGGACAGGTGGCATCCCACGAAGGAGGCCAACACCTTAGGTTGCTAGGCGAACTTGATCAGCGAGGCGATCCCTACGACGAGGCAGTAGATCGCGAACGGGGTCAGGGTGCGTGTGGTGAACCATCGGGTGAGGAAGCGGACGCTGGCGAAGGCGGCGAGCCCGGCAGCGATCGCCCCGACGATGACCTGTCCGTGGATGCCGTCTCCGGCGGGTCCTGCCAGCGACGGGATCTTGAAGAGCCCGGCCGCCAGGATCACTGGGGTGGCGAGGAGGAAGGAGAACTTGAGGGCGTCCTCGTGGTCGAGGCCGCGAACTAGCCCTCCCACCATCGTGATCCCGGAGCGGGATACCCCGGCGAGGAGTGCGAAGGTTTGGAAGACGCCGATGACCGCGGCCTCGAGGTAGCCGAGGTTCTCCAGTGAGCGGCCGGTCCCACCGACCACTGCGTGGTGGCGTTCCTCGTGAGCGACTTGGGCCGGGGACTCGAGTTGGGCTTCGGCGGCGGCGCGGGCGTCGGCGCGGCGCCGGAGCCGTTCCCCGGCGAGCAGGATCACACCGTTGAGGGTGAGGAAGACTGCGGCTGCGGCGGGTTTGGCGAATAGGACTCGGAAGGTGTGCTCGAGGACCAGACCGGTGATGCCGACGGGGATCGTCGCGATCACGATCAACCACGCCAGTCGCTCGGTCGAGGTGGTGATAGAGCGGTTCTTGATGGTGGTGAACCAGGCGCCGATGATTGCGACCCAGTCCCGCCAGTAGAAGACGAGCAACGCGATCGCGGTCGCGACGTGGAGCGCGACGATGAAGGCGAGGTAGGGCGACTGGCTGGAGTCGTCCGTGCCGTACTGGGTGACCAGCGCCGCCCAGTCCCCGCCGAGCCACGCGGGCAGGAGAACGGAGTGACCCAGGCTCGAGATGGGGAACAGTTCGGTGATGCCTTGGAGGATGCCGATCACGATCGCCTGGAGGTAACTGATCTCGACCATCGAACAAACTCCACGTGACGTCGATTGGGAATGAGTACCGGCCACAGCCTCCGGCTGACTGGCCCGAGTCCGTCAGAGTAGCCAGACCTCGAGAGGTCCAGGTGCCGAGTCGGCTACGAGGATGGCGTCGAATCCGTCTTCGACCCGGTAGTCATCCATGCCCCGATGAACAGCACAACGCCGAGGCCGAGCGCGGCGATGCCGTGCTTGGTGTGTTTGGCGGCGTTGGCGGTGTCAGTACCGGGGAAGAAGGACGGCAGCGCGTTCGCGGGCTGGGTCCAGTACACGACCGCGATGCCCACACAGATCACGCCGAGGACGAGCAGAAGCCAGGTGAGCGCGGTGGGGCGGACGCCTGATGATGAGGCCACGGCCCCGATGGTAGATGGACACGACGGCGACAAGGTCCGGACACCACAGGGATGCGGTCCCAAGCGTTGGTCCCATCGTGTGTCCCGTTCGACGTGCGCCAGGCGATGTCGCGCCGGGTGGGTCAGGGCTCAGGCCCGGCTCAGGTGGGCTTGCGTACCGTCGGTGTCATGACGTCCCTCACCCAGTCTCCTCATCGACTTGATCATCACCACATGCTCAGCAAGGTGCCGGAGGTCACAGCGGTCTTCTGGGTCATCAAGGTGCTGTGCACGACTGTCGGTGAGACCTTCGCAGACCTGCTCAATGACAAGCTCGGTCTTGGGCTCACGATGACGACCTACATCATGGGCACGTTCCTGATCGTGTTCCTCATCGCGCAGTTCACGCTGACGCGCTACGTGCCGGCGGTCTACTGGGTCACGGTCGTGCTGCTCAGCGTCGTCGGCACCCTGATCACGGACAACTTGACCGACAACTTCGGGGTTCCGCTGGTCACGACGACGATCGTGTTCTCCGCCATCCTGGCCGTGGTGTTCAGCGTCTGGTACGCGGTCGAGAAGACGCTGTCGATCCACAGCATCACCACGGTGCGCCGTGAGGTCTTCTACTGGCTCGCGGTGCTGTTCACCTTCGCGCTGGGGACCGCGGCAGGCGACCTGATCTCGGAGAAGCTGGCCCTGGGCTACTTCTGGACCACGATGCTATTCGCCACGCTGATCGCCGCCATCGCTCTCGCGCACTGGAAGCTCGGCCTCAACGCCGTGTTCGCGTTCTGGTCGGCGTACATCCTCACCCGGCCGCTGGGGGCGTCGATCGGGGATCTGCTCGGGCAGCACCACGCGGACGGCGGGCTGGGGATCGGCAAGCTGAAGACCAGCGTGGTGTTCCTGCTGGCGATCGCGGCCCTCATCGGCTATCTCACCCGAACGCGCATCGACGTGGCGCGGTCCGACGCACAGCAGGTTCTGGGCGCCGAGCTCACGGCCCCGGCCGGGGGTGACGCCCCCAGCACGAACCAGGCCGACCTCACCCGCAACGACGACCCGGACGACGACCTCATGCTCGCGGGCGAGCACTCGGCCTGACCGTTGCGGGTGCAGGGGTGGCTCGACCGGGACCGTCGGCCACCCCTGCGCCACCATGGGCACCATGACATCGTTCACGCCTGACTCCGACGACAGCCCGGTCTCGGGTCTGGGCCGGAGGGTCCTCGTCGTCGAGGACGAGGTCCGCCTGGCCCGGCTGCTCGGCGAGGCGTTACGCCGCGCGGGTTACGCCGTCGACCTTGCGCACGACGGTGTGAGCGGGCTCTCGCTCGCGAAGGCCGGCGGCCATGATGTCGTCATCCTCGACATCATGCTGCCGGGGTTGTCCGGCTACCGCGTCCTCCAGGCGCTGAGGGCCGACGGTCATGACGTTCCGGTGGTCATGCTCACGGCCAAGGATGGCGAGTACGACGAGCTGGACGCTCTCGAGCTCGGCGCGGACGACTATGTCACCAAACCGTTCAGCACTCGGGTTCTCCTGGCCCGGCTGTCGAACCTGGTGCGTCGGCGACCGTCGTCGCACCTGCAGACGTTGGGCCGCCTCAAACTCGACTCCGAGCAACACCGTGTCTGGATCGGCGAGAACGAGCTCACGTTGTCTGCCCGCGAGTTCGCGGTGCTGGCGTACTTGATGAGCAGCTCGGGACGGGCCGTCTCGAAGCAGGAACTGCTCGACGAGGTGTGGCAGGAGCCGTACGGTCCCGCGAACCTTGTCGAGGTGTGCATGGTCGGGCTTCGCCGCAAGCTCGGTTCCGGCGTTGTGGAGACGGTGCGCAACGTCGGGTACCGCATCACCTCGGACGACCAGTGACGAACCGGGGACCCCGCTCGCTGCGAGCCCGCGCCGTCATCTCGGCGGGCCTCGCGGTGTTCGTCGGCGGCCTGTTGGTGGCCGCCGTCGCGGTCATCACCGTGACCGGTGCCGCAACTCGTTCGCTGGACGACACCTTGCACTCGAGCGCCAACGACGTCATCGCCCAGCTGCGGACGAACCCACCCAAGTCCGGGGACCCGATCTCGCTGGCCTCCCTCAACCCGCGCGATCCGGTCGTCGTGCAGGTCGTCGACGAGCACGGCACCCCCATCGCGACGACGCCCGGCGTCAGCGCCGAGGCACGGATCTGCCCGACAACCACTTCGGGGTCCCGCGAAGCGCAGACGGTCGAGTTCACCTGGCCCGATCTGACCGGGACCTTCCGGGTCCTCTCGGTCCCTCTGCGGGTGGGCGGACAGTCGCTGCAGGTATGCGCAGCGCGCAGCGACATCCCGGTGGAGAGCACCCGTGACAGCGTGCTGGTCGTGCTCGCGGTCACGATCCCGATCATCACCGCACTTGTGTGCCTGCTGGTGGCTCGACAGGTCGGACGCGCCCTCCACGCGGTGTCCGGCCTGACCGACGAGGCCGAGCGCCTGCGCACCCTCGACGAGGGCCGCCTTGCGGTCCCTGCGACCGGGGACGAGGTCGCAGATCTCGCCGTCACCCTGAACACCCTGCTCGACCGGTTACACGAGCAGTCCACCGCGACCCGGCAGTTCGTCGCCGACGCCGGCCACGAACTGCGAACACCGTTGACTTCGTTGCGGATCGCGCTCGAGCTCGGGCAGGACGAACCGCTCGGCGACGACGGATGGACAGACGACGCGCTCCTCGACGTGGACCGGCTCACCACCCTCGTCGACGACCTCCTCGTCCTGGCCCGCGCCGACAGCGGTGAAGATCTGCACCCGGTGGCGCTGGTCGTCCCCGACGCCGTGCAGAACGAGGTCGCCCGCGCTTTGCGCCTGCGGGAAGGCATCACCGTGACGTGCACGGGGCAGGAGACCCTCCGGGCTGACCCTCGGGGACTGCGACGGGCGGTCGGTAACCTGCTCACCAACGCGGTCCAGCACGCCGACACCCGCGTGAACCTCGCCTGCTCACGCGAGGGCGACTGGGTGGTGCTCGAGGTGACCGACGACGGTCCGGGCATCCCCGCCGACCAGGCGCACCGCGTGTTCGAGCGCTTCGTTCGCCTCGATCCCAGCCGCTCCCGAGATGACGGCGGCAGCGGTCTCGGGCTGGCGATCGTGGCCGCGTTCGCCCAACAGTGCCACGGCGACGTGACAGCGTCCGCGGGACCCGGGGGAAGGTTCCTCCTACGCCTCCCCGCGGGGGCGCCTCTCACGCGCGGCACCTGAGTTCGGTGGCCGACGACCTCAGGTACCGCTCAGGCGGGTGGGACTACCGTGCGCAGAGACCGGGGCACCGGCGTGTGGAGACCGACCAGAGTCCGGGGAGACCGTGTGAGGCAGGACCGCTCGAGGGTCCCGTTCGGCTTCCTCGACCCCGACGCACCGACCCCGCCCGAGGACTCCGTGCCCGGAGAGCACGACCCCGTGCCCCGACACGCCCTGAGCAAGGTGCCTGAGATCACGGCGTTCTTCTGGATCATCAAGATCCTCACCACCGGGATGGGGGAAACCGCGTCGGACTTCCTCGCCCACACCATCGGCCCGCTGGTGTCCGTGCCCCTCGGGTTCGTCGGTTTCGCGGTCGCGTTCGTGATCCAGATGCGCTCGCGCACCTACATCGCGTGGAAGTACTGGCTTGCCGTCGCCATGGTCAGCGTGTTCGGCACGATGGCCGCCGACATCCTCCACGTCGGCATCGGCATCCCCTACATCGTGTCCACCACGGTCTTCGCGATCACGCTCGCCGTGATCTTCTGGCAGTGGCGGGCTCGCGAGGGCACCCTGTCGATCCACAGCATCCATACCAAGCCCCGCGAACTCTTCTACTGGGCCACCGTGCTCACCACGTTCGCACTCGGCACCGCAGCCGGCGACATGACCGCGGTCACCTTCGGCTGGGGCTACCTCACCTCAGGCATCATCTTCGCCATCCTGTTCGCGATCCCGTTGGTTGCCCAGTCACGTTTCGGAGCACCGGAGGTCGCGACATTCTGGACCGCCTACATCATCACCCGGCCCCTCGGGGCGTCCTTCGCCGATTGGCTCGCCCTCCCACCGGCCCGAGGCGGCATCGGCCTCGGCACCGGCACGGTCACCATCGTGTGGGGTGTGGCGATCGCCGGTCTCGTGTCGTTCCTGGCCTTCACCCGTCGCGACATCGAGGCCGACGCACCTCTGCTCGGTTAGCTGATCCGTGCAGAGAAGTCGCCACGGCCGACCCGGTCGGGCCGGTTCGACGGTGGGGCACCGAGGGCCTCGGCGGGCCGGGCGCGTCGCGTGTCAGCCTGCTCGACGATCACCAGGCCCGGGATCGCGACGTCCATCCACGTCTGCGCGGCGGCCGTGTTGCCATCGAAGAGCACCTTGACCGTTGACCCGTCGATCGGCACGGACAGGCCCGTGATGTCCTCGCACCCCGGCAGGTCCCACACCCGATCTCGCGCAGACTCCAGGTCGATGCGGGTGTGAGCGGCGTCCTCGAACATGACGCGGGCGGGCGGCCGCACGAGCTCATGGACCCGCCGGTCGAACGCCGGGTCCGGGACCCGGTAGATGACCACCGCGAGTCGTCGGTAGTCGAGGCGGAGGCCCGCATAACTGCGTCGCCCGTCGGCCAGCCCGAACGTTCGGAGCGTGTCGGCGGTGCTCTCAAGCGCCGCGGCGAGGTCGGTGGGGGCGGCGTCCATTCGACGATGATGTCGCGCACGACGGGCTGGATGAACTGCCGGGACGACACTCACACCGACCGCACATCCGTGGGCCGCAGCGCGGCCGCGGGACGAGAGGACAGGACCCCCGGTGCGCCGGCTGTGGTCGCCTGGTGCGCGGGGTTCACCGAGCAACCGGTCAAGCAGCGCCGCCGATGCTCCGGGGGAGGCGTCCAGTGCTCCCGCGGCCACACGAGGTGCACACCGACTCGGCGAGAGGCGATACACGCATACGGATCATGGTTGGTCGGCGAGGGGGAGCAGGAGGGTGAAGCGGGTGCTGGGTTCTCGCTGGCTGAGCCGCAGCCGTCCACCGTTGTCCTCAGCGACGCCGCGGGCGAACCCCAACCCGATCCCCGAACCACCCTGGGGTGAGACGCCACGGGCGAAGATGTCGAGGTCCGCCTCGATGCCGTGACCCTCGTCGCTGACGTCGATCGCGACCGCGGTCGTCGCCGTGCGCAGCGTCACGGTCACAGCGCCGGCACCGTGACGTAGGGCGTTGTCGACCAAGACATCGAGGATCTGCGCCAACCCGGCGCGGGAGCAGGCCGCATTCGGGACGCCGTCGGTCAGTCTCAGCCGCAGTGGGCGGTCCACGGCCGCGAGCGGGCCGCTCCATCGGGTCACGGCCGCGTCGAGCTCCACGTCCACCCGCACGGACTCGTGCTTTGCGGTGGCGCCTCGGGTCAGGGCGATGAGGTCGGCGATGGTGAGCTCGAGGCGGTCTGCGGCGGTGATCGCGTCGCGGGCCGCCCCGGCCAGGTCGGCGGCCGGGTCGGCGAGCGCGGACTCCAGGGTGGCCCTGAGCCCACTGAGCGGCGTGCGGAGCTGATGCGAGGCGTTGGCCGCGATCTGCTGTTCTCGGCGTACGAGGTCCCCGATCCGTTCGGCGGTGGCGTTAAGCGAGTTGCCGGCGTCATCGATCTCCGCCATGCCGGTCGGTGTGGTCCGGACGTCGAAGTCGCCGTCACCAAGGCGGTGGGCCGTGAGCGCGAACTGCTCCAACGGGCGGTTCACCCGTCGGGCCAGGACCCGTGCAGCGAGGATCGCGATGCCGATCGCCACGGCTGCGGCAAGCGCCATCGCCGCCCATGTCACAGCGGTGCGCTGCCACACCTCGGTGACCGGTGCCGCGGTACGGACCGCGCCGACGACCTGTTCGGCGGAGGACACCGGCACCGAGACGATGATCGCGCCGTCGGAGAGGTCCTGGCCCACTTCTCCGCCGAGCGCTGTCGTCGTCGCCGGGTCAGCCCGGTCGGGCCCGGAGCCGCTGACGCGCTGCCCACGTGGGTCGTAGAGCCCGAGCTGCTCCCCGGGCCCCGGGGTGGGGAGCTCGGCCGGATCGTGGCCCGCGAAGTCCGGGCCGATGCTGATGGCGGTTCTCAGTGCGGTGCGCTCGAGCGCGGCCTGCGTGTCACCGAGGTAGATGCGCTGGACAGCGATGGCGAGCGGCACTGCGAACAGTGCTACGGCCAGGACCGCGCTGGCCAGTGCAACGTTCACGATGCGACGTCTCATGCAGGTTCCTCGAGCGACCGAACAGCGTTAGCCGTCCGCTTGCCTTGCGCGATCCGAGCGTTAGCCGACACCTGCCTAGCGTGGCAGACGCCCACCATCACAACCTCGGAGGACCCGATGGCCCGACCTCGCGTTGGCATCACGATCGCGTGGGGAGTGCTTGCCGTGACGCTGGCCGCCTGCGGGTCGACCGCGCCCGCCCCCACTCCCACCATCAGCAACCCGTCAGCTTCCACGACCAGTCCCGCGACGACGTCCTCCGGGAGCACCTCAACGCCCTCTGCGAGCTCAGCGGCGCCGTCGCCAGCGGTGACCGAGAGCAACCCCCCGGGTGACATCCCAGACAACCAGGCCTTCGTGACCTACCGAGGCGTGAGCGGGCGCTACACCGTGGCTGTTCCGGAGGGCTGGGCGCGTTCCGCGTCCGGGGACTCGGCATCGTTCACCGACAAGCTCAACGCCATCACGGTGGTGCAGACCCCGGCAACGAGTGCACCGACGATCGCTTCGGTGTCCGCGACCCAGGTACCGGCGCTCGCGTCGAGCGTGCCGAAGTTCCAGCTCGTGAAGGTCACGACGTTCACCAGGGCCGGTGGATCGGGCGTGCTCATCACCTATCTTGCTGACTCACCCGCGAACCCGGTCACCGGGAAGGTCGTCCGCGACGCGGTCGAGTCCTTCCTGTTCTGGAACAACGGCCAGCTCGTGACCCTGAGCCTGTCCGGTCCGCAGAGCGCGGACAACGTCGACCCGTGGGCGAAGGTCAGCGGTTCCTTCAGGTGGACCCCGTGACCGGCACAGCGCGGGCCGCGTTGGAGGCGCGGGACCTGTTCCGGTTCTTCCGAGCCGGGGAGGAGGAGACCCTCGCTCTGCGCGGCGTCTCGTTGACCGTGCAGTCCGGCGAGATCGTCGCCGTCGTCGGCCCGTCCGGGTCGGGCAAGTCCACCCTGCTCGGGTGCCTCGCCGGGCTGGACGAACCTGCCGGCGGCACCGTGTGGATCGATGGGGAACGCATCAGCCACCGGTCCGAGGCCGAACGGGCAGCCGTCCGCGCGCGATCGGTCGGCGTGCTGTTCCAGGTGGGAAACCTCATCGAGCACCTCACCGTCACCGAGAACGTGGCGTTGGCCCAACGACTGAGCACCGCCGACGCACCCGACCCCTCCGTCGTGATCGACCGGGTCGGGTTGGGTGCACGCTCCGAGGCCTACCCCTCCCAGCTCTCCGGTGGGGAAGCAGCCCGCGCCGGACTCGCGGTCGCGCTCGCCAACAACCCCAAAGTGCTCCTCGCCGATGAGCCGACCGGCGAGCTCGACGGCGAGACCGAGCAGCGCCTCCTCGCGCTCCTACGCACCCACGCCGACGCCGGGTGCGCCGTCCTGCTGGTCACGCACAGCCCCGACGTGGTCGCGATCGCCGACCGCGTCGTCACCCTCTCCGACGGACAGGTCGTGTCATGAACGCGCAAGCAGGCACCCCCGCACCCGCCACCACACACACCTCGGATCGCGCCGCCGCGTCAGGGGCGCTGATCGAGATGGCGGACGTCGCGCTGACCTACGGATCGGGTCCGACCGCCGTCGTCGCGGTCCACGGCGCGACGTGTCAGGTCCCCGCCGGGGCGAGGCTGGCCATCACCGGACCCTCGGGGTCGGGGAAGTCGACCCTGCTGCACCTCATGGCCGGACTCGAGCGAGCGACCGCCGGTCGGGTGAGCTGGCCCGCGCTAGGCGAGGACCCCCTCGGTCGACCCGGGCTCGTCGGAGTCGTCTTCCAAGGCCCGAGCCTGATCCCGACCCTCGACGTCGTGGAGAACGTGGCCCTCCCCCTGGTCCTCGCGGGGACGGCTGCCAGGGTGGCCCACGAGCTGGCGATGGACGCACTGGACACCCTCGAGATCGACGACCTCGCCAGCAAGCTCCCCGACGAGCTCTCCGGCGGGCAGGCCCAGCGCGTGGCGATCGCCCGAGCCATGGCCACCCGACCGGTGCTGATCCTCGCCGACGAGCCCACCGGTCAGCTCGACCGGGCAACCGGTGCGCACGTCATCGACGTCCTGCTGGGCGCTGCGGACCTTCTCGGCGCTGCCGTGGTGATCAGCACCCACGACCCCGCCGTCTCGGACCGCCTGAGCAGCCGGTGGCGCATCCGGGACGGCGTGCTGTCCACGACCGACCTGTCGACCTCACGCAACGATCTGGGAGAATCTCGATGACCGTCACTTGGCTGCGCGGACTGCTGCGACGACGTCGCGGTGCCCTGATCGCGACCGCGTCGGGGATCGCCGTCGCGGTCGCTCTCCTGGCCTCATTGGGGGCGTTCCTCGCGGCATCCAAGGCCACCATGACCGCACGGGCGGCGTCCGGCGTCGTCGTGGACTGGCAGGTGCAGGCCGCCACCGGCGCCGACCCCACCGCAGTCCTGGACGCCACCCGCCACGCCGACGGAGTGACAGCCGCGCTACCGGTCCAGTTCGCCACGACGGACGGCTTCACCGCCACCACGGGCGGCACCCAGCAGAGCACCGGCGCCGGCGTCGTCCTCGGGCTCCCCGCGGACTACCGCACCGTGTTCCCCGGCGAGATCCGCACGCTGTCGGGTTCCCCCGACGGGGTCCTGGTCGCGCAGCAGACGGCATCGAACCTGCACGTC
This sequence comes from Actinomycetes bacterium, assembly GCA_038210415.1. GTDB lineage: Bacteria > Actinomycetota > Actinomycetes > Prado026 > Prado026 > JBBQWS01. The sequence continues at coordinate 19,774 of JBBQWS010000024.1, forward strand.
GCACCCGGTGACAAAGTCACCGTCGCGCGGGCGGGCCTGCCCCCCATCACCGTCACCATCGCCGGGGTGGTCGACCTTCCCTACGCGGACTCCCTGTTCCAGAAAGTCGGTGCACCCCCGCAGTCCCAGCCCGCCGCACCGCCGGACAACGTGATGCTCATGCCCGCCACCACCTTCGCGTCCACGATGGCGCCGCTGGCCGCGACGCGACCCGACCTGCTCACCACCCAGGTCCATGTCGCCCACACCCACGAGCTGCCACCGGACCCGGCCGAGGCCTACATCGCCGTGACCGCGGCCGCGCACAACCTCGAGGCCACCCTCGCGGGTTCGGGCCTCGTGGGCGACAACCTCGCCGCGTCCCTGGACGGTGCCCGCAAGGACTCGCTGTACTCCCAGGTCCTGTTCCTGTTCCTCGGACTTCCGGGAGCGATCCTCGCCGGCATCCTGACCGCGGCGATCGCCGGTGCTGGTGCCGTGCGTCGGCGCCGCGAGCAGGCGCTGCTGCGCACCCGCGGCATGAGCGTGCGCCAGGTCGTCCGCCTCGCCGCCGTCGAGGCGCTGCTCGTCGGCGTCGTCGGCGGTCTCGTGGGCCTCGGCGTCGCCGCCGCGATCGGCCTATTCGCGTTCGGATCCTCGGGATTCGGGGCGTCCACCACGAGCGCGCTGAGCTGGACCATCGGCGCCTTTGTGGTTGGGCTGCTCATCGCCGTGATCGCCGTCCTGATCCCGACCGTGCGGGACTTCCGGGAGAGCACCGTGACCGGTGCCCGAGCCCGGGTGCGCCGTGAGCGGGCGCCCCGCTGGATGCGCTTCGGCCTCGACATCATCCTGCTGGCCGGCGCTGCGGTGATGTTCGCGATCACCAGCCAGGCCGGGTACAGCCTCGTCCTCGCCCCTGAGGGGGTGGCCACGATCTCGGTCAGCTACTGGGCGTTCCTCGGCCCGGCGCTGCTGTGGATCGGGGTCGCGCTGCTGGCCTGGCGGATCGCCTACCTCATCCTGGGGCGTGGTCGACCGCTGGTCGCCCGGGCGATCCGGCCGCTGACCGGCAACCTGGCATCGACGGCCGCAGCCGGCCTCTCCCGCCAGCGCACCATCGTCGCGCGGGCGGTCGTCCTGGTTGCTCTCGCGGTCTCCTTCGCTGCCTCCACCGCCACCTTCAACGCGACCTACAAGACGCAGGCGGAGGTCGACGCCCGGCTCACCAACGGCGCCGACATCGCGGTGACCCAGTCCCCGGGCACCAACGTGGGGCCGGACGCGGCGACGGCGATCGCCTCGGTCCCCGGCGTGGTCAGTGTGGAACCGCTCCAGCACCGCTTCGCCTACGTCGGTGCCGATCTGCAGGACCTCTACGGCGTCCGACCGGCGACGATCGCGGCCGCGACCTCCCTGCAGGACGCCTACTTCCAGGGCGGGACCGCCGCTGAGCTGATCGGTCGCCTCGCCGCGAAGCCTGACTCGATCCTGGTCAGCGACGAGACGGTCAAGGACTTCCAGCTCGCACCCGGAGACCTGATCCGGCTCCGGTTGCAAGACGGTCAGACCAAGAAGTTCATCACCGTTCCGTTCCACTACGCCGGGATCGCCAAGGAGTTCCCGACCGCACCGCATGACAGCTTCTTCATCGCCAACGCCGACTACATCGCGAAGGCGACCGGGAGCTACGCGGTCGGTGCGTTCCTCGTCGACACCGGCGGGCAGAACACCGCAGCGGTCGCGACCGCGCTGCGCGACAAGCTCGGGGCTGCCGCGCGGGTGACCGACATCGGGTCGACACGCTCGGCGATCGGGTCCAGCCTGACCTCCGTCGATCTCGCCGGCCTGACCCGCGTCGAGCTCGGCTTCGCGCTCGTCCTGGCCGCCGCCGCCGGTGGCCTCGTCCTGGCGCTCGGGCTCGCCGAACGGCGTCGCACGTTCGCGATCGCCAGCGTGCTGGGTGCCACCGGCCGGCAACTGCGGGGGCTGGTGCTCAGCGAGGCGGTGATCGTCGTCGTCGGTGGGATCATCGCCGGCGTCGTGAGCGGATGGCTGCTCTCGCAGATGCTCGTGACCGTGCTCACCGGCGTCTTCGATCCGCCGCCGGAGAAGCTGTCGGTGCCCTGGCCCTATCTGGCGACGACGGTGCTCGTGGCTGCCCTGGCCATCGGTGCGGCCGCCCTCATGGCTGCTCAGCGGTCGCGTCGCCCCGCGGTGGAGGTGCTGCGCGGACTCTGACCGATCAGCCCGTCATGGGGGGATCGAGGCGGTAGCCGTGCCCGCGCAGTGTCGTCACTGCGGGGAGTCCGGCTACCGCCTCGTCGCCTGCTTCGGTCGCCGCGTCGGACAGCTTGCGCCGCAACGCGACCATGTGGACGTCGAGGGTCTTCGTCGAGCCGAACCAGTGCTCATCCCACACCTCGCTCATCAACGTCTCGCGGCTCACCGCCACCCCGGCGTCGCTCGCGAGGCGGAGCAGCAGATCGAACTCACGCGCCCGAAGCCCTACCTCCACCTCGGCGACGTGCACCCGACGGGAACCGACATCGATGATGAGGCACCCCAGCCGGAGTTCCGCGGGCTGCTCGGGGACCGACAGCAGCGCGCTGGACCGTCTCAGGTGGGCGCGGATGCGAGCGAGGACCTCGCTGACCTTGAACGGCTTCGTGAGGTAGTCATCCGCTCCCGCATCCAGGCCCGAGATCACATCCATCTCGTCCTGGCGCGCAGTCAGGATCACGATCACCGCAGCAGGCAGGGCGCTCCTGAGCTCGCGGCACACGTCGATGCCATCGCGGTCGGGCAGGCCCAGATCGAGGAGCACCAGGTCGAACCCACCGCCCCTGGCCTCGACCAGACCGCTACCACCGGTGCGCTGCCAACCGGCCTGATACCCGCTCGCACTCAGCGCCGACTCCAGTGCCGCGCCGATGGTGTCGTCGTCCTCGATCACCAGGATGCGGGCCACCGCCCCAGCCTACGAGCCTTGACAGCCTCAACGGCGACAGCGTCGGGTGCGGCGGCCAGCGAATCCACCGCATCATCTCCCGTGCCGCGGGGGCCCTCGAGCACCACGTCGCCGTGCCCCGTGTCCGGGCGTCGTGCCACGATGACCGCGTGGACATCACCCTGCGCTACTTCGAGGGTTGCCCGAACTGGCAGCTCGCTGACCAGCGGATCCGTGAGGCCCTCACCGCGACCGGGCGCCCTGACATTTCCGTTGACTACCAGCGCGTCGAGACGCCCGAGGACGCGGAACGGCTTGGCTTCGTGGGCTCGCCGACGCTACTCGTTGACGGACGAGACCCCTTCGCCGCGCCCGGCGCGGAGGTCGGGCTGGCATGTCGCGTTTATCCGACACCGGCCGGTCTCGCCGGCTCCCCGACCGTGGAGCAGCTCATGGTGGTCCTTCGATAGACCCAGCGATCACCCGAGCATCCACAGCCACCCCTACGCGAGAGAACCCTGGCTCGGTCCGGCCGGCTAGCGCGGACCCGCGATGGTGCGCAGGCGGTCGCGGAAGTCGTGACTCGGATCCCGTCGGCCGCGTCACCGCATGATGCCGGTGTGCCCGAGGGAGTACCGGCCCGGCTGTGGCCAGACGGTGAGGCCGTGCGGCTGCACTCCGACCTTGATCCTGGCCCGCAGCGCGCCGGTCGAGGTGCTCAGGGCGTAGACCTCGCTGTCGTAGCGCCCGGCGAGCCACAGGGTGCTGCCGTCGGGGGACAGGTTGCCCATGTCAGGGCTGGCTCCGCCGGGGATTTTCCACCGCGTGATGACGGTGTCGTCGGCGAAGCGCACCACGGAGATCGATCCGGCGCCGCGGTTGGACACGAACAGCCGGGTGGCGTCACGGGACACGTACAGTCCGTGCGCACCCGCCCCGGTCTTCAGCAGCCGCTTGAGCCGGGGACCGTCGGCGGTGACGTCGTAGATCCAGACACCGTTCGCCATCATGTCCGCGACATAGAACCGCGTGCCGTCGGGGCTGAGCTTGACGTCCTGCGGCATCGACCCGCTGGGCAGGCGCAGAACCCGACGTACCTTTTGCGCCGCGGTGTCGACCCAGAGCAGCTCGGCGGAGAACTCGCACGACACCAGGAAGAAGCGTCCGTCGGCGGTCCAGTCGGCATGGTTCACCCCCGCGCACGGCACCGGGACGCTCTTCTGCAGGGCCATCGTGTGCGGGTCACGGAAGTCGAGCCGGCGCAGCTTGCTGGCCATCACGACGGCGTGCTTGCCATCGGGGGTGAAGTACAGGTTGTAGGGGTCCGCGACAGGTACCGGTCGCCCTGGTCGACCGTTGCGTGGATTGATGGGCGTGAGGCTGTTACCCAGGTCGTTGTTGACCCACAGGGTCCGCAGGTCATACGCCGGGACGACGTGCTGCGGTTGACGACCGACGCGGAACGTCCCGGTCACCTTGTAGGTCACGGGATCGATCACGGTGACCGAGTCGGACCCGCTGTTGGGGACGTACACCCGATACAGGTCCTGTCGGACTGCAGGGTCGAGCCGGTTGGGTGCATCCGCGGCATAGACGTTGCCCGCATCAACCAGCGCCGGCATCCCCTTCAGCGCGGTGCTCCCAGTCGCTGAGGGGGGCGTTGTCGGTGAGGTTGCGGGCGCGGCTGTCGGGCTGGCACCAGACGCAGGCGTGCTGGTCGATGGTGTATCCGCGGCGACAGGAGCCTGAGGGGCCTGCGTCGAGCATCCGACGACGGTGAGCATGACCAGGGCAGGCACGGCCAGGCGCAGGGGCGGAGTGTGGCCCGCGGCCCTCATGGTGCGATGCCGGTGAGCAGGTGGGACACGGTCACGGCAGAGAGGCCTCGCCGGCTCAGACCCGCGAGGATCTGGGGTATCGCTGCCACGGTGCCGGTGTGCCCGAGGTGCAGGCTCACGATCGAGCCGGCGCGGGCCTGTGACAACACTCGGGACACGATGACGACCGGTCCGGGATCGGTGTAGTCGCGGGGGTCGACGTCGTAGGCGAGGCTCGTCGCGTAGCCGGCTCGTGCGGCGGCGGCCAGGATGGCCGGTGTCGCGTGCGGGGTGCCCGAGGGCCGGAACAACGTCGGTGTCGTGACGTGCTGGTGGACCTGCTGCTGGCCGCCGAGGATCTCGGCGTAGGCGGTGGCCTCGTCCATGAGCCGCATCGGTCGGTGGTGCAGGGTGTGGTTGCCCAGCTCGTGCCCGCCGTGGAGCACGCGGTCCGCTACGGCCGGGTATGCCCGGAGCCACGTGCCCACGGCGAGGACGGTGATGGCTGCCCCGGACCGCTCGGCGGCGGTGAGTACCTCAGCGGCGACACGGGGGTCACCGGCGCCATGGAAGGTCAGCGCGACCGCCGGGACGGTCCGTGGGCCGTGGCTGATCTCGCGTGCTCGCCCGTTGGTGGCACGTGGTGATGGAGAGGGGCTCACCGGGCCGGAGCTCGGAGCAGTCACGGGGGGAGGCGCGCTGGTGGCGCTCCCGTCCGGCGACGGCGGTGCGATGCTGCTGCGGGCGAGTGGTTGAGTGGGACTGCACGCGCTCAGCGCCACGGCGGCACCCATCGCCAGCAGTGAACGCCGGGTGACCTTCCCGCTGGTGGCGTTCACGGACGTTGCGGCATCGTCGGGTCTCGGGGCGGCGCTGTGGTGGTGCGCCTGGAGAGGGGTGGGCTCCTGACCCGAGGCCGGCGTCGTGGTCATCGGATCTCCTGGAGTCGTGTCGGCCGGCGGACCATCGTCGAGGTGTCGGCCTCGCTTGCCCGCAGACCGTAGTCGCTCGCAAGTTAGGAACGGGTAAAGCGGGCGGGGGGTGGGGAACGTGTGGACGGGACGTCGCCGGTCAGCGACGTCCCGTCCGGTGCGGACTACTTCTCGTTCGCGCCGCCCTCGTGGTTCACGTCGACGCCGGGGGCGTCAGCGTGGCCGCCGTCGTTCCCGTCCGACGGGCCGGTCTCCGACCCGGTCTCGCTGCTGGCGCCGGACTCCGTCGCCGTCTCGCTGCCCGCCTCGGCGGCCGTACCGGTGTCCGGGGTCGTCTGGTCGCCCTGCTGGAGGGTGTCGGTGTCCTTCGCCGAGTCGGCGGTCTCGGCATCGGCAGTGGCCGTGGTCGTGCTGACCGCGGCCGCAGCCGATGCGGCCGCCGGCGGCTTCGTCGCAGTGGCCGGGGCGGCCTGTGCGACGGAGGTCAGGCCGAGGCCGACGCTGGCGAGCAGGGCGGCGGCACCGACAGTTCCGGCAACGCTCTTCTTGGTGAGCTTCATGGTGACTCCTGGGTGATGTGATGGTCCGCGAACGGGGTGTCGAGGACTGGCAGACACGATGTCCAGCGACGGCTGTGGTGGGCATGAGAGAGCATGAGAAGCCCTCATTCCCGGTCACGGTGCGGAAGTTTTAGGGAGGACCCGGCGCACGCGAGCGGACTCGACGGCCGATCCTCAGCGTCACCACAGGCGGGGTGCGCAGGCTGAGGACATGACGTCCCCTACGCCACGCGTGACCGCCGCGATCTCGGCCGTCGCGCTGGTCGCCCTCTACGCGTCGATCACGGTGGTCCCACGCGTCGCTGAGGCGGATCGTTCGGCGTTCGCAGGCCGGTTGGACAGCGGGTCCGGGCTGATCGTGATCGAACGCCTGGCCTTGTCGACGATCACCATCGTCACCCTGTCCGTAGGTCTGCTCGCTGTGTTCGTGCGCACCTATCAACGCGCCGGCCGCGGGTCCGCGGTGCGCATCGCGGGCGCCGTCGTCGGTGGCGTCGTGTCCGCCGAGCTTCTCAAGCACGTCCTGCCGACCGCAGCTGACGCGTCTGCGGGCCAGTTCGTTGCAGGCGGGTCGTTCCCCAGTGGGCACGCGACGATCGCCACCGGGTTCGCGCTTGCCGTGGTGTCGACGTTGGACGCCAAGCTCGCCCGCCGATGCTGGGGACCCCTCGTGGCCTGGGTCAGCCTCGTTGCGGCCGGCACCGTGGCAGCGGGGTGGCATCGCCCCAGCGACGCCGTGGGAGGGGTCCTGCTCGCAGTGAGCTGGCACAGCGCACTGGTACACCGACAGGTAGCCGACCCGGCAAACGGCAGCGCCGTTGGACGATCGCGGGTGGGTGTTCGGTTCGCGACCTCGGTCTCAGGCTGGGGTTGGTGGGTGGTGGTGGGTGCGGCGGTCATCGCAGGTGCACTTGCTCCTCAGTCCCGATCGGGTCCCGAGCTCGGCGAGGTGGCCAGCCCTCTGTTCGTCGTCGGCCTGTCCGCAGTGCTGGCCACGACGGGCGCCCTGATGCTTCTGGGTCCGTCGCACGTGCCAGCGCTGCAGCGGGGATCGTCACGGGGCGTACGACTGAGCGAGACACGCGCGGCAGGCGCGGATCGCAACTCAGGGTCGTCTCAGGTCCGATGAGAGACAGTGATGGGGTGAAGGTGCTGCTGGTCGACGACGAGCCCCGCCTTGTCGACGCCGTACAACGTGGCCTCGCTGCCGAGGGATTCCAGGTCGAGGTGGCGCGCGACGGTGAGCAGGGGCTCTGGATGGCCCGCGAGGGCAGCTACGACGTGATCGTTCTGGACATCATGCTGCCCAGGCTGAACGGGTACCGGGTGTGTCAGAGCCTGCGTGACGAAGAGATCTGGACGCCCGTCCTCATGCTCACGGCCAAGGACGGCGAGCACGACGAGGCGGATGCGTTCGACCTGGGAGCCGATGACTACCTGACGAAACCGTTCTCCTTCGTCGTGCTCGTGGCGCGACTGCGCGCACTGCTCCGTCGTGGCGCCCCCGAACGACCCGTCGTCCTGCAAGCCGGGGACCTCAGTCTGGATCCGGCGCGACGCCACGTGCTTCGGGCAGACCAGGATATCGCGTTGACTCCCCGAGAGTTCGGGCTCCTGCACTTCCTGCTGCGCCGCAAGGGAGACGTCGTCACCAAGAGCGAGATCCTCGCCGCCGTATGGGACGAGAACTACGAGGGAGACTCCAACGTCGTCGAGGTCTATGTCGGATACCTGCGCCGCAAGATCGACACCCCGTTCGCCCGACAGGCCATCGAGACGGTGCGTGGAGTGGGGTACCGGCTCGCCGACAACGGCGGCTAGGCCGAGTGGAGAGTCGGCGCCCTTCCAGCTGTGTTGCTCGCCCCGAAGCTCCACCTCACGTTGCTGTCGCGGGCAGACGGACGACGAGCCGAGCCCCGGTGGCCGATTCCTGCACTGATGCCGCTCCGCCGTGGGCGCGCGCCACTTCGGCCACAATGGCGAGGCCCAGCCCGGCGCCGCCGGAAAGGCGGTCCCGCGCCGGATCCAGGCGCACGAACCGGTCGAAGACACGGTCGCGGTCCGCGACCGGAACACCAGGCCCGTCGTCGTGAACTGTCAGGACCGCCCAGCCGTCGACGATGCCGAGTGAGAGAGTCACCGACGAGACCGCGTAGCGGGCGGCGTTGTCGCACAGGTTGCGTACGAGGCGGTCAAGCTGCTGGCGATCACCGGCTACCCGGGTGGGCGCCACGTCCGTCGACACGACGAGATGACCGAGCCGTCGAAGGCGGTCCGCCTCCATCATCACGATGTCATCGAGGTCGACATCGTGATGATCCCTCGGGCCGCCGATCTCGTCGGAGCGCGCGAGGAGCAGGAGGTCGTCGACTAGCGTGCCGAGCCGATCGGCCTCCGCCAGTACCGCAGTCGACGCATCGTCCCAGGACTGCAAACCGGGATGCTCAAGACCCACTTCGACGGTCGCCCGAATGGCAGCCAAAGGACTGCGTAGCTCATGGCTGGCATCGGCGACGAATCGTCGCTGGGTTGCCTGCGAGCTCTGCAGACGATCGAGCATCCCGTTCATCGTGAGTGCGAGGCGACTGACCTCGTCGTCGACAGCCGGGACCGGAACTCGCATGTCGAGGTCCGTCGCGCCGATCGCCGCGACCCGCCGCCGGATCTCTTCGACCGGGTGAAGGGTCTTTCCGACTACGTAGTACACCGATCCGGCCACGACCAGAAGGACGACGGGGAATCCGACGACAAGCAGGTGCTCGACGGTCATCACGCTGGAGTCCACCCCGGCTAGCGATTGCGCAACGACCACGATCGCTTCCCCGGTGGGCGTGCGAACTCCGCGGGACACGACAACGAACGACTCCTGGTCGGCCACCGGGACACTCTGCACGGACACCTCGACTCTTCCCGGTGCCGGGCGCGCCGAGGTCAGTGCGGGCTCGCCATCGATCTCAGGGCTGGAGACCAACACGGTCCCTGCAGAGTCGAGCACCTGCACTACGGAACGTTCGCTGAGGTTGCCGACGACGATCGCGTCACGGGCGCCGCCTTGCGCGGCCACCGCCGTCGCCACGTCACTGGCACGCTGTTGCGCCGAGTCCCGCACGGTCTGGGTCAGCGACGCACGCAGGATCCACACCATGCCGAGAGCCCCGATCCCCAGCGCCACCGCGACGACAAGAGTCGCGGCAAGGGTGGAGCGGAGCCTCGCCCCGGGGCGCGGGGCTACCACGCCGGCGCCCCGATGACGACGGGACACAGATCAGTGACCATGCCCGAACCGTACGCAGCGTTGGCTGTGAACTCGCTGAGTTGGCAAGCTACCGCGATTGCTCGCCGACGTGGGCCGACGTCCTCTCGGTCGCCGGGTTCGGCGACCGCCGGGTCTCATGACTGCGGGATCATGGTGTTGGCCCACGGCGCACGAGCAGTTTCTCGCGAGGCGTTCGACGTGTGCTCTCATCTCGCCGCGCTCGTCTCGGTGCCCTTGTTCGGCCTGTGCCGACCCAGCGGCTGTCTCATGGTCGAGACCTCCGTGGCACACCAGGCTCGCACGGGGCAAAGGCCCCTACGCGGGGGTTCGTGGTCGTCGCCGCGATCCCTGGTGTGCAGCCCCCTGGATCTGGTCCAGGTCGCGTGGGGGTGGGGTGGGCCACGAGTCGCCGGGCGGGTTGCAAGCGGTGCCGGGTGCCCGGGTGAGGGTGCTGTGCATCGGTCGCTCAGCAGGCGGGAACTCGCGCGTGCGGGCGGCGATCGGTGCGCTCCCTGCGGCGGCAGTCGCACGACCGGGGGAGGCCGCTACAACACCATGGCCAGTGTGCCGGCCACGATGAGGGTCAGACCGACGGCTCCGCGGCGGGTGAGTCGCTCTCCGAAGACGACGAAGGCGAAGGCGACTGTGACCAGGATGCTGAGCTTGTCGATGGGGATCACTGCGCTGACTGGTCCCTCTTGCAGGGCTCGGTAGAAGCACAGCCAGGACGCGCCGGTCGCGACACCGGACAGGCAGATGAAGATCAGGTCGCGTCGGGGGATCCCGCGGACCTGGGACTGCTCACCGGCGACGAACACGACGACCCACGCCATCATCAGCACGACGCAGGTGCGTAGCGCGGTACCGAGGTTGGACTCGATGCCGGTGATGCCCGCCTTCGCGAGGACGGCCGTGAGGCTGGCGAACACCGCGGACAGTGCGGCGTAGATCAGCCATGTTCGATCTGCGCTGTCCAGCACGGTCCCGTTTGCGTGTTGGATCATGAGGTAGGTGCCGATGCCGATGGCGGTGATGCCGAGCAGCTTGGTGAGCAGGTTGGTGGTCTCACCGAACACGATGATGCCGAGCAGGACGGTCAGGATGAGCGAGGACTTGTCGACGGCTGCGACCTTGTTAACCGGTCCGAGCTGAAGTGCCCGGAAGTAGCACAGCCACGACGCGCCCGTGGCCAACCCGGACAGGGCAAGGAACAGCAGGGTGCGGGTGCTGACGCTCGAGAGAGTGCCGGCAGAGCCGACGACGAGCACCATCAGCCAGGCGACGATGAGCACGACGACGGTTCTGATCGCGGTGGCCACGTTGGACGAGGTGTTCCGGATCCCGATCTTGGCCAAGATGGCCACGATCCCCGCGAAGAACGCCGACCCGAGCGCGTACCCGATCCACATGCGGCGCCCTCCGGTGCTGCTCGGTCCGTCGCGCGACGTGGACGGTCACGGCCGCGAGCATCTCACCAGCGGGGCTGTCGGCGGGACGGCCAACGTGGTTGCGCGAAAAGAACGTGGATCTCGGCCGTTGCCCTCCCTCACCGTGCGGCAGGCATCTGACGGTCGTCCGGTCGATGTCAGCCGGCCAGCAGCTGCTTCATCGTCGAGACTTCGGTTGCTTGCCCGGCCTGGATGGTGGTGGCGAGGTTCTTCACGTCGGGGTTCGTCGTGGTGGCCAGGACCTGCTGCGCCATCGAAATCGCGGACTGGTGGTGGGCGATCATCATGAGCAGCCAGGTCCGGTCGAACGCGGGGCCACGCGCCTGGGTCAGCGTCTTCATGTCGGTGTCGCTCATCAAGCCGGAGTCGGCGCCCATGCCGCCCATGTCCATCCCGCCCATGCTGCCGTCGCTGCTGCTCGGCATGGTCATCGGCTGGCCCCAGGTGGTGAGCCAGGTCGTCATGCGCTCGATCTCCGGGGTCTGCGCTGCCTTGATCTGCGCGGCGATGGCCTTCACCTTCGCGGAGGAGGCGAACTTCTCGGCGAGGTCCGCCATCTCCACGGCCTGATCGTGGTGGGGGATCATCATTTGAGCGAAAGCGATGTCGCTCGCGGAGCCGGGTGCGAGGGCAGCGCCGGCAGTGGTCGTGGCCCCGGCTGAGCTGCTCGTGGTCTGAGTGTTGGTCTGGGTGCTGGAGCCGCAGGCGGCCAGCAGCATCGTCAGGGTGATGGTGGTGGCGGCCAGGGCCAGGGGGCGTGCGCGCATGGCGTCGTTCTCCTCGGTGGTGGTCGTCACGACAGACACCGTGCCTGCCGCGTCGGGGATGGTCAGGGTCAGGCGGTGACGTAGTCGAGGCGGGTCATCATCCCGGCTTCGGCGTGGTAGGCGTTGTGGCAGTGCACCATCCACTTCCCGGGGTTGTCGGCGAGAAGGTCGACGTTGATCGCGCCCATCGGGGGGACGAGGACGGTGTCCTTGCGGGCTCCGCTCCCGCCCGCCGGACCGAGCTGGAAGGTGTGCCCGTGCAGGTGCACCGGGTGGGACATCATCGACATGTTGGTGATCCGCAGCCGACCGGACTGCCCCGGACTGATCGTGAGCGGAACGGTCTGGTCGTAGGTGCGTCCGTTGATCGTCCACACGTAGGGCTGCATGCTTCCCGACAGTGCGAGTTGCATAACGGTGTCCGGGTCGCGCTTGGCGAGGGCGGTGCCAGGTGCGGCGGACAGTGCGTCAGCCGTGAGGGGGAAGGCTGTGACCTCCGGCGGCAGGTACGACGCTGCGGGTACCGAACCGGCGCCGGTGCGGATGAGGGCGCGGGCGATCCCGGCCTTGCCCAGGGGCGAGGCGACGAAGGGGAAAACACCGTCGCCCAGGGTCGCGACCACGTCGTACCGCTCGCCCATGCCGATGCGGATCGAGCTCGTGGTGACAGGGGTGACGGCGTACCCGTCGGTGTGCGTCACTGACAGGTCGTGCCCACCGACAGCTACGGTGAAGATCGTGTCGGCGGCGGAGTTGATGATCCGGATGCGGACCTTCTGACCGGGTTTCGCGGTCAGGACGTCGGGGTCGCGGGGCACTCGGCCGTTGATCAGGTAGAGCGGGTAGGCGACGTCGCCGCCGTCCATCCCACCCATCCCCATGCCGCCGCCCTGGCCGCCCATGTCCATTCCGCCCATGTTCATCCCGCCTGTGCCGCTGCCGGCGGCCACGAGGTCGTTGAAGATGTTCTCGGGGGACTTCCCGACACCGTCGGTCCAGTCGTCGAGCACGACGACCCACTCGTGGTCGTAAGCGCCGGGCTCGGCGGGGTCGTCGACGATGAACGGGGCGTAGAGGCCGCGGTCGAGCTGCATGCCGTGGTGCGGGTGGAACCAGTGCGTGCCGGCGTGGGGGATGGTGAAGTCGAACGCAGTCGTCCCACCAGCCGGTGTCGGGGTGGTGGTGACGCCGGGGACGCCGTCCATGTCGTTGCGGATCGCGAGGCCGTGCCAGTGGACGCTGGTCTCTTCGGGGAGGTCGTTGGTGAACGCGATCCTCACCCGGTCACCGGCGGTCGCCCGCAGCAGCGTTCCGGGCACGGTGTCGCCGTAGCCCCAGGTGGTGACGACGGTGCCGCCGAGGTCGAGCTGCACCGGCCTCGCTCGTAGCGTCAGGTCCCGGATCCGTCCGCTGGTGGGTCGCGCCGATTCCGCCGAGGCGATCGCGGCCGGGTCCAGGAGGGACTCCCCGTTGCGACCGCAGGCGGACAGACCCGACAGGGCGCCGATTCCGGCGAGTCCGAGCAGGATCTGCCGGCGGGATACGACGGGCGTCACGAAACGAACCTCCGAAGCGCTCAGTGGGCGCCGTGTGCGCCAGTGAGGTTCACCTTCGCTGGGCGACGTCGAGGTCCTGCCCAGGAACGGTGAAGTTCCGATGAAGATGGGCGTCTTCATCGTTCCTTCATGCTGCGCACCGGCTTTCCTTCAGGCGCGGCCCCGACACTGGTGACACACCACGAGCTGGGGAGACGGCCATGATGGGTTGGTACAACGACAGCTGGGGCGGCGGCAACTGGCTCGCCATGGGCCTGATGATGTTCTTCTGGGTCGCGCTGATCGCTTTCGCGGTCTGGGCCGGGATCCACTTCCTGCGCTCGGACTCGGCTTCGAAGGCCGGCCCCCAGACCACGTTGACGCCTCGGGCAACTCTCGACCAGCGGTTGGCCGCAGGGGAGATCGACGCGGAGCAGTACGCGCAGGTGCGCCGGCTCCTCGACGGCCAGTCGGTGGGCTCGACGCCGACTGACACACCGGCCCACCCCTGAGCGCGGATAGCCTTCCGGGGACGCAACCGCCGCCCGGAGGAGCACGATGGTCGAGAAGCTGACGGTGCTCGTCGTCGACGACGAGATCGCCCTGGCCGGTGTCGTAGCCGGCTATCTCGAACGCGAGGGATTCCAGGTCGTCCAGGCCCACGACGGACCGACCGCGGTCGAGCTCGCCGAATCCTTGCGGCCCGACCTGATCGTCCTCGACGTGATGCTGCCCGGCTTCGACGGCGTCGAAGTGTGCCGCCGCATCCGGCACTTCACCGACGCCTACGTGATCATGCTGACCGCCCGCGACGAGGAAGTGGACAAGATAGTCGGCCTGTCCGTCGGCGCGGACGACTACCTGGTCAAGCCGTTCTCCCCCCGCGAGCTCATCGCCCGGGTCCAGGCCATGCTGCGTCGACCCCGGTCCGCACCGGTGAGCCCCGCGGTCACGACCATCGGCGACCTGGTCCTCGACGAGGAGGCCCGCACCGTGACCGTCGCCGGGGCACCCGTCGAGCTGACCCGGACCGAGTTCGACCTGCTTGCGACCATGGCCGCGCGCCCCCGGCTCGCGTTCTCCCGCCGGCAGCTCATCGACGAGGTGTGGGACTCCGACTGGTACGGCGACGAGCATCTCGTCGACGTCCACATCGGGCACCTGCGCCGCAAGCTCGGCGACGACGTGACCGAACCTCGGTATGTGCGCACCGTCCGCGGCGTCGGCTACGGCCTGGGAGCGGGATGAAGCGTCGCCCGCGCCTGGTGGTCCGGCTCCTGACCGCGCAGGCACTGGTCGTGGCGGTCGGCGGGCTCACCCTCCTCCTGACTGCGACCCTGGTGGCCCCTGGGCTGTTCCACGAGCACCTGGCCCGCACCGGTGTCGATTCACCGGACGTCACGCACCACGCCGAGGAGGCGTTCACCTCGGCATTCGGCATCTCGATCACCGTGGCGATGGCCGCATCACTGCTCGCCGCCGCGCTGGTGTCGTGGTTCCTCGTACGACGGGTCGCCCGCCCCGTCGAGGAACTCGCCGAGGCGGCCGAGACCGTCGCATCCGGCACCTACACGATCGACGTGCCAGCCGAGCCGTTCTCCAGCGAGCTCGAAGCACTGTCCACGTCGTTCTCCCACATGGCCGACCGGCTTGCCCACACGGACGCGAGCCGCACCCGACTGCTCGCCGACCTCGCCCACGAGCTGCGGACACCGCTGGCCACCCTCGAGGCCTACATCGACGGGCTCGAGGACGGCGTCGTGCAGGCATCCCCGGACTCCTACGAGACGATGCGCGGCCAGGTCGCCCGACTGCGCCGGCTGGCCACCGACCTACGCGAGTCCGCGGCCGCCGACGAGCACGCCCTCCATCTCGCACCCCTCGACCTCGACGCGACCGACGTGGCTGCCGCCGCAGTCGCCGCCGCGACACCGCGCTACCTGCTGAAACCCGTCGCCCTCGATCTCGTGCAGGCCGAGACCGGCTTGACCGTGCACGCGGACCCCGAACGGCTCGGCCAGGTCCTGGCGATCCTGCTCGACAACGCGCTGCGCCACACACCGCGCGAGGGCCATGTGCGCGTCGCAACCGCCCGGCGCGGATCGTCGATCGCCATGACGGTGGGCGACGACGGCGAAGGCATCCCGACCGATCAGCTCGGCGACGTGTTCAGCCGCTTCCACCGCGTCGACCCGGCTCGTACCGCATCTGACGGGTCCGGCAGCGGTCTCGGTCTCACCATCGCCCGCGCGATCATCACCGACCACGGCGGAACGCTCACCGCGGACAGCCACGGACCTGGCACCGGAGCCACCTTCACAGTGACCCTGCCAGCTGCACCCTCAACGCGGTAGCACGCCAGGAGGGCATCGACCAGATGCCCTTCGATCCATACTCGTCCACCGCGGATATACCGTGCGGCACAGGTAACCTCGCAGGTCGGCGCTACCTTCATCGGATCTTCAGGAAATGTCCGGGAAACGGCCGGGGCGGCTGCCCCATGCTCGTGCCGTGACCACGACGACTGTGGACGACGGGGACCGGTCCCCATGAACTGGTGCCTGAGCTGGTGGAGCCCCGACAGCGGGACACAGGGCGTCATCGCTGTCAGCTTCTGGGTCGGTGTCGCCGCGGCCGTGGTCTGGGCCTGGAAACGTCAGAAGCAACGCCACCGAGCCTCGAGCACGAGAAGCACGCAGGGTGTCCGGGCCGAGGCCCGGGGCACGACGGAGCAGGCACCCCGCGTGGGTGCCGGACGCGGGAGCGAACGATGAACTGGTGGGCCATCTTCGGCGCCGGACTGCTCGCAGGAGCCACGACGTGCGCCGTCGCCCAGGGAGGCCTGCTCGTCGGCCTGATCAACCGGCAGAAGAAGGCCGCCGCCGAGGCCGCGGGCGTGACTACGCTCGTCACTGTCGCGGCTGCCGCACAGTCGACCAACGGCTCCGGTAAGGCCGCAGCACGCGGGCCCGGAGCCTCGACGAAGGTCACCGCCAAGCCCGCTGCCCGGCCGACCGGCTCGTCGGCTACCGATGACCTTGTCCCAGTCGCCGGGTTCCTGGCCGGAAGGCTCGTCATCCTGACCCTCGCCGGCCTGGTCCTCGGCGCGTTCGGCTCGTTCATCGCCCTCGATGCCCGCATCGGCGGCATCGCCCAGCTCGTCGCGGCCGCGATCATGATCGTCTTCGGCCTCGGCGCCGCCGGAGTGCCGGGGTTCAACGAGATCCAGTTCACCCCGCCGGAGTCGTGGACCCGCGTCGTGCGCAAGTCCACCCGGTCGCAGTCCGCTTTCGCCCCGTTCCTGCTCGGCGTGGCGGTGATCCTGATCCCGTGCGGCGTCACCATCTCGATGATGCTGCTCGCCGCGACCGCCGGTTCCGCGCTCGCCGGGGGAGCCGTGATGGCCGTGTTCGTCCTGGGCACCGCGCCGATGTTCGCCGCCTACGGGTTCCTCACCCAGCGCTACATCAACCCTGACAGCCGCCGCATGTCCATTGCACTCGGCACTGTCGTCGTCCTCATGGGACTGTTCACCCTCAATGCCAGTCTGACCGCGCTCGCCTCCCCGATCACCGCGCAGAGCATCGCCGCGCAGTTGCGTGGCACGCCCGCCGTGACAGCACCCGTCGCTGCCGCGCCGGCCCCCGTCAACGGGGTCCAGGTCCTGAAGATCGACGCGACGTCCGGCGGGTACTCACCCTCGTCGATCGCTGCGAAGGCGGGCGTGCCGACGAAGGTCGTGTTCCACACCGACAACACCCGCTCGTGCATCGTCTACACGACGTTCCCGACCATCGGGAAGCAGGTCGTGCTGCCGGACTCCGGGGACACCGAGGTCGACCTGGGCACGCTGGCCGCCGGCGAGATCCCGATCTCATGCTCGATGGGCATGTACACCGGCACCATCGTGGTGTCCTGAGATGAACGAGGCCGCCATGAGCACCCGTACCGTCACTCTCGAGATCACCGGGATGCACTGCGCGTCGTGCGGGATCCTCGTCGACGACTGCCTCGAGGACGTCGATGGCGTCGTGACCTCCCAGACCAGCATCAAGACCGGGCAGTGCGTCGCCGTCGTCACTGACTCCGTCACCGACGACGACCTTCTCGCCGCGGTGGTCGAGGCCGGCTACACCGGCACGATCCTCGCCACGGCCGGCGCATCGTGATCCAGGCCTTCGTCGGCGTGGTCGTCGTCGGCTTCCTCGTGACGCTGATCTTCGGCCTGGTCACCGGGCGGATCGCGTGGCGCCAACAAGCCTGCTGCTGTCCTGCGGACCCGGCGAAGGACGCCCGCATGCGGGCAGCCGACGAACCGACCGGGTAGCACCGACCGACGCTCGTTCCAGCACCTGAACGACCACCGCACGAGGAGACGAGAACCGTGAGCATCGAGGCATCCGGCCACACTGTGGACCTGCAGGTCGGTGGGATGACGTGCGCGTCGTGCGCGGCGCGGATCGAGCGCAAGCTCAACAAGATGCCCGGCGTCGTAGCGGAGGTGAACTACGCCACCGAGATCGCCCGGGTCGTCCTCCCGGAAGGGACGTCGGTCGAGGACGCCGTCGCCACGGTGGAGGCCACCGGCTACACCGCAACCCTGCCCGAACCGCCCGCGACTGAGGCAGTCGACGAGGACGGCGAGACGGTCGCGCCGGCCAACCCCGAGCTCGCGTCGCTGCGCCAGCGTCTGATCATCTCCACCGTCCTCACGATTCCTGTCGTGCTGATGGCGATGGTCCCGGCGTTCCAGTTCACCAACTGGCAGTGGGCATCACTGACCCTTGCCTCCCCGGTGATCGTCTGGGGTGCCTACCCGTTCCACAGGGCGGCCTGGACGAACCTCAAGCATGGCGCGGCCACGATGGACACTCTGATCAGCCTCGGTGTGGGTGCGGCGTACGTGTGGTCGCTGTACGCCCTGTTCTTCGCCGACGCCGGGATGCCCGGCGCGACGATGGGCTTCGAGCTGTTCCCGTCCGAGGCCGACGCCGGGGCGCACATCTACCTCGAGGTCGCCTCCGCCGTCACCGTGTTCATCCTCGCCGGGCGCTACCTCGAGGCCCGCGCCAAGACCCAGTCCGGTGCCGCGCTGCGCGCGCTGATGAACATGGGCGCGAAGGACGTCGCCGTCCTGCGCGACGGCGCGGAGATCAGGATCCCGATCGGTCAGCTTGCCGTCGGTGACTCGTTCGTCGTGCGCCCCGGGGAGAAGATCGCGACCGACGGTGTGATCGTCGACGGTGCCTCCGCGGTCGACACGTCGATGTTGACGGGCGAGTCCGTCCCGGTCGAGGTCGGACCCGGAGACGATGTCGTCGGCGCGACCGTCAACGTCGGCGGGCGCCTCGTGGTCCGTGCCACCCGGGTCGGGGGCGACACGCAGCTCGCGCAGATGGCGAAGCTCGTCTCCGACGCCCAGTCCGGCAAGGCACCCGTGCAACGCCTCGCCGACCGGGTCTCCGCGGTCTTCGTACCCGTCGTGGTCAGCCTGTCCCTGCTCACCCTGACCTACTGGCTGGTGACCGGCGCGGACCCGCAGTTCGCGTTCACCGCCGCGGTGTCCGTCCTGATCATCGCCTGCCCCTGCGCGCTCGGACTGGCCACACCGACCGCGCTGCTGGTCGGTACGGGTCGCGCGGCGCAGCTCGGCATCCTGATCAGGGGCCCGCAGATCCTGGAGTCCACCCGCCGGGTCGACACGATCGTGCTCGACAAGACCGGAACCGTCACCACGGGTCGGATGACTCTCGTCGATGCGCACCCGGCGGCGGGCGTGGAGGTCAGCGAGCTGCTCCGTAAGGTGGGCGCACTCGAGCATGCCTCCGAGCACCCCGTGGGTGCTGCCATCGCGGCCGGTGCCCGCGACCGGGTCGGTGAC
Organism: Actinomycetes bacterium; assembly: GCA_038210415.1. GTDB lineage: Bacteria > Actinomycetota > Actinomycetes > Prado026 > Prado026 > JBBQWS01. Next base: position 38,899 of record JBBQWS010000024.1, read on the forward strand.
CTGCCCGACGTGGAGGACTTCAGCTCCACCCAGGGACGTGGCGTGCAGGGCGTCGTTGACGGCGCTGCGGTCGTCGCCGGGCGGGCCTCCTGGATTGCGGCCGACTGGGCCGTCACGCTGCCCGTCGACCTCGTGGCCGTGCTGGACACGGCGGAGTCGGCCGGTCAGACCGCCGTCGCGGTCGCGTGGGACGGCCGGGCCCGCGGCGTCGTCGTGGTCTCCGACACCGTCAAGCCGACCAGTGCCCAGGCCATCGCTGAGCTGCGCAGCCTCGGGCTCACCCCGATCCTGCTCACCGGGGACAACGCTCGGGCGGCCGACGCGGTCGCGGCCACCGTCGGAATCGCTGACGTCGAGGCGGAGGTCCTGCCGTGGGACAAGGTCTCGGTCGTCAAGCGGCTCCAGGAACAGGGCCGAGTCGTGGCGATGGTCGGCGACGGCGTCAACGACGCCGCCGCGCTCGCGCAGGCCGACCTCGGCATCGCGATGGGCACCGGCACCGACGTCGCCATCGAGGCCAGCGACCTGACCCTGGTCTCCGGGGACTTGCGCGCCGCCGGGGACGCCGTGTCCCTGTCGAGGCGCACGCTGCGCACCATCAAGGGGAACCTGTTCTGGGCGTTCGCCTACAACGTCGCCGCGATCCCGCTCGCGATGTCCGGCAAGCTCAACCCGATCGTCGCCGGGGCAGCCATGGCGTTCTCCTCCGTCTTCGTCGTCACCAACAGCCTCCGGCTACGCAGGTTCAAGGGCCGCGGCCAGGCGAGCGTGGACATGGCCACCCCCACCGTGCGCAGCCGCAATTCAGCCCGAGTCCCCGGATAGTCACCACGCTCGTCGGAGGCCCGGCGCGCGGCCAGCTCCCCACACCTCGGTCACGCATCAGTCGCTTGCCACCGACCAGTCAGACCGCCCTCGTGCACCGGCCAGCGCTACCGGACGAGCTCACCCACGCCCTTCGCTCAGCTGGAGAGACCCTTCACGGAACCTTCATCGAACAACCGCCGGACCTGCACGATCGACCTCAATGCTGACCGTGCACCTGCAGCCGCGGCCGGAACCGACGACATCGAGGGAACGCTTGCATGCCACCGAAGACCAGCCATACCAACACAAAACACGGACTCGGTAAGGCCCCCTTGCGGCCGCGCAGAACGAGGCGATCCGCGGCCCTCATGCTGGTCACCGCTCTGCTGGCTTCCGCAACCTTGGCGGCATGCTCGGCATCTGGTAGCGCCCCCCAGGCCGCAGCTTCCATCACCGTCCAGCCCGGCGTCACCGTGACCGCCCTGCCTCTGCCAGTCGGCGTCGAACACGTTCACACCCTGGTTCGTGACCCGCGGACCGGTGGGATTCTCGGTGCCACCCACGCAGGCCTGTACGAGATCACCGCAAGCGGTGCAGCGTCGCGCGTCGGTGCCGGCACCGACGATCTGATGAGCCTCACCATCGACGGCTCGGGGAACCTCTACGCGTCAGGGCACCCCGCCACCGGCAGCTCGGCCACCGACCCACTGGGTCTGATCCGTTCGGCTGACGGCGGCCGCAACTGGGTGTCGGTCTCACGCCAGGGCGAGAGCGACTTCCACGCGCTCACCGTCCACGGCTCCACGATCGTCGGCCTCGCGGACACGACACTCGCCACCTCACGGGACACCGGTCGCACCTGGCAGGTGGGCGCACAAGCCGACGCGACCACTCTCACCCTGGACAGCAGCACGCTGTGGGTGACGGGCCCGGGCGGACTGCAGCGCAGCACCGACGACGGCGCGAGCCTGCGGCCCGTCCCCGACGCGCCGAAGCTGCGGCTGGGGTCGGCAGCGATCGACAACACGGTCTGGGGCGTCGGGAACGACGGAGCAGTGTGGCGCCGCGACGACCTCGGGCAGTGGACGCGTGTGGCGAGCGTGCCCTCCACCGACCAGGTCAACGCCATCCTTGCGGTCAGCCCGAACAGAGCTCTGTTGGCCACCGGGTCACACCTGGTGTGGATCGAGGCGTCCGGTTCCACATTGACCGCCTGAGCCAGTCACCCCGTCCCGGTGGCACAGGGCCAACGGCCAAGAGCACTGGGAGTTCCTTGGGAGCATGGTGATTGCGTGGGCATGTGCCGCAGGGCGAGGTCTATGGCCACTGGCGTGTTCGTGACCGCGTTCGGCCGATTCCCCGCCGGCAGATTGCTTCACCTTCCATGTCCGGCTCTTCCGCGATCGCCGCGGTCAACGCAGTGACGCTCACGCGACGTCGGCTGCCCTCACGCAGTCCCGAATCCAGGCTCCAGCATGGCGGCCGCACCCGTGCCGTCGAACGAGCCGATGCTCGGGTGACGAGCGGGTTCACGTAGCCGCTGAGGGCCAGAACTAAGCTGTATCGGCCGTGGCCGCTAGTATCGTGCCATGACGATGAAAGCGTCCTCCGTCAATGCCTCACATGGGCCTGTGGCTGCCGCGGATTCCTGGGTGGCTGAGGCGGAGTCGCTGGCAGCGGCGGCGAGCTTGTTCCGCGGGCTGGGTGATATGTCGCGTCTCGCGATCCTGGGGCACCTGATGTTGGGGGAGCACCGCGTCGTCGAACTCACGGAGCATTTGGGACTGGCGCAGTCGACGGTGTCGGCGCACCTGCGCTGCCTGCTGGACTGCGGGATGGTGCAGGTTCGCGCTGAGGGTCGCGCGTCGGTCTACTCCCTCACGGTAGAGCCCGAGGTGCTCGGCGTGCTGAGCGCGGCGGAGCGGTTGTTGGCGGCGACCGGGGACGCCGTGGTGCTGTGCCCGCGTTACGGGACGGACGCGGTGCGGTGAGCTCGTCGACCACCCTCACACCTGCGGCCGTCATTCCCCAGCGGCGCGTGGCGCTGGGCCGCCGTGCCCAGCTCCTGGCGGGGGCGTCGGTGGCCTACAACACCGGTGAAGCCGTCGTCGCGATCACAGCCGGGGTCGCCGCGTCCTCCGTCGCCCTGGTCGGTTTCGGGCTCGACTCGGTCGTGGAGATGTCCTCTGGGCTGATCATCCTCTGGCAGTTCCACCACCGGGTCCCGCAGGCCTGCGAACGGCAGGCACTGCGGTTGATCGCGTTCTCGTTCTTCGCCCTGGCCGCCTACGTGAGCGTCGAGTCGCTGCGCTCCCTGGTCGGTGGTGAGGCCGCCGCGCACTCGACCGTCGGGATCGTGCTCGCGGCGGTGTCGTTGATCGTGATGCCCTTCCTGTCCTGGGCGCAGCATCGGACCGGCCGCCAGCTCGGGTCGGCCACGGTCGTCGCGGACTCCAAGCAGACTCTGCTATGCACCTACCTGTCCGCTGTCCTGCTTGTCGGGCTGGTGGCCAACTCCGCTCTGGGCTGGTGGTGGGCTGACCCGCTCGTCGGCCTGGTCGTGGCGGGACTCGCGGTCAAGGAGGGCAGGGATGCGTGGCGCGGCGATGCCTGTGCCTGCGGACCTGTGCCCGCTGTGACCGATGGCGACCTGTGCAGCTGCGACGAGGACGGATGCCAGTCATGAGTGGCCACGACCACAGCCACGGCCCGTCGATCAGCGCCGGTGGTATGCACCGCAAGCGGCTTCTGATCGTCCTGGGTATCACCTCGACCGTGCTGGTCGCCGAGCTCGTCGGCGCCCAGGTCACCGGCAGCCTGGCGTTGCTCGCGGACGCCGGTCACATGTTCACCGACGTCGCCGGCATCCTGCTCGCAGTCCTAGCCGTCACGTTCGCGTCGCGGCCCCCGACCCCGGAGCGGACCTTCGGCTACTACCGGTTGGAGATCCTCGCCGCGGTCATCAACGCGGTGCTGCTCTTCGGTGTCGCCCTCTACATCTTGTGGGAGGCCCGGCAGCGGTGGAACGCCCCGCCGAAGGTCGAGGGAGGGCTGATGCTCGCCTTCGCCGCCGTGGGCCTAGTGGCCAACATCATCGGGTTGTTCGTACTGCGGGATGGGGCGAAGGAGAGCCTGAACCTCAAGGGCGCCTATCTCGAGGTCCTCGGCGACATGCTCGGCTCGGTCGCCGTCATCATCGCCGCGGTCGTCATCGCGACCACCGGATGGTTGCGTGCCGACGTCGTCGCGTCGGTGGCCGTCGTCCTGATGATCCTGCCCCGTACCTGGACACTGTTGCGCGAGGCCGTCGACGTCCTGCTCCAAGCAACTCCCAAGAACGTCGACCTCGGCGCAGTCCGCGACCACATTCTGGGAATCCCTGGCGTTACCGGCGCCCACGACCTGCATGCCTGGACTCTCACCTCGGGTCTGCCGGTCCTGTCGGTCCACGTGGTCGTCGACGACGACGCACTCGCCGACGGCGGAGCGGCGCGCATCCTCGACGACCTCGCCGACTGCCTCGACGAGCACTTCGACGTCGAGCACTGCACCTTCCAGCTCGAACCGGCCAGGGACGCCGAACACGAGTTCCAGACGCACGCCTGACCAGTCTGCCCCGCGACGGTTGTGCACGGTGGGACTCCGTACAACTGACGCTTCCGCGAGAGAATGGCGTACGGCTCAGCCGGTCCTGCGACCTGGAAACCTGTCCAGTGACGAGCTTGACGGGACTGCCATGAGTGCATTCGTCCGAGCGATGCGACCAGACCGACCCACGAAGGGGATGTCCAGAAGCAAGATCATTTGACACCAACCGTGACACCAACGCTGGCCAAACAGTCCCGGATTCGCCTGGACGTCGAGCGACGAAAAGCGTTGCAAATACTGGAAATCACGTACTTGCCCGGACCTGCCAAAACCCCCTATTTCGACCCGTCAGATCGTGGGTACGGCGTCGGCTCAGTCCGACGCCGACCAGCTCCGCGCCCTCGCCGTGGCCACCCGTCTGATGTCGAGCCTCGACATCGCGACCGTGGTGCGCGAGGTGACGCAGGCGGCCGAGCACTTCGGGTTCTCCGCCGTCGAGCTGCGTTCCGACTCCGGTGTGCTCGTCGACGGGCTGCCGCGCAACGGTGGCGTGATGACCAGCGACCGATGGTTCCTCCAGATGCTCCAGGCGACCTCGCGCGACGGGATCGCCGTGCTCGAGGGTGACGAGGCCGGGCTCGAGCTGGGCGAGGGCGAGGTGCTCGTCGTCGCTCGGGTGTCGACCCGGCTCACCACCGAGGCTCTGCTGCTCGGGCGGCACGTGGCACGAATCCCGACGCAGCACCTCGAGGGCTTCCACCTCGTGGC
>JBBQWS010000025.1:0-43955 GCA_038210415.1 Actinomycetes bacterium
GGGGGGTTGGGGGGGGGGGGGGGGGGGGGGTTGGTGGGGGTGCGGGGGGGGGGTGGGGGGGGTTTAGCGGGGGCGGCCGGGGAAGCCTTTGCGGCGGCCATGGATCGCGGTCACGGCCTTGACCAGCAGGTCGACGGAGGCCGGCTTGCGGTCGAAGCTCGTGAGCGGGGTGGGCAGGCTGAACCGCTGACGGGTGATCGACTTCGGTCGGGAGAACTCGCGCAGCCCGTCCGCACCGTGGATCCGGCCGAAACCGGAGTCGCCGATGCCCCCGAACGGCAGCCCGGGCACCGTCGCGAAGCCGACCGCGGAGTTGATCGAGGTCATGCCGGACCGCACCCGCCGGGCGAGTTCCATTCCCCGCTTCTTCGCGAACACCGACGCACCCAGCCCGTACGCCACCGAGTTGGCGCGGTCCACGGCCTCGTCGGCGTCGCGGACTCGGGTCACCGTGAGGGTCGGCCCGAACGTCTCCTCGGTCTCGGCAGTCGAGTCGGCCGGCACGTCGACCAGCACGACCGGGTCGACGAACGGCGGCCGCACCGACTCGGGTCCGCCCACCACCGCTCGGGCGCCACGGGCGAGGGCGTCGTCGATGTGGCCACGGATGATGTCGATCTGGCTGGGCATGGTGATCGGGCCGTACGACGCAGTCGGGTCGGCACCGGGTCGAAGGTCGGACACCTTCGCGGTGAGCTTGGCCAGGAACGCGTCGTAGGCGGCGTCGACGACGAAGATGCGCTCGATCCCCACGCAGGTCTGGCCGGCGTTCGACAGCCCGCCCCAGGCCGCGGCGTCGGCGGCCGCGTCGAGGTCAGCGTCCTCGTCGACGATCATGGCGTCCTTGCCCCCGCACTCGATCAGCACGGGGGTCAACGTGGGTGCGCACGCGGCCATCACCCGGCGGCCGGTGGCCGTGGACCCGGTGAAGGCGATCTTGGCCACGCCGGACCGGCACAGCGCGGCCCCGGTGTCACCGAACCCGGTGATCAGCGAGAGCACGGGTTGCTCGGGGACGACCTGCCCAAACGCCTCGACCAGCCAGGCGCCGATGCTGGGCGTGAACTCCGACGGCTTGAACACCACTGCGTTCCCTGCGGCCAAGGCGTACGCGATGGAGCCGATCGGCGTGAACACCGGGTAGTTCCAGGGGCCGATCACGCCGACGACCCCCATCGGCGTGTACTCCAAGGTGGCGGCCTGGTTCGCCGAGAGCAGGCTGGGCCGGATCCGGCGCGGGCCGAGAACCTTGCCAGCGTTCCGCGCCGCCCAGTCGATGTGGTCGATGGCGATGACGATCTCAAGGATCGCGTCGTCCAGCGGCTTGCCGTTCTCGCGGTGGACCAGCTGGGCGAGCTGGCGGATCCGGCGGGCGACCACGCCCTTCCAGGCGAGGAGCCGGGTCCGTCGCTCGTCGGGACCGAGGTCCGCCCACCACTGCGCGGCGACCCGGGCCCGGTCGACGGCCTCCTGCACGCTGAGGTCGTCGTCCACCGCCCAGCGAGCGACAACGTCGCCGGTGGAGGGGTCGAGCGAGTCGAACCGGTCCAGGGCCTGCCGGTCGTTCGAAACGGTCATCGTGGCTCTCCGGGGTTGTGACGGGTCTTCCGCGGTGCTGCTGACGGCTGTCACTGCACAGTCTGGGACACTTTCGCCAGGAGTTCACGCGGAAGGTTGGGAAAAATGGCACGCACGTTCGGCAGGGCCGGGGTCGTCGGGCTCGGAACCATGGGCGCCGGCATCGCGGAGGTGTTCGCCCGCAGCGGGCTCGAGGTCGTGGCGGTCGACCGCGACGATGCCGCGGTGGAGCGCGGCCGCGAACATCTGGACGCCTCGATGGCGCGCGCCGTCAAGCGCGGCAAGCTCACCGAGGCCGACCAGGCGGCCATGCTGGCGCGGATCACCTTCACCACGTCGATGGCCGAGCTCAAGGACGTCGAGGTGGTCGTCGAGGCGGTGTCGGAGAAGCTCGACCTCAAGCGTTCGATCTTCGAGCTGCTCGAGACCATCACCGGTCCCGACACCATCCTCGCGACCAACACCTCGTCGCTGTCGGTGACCGAGATCTCGGTGGCGACCGGCGGCCGGTCGTCCCGCGTTGTCGGCATGCACTTCTTCAACCCGGCCCCGGTGCAGAATTTCGTCGAGATCGTCGGCACGGTCGTCACCGACCCGACCGTCCTCGCCGACGTCAAGGCGCTGGCCGAGCAGCTGGGCAAGCAGCCTGTGGTCGTCAACGACCGGGCCGGCTTCATCGCGAACGCGCTGCTGTTCGGGTACCTCAACCATGCCGCCTCCATGTACGAGACCAAGTACGCCAGCCGCGAGGACATCGACGCCTCGATGCGGCTGGGCTGCGGCCTGCCGATGGGACCGCTCGCGCTGCTCGACCTGATCGGGCTCGACACGTCGTACGAGATCCTCGACACGATGTACAAGCAGGGTCGAGACCGCCTGCACGCCCCCGCGCCGATCCTCAAGCAGCTGGTGACCGCCGGTCTCACCGGACGCAAGACCGGCCGAGGCTTCTACACGTACGAGAACGCGAACTCGCCCGTCGTCGTGCCGGATGCCCAGACTCCCGTGCCCGACGGTGACGGCAGCGGCGCCCGGCCGGTGCAGCGGGTCGGCGTCGTCGGCTCCGGCACGATGGCCACCGGCATCATCGAGGTCTTCGCCAAGGCGGGCTACGACGTGCTCTACGTCGCGCGCGGCGACGAGAAGGTCGAGCGGGTCCGTGGCGGCCTGGTCCGTTCACTGGACAAGGCCGTGCTGCGCGGCAAGCTCACCGAGGGCGACCGGGACGCCGCGCTGGCCCGGATCTCGGGCACCAGCAGGCTGGACGACCTTGCCGACCGCGACCTCGTGCTCGAAGCGGTCGTCGAGGAGCTCTCGGTCAAGCAGGCGCTCTTCGCGACCCTCGACGAGATCCTGCCGAAGGGCGCCGTGCTCGCGACGACGACGTCGAGCCTGCCCGTCGTCGAGCTCGCCGCCGCCACGTCGCGCCCGGCCGACGTCGTAGGGCTGCACTTCTTCAACCCGGCCCAGGTCATGCGGCTGGTGGAGGTCGTGTCCACCGTGAGCACCGACGCCGACGTCGTGGCCACCGCCCTGGCGGTCTGTGACCGGTTGGGCAAGCACGCGGTGAGCTGCGCCGACCGGGCGGGCTTCATCGTCAACGCGCTGCTGTTCCCGTACCTCAACGACGCGGTGCGCATGCTGCAGGCGAGCTACGCCTCGGCCGACGACATCGACACCGCCATGAAGGTCGGCTGCGGCTACCCGATGGGCCCCTTCGAGCTGCTCGACGTCGTGGGTCTCGACGTGTCGCTGGCCATCCAGACCACGCTCTACCGCGAGTTCCGCGAGCCCGGGTTCGCCCCGGCGCCCCTGCTCGAGCAGCTGGTCACCGCCGGCTACCTCGGCCGCAAGGTCGGTCGGGGCTTCCGGGTGCACGAGGCCTAGCCCGTGAGCCCCCGGTCCAACCGGCGGCGCCGAGACGAACCACCTGGCGCGCCCGGTGGTGCGTACGGCGGTATCGAGCAGCACGAGGACTGGGACGGTGTCGACTGGGTCGTCCGGCGGATCACCGGGTCGGCCTCAACCAAGCCGTACCGCTGCCCTGGCTGCGACCAGGAGATCCGACCGGCCACCCCGCACGTCGTTGCCTGGCCGGCCGAGACAGGGCAAGGCCTGGAGGACCGCCGGCACTGGCACACGCCGTGCTGGGCGGCCCGCTCGACCCGTCGGCGGCGCTGACCCCGAGGGTGTGGCTTAGCCTTGGCGCATGGCAGCCTGGCTGGAGCACACCTCGACCTGGCTGGTCGAGAACCACTGGGCTCCGTGGCTGTTCGCGCTGCTGCTGCTGCTGGCGTTCGCCGAGGCCGCGTTCTTCCTCGGCTTCGTCCTGCCGGGCGAGACCGCACTCGTGCTCGGCGGGGCCCTGTGTGCCACCGGCGTGTTCCCGCTCGCTGCGTTCCTGCCCGCCGCCGTGCTCGCCGCCATCGCGGGCGACTCGTTCGGGTACGAAGTCGGGCGACACTTCGGCCCGCGGGTCAAGTCCTCCCGGCTGGGACTGCGGATCGGAAGCCAGCGCTGGGAGACCGCGCAGGTCTTCTTCGACGCGCACGGCGGCAAGGCGGTCTTCCTCGGCCGGGGCACCGCGTTGCTGCGGGCTCTGGTGCCTGCGCTGGCCGGCATGAGCTCGCTGCCCTACCGCGTGTTCCTGCCCTGGAACGCCCTCGGTGCCTTGGTCTGGGGTGGCGGGGTGGTGCTGCTCGGCTACGTGTTCGCCCACTCGCTGGCGCGACTGGAGACCGGGCTGAAGTACTGGTCGTTCGGTGTGGTCGCGCTGATCGTGGTCGGGGCGGTCGCCCTCAACGTCCGGCACCGCCGTCGCCGTTCCGTGCCCTCGTGACCGGGTTGACGACGGGAGTCCCGATCCGGGCCAACACCGTCCTGCCGGCACGGCGCGAGCCGATCACGCTGCACACGGCGGACGGACTCGATCTCGTCGGCGAGCTGGCCCTGCCGGTCGACCGCGCCCCGGTCGCGACGCTCGTGTGCCTGCACCCGCTGCCCACCGCCGGCGGGATGATGGACAGCCATGTCCTGCGCAAGGCGGCCTGGCGGCTCCCTGCGCTGGCCGGGCTCGCGGTCCTCCGGTTCAACACCAGGGGAACGAGTTCGGCCGCCGGCACCTCTCAGGGCACGTTCGACAACGGTGACTGCGAACGCCACGATGTGTCCGCGGCGCTCAGGTTCGCTAAGGACCGGGGGCTGCCGAACGTGTGGGTGGTGGGCTGGTCGTTCGGCACCGACCTCGCCCTGAGGTGGGCACACGACCCCGTCGTCCAGGGCGTGATCCTGCTCTCGCCGCCGCTGCGCTTCTCGGCGCCGGCCGACCTCGACGCTTGGGCCGCGGCCGGAACGCCACTGCTCGCACTGGTGCCCGAGCTCGACGACTACCTGCGGCCGGATGAGGCCCGGCAGCGGTTCGCGCGCATCCCGCAGGCGGAGGTCGTCGGAGTCGAAGGGGCCAAGCACCTGTGGGTAGGGGAGGCCGCGGTCTACCGTGCGCTGAGCGAGATCGTGCAGCGGACCGCACCCGAGGCGATCCCGCTGCCGAAGACCTGGGACGGAACGTACGAGACCTGGAACGACCTGACCGGAGGCCTGACATGACCGACGACCGTCCCGCTGCGATCGACCTCGCCGGGAAGACCGCACTAGTCACCGGAGCCTCGCGCGGGATCGGCCGAGCGATCGCGCTCGCGTACGCAGCAGCCGGCGCGGACGTCGCGGTGCTGGCCCGCAACCGCGAGCTGCTCGAGGAGGTCGCAGCCTCGATCAAGGCGATGGGCCGGCGGTCCGTCGTGCTCGTCGCCGACGTCACCGACTCCGCCCAGGTCGAGGCCGCGGTGGCGGGCGCTGTCGAAGCGCTCGGGCACCTGGACGTCGTGGTGAACAACGCCGGGGGCAACAACTTCATGAGCCCCATCGTGGGCATGCGGTTCTCCGGCTGGACCAAGACGCAGGCCTTGAACCTCGACTCCACCATGCACGTGCTCCAGGCCGTCGGGCCGCACCTGCTGGCCCGGCGGGTCGGCTCGGTCATCAACGTCGCGTCGGTGGCCGCGCTGGCCGCCACGCCGCTGATGTCCCACTACGGGGCTGCGAAGGCCGCCGTGCTGTCGCTGACCCGGTCGGCGGCGGTCGAGTGGGCGTACGCAGGGGTCCGGGTCAACGCCCTCGTCCCAGGCTGGGTCGAGACCGACCTCACCGACTTCGCCCGGGACAACGAGGCGATCGAGCAAGGGCTGATCTCGCGGGTGCCGATGCAGCGCTGGGCCACCGTCGCCGAGATGGCCGGGCCGGCCGTCTTCCTGGCCAGCGACGCCGCGAGCTTCATGACCGGCCAGACGCTGATCGTCGACGGTGGGCTGTCGGTCACATGAGCGGCCGGCCGACCCTGGTGCTCCTGCATGCCTTCCCGCTCTCATCCGTGCTGTACGGCGAGGTTGCGGATGCGCTGGCGACGACCGTCGACCTCGTCCTGCCCGAGTTCCGCGGGTTCGGCGGCACCGAGGCGCCGGACGGCGACCCGTCGCTGGACGTGTACGCCGACGACGTCGCCGCCGTGCTCGACCGGCTCGGCATCGACCGGGCCATCGTCGGCGGCACGTCGATGGGCGGCTACGTCGCAATGGCCTTCTGCCGCCGCCACCCGCACCGGGTCGCGGGGCTGCTGCTCGCTGACACCAAGGCGGGCAGCGACGCGCCAGCCGCGGCACAGGGGCGCGAGCAGCTGGCCTCGACCGTCCTGGCCGACGACTCCGTGCAGGCGCTGTTCCCTGGCCCGTTCGCCGCCCTGCTGGGCGAGACGACGTTCGCCGAACGCCCCGACGTCGTCGACCTCGTACGGTCGTGGGTCGCAGCAGCCCCACCGGAATCGGTGGCGTGGGCCCAGCGGGCGATGGCGAGGCGGCCCGACTCGCTCGACTCGCTGCGCCCCATGCACGTGCCCGCACTGGTGCTGCTGGGCGAGGAGGACCGGCTGGTCTCGCTGGCAGACGCGGAGGCGATGGTGCATGCGCTGCCGCAAGGAACGCTGGCGGTCCTGCCTGCGTCCGGCCACCTGTCAGCGATCGAGACCGCAGGGGCGTTCGCCGATGCGGTGCTGTACTGGCTCGCGGTCACCGGGCTCGTGGCCGAGCCGAGCTGAGCTCAGGCGCCGGGCGTCTGGCTCCGCCAAACTCGGGAGCGAACGGCTCAGCGGTGACCGAGGGTGGACTGCAGCTCGCGGTGGACGACCATCGAGACGTACCCGCGCAGGGTCCGCGAGTCCGGCGAGGTGATCGCCTTCGTCAGCGTCGCGACCCAGCGGTCGTGGTCGCCCTGGCTGATCTGACCCTGCTCAAGGCACGCGTCGATGTCCTCGACCAGCGCCTTCGCGCTGCCGGTCTGTCCTGGTTTGAACACCTTGGGTACCTCTGATCTTCGCGCCGAGGGGATGCCTACGCGAAGGAGACGCCGTTACGCCGAACGTATGACGCTGGTCGGGCCGGTCAGTTCTCGCGGAACCGGTGGATCGCGGCGAGGTGCCGGGCCCGCAGCCCCGGGTCGGTGACGCCGAGCCCGGGCTCGGGCGACAGGCAGAGCACCCCGATCTTGCCGTGGTGCTTGTTGCGATGGACGTCGTAGGTCGCCTGGCCGGTGTCGGCGAGCGGGTACGTCGCCGACAGGGTCGGGTGGATCTTGCCGCGCTGGATCAGCCGGTTTGCCTCCCAGGCCTCGCGGTAGTTCGCGAAGTGCGACCCCACGATCCGCTTGAGGCTCATCCACAGGTAGCGGTTGTCGTACTCGTGCATGTACCCCGAGGTCGACGCGCAGGTGACGATCGTGCCGCCCTTGCGGGCGACGTAGACCGACGCGCCGAACGTCTCGCGACCCGGGTGCTCGAAGACGATGTCGACGTCGTCGCCGCCGGTCAGCTCGCGGATCTTCTTGCCCAGCCGCTGCCACTCGCGTGGGTCCTGCGTGTGCTCGTCGGACCAGAACTTGTAGCCCTCCGCGGACCGGTCGATGATCAGCTCCGCCCCCATCCGCTGACAGATCTCGGCCTTCTCGGGGCTGGACACTACGCAGACCGGGGTGGCGCCGCCACCGAGCGCCAGCTGCGTGGCGTACGACCCGAGGCCGCCTGAGGCGCCCCAGACCAGCACGATGTCGCCCTGCTTCATCCCCGCGCCGTTGCGGGAGACGAGCTGCCGGTACGCCGTCGAGTTGACCAGGCCCGGCACCGCAGCCTCCTCCCAGGTGAGGTGGGCCGGCTTCTGCAGCAGCTGGTTGGCCTTGACGAGGGCCAGCTGGGCCAGCCCGCCGAAGTTCGTCTCGAACCCCCAGATCCGCTGCTCCGGGTCGAGCATCGTGTCGTTGTGACCCAGCGGTGACTCGAGCTCGACCGACAGGCAGTGCGCCACGATCTTGTCGCCCGGCTGCCAGACGTGGACGCCCGGCCCGGTGCGCAGGACCACGCCGGACAGGTCGGAGCCGACGACGTGGTACGGCAGGTCGTGCCGCTTCGCCAGTGGCGAGGTGCGGCCGTACTTCTCGAGGAACCCGAACGTCGACACCGGCTCGAAGATCGACGACCAGACGGTGTTGTAGTTGATCGAGCTGGCCATGACCGCGATCAGGGCTTCGCCCGGGCCCACCTCGGGGGTCGCCACCTGCTCGACGTGCAGCGAGCGGCGCGGGTCCTTGTCGCGGCTGGCGAGCCCGGCGAACATCGTCTGCTCGTCCTTGTGCACCGTCACGGCCGTGTACGTCTGCGGCACCGGCAGCGCACCGAACACCTCAGGCGTGGTCGTGCCGGACAGGATCGCGTCGAGGATCGGCTGCACGTCGGCCTCCAGGGCACGGGATGGTCGCGTCATGCCGAGACCGTAGCGGGCGCAGCCTGGACGAGCTCGATCAGCACCCCGCCGGCGTCCTTGGGGTGGACGAAGTTGATCAGGGACCCGGCGGTGCCGCGTCGCGGCTGGTCGTACAGCAGTCGCAGCCCCTTGGCCCGCAGCTCGGCCGACACCTCGGCGACGTCGTCGACCGTGCAGGCGAGCTGCTGGATCCCGGGGCCGTTGCGGTCGAGGAACTTGGCGATGGCCGACTCGGGGGTCAGCGGGGCGAGCAGCTGGAGCAGGTCGCCGGACTCGCCGAAGGAGAGCATGGCCTCGCGGACCCCCTGTGCCTCGTTGGTCTCGACGTGGACGCAGGTCAGCCCGAAGGTCTGCTCGTAGAAGGAGATCGCGACGTCCAGGTCGGCGACGGCGATCCCCACGTGGTCGATCTTGGTGAACATGACGTCCTCGTTCCATCCCGCGGTCCGGAGCACTCGGTTGTCTCGCTATCGTGTCACCCGACGATCTCGGTGTGACACTGGAGGCCCGATTATGGCTGGAACCGTCATTGTGGCTGGCGCCCGTACCCCCATGGGACGGCTGCTCGGCTCGCTCAAGGGTTACACCGCTGCCGACCTCGGCGGCATCGCCATCGCGGCCGCTCTCGACCGGGCCCACGTCGCCCCCGACCAGGTGGACTACGTGATCATGGGTCAGGTGCTGCAGGCGGGCGCCGGCCAGATCACGGCCCGGCAGGCCGCCGTCAAGGGCGGAATCCCGATGACCGTGCCGGCGCTGACCGTCAACAAGGTCTGCTTGTCCGGCCTCGACGCCATCGCCCTGGCCGACCAGCTGATCCGGGCCGGGGAGTTCGAGATCGTCGTGGCCGGCGGTATGGAGTCGATGACCAACGCCCCGCACCTGCTGCCCAAGTCTCGCGAGGGCTTCAAGTACGGCGACACCACGATGGTCGACTCGATGGCGTACGACGGCCTGTTCTGTGCGTTCGACCAGGTCGCGATGGGCGTCTCGACCGAGCGGTACAACGCGCGCTACGACCTGACCCGCGAGGAGCAGGACGCGTTCGCCGCCCAGTCGCACCAACGGGCTGCGGTTGCCGCGAAGAACGGCGTGTTCGAGGCTGAGATCGTGCCGATCGACATCCCGCAGCGCGGCGGGGAGTCACTGTCGTTCGCCTCCGACGAGGGGATCCGCCCCGACACCACCACCGAGTCGCTCGGAAAGTTGCGGCCGGCGTTCGCCAAGGACGGCACCATCACCGCCGGCTCCTCGTCGCAGATCTCCGACGGCGCGGCCGCGGTCGTCGTCATGAGCATGGCCAAGGCAGAGGAGCTCGGGCTGACCTGGCTGGCCGAGATCGGTGCGCACGGCGTCGTCGCCGGCCCGGATGCCTCCCTCCAGGAGCAGCCGGCCAACGCGATCCGGGCCGCCCTCGCCAAGGAAGGCAAGACCGTCAGCGACCTTGACCTGGTCGAGATCAACGAGGCGTTCGCCGCCGTGGGCATCGTGTCGCAGCGGGCGCTCGGGCTCAGCGACGACCAGGTGAACGTCAACGGCGGGGCGCTCGCGCTCGGCCACCCGATCGGCATGTCGGGGGCCAGGCTGGTCCTGTCGCTCGCGCTCGAGCTTCAGCGCCGAGGTGGGGGCACCGGTGCGGCTGCGCTGTGCGGTGGCGGCGGGCAGGGGGACGCGCTGATCCTCCACGTCCCGACCGCGGCCCGGTAGCCGGGGCGCAGGTGCCGCGAGCTGCCAGCACGTCCGACCTCGTCGGTCGGGCCCGGGCCGGAGACGCCCGGGCCGTCGCGCGGCTGATCTCGCTGGTCGAGGACGGCTCCGACCAGCTGCGCGAGATCATGGCCGAGCTGGCGCCGCACGTCGGGCGGGCCCGCGTGGTCGGCCTGACGGGTTCGCCGGGGGTGGGCAAGTCCACCACAACGTCGGCTCTCGTGGCGGCGTACCGGGCCCGCGGCGAGCGGGTCGGGGTCCTGGCGGTCGACCCGTCGTCGCCGTTCTCCGGGGGTGCGCTGCTCGGCGACCGGGTCCGGATGCAGGAGCACGCTCTGGACCAGGGGGTCTTCATCCGGTCGATGGCCTCCCGGGGGCACCTCGGCGGGCTCGCCTGGGCGACCCCCCAGGCGCTGCGGGTGCTGGACGCAACCGGCTCCGACGTCGTCCTGATCGAGACGGTGGGGGTCGGGCAGTCGGAGGTCGAGGTCGCCGGCACTGCCGACACCGTCGTCGTGCTGCTGGCCCCCGGCATGGGCGACGGCGTGCAGGCGGCCAAGGCCGGGATCCTGGAGATCGGCGACGTCTACGTCGTCAACAAGGCCGACCGCGAGGGCGCCGACATCACCGTGCGTGAGCTGCGGTACATGCTCAGCCTCGGGCACCGCGACGGGTCCTCGGCGTGGACCCCCCCGATCCTGAAGACCGTCGCCTCCCGCGGTGAGGGTCTGGCCGAGGTCGTCGCTGCGCTGGACGAGCACCGGGCGTGGCTGGAGTCCAGCGGGCAGCTGGCGGTCCGGCGGCGGGCCAGGGCCGAGGCCGAGATCCAGGCCATCGCGCTCACCTCGCTCCGGGCCCGGATGGACGGCTTGCGCCAGGGGCTGCGGCCTGGCGACCTGGCCGACCAGGTCGCCACCGGCCGGCTGGACCCGTACACCGCCGCCGACCGGTTGATCGCCGGGGTCAGTTCTCCTGACGAAACCGGTCCGGCCGGACGATAAGAGGGGCGTGAACCGGCGCGTCCTGATGGTCGACGACGAGCAGCGGATCCTCGATGCTGCCCGCCGGAACCTGCACGGCCGGTTTGAGCTGGTGACCGCGTCGTCGGGCCTGGCGGCCCTGGACCTGCTGGGCGACGCCCTGCGTGACGGCCAGCCGTACGCCGTCCTCGTGTCGGACATGAACATGCCCGGCATGGGCGGCGCCGTCCTGCTCGCCCGGGCGCACCAGCTCGACCCGAACCTCGTCGAGCTCGTCCTCAGCGGGCAGGCGGACCTAGCGTCGACGATCTCCGCGGTCAACGAGGGCAGCCTCTTCCGGTTCCTCACCAAGCCGTGCGACACCGACGACCTCGTCCGGGCCGTGGAGGACGGGCTCCGGCAGCACCAGCTGGTGACCTCGGAGCACGAGCTGCTCGAGCAGACCCTCAACGGCGCCGTCGAGGTGCTGACCGAGCTGATCGCGACCGCCAGCCCGCTGGCGTTCCGGCGCACCGCACGGGTCCGGGTCCTGGCGGAGGCGCTGGTCGACCACGTCCCGGTGGGCGACCGCTGGGAGTTCCGGCTCGCGTCCATGGTCAGTCAGGTCGGCTGCGTCGGGGTACCCGAGGAGGTCCTCGCGTCGGTCGCCACCGGCCGGAGCCTGTCGTCGCGGTCCTGGCAGATGTACGGCGGCCACCCCAAGCTGGGCCGGGCGATGCTGAGCCGCATCCCGCGGCTGGAACGCGTGTCCGCCTGGGTCGGTGACCAGGCGACCACGCTCGCCGACGCACAACGCCCGGACACCGGGACCACCGCGGCCGAGATGGCCCGCCACGGCTATCCGGGCGAGCTCGTCTTCGCGGCCATCACCGCGTTCATCGCCGGGGTGGAGGGTGGCCTCACTCCGGCAAAGGTGGCGCACGAGCTCGTCGCCACTGCGAAGTTCCCGGAGCCGGTCGTGGAGGCCCTGATCGCGGCTGCGACCCAGCTCGATGTGGGGCGGGTGATCCGCCAGGTGAAGGTCGGGGGGCTGACCGCCGGGATGGTGCTCAACCAGGACGTCCTCGCCGGCAACGGCACCACGCTGCTGCGTGCCGGCGACCCGGTGACCGAGACGCTCGCGGTGCGGCTGCGGCACTTCGCGGGCACGGTCGGGGTGGTCGAGCCGATCTCGGTTCTGGTCTGACGACGGCAGGTACGACCGGCTCGCCGGTCAGGTCGACTCGTTCACCGACTCCTCGAGCTCCGCGCACAGGGTGTTCCAGCGGGAAGTGCGGATCGGGTCCAGCCAGGACTGCGGGTCCGGCTCGGCCTCGACCACGCGCTGGTGCAGCCGGCGGTGCGCGAAGCCGACCGCGTGTGCCACGGGACTGACCGGCGGGCCGGAGATCTGGGCTGGCTGGCAGGCGACCGCCTGGATCACCGGCTCGGCGAAGCCCCACAGCCCGAGCAGGTACGCGCTGGCTTCCGGCACGGTGCACCCGAACGAGGCAAGCTCGGCCTGGCTGACCGCCCAGATGTCCTCCGGCGGCACCCGGCGGACCAGGTCGTACCCCTCGGGGTCGTTGCCGGCGAGGACGAGCAGCCCGAGGTCGCGGAGCAGCGCCGTGATGAAGGTCTGGCTGACGGTCTCGCGCGGCCAGCCCTCCTTCGTCGCGATGGTCCGGGCCATGCCTGCGATGCGCATGCTGTTGTTGCGCAGCAGCGTGAGGTCGAGGTTGCGGGGCACGGGGGCGCCGCCACCGAAGACCTTGCCGCTGATCGCGAGGGCGTGGATGGTGTCGAGGCCGAGCAGGCTCGCCGCACGGTCGATGCTCTCGATCCGGGACGACAGCCCGAAGAAGGCTGAGTTGACGAGCTTGAGGATGTCGGCGCACAGCGACAGGTCGCTCTCGACGACGGCGACGACCTCGGACAGCCCGCAGTTCGGGCGCGAGGCCACCTCCATCATCTGCTCGTGGATCTGCGGCGGCTTGGGCAACGACTCGATGTCGCCCAGGATCGAGCGCAGCCGCTCGTCCAGGACGAGGTCGCGCACCCCCACGACGCGGGCGATCGCGCCGACCAGCAGCTCGGGCTCGCAGGGCTTGGTCAGGAACTGCTGGGTGGGCCCGACGGCGGCGATGATCGAGTCGCGGTCGGACTGGCCGGACAGGATCAGCCGCGCGGTCGAGGGGTGCAGGGCGCGCACCGCCGCGAGCAGCTGCGCGCCGTCCATGCCGGGCATGCGCATGTCGGTCACGATGACGTCGATCGGGGTCGTCTCGAGCATCGCCAGCGCCTCGGCGCCGCTTCCCGCGTAGTGGACCTCCCAGTCCGCTGCGTGGCCACGCAGCATCCGCCGGATGCCGGAGAGGATGTTGGGCTCGTCGTCCACGAAGAGCACGCTGCAGGTCGTCATGGCCGATGGGTCTCTGCTTCGGCCTGGTTCACGTGCTCCCAGCGGGCGGGCAGCACCAGGATGAAACACGAACCTTGCCCTGGTTCGGACACGACCTCGATCTGGCCGCCGTGCTTCTGGACGATGATGCTGTGGGCGAGGCTGAGGCCTTGGCCGGTTCCCTTGCCGACCTCCTTCGTGGTGAAGAAGGGGTCGAAGATCCGGCGCCGGGTCGCGTCGTCCATGCCGATCCCGTCGTCGCTGATCGAGACCCGGACGACGTCGTCGCTGCGCTCGCTGCGCAGGGCGATCCGACCGAGCTCGGTGGTGCCGGTGGCGGTGCGCCGGGCGGTGATCGCGTGCGCGGCGTTGACGATGATGTTCAGCACGACCTGCTTGAGCTCGCCCTCGTAGCAGGGTACGAGCCCGACGGCCGGGTCCAGGTCGAGCTCGAGCTCGGCGATGTACTTCCACTCGTTGCGAGAGACCTGCACGGTGCTCTCGACTGCCCGGTTGACGTCGGTCTCGACCCGGCCGGAGCCAGGGTGCGAGAAGTCCTTCATCGCCCGGACGATCTGGGTGACCCGGCTGAGCCCTTCCTGCGACTCCGAGAGGGCAGCGGGGATCTCACCGACCAGGAAGGCGAGGTCGACCCCGGCCAGCGCCGCCCGCACCTGGCCGAGCCGGTCCGCGGCGTCGGCCCCGGGCTCGGGTTCGGGCCCGGCCAGGATCGCCTCCACGTGACGCAGCGCCGGCAGCAGCTCGCCGAACGAGTCGGCCAGGAAGCGCGCGTTGTCCGAGACGAATTGCACCGGGGTGTTGATCTCGTGGGCGATGCCGGCCGCGAGCTGGCCGATCGACTCCAGCCGGTTGGCCTGGGCGAGCGCCCGCTCCAGCTCGGCGACGTGGGTGACGTCGGCGCCCACCCCGATCACCCCCTCCAGGTGTCCGTCGGGGCTGAGCTGGGGGAGCACGCTGAGCAACAGGCTCCGGGTCCTGCCGTCCGCGTCGGTGACGTTGACGTGGTGGTCGATGACGGCGACCCCGTCGCGGGCGGCCAGCTCCAACTCGTGCAACGCCTGCGCGAAGGATCCCGACCCGTCGGAGGAGTCGAGCTCGGCCTCGGTCGACCCGACCACCTCGGCCGGGTCGGTGAACCCGCGCGCCGACAGGAACGCCGTGTTGACCCCGCGGTACCGGCCGCCGAGGTCCTTCCAGAACACCAGGTGCGGGATCGACGAGATGACCCCTGACAGCACGCTCTTCTCCGCCGACAGCTCGGCAGCGAGCAGCTCTGCGCGACGACTCGCCTCGAGCAGCTGGTGCTCCGCCACCTGGGTCGCCGAGACGTCGCTCTCCAGCAGGATCAGCTGGGCGACCTCGCCGTGGTCGAGCACCGGCCGAACCTCGATGTACGTCCAGTACGGCCGCCCCTGCTTCGAGCGGGTGAGCAGCTCGAGGGCTTGGGGCTGGTCCGTCGGCACGCCGCCGAGGGCGGCCACCACGGTCGCGGAGACGGTGTGGGTGAACAGGCTCAGCCGGGTCACGCCGACCGCCTCGTGGCGGGCGTAGCCGGTGAGCTCGCAGAAGGCGTCGTTCACCCACTCGATCACCACGTGGGCGTCGGCGAGCACGACTGCGTGGTCGGTGTGGACGGCGACCAGCGCCAAGCGGGCGGCCTCTGTCGGGGACAGGGGCTCGACCGCGGCCTGGCGCTCCCGCGCGAACCGATCCGTCTGGACTACCAAGGCTTCAGCTCACGCTCCTCCGCCGGCACAGCACGGCCGTCAGGGAACAGCCGTTCGTGGGCACAGTCGGCAGGTGGGGCGCCGACCTGCGCAGTTTCTCCGGCCGAGCTGACGCCGGCGCTAGCGGCGCTGCCAGGCCGAAGGCTCGGCGATCAGCGCCTGCAGGCTCGCGGGGAGCTCCTGGCCGACGAGGTCCTGCAGGCTGACCCCTTCGAGCACGCCCCGGACCGCCGAGCGCAGCGCGATCCACACGGCCGGGAGCAGTGCAGCCGCCCCGTCGTAGACGGTGTCCTCGGGACGGAGTCCACGGACCGCGGCGAGCGGTCCGTCGACGGCTCGTAGGACGTCGGCCACGCTGATCGACGACGCGGGCCTGGCTAACCGGTAGCCCCCGTCGGCTCCCCGACGTGAGGTCACGAGGCCTTCTTTTCGGAGCTCGGTGAAGATCGCCTCGAGGAACTTCACCGGCAGCCGCTGGGCGGTCGCGAGTCGCTCGACCGTGATGTTCTGCGGGCCGTCCGCAGACAGGACAGTGAGCTCGACGAGGGCCCGAACCGCGTAGTCGGCCTTGGCGGAGATGTGCATGCCGCCATCTTGCCGCTTCACCGGTCGACCAGCAGGCCCCTACGCCTACGCATCCGCGCGTCCGCTGCGCTGAAGACCGCGTCCACGACCATGCCGAGCATCAGGATGACCACCATCGTGGCGAGCAGCCTGGGGGCGTCGGCGGTCTCACGGGCGTACGACAGGTTGGCCCCGAGCGACGGCCGTTGCGCGATGATCACGAGCAGCTCGCCGGCCATCAGGCTCCGCCAGGCGAACGCCCAGCCCTGCTTCAGGCCGGAGACGTAGGACGGGAGCGCCGCCGGTACGACGATGTGCCGGTAGAGCCCCCAGCCGTGCGCGCCCAGGGTTCCCGCCACCCGCAGGAGCTGGGGCTGGATGTGGTCGATGCCGGAGATGATCCCGTTGGCGGCGGACGGCGCGGCGCCGAGCACGACCACGAACAGGATCGCCTGCTCGCTCAGGCCGAAGAGCAGGATCGCGAGCGGGAACCACGCGATCGACGGCATGGTCTGCAGCCCGGTGATCAGCGATCCGACCCCGGCGCGCAGCACCTTGATCCGGGCGACGGCGATGCCGATGACCGAGCCGACGACGACTGCGAGGGCGAAGCCGGTGACCGCGCGCCGCATCGTGGTGGCCAGCGCCGACCAGAACTCCGGTGTGCCCATCTCCGTCGTGAGCTCGGACCACACGTCCAACGGACCGGGCAGGACGTAGACCGGCTTCCAGCCTGACAGCACGACGAGCTGCCAGATGCCGATCGCCATCGCGACGGCCACGAGCTTGGGCCAGGTGGCGGCCCAGATCCGGCTCGTTGCCTCGGTGGCTCGCGCAGCGGGGGCGGGGATCTCGATGACGGGCGCCTCAGCCCGTTCGACCACGTCAGCCGACATGACGTCGAACCTCCTCGCGCAGCTCGTGGGTGAGGGCGGCGGCGTGGCCGGCGACCTCGTGGGAGTCGATCCGGCGCGGGCGCGGCAGGTCGATGGCGTACTCGCTCTTGACCCGTCCGGGGGACGACGACAGCAGGACCACCCGGTCCCCGAGGCGTACGGCCTCGCGGACGTTGTGCGTGACGAAAAGGACGGTCAGGTCGTGCTCGAGCCACAGCCGCTCGAGCTCGTCGTGCATGGCGTCCCGGGTCATCGCGTCGAGCGCGCCGAATGGTTCGTCCATCAGCACCAGGTCAGCCTGCTGGGCGAGCATCCGGGCCAGCGACACGCGCTGGCGCATCCCGCCGGACAGCTCGTGCGGACGTTTCTTCTGCAGGCCGGCCAACCGCACCAGGCCCAGCAGGTCGGCCACGTGGTCCGCCCGCTCGGCCCGCGGGACGCCGCGCAGCCGCAGCGCGAGGGCGACGTTCTCGCCGACCGTGAGCCAGGGCATCAGCGTGGCGTCCTGGAACATCAGGGCGCTTCGCTCGGTGGCCAGCTCCACGGTGCCGGACGTGGGCTGGGTGAGCCCGGCCAGCAGCGAGAGCAGGGTGCTCTTGCCGCAGCCGGACGCGCCGACCAGGCAGACGAACTCCCCCCGCTGGACGCTCAGGTCGAGCCGGTCGAGGGCGAGCGTCGAGCTCGGCCCCGTCCCGTGCCGCTTGGTCAGGCCGTTGATCCGCACGGCCGTCCCGGTCAGCGTGGGTGCAGTCATCACGACTCCTTGATCTCGGGCTTGCCAGCGGCCTTGAGGACCTCGTTCAGCGGGCCGAGGTCGTACAAGCCGGTCAGGTCGACCTCCTTGAGCAGCTCGACTGCGATCGCGTGCTTGGCCGACTCGCGCAGCGCCGCGGGGTACGGGTCCTCGGTGAAGGTGAGGTTCTTCCAGGCGGCGGCGATGATCTCCGGCTTGAGCGACTTGCCGGTGAGCTTCTTCAGCCCGTCGTTGACGGTGGTCTGGGCCACCGCGGCGTCGGCGTTGAGGTAGTCGGTCGACTTGACCAGACCCTCGAGCAGCTTCTTGATGACGTCCGGGTGGGCGGTCAGGTACTCCGTACGCACGACCAGGTTGGTCGTCACGAACTTGCCCTCGGGCCACAGGGTGGCCTCGTCGACGAGGACCTTGCCCTTGGACTCCGCGACCAGCCGGGTCGCGTACGGCTCCGGGACCCAGGCGCCGTCGATCTGGCCGGCTGCGAAGGCGGTGAGGCTCTGCCCGTTGTCCTGCGGCAGGATCGAGACGTCGCCCCCGCCCTGGGTGTCCGCGGACAGGCCCTGCTGCGTCAGCCAGTAGCGCAGGGCGACGTCCTGGGTGTTGCCGAGCTGCGGGGTCGCGATCTTCTTGCCCTTGAGGTCGGCCGGCGAGTTGATTCCCTCGCGGACCACCAGGGCAGCCCCGCCGCCAGTGGCGCCGGAGATGACCCGGATTGCCGCACCCTTGGACTTCGCGTACGCGTTGATGGTCGGGTTCGGGCCGATGAACGTGGCGTCGATCGCCCCGGCGAAAACCGCTTCGGTGGCGGCCGGCCCGGCGTTGAAGGTCGTGGTCTTGAGCGTTGCGCTTGAGCCGAGGGCGTCGGCGAACAAGCCCTTCTCTACCCCCGCGATGGCTGCGGCGTGCGTCAGGTTGGGGAAGTAGCCGAGCCGAAGCTCGACCGGGCTCGCCCCGCCGTTGGTGCCGGTGGAGGCGCTGGTCGAGCTGCAGCCGGACAGGCCGAGGGCGGCAAGGGCGAGCGCGGCTGCGGCCGCGAGCGGTCGGCGCGCGAACCGGCGGGCACGGGGTGACATCGAAACTCCTACCTAGTAACCCAAGTGGATTACTAGGAAATCTAGTGAAGCCCCGAGTGAGGAACAAGGCGAACCGGGCAGGACCGGCCGAACGGCTGAGCGAACCGAGCCGTTCGGTCAGTGAACCGCCGACGTCTCGACCTCGAGCAGCGAGTCCTCGGCCCGCTCGCGGTGGTACGCGGCGGCGCCGCCGCGCGCGGTGAAGAGCCGCTTGGACAGCACGAGATACGCCACGAGCGCGAGGTTGACCACGAAGGCCGTGACCCGCAGCCAGGTGACCTTCTCGGTGAGCTCGTAGATCTCCAGGGGCAGGAAGATCGAGGTGGCCACGACGGCGAGGTACTCGCCCCACCGCTTGAGTGACCACAGCCCCACACCCTCGGCGACCTGGATCGTCGCGTACGCGAACAGCGCCAGGGCCACCCAGGTGAGCGTGCTCGGGTTGGTGCCCAGCAACGAGCGGATCCGGGCCACGGTTGGGCTGGCGCCGAGGTCGATGTTCAGCAAGTCGGCGAGCGGCTTCGCTGCCGGCACCGCCTGCTCGAACAGCGCCCGCAGCGACGTCTCCGACGTGCGGAACCGCAGGACGGCGATGCCGAGCAGCGCGAGGACCAGGGCCCGCGCCCAGCGCTCCACCGCGAACAGCCGCAGCACCGTGGCCTCGCGCAGGGCCTTGCCTCGCAGCACGATCGGCGCCTGGTCGGCCGGACCCCGCGCAGCCGGCTCACCCAGCGCGAACGCTCCGCAGCGCAGACAGCGCCAAGCCACCTCACCGTCGGGGGTGCTCGCCCGGAGCCGATCGCGAAGCTCGGGCTCGTCCGGCACGTATGTGACGTGGCCGTGCCGCGCACACCCCCGCAGGCTCCAGTCCACCCGGGCAGCGTACGGCCTGCGATAGGCAAGAATGGGGACATGCAGCCTTCGTCGTTCAACACCCACGGTGCCGTCGATCTCGCCGCATTGGCCGCCCAGCGAGCCGCCCGCGAGCGCGCCGAAGCCGCCAAGGCCGAAGCGGCCCGGATCGTGGCCGAGGGTGGCCCCGTGCCTGTGCCGCCGGTCGTCATCGAGGCCACCGAGGCCAACTTCCAGGCCGAGATCATCGACCGGTCGATGACCACCCCTGTCGTCGTCGACTTCTGGGCCGAGTGGTGCGAGCCGTGCAAGCAGCTCTCGCCCCTGCTGGAGAAGCTGGCGGCGGAAGCCGCGGGCGCGTGGGTGCTGGCGACGGTCGACGTCGACAAGAACCCCCGGCTCGGTCAGGCCTTCCAGGTGCAGAGCATCCCGACGGTCTTCGTGGTGTGGCAGGGCCAGCTCGTGCCCGGGTTCCAGGGTGCGCTGCCGGAGGCTGACCTGCGCGGCTTCCTCGGCCAGGTCGCACAGCTGGCCGGTGAGTTTCCCGCCGGCTCGGCCCCCGGACCCGACGGCGTCACCGAGCAGGTGCTGACCCAGCCGTTGGACCCGATGGAGGAGGCCGCGCTGGACGCCCTCGACGCGGGCGACCTCGCGGGCGCCGCCCAGGCGTTCCGCAACCTGGTCGCCGCCCAGCCGGGCAACGAGGAGGCCAAGGTGGGGCTGGCCCGGGTCGAGCTGCTGCTCCGCACCCGCGACAGCGACCCGGTCGCAGCCCGCGCCGCCGCGGCCGAGCACCCCGATGATGTGGCCGCGCAGTGCCTGGCCGCCGACCTCGACGTGGCCGGAGGGCTCGTCGAGGATGCGGTCACGCGGCTCGTCGACACCGTCCGCCGCACCGACGGGGCCGACCGGGCCACGGCGCGCGACCACCTTGTCGCCATCTTCGCGGTGCTCGGCGACGAGGACCCGCGGGTCATCTCGGGCCGCACCGCTCTCGCGAACGCGCTGTTCTAGGCCGCGCTGTTCTAGGCCGCGCTGTTCTCGGCCCTACTCGGGACCGGCGTACCTCAGCCAGAGGGTGGCCAGCGGCGGCAGCACGAGTCGCGCCGACGCTGGGCGTCCGCGCCACTCGCGCGGCTCGGCGTGGACCGCCCCGAGGTTGCCCATGCCGCTGCCGCTGTAGGTCTCGGCGTCGGTGTTGATGACCTCGTCCCAACGGCCGGCGAACGGCAACGCGACCCGGTAGCCGTCGTGCGGCACCGCCGCGAAATTCGTGAGGCAGGCGATCACCGAGCCGTCGGCACCCCAGCGCAGGAACGAGAACACGTTGTGAGCCGCGTCGTCGGCGTTGAGCCATTCGAAGCCGGCGGGTGTGTGGTCCTGGCTCCAGATGGCCGGCGTCTCGCGGTAGACCCGGTTGAGGTCGGTCACGACCGACAGCATGCCGCGGTGGTCGGCGTTGTCGAGCAGCCACCAGTCCAGGCTGCGGCTCTCGGACCACTCGGCCTCCTGGGCGAACTCGCCGCCCATGAACAGCAGCTGCTTGCCCGGGTGCGCCCACAGGTATGCGTAGTAGGCCCGCAGTGTCGCGAGCTGGCGCCACCTGTCGCCGGGGACCTTGCGCAGCAGCGAGCCCTTGCCGTGCACCACCTCGTCGTGCGAGAGCGGCAGCACGTAGTTCTCGCTCCACGCGTAGACCAGGGCGAACGTCAGCTCGTTGTGGTGGTAGACGCGGTGCACCGGGTCGTGCCCGAGGTAGCCGAGCGTGTCGTGCATCCAGCCCATGTTCCACTTCAGCCCGAAGCCCAGGCCGCCGCTGTCGGTGGGCTGGGTCACGCCCGGCCACGCGGTCGACTCTTCAGCGATCATCACGGCGCCGGGCACGCGCCCGTAGACCGTGGCGTTGACCTCCTGCAGCAGCGCCACCGCCTCGAGGTTCTCGCGGCCGCCGTGCACGTTCGGGGTCCACTCGCCGGGCTCGCGGGAGTAGTCCAGGTAGATCATCGAGGCCACCGCGTCGACCCGCAGCCCGTCGACGTGGAACTCCTCCAGCCAGTACAACGCGTTCGCGACGAGGAAGTTGCGGACCTCGCGCCGGCCGAAGTCGAAGACCAGGGTCCCCCAGTCGAGCTGCTCGCCGCGGCGCGGGTCTGCGTGCTCGTACAGCGCGGTGCCGTCGAAGCGGGCCAGCGCCCAGGCGTCCTTCGGGAAGTGCGCAGGCACCCAGTCGACGATGACGCCGATGCCGGCCTGGTGCAGCCGGTCGACGAGGTAGCGGAAGTCGTCGGGGGTGCCGAACCGAGCGGTCGGCGCGTAGTACGACGTGACCTGGTAGCCCCACGAGCCGCCGAACGGGTGCTCGGCCACCGGCAGCATCTCGACGTGGGTGAAGCCGGCCTCGCTCACGTAGGCGACCAGCTCGTCGGCAAGCTGGCGGTAGGACAGCCCCTGCCGCCATGAGGCGAGGTGCACCTCGTAGATGCTCATCGGGCCGACATGCGGGTTCGTGGTGGCCCGCTTGGTCATCCAGTCCGCGTCGTCCCACTCGTGCATCGCCTTGGTGACCACCGATGCGGTGGCCGGCGGGCACTCGGTGGCCCGGGCCATCGGGTCGGCCTTCTGCCGCCAGACGCTGTCGCGACCCAGGATCTCGAACTTGTACCGTGCGCCCACGCCGACGTCGGGGACGAAGAGCTCCCACACCCCGGTAGAGCCGAGCACCCGCATCGGGTACCCGCGGCCGTCCCAGTAGTTGAAGTCGCCGACCACGCGCACCCCGTGGGCGTTCGGCGCCCACACCGCGAACGACGTACCGTGCACATCACCCGCGATCCCCGGGTAGACGTGCAGGTGCGACCCCAGCACCGTCCAGAGCTTCTCGTGCCGGCCCTCCCCGACGAGGTGCTGGTCGAGCTCGCCGAGCGTCGGCAGGAAGCGGTACGGGTCGTCGTGCACCTGCGGGCCGTCGCCGTAGTCGACCTCGACCCGGTAGTCGGGCACCACCGGGATCGGTACGAGCGCCTCCCACACGCCCTCGTGGACGTGGGTCAACGGGTAGCGGTCGGCGCCGACGACGACGGTCACGTTGGCCGCCCACGGCCGCAGCACCCGGAAGGTCACGCCGGCGGGACCAGGGTGGGGGCCCAGCAGCGAGTGTGGGTCGTGGTGGGCTCCGCCGACGAGTCGGTCGAGCTCAGCGGTGGACGTCATCGGGCCAACCTCTCGATCGCAGCCATGGGGATCGCCACCCAGGTCGGGCGCATCCGCGACTCGTACACCACTTCGTACACGGCCTTCTCCGTCTCCAGCGCGCGCAGCAGGACGGCGTCGGCCCGGGGGTCGCGCCCGGTGACCGCGGCGTAGCCCGAGCAGAACGCGGCCGCGTTGTGCTCGACCCATTCGGCGGCACGGTACGCGAGCTGCGGGTCGTCCGGGTGGTCGAGCAGGACGATGCGGGCGGCGTAGTCCAGCGAGCGCAGCAGTCCCGCGACGTCGCGCAGCGGGGTGTCCAGCGCCCTCCGTTCGGCGACCGGTGTTGCGGGCTCACCCTCGAAGTCGAGGATCTTCCAGCCGGACGGGGTCCGCAGGGTCTGGCCGAGGTGGAAGTCGCCGTGCACCCGCTGGACCTGCACGGGCCGTCCGTCCGCACCGAGGGCCTCGAGGTCGTCGTACGCCCGGGTCAGGGCCGTGGCGTGGGGCGTCAGGGCCGGCACCTCGTCGAGGGCGTCCCGCAGGCGCCGCCGCATCAGGTCGATCCGTCCGCTCAGCTCGGCAGGGGAAAGCTCGCCGACCCCGAAAGCCTCGCGCAACGCGGCGTGGACCTCGGCCGTGGTCGCCCCGAGCCGTTCGGCGTCGGGAGCGAAGTCGCCGCCGCACTCGGCCGGGTGCAGGTCGGCTTCGACGAACAGGTCGCGGACACTTGCCTGGGCGCTGCCCCAGCCCTCGGTCGCCCCGCTGAGGTACTCCTGCAGGAAGGCGAGCACGCCGTACGGCGAGTCGATCCAGCCGAGCGGACGCGGGACGTGCGGGCAGCCGGTCTGGGCCAGCGCCACGTGCACCTCGACGTCGGGGTTCACCCCGGGCACGACCCGGCGGTACACCTTGAGCACCATCGAGTCGCCATACGCCAACGAGGTGTTCGACTGCTCGCCGGTGAAGACGAGCGACGGCCGGTCGAGGTCGATGGGCGCGCCCTCGACCCGGTAGCAGGTGAGGTCGCCGACCCGGGCGCCGTCGGCGATCAGCCGCGGCAGCAGGCCGGTGACGTCACGGTCGTGCAGCGCGTCGTAGCGGTGGGTGCCGATGTCGGGAAGCGGCTCGTCGGCGCGGGGCGAGATCCGCACATGGTCCAGCCGCGGTGCCCCCTCGTCGGTGGTCTCGACCATGAGCTGGTACGTCGCCGGGGTCTCGTCCGGTGTCGAGACGACGTCGACGAGGAACACCTCGACCAGCGGGTCGGTGGACAGGGTGGCCAGCCGGTGCATCGCCAGGACCCGAACGTCGCCGCCGCCGCCGGCGAACCAGCGCTGTCGGCCCACGAACTCGGCGACCGAGTCGGTGAGCTCGGTCATGACGCGCCCGCCAGGAGCCGGAACCAGTAGAAGCCGTGTCCGCCCAGAGTGAGGAGGTATGGCAGCTCGCCGATCCGGGGGAAGTGCACGCCGCCCAGCATCTCGACCGGCTGCGAACCCTCAAAGGCGCGCAGGTCGAGCTCGACCGGCTGCGGTGAACGGGACAGGTTGTTGACGCACAGGACGACGTCGTCGCCCCACGTCCGCGCGAACGAGAAGACGCTCGCGTTGCTGCCGCCAAGGTCCGCGAAGTCGCCGAGCCCGAACGCCGCGTGCTGACGGCGTACCTCCAGAAGCCGCTTGGTCCAGTGCAGGAGCGAGGCGGTGTTCTTGAGCTGGGCCTCGACGTTGGTCACCTGGTAGCCGTAGACCGCGTCGGCGACCGCGGGCAGCAGCAGCCGGGCGGGTTCGGCCGTCGAGAAACCGGCGTTGCGGTCGGGCGTCCACTGCATCGGTGTTCGCACGCCGTCACGGTCGCCCAGCCAGATGTTGTCGCCCATGCCGATCTCGTCGCCGTAGTAGAGGACCGGCGAGCCCGGCAGCGAGAGCAGCAGGCCGTTGAACAGCTCGATCTGGCGCCGGTCGTTCTCCAGCAGGGTGGCCAGCCGGCGCCGGATGCCGATGTTGGCCCGCATGCGCGGGTCCTTCGCGTACTCGGTGTACATGTAGTCGCGTTCCTCGTCGCTGACCATCTCGAGTGTCAGCTCGTCGTGGTTGCGCAGGAAGATGCCCCACTGGCAACGGCTGGGGATCTTCGGCGTCGCTGCCATGATCTCCGAGATCGGGTAGCGCGACTCGCGCCGGACCGCCATGAACAGCCGAGGCATCACCGGGAAGTGGGACGCCATGTGGCACTCGTCGCCGCCGGTTGCCGGGTCGCCGAGGTAGTCGACGACGTCGGCCGGCCACTGGTTCGCCTCGGCCAGCAGCACCCGGTTGGGGTAGAGCCGGTCGACCTCGGTGCGCACCCGTCTGAGGAACTCGTGCGTCTTGGGGAGGTTCTCGCAGTTGGTGCCGTCCTCCTCGAACAGGTAGGGGACGGCGTCGAGCCGGAACCCGTCGATGCCGAGGTCGAGCCAGAACCGCAGCGCTCCGAGCACCGCCTCCTGCACCGCCGGGTTCTCGTAGTTGAGGTCCGGCTGGTGGCTGAAGAACCGGTGCCAGAAGTACTGTCGCCGCACCGGGTCGAACGTCCAGTTCGACGTCTCGGTGTCGACGAAGATGATCCGCGCGTCGGCATACAGCTCGTCTGTGTCGGACCACACGTAGAAGTCGCCGTACGGCCCGGTGGGGTCCGCGCGGCTCGCCTGAAACCAAGCGTGCTGGTCGGACGTGTGGTTCATGACGAAGTCGATGACCACCCGCAGCCCGCGGGCGTGTGCGTCGTCGACGAGCTGGACGAAGTCGCCGATGGTTCCCGCGTCGGCGCGGACGTCGACGAAGTCGGCGACGTCGTAGCCGCCGTCCCGCAGGGGGGACGGGAAGATCGGCGGCAGCCACAGGCAGTCGACGCCGAGCCACTGCAGGTAGTCGAGCTTCTGGCAGAGCCCTGGCAGGTCGCCCTTGCCGTCGGCGGTGGTGTCGAAGAACGAGCCCACGAGGACCTCGTAGAACACAGCCCGCTTGTACCACTCCGGGTCGCGGGCCTGGCGTTCGTCGTACGGGTCGGGGATCGCGTGGCCGGGCGTGACCGTCATGGCGCGGCTCGGCGCACCTGCAGGATGTGCGCGGGCTCGACGAACGGGTCCAGCCGGACATAGTTGCGCTGACCCCACAGGTAGGTGCTGCCCGTCACGAGGTCGTGGACCGAGACCGTCTCGGACCAGGCCATGCCCAAGGCTGGCAGGTTGAGGTTGACCACCGTCTCGCGGGCGCCGTGCGGGTCGAGGTTGACGACCACGATGACGGTGTCGTCCGGTCCGTCCACGCGGGGCACCGTCTTGGAGTACGCGATGATCGTGTCGCTCTCGGTCCCGTGGAACGTCAGGTTGCGGAGCCGGTGCAGCGCGGGGTGCGCCCGCCGAATCTCGTTGAGCAGCGTGAGGTACGGCGCGAGAGTGTGCCCCCCGGCGTCCGCGGCGGCCCAGTCGCGCGGTCGCAGCTGGTACTTCTCGGAGTCGAGGTACTCCTCGCTGCCGGGGCGCACCGCCACGTGCTCGTACAGCTCGAATCCCGAGTAGACCCCCCACGTGGGAGACAGCGTCGCGGCGAGCGTCGCCCGGATCTTGAAGGCGGGCGGTCCGCCGTACTGGAGGTACGCGGGGAGGATGTCGGGAGTGTTCACGAACGCGTTCGGCCGGATCACCGCGTCAGTACGCCGGGAAAGCTGGGTGAAGTACTCGGTGAGCTCGTCCTTGGTGTTGCGCCAGGTGAAGTAGGTGTACGACTGGTGGAACCCGACCTTGCCGAGCTCGGTCATCATCGCCGGCCTGGTGAACGCCTCGGCCAGGAAGAGGACGTCCGGGTCGGTCGACCGGAGCTCCTGGAACAGCCGGTCCCACATCGACACCGGCTTGGTGTGCGGGTTGTCGACCCGGAAGATCCGGACGCCGTGGGCCATCCAGAACCGCACGATCCGCAGCACCTCGGCGTAGATGCCCTCGGGGTCGTTGTCGAAGTTCAGTGGGTAGATGTCCTGGTACTTCTTGGGCGGGTTCTCGGCGTACGCGATGGTGCCGTCGGCCCGGGTCGTGAACCACTCGGGATGGCTGGTGACCCAGGGGTGGTCGGGGGAGCACTGCAGCGCGAGGTCGAGCGCGATCTCCAGGCCGAGCTCGCCGGCCCGGGCCACGAAGGCGTCGAAGTCGTCGATCGTGCCGAGCTCGGGGTGGACCGCGTCGTGGCCGCCGTCGGCCGAGCCGATCGCCCACGGGACCCCCGGGTCGGTCTCGCTCGGCGTCAGGGTGTTGTTGGGGCCTTTGCGGAAGGAGCGGCCGATGGGGTGCACGGGCGGCAGGTAGACGACGTCGAACCCCATCGCCGCCACAGCCGGGAGCCGGTGCGCCGCCGTCGCGAACGTGCCGCTGAGCGGCGGGATCGCCCCTTCCGAGCGGGGGAAGAACTCGTACCAGGAGCCGTAGAGGGCCCGCTCGCGGTCGACCTGGACCGGCAGCTTGGCCGACCGGGTGACCAGGTCGCGAACGGGGTGCTGGACGAGCAGCGCGCGTACGTCCGAGGCCAGCGCGGCCTCCAGGCGAACCTCCGGCGGGCGAGACGGGTCGCGCAGCGCTTTCACGACGCCGGCGAGCAGGTCGCGGGCGGGGCCCTTGGGTGCGCCCTTGGCGGCGCGCTCGTGGACCCTGGCCCCCTCCTCGAGCACCAGCTCGACGTCGAGGCCGGCCGGAACCTTGATCTCGGCCACGTGCTGCCACGTGCTGACCGGGTCGCCCCAGGCCTCGACGTGGAACGTCCAGTCACCCTCGGCGTCGGGCGTGACCTCGGCGGCCCACCGGTCGAACCCCGGGTCGACGAGTCGCATCGGCACCGGCAACCTGGGTGGCACGCCGGCCCGGCTCCTGCGTCCGCCGCGCGCCTCGACCGGGGCGAGGACGACCGCGGCGGCGACGGCGTCGTGGCCCTCGCGGAACACGGTCGCGGACACGGTGAACTTCTCGCCCACCACCGCTTTGGCCGGGAAGCGGCCGCAGTCGACCGTCGGCTGGACGTCGACCACGGGGATCCGACCGGAACGAGGACTCATTGGCGCGAACCTATCTGCCCGAGCCGCTGTACGGATACGCAGCCGGATGGAATGATGCCTGCAAGCGCTTGCACTGTCGGGGGTAGCCCGCGCGACATGTTGCCGAAACACGAGTCACTAGGGTTCTCACATGCGTGCCATCCGCCGGTTCACCGTCCGTACAGCGCTCCCCGAGTCGCTGGCCCCGCTCAGCGACCTGGTGATGAACCTGCGCTGGTCCTGGCACCCTCCGACCCGCGACCTGTTCGCCTCGGTCGACCCGAAGACCTGGGCCGCCGTCGAGCACGACCCGATGCGACTGCTCGGTGCCGTCTCAGCCGAACGGTTCGCCGAGCTCGGCCGTGACGACGACTTCCTCGCCCGGCTGCACGCGGCCCATGACCACCTCAAGCGGTACCTCTCCGAGCCACGCTGGTACCAGGGGCTGGCCGACTCCGTCGACCCGCACGCGGCCGACGCCAGCGCGGTCCCGCGGACCATCGCCTACTTCTCGCCCGAGTACGGCGTCACCGCGGTCCTCCCGCAGTACTCCGGCGGCCTCGGCATCCTCGCGGGCGACCACCTCAAGGCCGCCAGCGACCTCGGCGTGCCGATCCTCGGCGTCGGGCTGCTCTACCGCGCGGGCTACTTCCGGCAGTCGCTCTCCGGGACCGGCTGGCAGCTCGAGACGTACCCCGTGACAGACCCGTACGGCCTGCCGCTGACCCTGCTGCTCGAGACCGACGGCACCCCGTTGCGGATCTCGATCGTGCTGCCCGGTCAGCGCACCCTGAGCGCGCAGGTGTGGAAGGCCCAGGTCGGCCGGGTCCCCCTGCTGCTGCTCGACTCCGACATCGAGGACAACGCACCGGCCGAGCGGGACGTCACCGACCGGCTCTACGGCGGCGGCGGCGAGCACCGGCTGCTCCAGGAACTGCTGCTCGGCGTCGGCGGCGTGCGGGCGATCCGGGCGTACTGCCGGATCACCGGGACCCCCGAGCCCGAGGTCTTCCACACCAACGAGGGGCACGCCGGCTTCCAGGGCGTCGAGCGGATCCGCGAGCTCGTGACCGCCGAGGGGCTCACCTTCGACGCAGCCCTCGAGGCGGTCCGGGCCGGCACCGTCTTCACCACCCACACGCCGGTCCCGGCCGGCATCGACCGGTTCCCGCGCGAGCTGATCGAGCAGCACTTCGGCGGCGAGGTGGGTGCGACCGGCGTCCCGATCGACCGGGTGCTCACTCTGGGAGCCGAGACCTACGAAGGGGGCGACCCTGGGCTGTTCAACATGGCCGTCATGGGGCTGCGCCTGGCCCAGCGCGCCAACGGCGTCGCCAGGCTGCACGGCGTGGTGAGTCGCGGCATGTTCAACGGGCTGTGGCCCGCGTTCGACACGGACGAGGTGCCGATCGCCTCGATCACCAACGGTGTCCACGCCCCTACCTGGGTGGCCCGCGAGGTGCTCGCGCTGGCTCAGCACGCGCTCGGCGGCGAGCTGATCGAGGAGGATCAGGCGTTCCAGTCGCTCGAGCAGATCGGCGACGGCGAGATCTGGGCGGTCCGTCGGTTGCTCCGCGAGCGCCTCGTCGTGGAGGCCCGGCGCCGCCTGCGCGCATCGTGGCTGGTCCGCGGCGCCAGCCCCGCCGAGCTCGGCTGGGTCGACGACGTCCTCGACCCCGAGGTCCTCACCATCGGGTTCGCCCGCCGGGTGCCTTCGTACAAGCGGCTGACCCTGATGCTGCATGACCCCGCCCGGCTCACCGCGCTGCTCACCCACCCCGAGCGACCCGTCCAGATCGTGATCGCCGGCAAGTCCCACCCGGCCGACGACGGCGGCAAGAAGCTGATCCAGCAGCTCGTCCAGTTCGCCGACCAGGCCGGCGTGCGGCACCGGATCGTCTTCCTGCCCGACTACGACATGGCGATGGCCGCTGACCTCTACCCCGGCTGCGACGTGTGGCTGAACAACCCGTTGCGCCCGCTCGAGGCTTGCGGCACGTCCGGCATGAAGGCTGCCCTCAACGGGTGTCTCAACCTGTCGATCCTGGACGGGTGGTGGGACGAGATGTACGACGGCGAGAACGGCTGGGCGATCCCCACCGCCGACGGCATCGAAGACCCCGACCACCGCGACGCGCTCGAGTCGGCGGCGTTGTACGACCTGATCGAGAACGCGGTCGCTCCCAGGTTCTACGACCGAGGTGCGGCCGGTTCCGGTGCCGAGGGCCTGCCCACCCGCTGGATCGCCATGGTGCGGCACACCCTGCGCTCGCTCGGCCCCCAGGTCCTCGCCAGCCGCATGCTGCACGACTACGTAGGCCAGATGTACCGGCCCGCTGCCGGGTCGGCCCGCACCCTGGACGGTCCCGGGCACCTGCTCGCCCAGGAGCTGGCCGACTGGAAGCACAAGGTCGCCAAGGCCTGGCCGGCCGTCCAGGTCGACCACATCGAGACGACCGGGGTCAGCGACACCCCCCAGCTGGGGGAGCAGCTCGCCACGCGCGCGTTCGTCTCGCTCGGTGAGCTGGGCTCCGACGACGTCGAGGTCCAGCTCGTCTACGGCCCCGCTACCGGCGACGACCGGCTGGTTCGGCCCCGGATCGCGGTCCTGCAGCCGGCCCAGGCCTACGAGGCGGGCCACTGGCGGTACGAAGGCACGGTCGCGCTCGACCGGGCCGGCTCGTTCGGGTTCACCGTGCGGATCCTCCCGCGCAGCGCCTACCTCGCGTCGACCGCGGAGTTGAACCTCGTGGCTGTGCCGAACGCTCCGAGCGGGATCACCGACGGCGTCCTGCGCTAGGGCAAGCAGCTAGGGCAGGGCGCGGAAGAGCGCGAGGGAGCGGCCGGCCAGGTCGGCGGTCGTTCCCTCCTCGGCGGTGCGTTCGGCCGGCCGGTCGTCCGACGTGTCCAGCACCCGGATCCACCCGCTCGCCCACGGCTGGGTGGGCAACACGAACGTCGCCGGATCGATGCTCCCGTTCATCGTGAGCAGCACGGAGTCGTCGAGCAACCGCTCACCGGCGTGGCCCCGCCCGGGAACACCCTCGCCGGACAGGTACATGCCCACGGCCGAGAAGGTGGGGGACCACCAGTCGTCATCGGTTAGCTCTCCGCCCGCCGGACGGAACCACGCGAGGTCCTTGGGGCCGCCGTCGCGGATCGGCTGACCCTGCAGGAAGTGCCGGTGCCGGAGCACCGGGTGCTTGCGGCGCAGGGCGAGCAGCCGGGCGGCCCACGCGTGCAGGTCGTCCTGCCAGGCCTCGGTGTCCCAGCTCAGCCACGAGAGCGGGTTGTCCTGGCAGTACGCGTTGTTGTTGCCGCCCTGCGTGCGACCGAGCTCGTCACCGGCAATCAGCATCGGCACCCCTGTCGAGAGCAGCAAGGTCGCCATCAGGTTGCGGATCGAGCGACGACGGGCGGCGAGCACCGCCAGGTCGTCCGTCTCGCCCTCGACCCCGTGGTTCCAGCTCCGGTTGGAGTCCGTGCCGTCGCGACCGTCCTCCTGGTTGGCCTCGTTGTGCTTGCGGTTGTACGAGACCAGGTCGCGCAAAGTGAAGCCGTCGTGCGCGGTGATGAAGTTGATCGACGAGTACGGCCGGCGGCCGTCGTCGCCGTACAGGTCCGACGAACCGGACAGGCGGTAGCCGAGCTCACGCACCCCGGAACCGGCGCCGCACCAGAAGTCACGCATCGAGTCGCGGTATTTGTCGTTCCACTCGCTCCACAGCGGCGGGAACTCACCGACCTGGTACCCACCCTCGCCGATGTCCCAGGGCTCGGCGATCAGCTTGACCCTGGAGAGCACCGGGTCCTGCTGGATCGTCGTGAGGAAGCTGCTCAGCATGTCGACGTCGTGCATCGACCGGGCCAGCGCCGACGCCAGGTCGAAGCGGAAACCGTCGACGTGCATCTCCTCGACCCAGTAGCGCAACGAGTCCATCACCAGCTGCAGTACGTGGGGCTCTCGGACGTTCAAGGTGTTGCCAGTGCCGGTGTAGTCGGCGTACCGGCGCCCGCCGCCGACCAGGCGGTAGTAGGAGCTGTTGCCCAGCCCGCGGAAGGCCAGGGTCGGTCCGGACTCGCCGCCCTCGCCGGTGTGGTTGTAGACCACGTCGAGGATCACCTCGAGTCCCGCCCCGTGCAGTGCCTTGACCATGGACTTGAACTCGCCGACCTGTTCGCCGCGGGTGCCGGCCGCGGAGTACGGCCCGTGCGGCGCGAAGTAGCCGATCGAGTTGTAGCCCCAGTAGTTGGTGAGCCCCGAGCGGACCAGGTGCTCCTCGTCGACGAAGTGGTGCACCGGCAGCAGCTCGACCGCGGTCACCCCCAGCTTGACGAGGTGCTCGATGGCGGCCGGGTGCGCCAGCCCGGCATACGTGCCGCGCAGGCCCTCGGGGACGCCCGGGTGCTGCTTGGTGAAGCCGCGGACGTGCATCTCGTAGATCGTCGTGTCACCCCACGGCGTCTTGGGCGGCCGGTCGTCCTCCCAGTCGAAGCCGTCGCGCACGACGACGGACTTCGGGACGTACGGGGACGAGTCGCAGGGGTCGATCACGGTGTCGTCGCGACTCACCTCGTGCCCGAAGATGGCCGGTTCGTACACCAGCGGCCCGTCGAGGGCCCGGGCGTAGGGGTCGAGCAGCAGCTTGGCCGCGTTGAACCGCTGGCCGCGTTCGGGGTCCCACGGGCCGTCGGCGCGGTAGCCGTAGCGTTGCCCGGCCCCGACACCCGGCAGGTAGCCGTGCCAGACGTGGTAGGTGCGTTCAGTGAGCTGGAAGCGGGTCTCGGTCGGCACACCGTCGGGACCGTCGTCGAACAGGCACAGCTCGACGGAGTTAGCCCCTTCGGCCCAAAGGGCGAAGTTGGTCCCTTCGTCGTCCGGGGTGGCCCCGAACGGGAACCAGTGTCCGGGCCACGGCAGGGTGGGATCGGCTTTCGCGCTGTCGCTCATCGGACACCATCCTGCCGCATTGGGCTGCGGCTGGCAGGCTGGACCGGTGCCCGTCGTCGTCGCCTCTGCCGCAACCGAGCTGGGCCACGCGGTCGTGAGCGCGCTGCTCGACCTGGGCGCCGAGGTCGAGGTCCGGGCGACCGTGCCGAGCATCGCCGACCGCTTGTGGTTCCTCGAACGTGGGGTCCCGGTCGCGGTCACGGACCTGCATGATGCCGAGCTCCTCGCCGCGGTGCTCGCGGGCGCCCACACGTTGGTGCTCGTCGACGGGTCCTCGACGGTGGCCTCGCAGGCGGGCGTGATCCTTGAGGCGATCGCGGACAGCGATCTGACACGGCTTGTCGTCGTCGGAGCACTGGGCGCGCTGCGGCCCCCTGCCGGCTTGGAGGTCATCGTGGTCCCGGTGGAGCCAGAACCGCTCGCGACCGCTGCCGCGGTGCTGGCCGCTGACTCGCGTCGCAGTGGCTGACCGCCGCCGGATGGGTGGCGCGCAATGGCGGCCTAGCGGCATGAGGGGGCCCTTGTGGCGGAGGGGGTTAGGCTGCGCGGGCCGAGGAGTCAGGACTACCGCAGTCAGGGCTACCGCAGTCAGGGCTGGCGCAGGTCGTGGAGGAGCAGGTCGTGGGTGAGCTGGTCAGGCTTGAGGTCGAGGATGGCATCGGCACGATCCGGCTGGACCGGCCGCCGATGAACGCACTGTCACGGCAGGTCCAGGAGGAGCTCCGCGAGGCGGCCCACGAGGCGACCGAGCGGGGCGACGTCAGGGCGGTCGTCGTCTACGGCGGCGAGAAGGTCTTCGCGGCCGGCGCCGACGTCAAGGAGATGCAGGGCTGGTCGTACACCGACGTCGTCGACGCCGGTGGCCGGCTGCAGTCCTCGTTCACCGCGGTCGCCAAGATCCCCAAGCCCACGGTGGCAGCGATCACCGGGTACGCCCTGGGTGGCGGCTGCGAGCTCGCGCTCGCCTGCGACTTCCGGGTCGCCGGCGACAACGCCAAGCTCGGCCAGCCCGAGATCATGCTCGGCCTCATCCCCGGCGCGGGCGGCACCCAGCGGCTGCCGCGGCTGATCGGGCCGAGCCGGGCGAAGGACCTGATCTACACCGGCCGGTTCGTCGGCGCCGACGAAGCGCTCGCGATCGGCCTGGTCGACCGGGTGGTCGCCCCCGACGACGTCTACACCGAGGCCAAGACCCTGGTCGCCCGCTACGCGAACGGCCCCGCGTACGCGCTGCGTGCCGCGAAGGAGGCGATCGACTCCGGCCTGGACGTCGACATCGCCACCGGCCTGGAGATCGAGCGGATCCAGTTCGCCGGCCTGTTCGCGACGAACGACCGCGCGGTGGGCATGGCGTCGTTCGTCGAGCACGGTCCGGGGAAGGCCGAGTTCGGTGGGGGCTGAGGGCGATGGCTGCTGAACCGACGGTCGACGAGATCGAGGCCGCCTGGCAGGATCCCAAGCTGGCCAACGTGCTTTACCACGACTGGGAGGCGTCGACGTACGACGCCAAGTGGTCCATCTCGTACGACGAGCGGTGCATCGACTACGCCCGCGACCGCTTCGTGCACGTCGCCGGGCGAGAGGGCTGGCCATACGCGAAGGCGCTCGAGCTGGGCTGCGGCACCGGCTTCTTCCTGCTCAACCTCAAGCAGGCGGGCGTCCTCGACGAGGGGCACGTGACCGACATCTCGCCCGGCATGGTCGAGGCGGCGCGACTCAACGCCGAGGGTCTGGGGTTCACCGTCGAGGGGCGGGTGGCCGACGCCGAATCGATCCCGTACGACGACGACACGTTCGACCTCGTCGTCGGACACGCGGTGCTGCACCACATCCCCGACATCGAGCTGGCGCTCTCGGAGGTTCTCCGGGTGCTCAAACCAGGCGGGCGGTTCGTCTTCGCGGGGGAACCGACGGCGAAGGGCGACTTCGTGGCCAGGCGGCTGTCCCGGGCGACCTGGTGGGCCACCACGCGGATCAGCCAGCTGCCTGTGCTGCGCGATCGCTGGGCCCGGTCGGATGAGGACCTCGCGGCGTCGTCGCGCGCCGCCCGCCTCGAGTGGGTCGTCGACGTCCGCACGTTCGACCCGGACCAGCTGGCCCGCACCGCCGTCCGGGCCGGCGCGATCGACGTGCGCACCGTCACCGAGGAGCTGACGGCCTCGTGGTTCGGCTGGCCGGTGCGGACGTTCGAGTACGCCGTGAACCCGGACCGGCTGGGGTTCCGCTGGGCGCTGTTCGCCTTCCGCGGCTGGCTGGCTCTCTCGGCCCTGGACGAGAAGGTGCTCTCACGCGTCGTCCCCGACGAGCTGTTCTACAACGTGTGCGTCACCGGCACCAAGCCGTAGCCCGTCCAGCTGCGGGACGGGCTACGGTTCCGGGGTGCCCGCTCGTCCGCCCCGCCGGGATCCGCGACAGGCCCGCTTCGTCACGGTCGCGAGCCTGCGCTGGATCGTGCGTCATCGCGCGTGGACGCCGTGGTACCTCAAGCGCTACTGGCGGTTCCTGGTCTGGCGGCTGCGCAACCGGCACGTGGTCACCGAGGGGTTCGTGTTCCTGGGCAAGAACGTCGAGCTCTCGGCGCGCGAGGGCTACGGACGCCTCGTCGTGGGGCGTTGGGTGCACCTCGGTGACGGCAACTCCCTGCGCTGCCACGAGGGCAACCTGCGGATCGGCGACAAGTGCGTCTTCGGCAAGGACAACACGGTCAACTGCTACCTCGACATCGAGTTCGGCGCCGCGACGATCGTGGCGGACTGGGTGTACGTCTGCGACTTCGACCACGTGTACGCCGACATCCACGTGCCGATCAAGGACCAGGGCATCGTCAAGACGCCGGTGCGGATCGGGCCGGACGTGTGGGTCGGGACCAAGGTGACCGTCCTGCGCGGGGTGACCGTAGGGCACGGGGCCGTGCTGGCTGCGAACAGCGTGATCAATCGCGACATCCCGCCGATGGCGATCGCGGGCGGCGTGCCCGCGAAGGTCATCAAGGACCGGGTGGCTGCCTACGACGCCGACGCAGCCCGGCGGGCCGCTCTGGCGGACATCGCGGCCAAGACCGCTCGCGCGGCCGGCCGGCCGCCGGCACCAGGAGCTTCCCCTTGACCCACTTCGTCGACGACACCTGGGACCCCGAGGTGGCGATGCAGTCCAAGCGCCTGCGGGCGCCAGGCAACCCGCTCGGTAAGGTGAGTCACGACGAGACCGTTTGCAGCGCGTCGCAAGGCGAAGGGAAGCGTCGTGATCGAGGTACGGAGTCTGACCAAGAGGTTCGGCGACACGGTCGCCGTCGACGACCTGTCGTTCACCGTCCAGCCCGGCCTGGTGACGGGGTTCCTCGGCCCGAACGGCGCCGGCAAGTCGACGACGATGCGCATGATCCTCGGACTCGACCGGCCCAACTCGGGCTCCGCCCTGGTCAACGGTCGGCCGTACGCCTCGCTGCCCGATCCGTTGTCGGAGGTCGGGTCGCTGCTGGACGCCCAGGACGTCCACGGTGGCCGCACGGCGCGCAGCCACCTGCTGGCACTGGCCCAGAGCAACGGCCTGGCCGCCCGCCGGGTCGACGAGGTGCTGGAGCTCACCGGCATCGGGGCGGTGGCGAAGAAGCGGGTCAAGGGCTACTCGCTCGGCATGTCGCAGCGGCTAGGCATCGCGGGTGCGCTGCTCGGCGACCCCAAAGTCCTCATGTTCGACGAGCCGGTGAACGGGCTCGACCCCGAGGGCATCCAGTGGATCCGTAACTTCATGCGCTACCTCGCCGGGCAGGGTCGCACGGTCTTCGTGTCGAGCCACCTGATGAGCGAGATGGCGCTGACCGCCGACCATCTGATCGTCATCGGTCGAGGCAAGCTGATGGCCGACCTCAGCACCGCCGAGTTCATCGAGAACAGCTCCACCAATACCATCCGGGTCAGGTCGCCGCAGTCGGACGACCTCGCCCGGCTGCTGGTCGGCAAGGGGTTCGCGGTGACGCCGCTCGACGGCTACCTGCAGGTCGCCGGAATCGAGTGCGCACAGGTGGGTGACCTGGCCGCGGAACAGCACCTCACCATCCACGAGCTGTACGAGGAGAAGGCCTCGCTCGAGGAGGCGTTCATGGAGCTCACCAAGGACAGCGTCGAGTACCACACCGAAGCGTTCGACTCCGTCGAAGCAGGGGAGTGACCATGGCCAGCCAGACCGCAGTCGTCGGGCCAGGTGCGCAGCCGGCCGGAGCCCGGAGCAGGACGACGATGGTGCACGTCCTGCGGTCTGAGTGGACCAAGCTGTGGTCCGTCCGCTCGACGATGTGGACGTTGATCATCCTGGCCCTGCTGGTGATCGGCTTCGGCGTGCTGATCTCCTGGGGCACCGAGACGTCGTTCCAGCAGATGCCTGCAGATCAGCGCGCGTCGTTCGACTCGACCGGTACGAGCCTGACCGGCATCGTGTTCGGGCAGCTGGCCGTGGCTGTGCTCGGGGCCATGATCATCACCTCGGAGTACTCCACCGGCGGGATCCGCACCAGCCTCACCGCCGTCCCGAACCGGTTGCGGCTGCTCGCGGCCAAGGCGATCGTGCTCGCCGTGGTGGCGTGGGTGGTCGGCACCGTGGTGTCGTTCGTGGCGTTCTTCGCGGGGCAGGCCTTCCTCGCCAAGGCTGATCTCGACACCACGCTGTCCGAGCCGGGGGTCCTGCGGGCCGTGCTCGGTGGCGGGCTCTACCTGCTGGGCAGTGCCATGTTCGGGTTCGCCCTGGGGGCGCTGCTCCGGCACACGCCTGCGGCCATCACGCTCGCGGTGGCGCTGCTGCTGATCGTCCCGCCGTTCACCCAGCTGCTGCCGGGCGACTGGGGGAAGGCGATCCAGAAGTACTTCACGAGCAACGCCGGCCAGCAGATCGTGTTCGTCACCCAGCCCGACAACGTGCTCAGTCCCTGGGCCGGCTACGCCGTCTTCACGGCCTACTGGGTCGTGATCCTGGCGGTGGCAGGTGTGCTGCTGCAGCGCAGGGACGCCTGACCTCGTGGACGGGTTCGACGGCGTGGGGCTGGCACGGGCGTTCGGCCCGATCGCCGACTCGCTGCGCGACGACCGGTTCGCCGAGCCTGCACAGGGCTGGACGGCCGAGCAGGTGGCCGCTCACCTGGTGCTCAACAACGAGTGCTGGACGGACGTCGTCACCCGGGTCGGGCAGGGCGAGGCCCCCGCGTACTCCAACGAGTCTGCGGTCGACCCGGACGTCCTGACCGAGTACGCCGTCCGGGTCGGCTCGCTCGAGGCGCTGGCCGACCGCGTGGTCGCGTCGGCGCACGAGCTCGAGACGGCCTTCGTCGCCCTCACGCCGGAGCAGCGGGACCAGCTCGTGCCAGTCACCGTCCTGCACGCCGGTGACATCGTCGTCGAAGGACCGCACCAGCTCGGCACCTTCGTGGAGATCAACGCCACTCGGCACGTGGCCATGCACCTCGACCAGCTGCTCGCCCTGCGCGGCTGACGATGTCGCACGGCCCCGACGCCGTGCCAGAGCTCCGTACGTCCAGGTTGCTGCTGCGCGGGTGGCGCGAGAGCGACCGCGAGCCGTTCGCCGTGATGAGGGCCGACCCGGTCGTGATGGAGCACTACCCTCGGCTCGCCGACCGTGCCGCTGCGGACGCCATGGTCGACGCCATGCGGGCGTCGTGGCGCGATCGCGGGTACGGGCTATGGGCCGTCGAGCAGGTCGGTGGCGCGCCGTTCGTCGGGTACGTCGGCCTGGCCGCGGTGACCTTCGAGGCGTCCTTCGCCCCGGCCGTCGAGGTGGGCTGGTCGCTCACGCCGTCCGCCTGGGGGCACGGGTACGCCACCGAGGCTGCCGTCGCCGCCCTCGGCTTCGGTTTCGACCGAGACCGGGGCCTCGACTCGATCGTGTCGTTGACGGCGGTTCGCAACGTGCGTTCCGCCCGGGTCATGGAGCGGCTCGGCATGCGGCCGGACCCCGACGCCGGGTTCGAGCACCCGCGCGTGCCGCTCGGCCATCCGGTGCGCCCGCACGTGCTCTACCGGATGAGCCGGCGCCGCTGGTCGGCTGCGGCGGCTACGAGAGCAGCCCGGTGAACAGGTTGCCGTCGCGCACGACGACCCGCAGCGGGCGCTCGGCCCGAGCCGCCAGACCAGCCTGCAGCGCCCATTCCTCGCGGGCTGCCTGCTCGTAGATCGAGACGGTGCGGGCTGCGATCGCGCTCCAGGTGTAGTCGCGGTGCACAGCGGTGCGGGCGGCGCGGGCCATCCGACGTGCGAGCAGCTCGTCCGACAGCACCGCTGTGACGGCGTCGGCAAGGCCGGGCACGTCTCCCGGGGTGAAGCGGAGCCCGGTGACGCCGTGCTCGACGAACTCGCGCAGCCCGCCGGTGTCGCCGACGACCAGCGGGGTGCCCGCCGCTGCCGCCTCCAGAGCCACCAGCCCGAACGGCTCGTAGATCGACGGCACCAGGGCGCAGTCGGCGGCGGCTGCGAGCGCCGCCAGGTCGTCCTCGGCCAGGAAGCCGGCCCACGCAACTGAACGCCCGAGCCGGCGGCGTACGGCAAGAGCCCGCAGCTCGGCCGCGTGCGTGCCCTGGCCCGCCACGACGAGCTGGAGCCCGGAGAACCGCCGCCGCAGCCGGGGCAGCGCATCCAGCAGGGTGTGCACGCCCTTCTCCCACTCCAGCCGACCGGCGAACACGATCAGCGGCCCGGCGCCGGCGTACCGGGTCCGGGCGGCCTGCACGCGTTCGGCCGAGACCGACCAGCGGTCCAGGTCGATGCCCCCCGGCACGACGTCGACCTTGTCCGGGGGGAGGTCGAAGAGCCGCACGACCTCGGCTCGCATGTGCTGCGAGCAGGTGATGACGCGGCGGGCCTCGAACGTCAGCCACCACTCGGTGGTGTGGATCGCCTTGTTGAGCGGCCCGGGCAGCCAACCCTGGTGCCGACCCGCCTCGGTCGCGTGGACGGTCGCCACGAGGGGCAGGTCGAGCGCTTCCTTCAGCGTCGTACCGGCCTGGCACATCAGCCAGTCGTGCGCGTGGACGACCTGAGGCCGCAGCTCGTCGGCCAGCCGAAGCCCTGCCCGCGCGATCGGGTGGTTCAGCCCAC
This sequence comes from Actinomycetes bacterium, assembly GCA_038210415.1. Taxonomy (GTDB): domain Bacteria; phylum Actinomycetota; class Actinomycetes; order Prado026; family Prado026; genus JBBQWS01. The sequence continues at coordinate 39,691 of JBBQWS010000025.1, forward strand.
TCACCCAGGCCAGCAGGTCGTCGCGGGGGATGAGCGGCGGGTCGTACGGCACCCGGACCACCCGGACCCCGTTCACCACCTCGTCGCACGCGGTGCCGTCGAGGTGCTGGGTGAGCACGGTGACCTCGTGTCCAGCGGCCGCCTGTGCCTCGGCGATGGCGTGGACATGCCGGCCGAGTCCGCCGTAGACCAGCGGGGGATATTCCCAGGACAGCTGCAGGATCCGCACGGCCCAGACGCTACCGGTCGGTAGGAGGACTCGCGCTAGAGCAGCCGGGCGTCCAGCTGGGCGAACGGCCCGTCGGTGCGACGCTGCTCGGCAGACGCCTGTGCACCCCGGCCGGCCTCGATGGCTCGGGCCAGCGCGACGAACGCAGCCTGGTGCCCCGCGGCGCGGTCCCGGGCGTAGCCCGCTGCGGAGTCCTTGGTGACCATGAACGCCCAGTCGCTGGCCAGCGCGAGCAGCGCGTCGCGCGCGAGCTGGTCGAGGTCCGGCCGCCGGCTGGTGGCGCCACGGCCTGGCCCGAGCTCGGCGTCGACCAGGTCGAGCAGACGCTTCTGCAGACGGTCGCCGTCGTCGACCAGGTCGGCCACCTGCTCGCCGGCCCAGACCCGCCAGTCCTTGCCGGAGCCCCACGATACCGCAGAGAGCTCGACCGCTCCCGCGACGTGCCCGGCCCGGGCGGCGCCCGCCAGCGTCGTCACGTGGACGCCGGCCTCGGGCAGCAGCCGCAGCACCTGTTCCAGGAAGACCGGTCCCTCGTGCCACCAGTGCCCGAACAGCTCGGTGTCGAAGGCGACGGTGACCAGGGCGGCCCGGCCGTCACGGTCGGCGGCCAGTTCGACCAGCCGGCGGCGGACCACCGAGACGAAGTCCGCCGCGTCAGCCAGGGCCGCTGCCCGGCCCCGCTCGGGTTCGTAGGCGGCCTTGTCCTGCGGCGCGGTCCGGGTCGAGGTGACCCGGGCCGGCCGCAGCCCCGAGTCGTGGTCGTACGTGTGGAAGTCGCGGTACCAGGGGCCGCTGGGGTAGCCCTTCCTGGGCGACCACACCCGGTACGTCACCTCGAGGTCCCGGGCGTACGCGACGACGTCGGAGGAACCCACGGTCCAGGCGTCCGCGGTGCTGCGCCCGGCGCGCAGCAGCGTCGGCCCGTCGACGACGAACCGCCGCACCCCCGCCGCGGAGTAGAGCTCCTCGAGCCCGGGTCGGTACCCGCACTCCGGCGCCCAGATCCCCTCCGGCCGGGTTCCGGTGCGGACCGCAGCGTCGTCGAGACCGGTACGCAGGGCGAACCGCGCCACGCGGTCGTCGAGCAGCGGCTGGAACGGGTGCGTCGCCGGGCCGCCGAGCAGCTCGACCGCCCCGCTGTCCGACAGCCGCCGCAGCACCGGCGAGCCACCGTTCTGCCAGGTCCGGTCGAATGCGGACAGCGCCGCTGTCGCCTGGCGGAACTCGTCCGGGCCGGGCCCGGCACCGGCCAGGCCCTGCGCGCGCACCTGCCAGAACCCGAGCCAGGTGTGGAACTCGCGCAGGCAGTACGGGTCGTCGAGCTGGGCCGCGAGCACCGGGCTCAGCCCCAGGGTCACCAGCTCGCGCCGGCCCTGCGCGGCCAGCCGCTCGAGCACCTCCACCACGGGCAGGTAAGAAGCCGCCCACGACTGGTACAGCCACTCCTCGCCCACCGGCCACGACCCGTGGTGCGCGAGCCACGGCAGGTGCGAGTGCAGCACGATGCAACAGGTGCCGACCGGGGCGGTCATGCGCGCCCGACCACGAGCAGGTCCAGGCTCGCGTCGACGTCGCCGCCGCTCACCGTGAAGTCGTCGGCCCGCAGGTCAGCGACGAAGTCGCGTAGCGGCGTCGGCCACTCGTCGAACGGCGCCGCGAGCTGGGCGGCGACGAGTGACCCGTGGGTGTGCTCCCACGAGCGGATCCGCGCTCCGTGGCCCACCCCGAGCACGGCCTCCACCCGGAGGTGCGCGCCGATCAGGTCGACCAGCTCCCCCTGGTCGAGCTCGTTGACATGGAACGGGTTCAGCGGCTTCTCGCCGCGGCCGACGCCCGGCGAGAAGGTCAGCCGGTTCGGCGTGCTCACCGCGATCAGGCCGCCAGGCCGGAGCACGCGGGCGCACTCCGCGACGAAACGCGGCTGGTCCCACAGGTGCTCGATCGTCTGCAGGCTGACCACGGCGTCGAACGAGCCGGACGCCAGCGGGAGCGCCACCAGGTTGCCGCGCACGATGCTGATCGCCGGGTAGGTCACGCGCACGTGCCCTGCCGCCGCCGGGTCGTAGTCGACTGCGACGACCCGTCGGGCACCGGCGGACGCGAGTGCGTGCGCGCCGTACCCTTCGCCGCAGCCCGCCTCGAGCACCCGGCCGACCACTCGGTTGGCGAGCCAGCGGTAGGCGACCTCGTGCCGTCGGAACCAGTAGTTCTCGTGCCAGATCCCGGGGAGGGTTCGCTCTCCGGTCAAGGTGAGGGCGGCAGGTCCGCCGGCTCGCTGTCGGCCCATGCCCTCAGCCTGCCGCATGGCAGGGTGCTGGCATGCTTCTCTCGGTCCGCGGCGGCACGGCCAACCTGATCAACCGGGTCGGCATGACGGTCGCGAGTCTCGCCCTGGTTGCGTGGTACCTGTCGGCGACCCTGTTCGTCCCGGGCAAGGCTGCTGCAGTGGCCCAGGCGCTGCTCGACAGTGCGCAGGTGCAGCAGACCACCTCGCAGCAGCTGTTCAGCCAGCTGCACTCGCTCTCGGTCAAGGCCGCCGGGCTCAGCCCGCAGTTGACCGACCTGGTGACGGCGGCGATGTCGCGGGACCCGAAGCTGCGGACCGCGCTGGCTGCCGCTGCGAGCCACCGGGTCGGACCGCTGGACGTGAAGTCGGTGGACGCCGCGATGCACCGGGCGCTGAGCACGGTCGACCCGGCGCTCGCCAAGGACCTGGCGACGGTGCACCTGCGAGGGACGCCGCTAGGGGTGGGCTACTCGCTGGACGCCGTGCCGCAGTGGGACCAGGAGGCACGCGTGGCCGACCACCTGTGGCCGTTGCTGGCAGGCTTCTCCCTGGCGCTGTTCATCCTGGCCCTGCTCGTGGCCGGTAGTGGCGGCCCGCGGGGTGTCGTGGTACGTCGCATCGGACGCTGGATGGTCGTCGCGGCAGGGCTGCAGCTCGTCCTGCTCGTGGTGCTGCCGTGGGCGCTGTCGCGCTACACCACCGGAGTCTGGTCGACCCGGGCGCCCGTGCTCGCGGCGCTCTGGGGCGCGCAGGTCCTCGTGCCTCTGGTCGGGCTGTTCGGTCTGGGGATCGCGTTCGTGCTGGTGGGTACCGCCTGGCAGGGCGCGGCCCAGCAGAACGCGGCGGCCACCTCGAGAGGTGACCGCCGCGGCTGACCTGGCGCTTCGCCCAGCGCCTGGAGGTCTCGCTCTGCGGGCTAGTGGTTGCTCGAACCGTGGTCGCCGCCACCGCCCTGGCCACCCTGGCCGCTCTGGCCTGCGTGGTCGCCGCCCTTGTGGTCGGCCTGGTCGTCGGAGGGGTTGTCGGAGTGCTCCGGCTCGGGGGTCTCCGAGGGCTCAGGGCTCTCGGAGTGCTTGGCCTCAGGCGGGCCGACGAGCGCAGTACAGAAGGCCGGGACGTTGTCGACGCCACCCGCCGCGGTGACCAGTGCCACGAACGGCGGGGCCAGCAGCTTCTTGCCGTGCTCGCCGCCCTCCCCGTGGAAGATCGCCACGCACAGGCCCTTGAGCGACGGCACCTTTGGCAGGTCGGTCGGCCGTGTCGAGGGGTGCTCGGACGGCGTGGGTTCGGCGGACTCGCTGGGCTCGGCTGACTCGGACGGCTCCGGCGTGACCGACTCGGACGGGTCGATGCTGGCTGAGATCGAGGACGAGGGGTCGGCGACGGGCTGCGTATCGCCCGGCATCGGTACGACCCCGGTGGCCACGCCGACCGCGACGGTGCCGACGGCGGCCGCCGCGGCGGTAGCCGTGAAGGCCTTGGCGACCACCATCTGGGTGAGGGCGAGCTTGATCATGCGTCGTCTCCTGGGTTGTTGGGGAAGGTCGAGCCGGGCCCGGTTGAACGCCCGCAGCGCGGACGCCTCTCCGCCGAGCTCGCCGGGGTGGCCCGGCGCGCCCGCTGCTCCCAGCACCCAACGCAGCTCCGCGGGGCCGGCGGGCTCGCCCCGGAGCAGCTGCTCCGCGGCGTGCCGGTCGAACTCGGGGTTCGAGTTGGGTGTCATCACATCCCCTTCAGCGCCATGGCGTC
>JBBQWS010000026.1:0-43271 GCA_038210415.1 Actinomycetes bacterium
CCCCACGGGTCGTCGACCTCGACCAGCGGCGCGTGCCTCGCGGTCCAGTAGACGTTCCACAGGTAGGGCAGCGTGGACACCCCCAGCACGAAGGCGCCGATCGACGAGATCATGTTGTACGTGGTGAACCCGTCGGCCGCCGAGTAGTCGGCGATGCGTCGCGGCATACCCATCACGCCGAGCCAGTGCTGGATCAGGAACGTCGTGTGGAAGCCGACGAAGAGCAGCCAGAAGTGCACCTTGCCGAGCCGCTCGTTGAGCTTCTTGCCAGTCATCTTCGGCCACCAGAAGTAGAAGCCCGCGAACATCGCGAAGACGACCGTGCCGAACACCACGTAGTGGAAGTGCGCCACCACGAAGTAGCTGTCGGAGACGTGGAAGTCGAGCGGAGGCGCCGACAAGATAATGCCGGTCAGGCCACCGAACAGGAATGTGACCAGGAAGCCGACCGTGAACAGCATCGGCGTCTCGAATGTCACCGAGCCCCGCCACATCGTGCCGATCCAGTTGAAGAACTTCACTCCGGTAGGCACCGCGATCAGCATGGTCATGAAGGCGAAGTACGGCAGCAGCACGGAGCCGGTGACAAACATGTGGTGCGCCCAGACCGCCATCGACAGCGCGGCGATCGTGAGGGTCGCGAAGACCAGCCCTTTGTAACCGAAGATCGGCTTGCGGCTGAAGACCGGGATGATCTCCGTGACGATGCCGAAGAACGGCAGGGCCAGGATGTAGACCTCCGGATGCCCGAAGAACCAGAACAGGTGTTGCCACAGGATCGGGCCACCGTTGGCCGGGTCGAAGATGTGGGCGCCGAAGGCGCGGTCGACTTCCAGGGCGAGCAGCGCCGCAGCCAGCACCGGGAACGCCATCAGGACGAGGATCGACGTGACGAAGATGTTCCAGCTGAAGATCGGCATCCGGAACATCGTCATGCCGGGCGCCCGCAGGGTGAACACGGTCGTGATGAAGTTGACTGCACCCAGGATCGTGCCGAGGCCCGAGAGCGCCAGGCCCAGGATCCACAGGTCGGCGCCGGCGCCCGGAGAGCGGATGACGTCGTTGAGCGGCGCGTAGGCGAACCAGCCGAAGTCGGCCGCACCGCCGGGAGTCAGGAAGCCGAGCACGACCGTCGAGCCGCCGAACAGGAACATGTAGTAACTGAGCATGTTCAGGCGAGGGAACGCGACGTCGGGTGACCCGATCTGCAGCGGCATGATCACGTTGCCGAACCCGACGAACAGCGGGGTGGCGAACAGGAAAAGCATGATCGTGCCGTGCATGGTGAACAGCTGGTTGTACTGCTCGTTGGTGACCACCTGGAGACCCGGGCGAGCCAGCTCGGCCCGGATCACCAGCGCCATCAGCCCGGCAAGCAAGAAGAAGACGAACGACGTGATGAGGTAGAGGTACCCGATCACCTTGTGGTCGGTTGAGGTGATCCAGCCGACGACGATCTTGCCCCGGCTCATGCGGGGAGGCGACGGTGCGCCGACAGTGGGGGTCTCCGGCTCGCGCAGGATGGTCACGGGGTCCCTCCGATGGTCGTACGGCCCTGCCTGTCGGTGGCGCCGTCGGTGACCTGGCCGGACTCGAGCAGCCCCACCTGCCCCTTGGCCTGGAGATCCTTGATGTGCTGGTCGTAGTCCGCCCGGCTGACGACCTTGACGATGAACAGCATGCGGGAGTGGTCGACGCCGCAGAGCTCAGCGCAGTGTCCCTGGAAGGTGCCGACCTTGGTCGGGGTGATCTCGAACTGGTTGGTCTTGCCCGGGATCATGTCCATCTTGAACAAGAAGGCGGGCACCCAGAACGAGTGGATGACGTCCGGCGAGGTGAGCTGGAACCGGACGGTCTCGTCGACCGGGAGGTAGAGAGTCGGGGTCGCGGCCGGCGAACCGACGTCGTAGACGTTCTCTCCGACGTAGTTGAAAGTCCAGTTCCAGCGGAAGCCGACCACGTTGACGATGTGCTGGGGGTTGGCCGAGAGATCGGTGATCCGAGACTCGTCCCGGATCACGAACCAGAACAATGGCACCAGCGCGAAGATCGGGACGACCGTGTAGAGGATCTCGATCGGCAGGTTGTAGCGGATCTGGCGGGGCGGGTCCTCCGACCGCTTGCGGTACACCACCACCGCCCACAGGATCAGGCCCCAGACGAAGACGCCGACGGTCCACGCGGCGACCCAGGATCCCTGCCAGAGGCTGTGGATCCAGGTGGCCTGCTTGGTGGCCGGATCGGGGATGCTGAGCATCGCCGGGAGGTCGTTGGTCGAGCAGCCGCTGAGCGCCAGGGCAACCAGGCCGGCGCCACCGAGCAGAGCCCAGCGCCGCACGCCCGCCCGCTTCCGCGCGCCGGTGCCGATGGTCCGAATCACGTCCCGTCCACTCCGCATCTGATCGGTGCATCTGATCGGTCCGGCGCCCGTCCGGCTGGCCCGGTGGAGGGTCTTCGCGGACAGGCGCTTGGCTACCTGCACAAGGTATCGCAGGGGCACCTCGCGCGGCGCGCTGGGTCGCCGCATTGGCGTGCCGGTCGGCGGGCGTGGCAGGGTCGCCGCATGAGTGCCGATCGCCCAGTCAGCACGGTTGCGGGCTACCTGGATGCCGCCTCCTGCGAGCCGCTGCACCCGGCCGCCCGGACCGCCCTTCTGGCGGCCCTCGAGCACGGCTGGGCCGACCCCGCCCGCCTCTACTCGGCGGCGCGCCGCTCCGCGGTCCTGCTCGATGGTGCCCGGGCGTCGGTGGCGGGGGTCCTTGGCTGCCGCGCCGACGAGGTCGTCTTCACGGACTCGGGCACCACCGCGGTCCATCGCGCCGTCGCGGGGTTGCTGACCGGTCGGCGCCGGGTCGGCCGGCATGCCGTCGCCAGTGCGGTCGAGCACTCGTCGGTGCTGCAGTCGCTCGCCTTCGGGCAGCGGCTGGAGACGGTGTCGTCGTACGACCTCGTGGGGGTCGACGGGTTCGGCCAGGTCGATCCGGATGCGATCGAGGACACGCTCCGGTCCGACACCGCGTTCGCAGCCGTGCAGTCGGCCAACCACGAGGTCGGCACCGTCCAGCCGCTTGCCGCTGTCGCGGCCGTTTGCTCGAAGGCCGGGGTCCCGCTGCTGGTCGACGCGGCCCAGAGCCTGGGCCGGGCACCGGGGCCCGGCGGCTGGTCGGTCCTGACGGCCAGTGCGCACAAGTGGGGTGGCCCGGCCGGGGTCGGGGTCCTGGCGGTCCGCGGCGGCGTGCGCTGGCGGTCGCCATCGCCGTCGGACGAGCGGCAGGCAGGGCGGTACCCGGGATTCGAGAACGTCCCGGGCGCAGTCGCGGCCGCCGCCGCTCTCGAGGCGGTGGTGCGGACCGCAGCCGCGGACGACTCGCGGCTGCGCGCCCTCACCGACCGGATCCGGGCGCGGGTGGCGCAGACCGTGTCCGACACGCAGGTGGTGGGCCACCCGCTCGAACGCCTCCCCCACCTGGTCACCTTCTCCTGCCTGTACGTGGAGGGCGAGGCGCTGCTCGGCGAGCTCGACCGAGCCGGTTTCGCGGTGAGCTCGGGTTCGTCCTGCACCGCCGCGACCTTGGAGCCCAGCCATGTGCTCGTGGCCATGGGGGCGCTCTCGCAGGGCAACGTCCGGGTCTCGCTGCCGCGCACAGTCAGCGAGGACGACGTCGAACGGTTCCTCTCGGTGTTGCCCGCGGCGGTCCAGCGGGTCCGCGAACGACTCGGCGCGGGGGGGCTGTGAGCCGCGGGCCTGCGAACGGAGACGACGAGCTGGTCCTCGACACCCGGGGCCTGCTCTGCCCCGTGCCGGTCATCGAGCTGGCCCGGCGGATCCGGGACGTTCCCGTCGGCGCGACGCTTCTTGTCCTGGCCGACGACCCGGCCGCGGCCACCGACCTGCCGGCTTGGTGCGCCCTGCGCGGCCAGGAGTTCGTCGGTCAGGGACCCCCGGGCGAGTTCAGGGTCCGGCGCGCCCGCTGACCGCGAAGGCCGGAGGCGGCGGCAGCTCCAGCGCGCACCGCAGCAGCTCGAGGTACTCCGTCCTGTTGACGTCGACGGCACCGAGCGAGCGAAGGTGCGGGGTCGTCCACTGGGTGTCGAGCAGCCGGCCAGTCACGCCGTCGGTCGTGAGCAGCCGGACGAGCCCGACCAGAGCGACCTTGGACGCGTCGGTGGCCCGGTGGAACATCGACTCCCCGGCGAAGAGGCCGCCGATCGACACGCCGTACAGACCCCCCACCAGCCCGCCGCCCGCCGGATCCCGCACCTCGACGCTGTGCGCGACACCCTCGTCGTGCAGCCGCGAGTAGGCCCGCCGGATGTCGCGACCGATCCAGGCGCCAGAGCGGGCCGGGTCCGCGCACCCGTCGACCACCGCGTCGAATGCCTCGTCTACCGTCACGACGTACCTGCGGCACGACGCCCGGAGCGACCGGGAGATCCGCACCCCTTCGAGCGGGATGATCCCGCGCGGGTCGGGCGACCACCAGCCGAGCGGGCCGCGGCGACCATTCACGTGCATCGGGAAAAGGCCGGCCCGGTAGGCCGCGAGCAGCGTCTGCGGCTCGAGGTCGAGCCCCACGCCTACGAGGTCGTCGTCACCCATTCCACCCGCCGGACGACGACCCCCCGGACCACGGCTGAGCGGTCACGGCCGTCGGCAGCGAACCAGGGGCGAGACCTCGGCCATGGCTGCCTCGCCGTAGGTGGCCGCGAACCGTTCGAGGAAGTGCCGCTGCGCGAGGTCGTACTCCTGGGTGCCGACCGTCTCGATCACGTACGTCGCGAGCAGCGAGCCGATCTGGCAGGACCGCTCGTCGGTGAGGCCCCAGGCGACCCCGCTGAGGAAGCCGGCGCGGAACGCGTCGCCGACCCCGGTCGGGTCGGCCCGGCGCTCCTCCTGCGGACAGGTCACCGACACGACCGGCTCGCCCCTGCGCTCGACCATGGCCCCTTTGGCTCCCAACGTGGTGACGCGGGTACCGACACGGCTGAGGATCTCGTCGGACGTCCAGCCGGTCTTCTGCTCGATCAAGGCGGCTTCGTACTCGTTGGTGAAGAGGTAGGCAGCGCCCTCGACCAGACCGCGCAGGGCCGGGCCTTCCATCCGGGCCAGCTGCTGCGACGGGTCAGCCGCGAACGGGACCCCGCGATAGCGGCACTCGTCGGTGTGCCGAGCCATGGCCTCGGGGTCGTTGGCGCCGATCAGCACCAGCCCGAGCCCGCCGACCCGCTCGATGATCGGTCCGAGCTCGATCTCCCGGGCCTCGCTCATCGCGCCGGAGTAGAACGAACCGATCTGGTTCTGCTCGGTGTCGGTCGTGCAGACGAATCGCGCGGTGTGCTTGGTCTGCGACACGTGCACCGAACCGGTGTCGACACCGTGCCGCTCCAGCCAGGAGCGGTAGTCAGCGAAATCGGCGCCGACCGCTCCGACCAGCACGGGCGACAGGCCCAGGCAGCCCATGCCGAACGCGATGTTCGGGGCGACCCCACCCCGCCTGATCTCGAGCTCGTCGACAAGGAATGACAACGACACCGTGTCGAGCTTGTCGGCCACGAACGAGTCGGCGAACCGGCCCGGGTAGGTCATCAGATGGTCGGTCGCGATGGAGCCCGTGATGGCGATGCGCACCCGGTCACCCTAGCCGGAACCGGCCCGGCCTTCATTGCGTCCGAGCAGCATGGACACCACCGATCTCCTGGACTCCGCCGACGCCACCCGGCCGGACCCCCACGTCACGCGCGGGCGTCGGCCCTGGCTGGTCGCGACCGTCGCCGCCGTGGCCGCAGTCTCGGCGGCCGGCGCAGTGGCGGTCCCGCGCCTGATCTCGACCGGCACCGGGAGCGATGGTCCGCTCCCAGTCCCGCAGATCGGGGTCCCCTTCGAGGGCGCCGACACCGCAGCAGCTGCCTCCGGCAGCCGGGCCGCAAAAGGGGGGCGCACGGCGGCAGCGCCGTTCCGGCTGGTCGGAACCCTGCCCGGCGGCCCGGACCACGCACCCGTTCAACGACTCGATGCCGCCCCGGTGAGCCACGACCGCGTAGCTGCGCTTGCCCGGGCGCTCGGGCTCAAGGCCGAGCCGCAACGGCACGGCGCCGACTGGTGGGTTCGCTCCGGTGGCGCCCAGCTGACGGTGTACGCGGGCCCCGGCCAGCCCTGGGTGTACGTCCGGGCCGACGCAGCCGGATGTCCCCCGCTGCCGCTCGACGGCTACACCGGGCCGAGTTCGACCGTCGGCTGCGCCATGGCCGGCCCGGTGACGACTGCGGCGACAGCGATTGCGCCGAGGCCCGGCGGACCGATGGCGTACAAACCGCCCAGGCCGCTCCCCGCCGACCGGCTACGCGCCGAGGCAGGTCCCGTCCTCGACGCGACCGGACTGTCCTTCTCGAGCCTTTGGGTCTCCTACGACGCGGTGCTGGCCGATCCCCTGGTCGGCTCGCGGCCGACCAGCGGGGCGACGACGGCGGTCACGGCCGACCAGGCCGGCATCAGCACTGCCACGGGTTGGCTGCTGGGCGGACACGTGGGCACCGACTATCCGCTGAGGTCGGCCCGCTCGCTGTTCGACACCATGCAGGCCGAGCCGCAGATCCGCCCGATGATGGCGTGCGCCCCGATACCGAAGGGAGCGGTCAACGCCTGCGAGCTGCCGCCGCTCCAACAGGACATCACCGGCGCGACGCTGGGCCTGACCATGGCGTGGGAGAAGGACATACCCGTTCTGGTTCCGGCGTGGCTCTTCGACATCGGACCCGGTACGAACAACGGCGACCCGGGACAGGTCGTCCGGGTCGCCGTAGCGACGAAGTACTTGGCCGCCGCCGAACCAGCGGGGCAGGGGTCGGTGGCCAGCTCGGGTCCCGGGACGTCAGGCCCGGACACCCCGGTGCCCGGGACATCCGTCCCGGAGGGACCCTCAGGGTCCGGTTCGGCTAGCTGAACGAGTCGCCGCAGGCGCAGGAGCTGCCGGCGTTGGGGTTGTCGATCGTGAAGCCCTGCTTCTCGATGGTGTCGACGAAGTCGATCGAGGCCCCCGATAGGTAGGGGGCGCTCATCCGGTCGGTCACGACGTTGACCCCGCCGAAGTCCTTCACGACATCGCCGTCCAGGGTGCGCTCGTCGAAGAACAGCTGGTAGCGAAGACCAGAGCAGCCGCCCGGCTGCACCGCGACCCGTAGCGCGAGGTCGTCGCGGCCTTCCTGGTCGAGCAACGCCTTGACCTTGGCCGCGGCGGTCTCGGTGAGCAGGACGCCGTCAGTGACGGCCTGATCCTGAGTCGTCATGGGAACTCCCTGGTCTATGGAAATACTGGTCTCGAGGTACGTGCAGGTCAACCACACCGGGTCACCCGATGTTCCATCGTCGCACGGCCCCGTGCAAACAGCGGTCCGGACGCGGCTCACCCGCGAGGGACCCAGCTGCGGGCGACCCGCGCCGCAAGATCGGACAACCGCTTGTACGGCTGCTCGAGGGCGGCAGCCAGCGAACCGGCTGACTCCTCGACGGAGTAGGCGGCGTCGATACCGGCCGAGGAGAACTCACGTCGACCGACCCGCACTCGTCCCGCCAGGACGACGCAGGGCCGACCACACCGCTGCGCGACCCAGGCCACACCCCTGGGCACCTTGCCCTGCAACGACGTTCCGTCGAAGGTGCCCTCGCCGGTGACGAGCAGGTCGGACGTCGCAGCGCGGCCAGCCAGGTCCACCGCATCGAGCACGGCCTGCACCCCGGACGCGCGGATCCCACCCAGCACCATCAGGCCGTACCCGAGACCGCCGCCCGCCCCCGCGCCCTCGGCCTCGGGCCGGGCGCCCGTCGCAGCCGTTGCACCCGCCCACGAACTCAATCGCGCGTCAAGCAGCCGGATCTGCTCCGGCGTGGCACCCTTCTGCGGACCGTAGACGGCCGCCGCCCCTTCGGCGCCGAGCAACGGGTTGACCACGTCGGTTGCGGCGACGAGCCGCACACCCGCCGGCCAGCCGCCGGGCACGAGCTCACGGAAGCGCTCGACACAGCCCTGGCCGCCGTCCGTGCTGGCCGTGCCACCGATACCGACGACCACGGTGGTCGCACCGAACCGTCCGACCGCGGCCGCGAGCAGATCGCCGACGCCCTTGGTGCTCGCCACGATCGGTTGCCTGTCGCCGCCGCCCAGCAGCGCGGATCCGCAAGCCTGCGCCGACTCCACGTAGACCGTGCCGTCCGGTCCGACGAGCAGCTCGGCCGGAGTCGGTGTGCCCAGGGCGCCGCTGACCTGGACCCGGTGCAGCTCGCCACCGAGGCCCGCGTGCAGCACCTCGACGAAGCCGGGGCCGCCGTCCGACATCGGGACGAGGTCGAGCGCGGCGTGCGGGTCGCTGCGTCGCCAGCCCTCGGCGATGGCCTCAGCCGCCTGCACGGCGGTCAGGGTGCCGGTGAAACAGTCCGGTGCCACGACGACTCGCATCTGCCCGCTCGCCCTTCCTGTCAGTCGTGCGACGATGGACGAATGAGTTCGCCCCTCGATCTTGACCTGCCCGCGGGGGTCACGCCCACCCCGTTGGCGCTGCTCCTGCTCGGCCGCCAGGCCGACCCCGACTCCGAGCGCGGGGTCGAGTGTCCCGGCGACCTGCCCCCCGCGTCCGACCCGGACCTGGTCGCCCGAGCCAGGGCAGCCAAGGCCGCACTCGGCGACCAGGTCTTCGTCCTGGGTCACCACTACCAGCGCGATGAGGTGATCCAGTTCGCCGACGTCACCGGCGACTCGTTCAAGCTCGCCCGCGACGCCGCTGCCCGGCCAGGCGCACCGTACATCGTGTTCTGCGGAGTCCACTTCATGGCCGAGTCCGCCGACATCCTCACCGGGCCGGACCAGCAGGTGATCCTGCCCGACCTGGCGGCCGGCTGTTCGATGGCCGACATGGCCGCGATCGCGCAGGTCGAGGACGCCTGGGACGTCCTCACCGACGCCGGCGTGACCGACAGCCTCGTGCCGGTCACGTACATGAACTCCACCGCTGCGATCAAGGCGTTCACCGGCCGGCACGGCGGCACCGTGTGCACCTCCTCCAACGCCGAACGGGCCCTTCGCTGGGCGTTCGAGCAGGGCGAGCGGGTGTTCTTCCTGCCGGACCAGCACCTCGGCCGGAACACCGCCGTCCAGCAGCTCGGACTTTCGTTGGACGACTGCGTCGTGTTCGACCCGCACCGCCCAGGCGGCGGGCTCACCGTCGCGCAGATCCGTGCGGCCAAGGTCATCCTGTGGAAGGGGCATTGCTCCGTACACGGCCGGTTCACCGCCCAGACCGTCGCCGAGGTCCGCGAGCGGGTGCCCGGCGTCAACGTCCTCGTGCACCCGGAGTGCACGCACGACGTCGTCACCGCGGCCGACTACGTGGGGTCCACCGAGTACATCATCCGTACCCTGGACGCCGCTCCTGCAGGGTCGGCCTGGGCGGTCGGCACGGAGCTCAACCTGGTCAAGCGCATGGCGCTGGCCCACCCGGACAAGCAGATCGTGTACCTCGACAAGACCGTCTGCTTCTGCGCGACGATGAACCGGATCGATCTGCCGCATCTGGTGTGGACCCTGGAGAACCTCGTCGCGGGAACCGTCGTCAACCCGATCACGGTCGACCCGGACGTCGCCCGCTGGGCCCGGACCGCCCTCGATCGCATGCTCGCCCTGCCCGGCTGACCCCGTTGCGCCCCGGCTCACCTCGTTCCGCCCCGGCTCACCTCTTTCGCCACAAGGGCCCCTTCATGCCACTAGGCCGAGCTCCCCAGCAACTCACACCTGCACCGCTCAGACCGTGAAGGCTCCGTAGCGGCGATCTAATGGCATGAGGGGGCCCTTGTGGCGGAAGGGGGGTCAGCCGGGGATGAGGCCGTCGGACGCCAGCAGCGCGACCACCTCGTCGAGGCCGGCCTCGGCTGCGGGCAGGATCACCTCGGACCCCACGAGCTCTTCGTCGGGCAGGGGCGTCCCGTGCTCGCGGACAGCAGCCAGCAGCCCGTCGAGCGCCGCTCTGAACGCCGCTTCGTCGCGGGTCACAAGCGCAGCCTCGAGCTTGCCGTCGTGCTCGTTCAACGTCGCAACCGCAGCATCGGCGACGACGAACTGACCTTCGCCCATGATCCGGATGATCACGCCTGACCCTCCTCGGCCGCCTTCGGGGCCGCCTCGGGCGCGGCTGCTGCGATCTGCGGTGTGGCTGGTGCGGTACCCAGCTCGCCCTTGAGCCGGCTCAGCTCCAGCTCGACGTCGGAGGAGCTCGAGAGCCGGTCGAGCTCGGCAGTGATGTCGTCCTTCACGAGACCGGACGAGTCGGTGAGCGCGCCGGTGGCGAGCAGCTCGTCGATCGCTCCGGCGCGGGCCTGCATCTGAGCTGTCTTGTCCTCGGCCCGCTGAACCGCGAGACCGACGTCGGAGAACTCTTCGGAGATCCCCGAGAACGCCTCGTTGATCTTGGTCTGCGCCTCGGCTGCGGTGTACGTGGCCTTGATGGTCTCCTTCTTCGTCCGGAAGGACTCGACCTTGGTCTGCAGCCGCTGCGAGGCCGTGACCAGCTTCTCCTCCTCGCCCTGCAGCTGGGCCAGCTGGGTCTGCAGGTCGGCCATCTGCCCCTGCACGGCGGCCCGCCGGGTCAACGCCTCGCGGGCAAGGTCCTCTCGGCCGGCGGCGAGCGCCTGCTTGCCCTGGTTCTCAAGCTTGTCAGCCTGCGCCTGCAGGCCCTGGAGCTGCAGCTCGAGCCGCTTGCGGGAGGTCGCGACGTCAGCCACGCCGCGGCGAACCTTCTGCAACAGCTCCAGCTGCTTCTCGTAGCTGTAGTCGAGCGTCTGGCGAGGATCCTCGGCCTTGTCGAGCGCCGAGTTCGCCTTGGCCTTGAAGATGGACGTCATCCGCTTGAACAGACCAGCCATCGAGCGCACCCTCCCTGGGGCAGTCGCGGACCGGACCCGGTCGCGCGTGGACCAGCCTACGATGCCACCGCGGCAACGGGCGAGGGCGCGACGCCCTGCGTCCCGGCCGGTTACGATCGGCGCGTGTTCCGACGCCGCGAGACTTCTGAGACGACCACCCCGGGCCGGGCCTCGGCCGGTTCGACCGAAACCACGGGCGAGGTCGGCAAGGGCCGTCCGACGCCGAGCCGCAAGGAGGCCGAAGCCGCCCGGCGCGACCGGGTGAAGCCGCCGACCGACCGCAAGTCCGCCGCGCGGGCCGACCGCGACAGCGCCCGCTCCGAGCGGATGAAGCAGCGTGAGGCGATGTTCAAGGGCGACGAGGCCGCGCTCGGGCCGCGCGACCGGGGACCGGTGCGCCGGTTCGCCCGCGCATACGTCGACTCCAGGTTCACCCTCGGCGAGTACATGCTGCCGTTCGTGGTCGTCTTCCTGGTGCTCAGCTTCATCCCCAGCGTCGCGGTCCGTGGGTACGCGATCCTCACGTTCTACGCGTTCATGCTGATGCTGACGGTCACCACCGTGGTGATGGCCAGCCGCGTCAGGAAGGAGGCAGCGAAGCGGTTCCCGGACGAGGACACCAAGGGCATCGCGCTGTACGCCGCGATGCGCTCGCTGCAGCTGCGCAGGATGCGACTGCCCCGTCCCCAGGTGGCCAGAGGCGAACGCCCGTAGGGCGAAGTGCAGGCGGGCGGCATAGGGTCGGGGCATGAAATTTCGATACCTCGGCCGTAGCGGCCTGAAGATCAGCGAGATCGCGTACGGCAACTGGATCACCCACGGCGGGCAGGTGGCCGAGGACGCCGCGCACGCGTGCGTTCGGGCGGCGCTCGATGCCGGGATCACGACCTTCGACACCGCCGACGTCTACGCGGGCACCCGGGCCGAGTCGGTCCTCGGGCGAGCGCTGACGGGCGAGCGCCGGGCCGGGCTGGAGATCTTCACCAAGGTCTACTGGCCGACCGGCGACGGTCCCAACGACCGCGGCCTGTCCCGCAAGCACATCCTGGAGTCGATCGACGGCTCGCTTCAGCGGCTGAAGACCGACTACGTGGACCTCTACCAGGCGCACCGGTTCGACCACGAGACACCGCTCGAGGAGACCATGCTGGCCTTCGCCGACGTCGTTCGCTCCGGCAAGGCCTTGTACATCGGGGTGTCGGAGTGGAGCGCCGACCAGATCCACGCCGGCGCGGCGCTGGCGCGCGAGCTGCGGATCCCGTTCATCTCCAACCAGCCGCAGTACTCCATGCTCTACCGCGTCATCGAGTCACAGGTCGTACCGGCCTCGATCGAGGAGGGCCTCAGCCAGATCGTCTGGTCGCCGATCGCTCAGGGGGTGCTGACCGGGAAGTACCTGCCGGGTCAGCCGCCGCCCGCCGGGACCCGGGCGACCGACGAGTCCGGTGGCGGCGACTTCATCAAAGGCTGGCTCCGCGACGACGTGCTCACCCGGGTCCAGGCGCTGCGCCCGTTGGCCGACCAGGCCGGGTTCAGCCTGGCCCAGCTCGCCGTCGCGTGGGTGCTGCAGAACCGCAACGTCGCTGCGGCGATCATCGGCGCGAGCCGCCCCGAGCAGGTGGCGGAGAACGTCGCCGCCGCCGGGGTCACCCTCGACGACGACTTGCTCAAGGCGATCGACGCCGTGCTCGGTGACGTGGTCGAGACCGACCCGGCCAAGACGGTCAGCCCGGCCAAGCGGCCCTGACGCGGCTACGTGGCGGGACGCAGGTCCATCGGGCCGTACTTCCGGGTTCCGTCCTCGAGCAGGGACACCGCGTCGACACCGGCCGCCAGCAGCTCGGCCCAGGTCTCGCCGATCCAGGACTCGGCGTCGGCCTGGGTCGGGAACGACGGGGCCGGGTCGATCGTCGCGCCCTCGGCGGCTGAGTAGCTCCAGGTGAATGCCATTGCGGCAGCCTAGGGTCTCGCCGCGTCGGCGCGGACTTTGACTTGCCGGGTCGGACGTGGCAAGTTCCGCCTCACAACTCCACACGTGCCCGATCAGGGGAAGTCCGGTCAAAATCCGGCGCTGACCCGCAACCGTAGGTCGAGGTCCACCGAGCAGTCGGCGGGCCACGACGAGCCGGGATACCTGATCAGGCACGAGCGGCTCCATGTTTCCGCCGAGGTCTGCGGGGCTGAGCCCGGGTCCCTCCGGTCCCGCGTTCCCGCCCCTTCCGCCCCAGCTCCATCGGGTGCGTGAGGGGTTTTGTGATTCGTGGGCCGGGTGAGGCGCGGGTTCCGTCACGGAACCGTCACCGAAAGGGCACCATGTCCTTGCGCTCCACCACCAGCCCTACCGCCCGTACCGTGCTGCTGGGGGCGACCGTCGCCGCTGCCTGTGCCGCTCTCTCCGTGTTCGCCCTGCCCGCCTCCGCCGTGACCAGGACGGCGGCCGTCGCCGTCGGTCGGGTCGGCCTGTACGGCAGCCAGGACCCTACCTACGACGGGGTCTACCGGCAGTCCTTGAGCCTGCTCGCTCTGCACGCGGCCGGTCAGTCGCCCGCCACCTCGGCAATCGAGTGGCTGCTGGCCCAGCAGTGCCCGGACGGCGGCTTCGAGTCGTTCCGCGCCGACGTGACCTCGGCCTGCACGGCCCCGGACTCGGCGGGCTTCGCGGGCCAGGACTCAAACTCCACGGGCATGGCCGTGCAGGCGCTCGTCGCCCTCGGAAAGGGCCCGCAGGTCGCCTCTGCGGTGGCCTGGCTGGGTGCTCACCAGAGCAGCGACGGGGGGTGGGCCTACTACCCCGACGGCGTGGCCGGCAACGACTCGGACGCGAACTCCACGTCGCTGGGGCTGTCGGCCTACTCGGCTGCCGGGCTGGCTGCCCCCGTCAAGAACGGCGCAACTCCGCGGGACCGGCTCACGGGCCTGCAGGTCGGCTGCACCGGCGTCGTCGACGAGCGAGGCGCCTTCACCTTCTTCGGCTCGGCCAACGACTACGCCACAGTGCAGGCGACGCTGGCCTTGTCCGGCGGCTTCCTCCCGGTCGCCGCGGCGGCCGGCGCCGACGACGCCCCGACGACGACCTGCCCACCCGGGATCACGCCGAACGGCGCCACACTGGCCGGCTACGCCGCGGGCTACCTGGTCCGCCGCTTGGCTGCGAATGCCGACGTCGTGCCGGACCCGTTCAACGTCGGGGCGACCGACTTCGGCTCCACGGCCAACGCCGTCATCGCGCTGGCCGCGACCAAGCACGGCACCAGCCAGGTCACCGCGACGATGACGAAGCTCGCCGGCCAGGTGCAGGCGTACGTCCGCGCGTCGGGTGCGGATGTCCCGGGGGCCCTGGCGACGCTGGCGCTGGCCGCCCAAGCGGCCGGGATCGACCCGGCCACCCTCGGTGGGACGAACCTGGTCAGCCGGCTCGTCGCCACCCTGACGCTGGCGGCACCCACGCCCACCGCGTCGCCGAGCCCGTCCACCAGCCAGAGTGCGCCCTTGGTCGACCCGGACCCGTCGGTGAGACCGGCACTTGCGGCGACCGGGGCGACCAACGCCACCGACGTCTCCGGGATGGTGGCCGGGCTGCTGCTGGCCACCGGCGTCTGCCTGGTCCTGGTGGCCCGGCGTCGCGGCGCAACGGCCCGGCCCGGGCACGGGTCATGAGGCGCCTGCTGACCACGCTGGCCGCCGTCGCCCTCGTCGTGGTCGCCGCGTCGCCGGCCTCCGCGACCAGCTACCGCTACTGGACGTACTGGCACGGGACTTCGTCCGGCGCCTGGTCCTTCTCACCGGTGGGAGCCGGGTACCGGCCCCCAGCCGGGTCGGTCGAGGGCTGGCGGTTCGCGGTGAGCGGTACGGCGGCCTCGACCGCGCCTCGCATGGCGGCCAGCTTTGCGGTGATCTGCGCGGGCCGCACCGCCTCGAGCGGCGACAAGCTGGTGGCGCTGGTCGTCGACTACGGCGTGGCGACCGATGCCCCCAGCGGCGAGCGCGTTCCGTTCTCGGCGCCGCGCACCTTCTGCGCCGACGTGCCGTCAGCGGCGACGACCTACTCGATCCTGCAGCAGTACTCCCCCGGCGCCGGCGGTGTCCGCTCGGCCGGGGGCCTGGTCTGCGGGATCCACGGCTACCCGGCGCAGGAGTGCGGGGTCGTCGTCACTCTCCCTCCGGCGCCGAAGCCGACCCCGAGACCCACACCGGCACCGGCACCGACGGCGCACGCGAGCCACCCGGCCGCCGGTGCCGCTGCCCCCTCGACGAGTGCGGCGCGCGAATCGGCGAGCGCGTCCGCGGCCTCGACCACGTCCACGTCCGGGGGTGCCGCGTCAGCTGGGACCGGCACATCGCCGACCGATCCGTCGGCCGGTGCCGAGACGACTTTCCCCGCAGTGCAGGCGATGGGCGCGGAGACCCCCGTCGCCAGTCGTTCCTCGGGTGCGCTCCCGTGGACCAGCGTGGTCGGCGGGCTGCTCGTGGTCGCGCTAGGAGCAGCAGCCGCCCTTCGCGCGCGGCGATCCCGCCGGTCCGGGCGGGCGTAGCGCTGATGCCCCGCACCGTTTCTCGTGCTCTGCACCCGGGTGCCTGGTGGGCCTGGGCGCTGGGGCTCGTGGTGGCGGCCAGCCGCACGTCCAACCCCTTGCTGCTCCTGCTCGTCGTCGCCGTCGCCGGGTACGTCGTGTCCGCGCGGCGAACGTCGGCGCCATGGGCCCGCTCGTACGCCACCTTCCTGCGGCTGGGCCTGTTCGTGGTGGTGCTGCGGCTGGTGTTCGAGGTGGTGTTCGGGGCGGCCGAGGTCGGCACCGTGCTGTTCAGCCTGCCCGAGGTGCCGCTGCCGGACTGGGCGGCAGGCGTGCGGATCGGCGGCCCGGTCACCGCGCCCGGCCTGCTTTTCGCCTTGTACGAGGGGCTGCGGCTGGCCACGTTGCTGGCCTGCTTCGGCGCGGCGAACTCCCTGGCCAACCCGTCCCGGTTGCTGCGTTGCCTGCCGGCCGCGCTCTACGAGATCGGTGTCGCCGTCGTGGTCGCGGTGACCCTCGCGCCACAACTGGTCACCGACGTCGGCCGGGTGCGGCAGGCCCGTCGGTTGCGCGGCAGGCCCGACCGCGGGCTGGCCGGGTTCGGCTCGGTGGCGATGCCCGTGCTCGAGGGAGCCCTCGAACGCTCGATGGCGCTCGCCGCGGCCATGGACTCCCGCGGGTACGGCCGCAGCGCCGGCGTTCCTGTCGTGGCCCGACGGGTCACGGCCGCACTCCTGCTCACCGGGCTGATCGGCGTGTGCGCCGGAACGTACGGCCTTCTCGACGGCGGCACGACCGACGTCGCAGGGATCAACGTGCTCGGCCTGCCGCTGCTCGCGGCCGGGCTGGCCGTGGCCGGGGTCGGCTTCGGGCTGGCCGGCCGTCGGGTCCAGCGCACCCGCTACCGCCCGGATCCATGGCGGCTGCCCGAGTGGTCGGTCACCGCGGCCGGAGCGGCTGCCGCCATCGCCCTCGTGGTCGCCGGCTCAGTGGGGGTCGACCTCATCGGGGCCACCAGCCCGCCCGCGTGGCCCACGCTTCCGCTGCTTCCGACCGCCGGGATCCTGCTCGCGCTGCTGCCCGCCTGGGTCGCCCCGCAGCCCCCCGACGCGGGGGTAGGCACCGGATGATCCGTTTCGACGACGTCACCGTGCACTACGCCGGGGCCACCGAACCGGTCCTGCACCGGGTCACCTTGCACGTCCCCGAGGGTGAGCTCGCCCTGGTCGTCGGCAGAACCGGCAGCGGCAAGAGCACGCTGCTGCGCGCCGTCAACGGGCTCGTCCCCCACTTCACCGGAGGCACGCTCACCGGCCGGGTGACCGTCGACGGCAGGGACACCCGCACGCATCCGCCCCGCGAGCTCGCCGACGTCGTCGGGTACGTCGGCCAGGACCCGCTCGCCGGCTTCGTGATGGACATCGTCGAGGACGAGCTCGCGTACGGCATGGAGTCGCTCGCGCTCCCCCCGGCCGTCATGCGCCGGCGGGTCGAGGAGACCCTCGACCTGCTGGGCCTGGCCGACCTGCGCGCCCGACCGCTGCGTACCCTCTCCGGCGGGCAGCGGCAACGGGTCGCGATCGGTTCGGTCCTGGCCACGCACCCCAAGGTGCTCGTCCTCGACGAACCGACGTCGGCGCTCGACCCTGCCGCGGCGGAGGACGTGCTGGCCGCCGTGCAACGTCTCGTGCACGACCTGGGGCTCACCGTGCTGCTCGCCGAGCACCGGCTCGAGCGGGTCGTCCAGTACGCCGACCGCGTGATCCGCTTCGGCGAAGACGGCCGGACGGTAGAGAGTGGGACACCCGCCGAGATCATGGTCCGCGGTGCGGCTGGCCCACCCGTCGTCGCCCTCGGTCGCCTCGCCGGCTGGGATCCGCTGCCGCTCACCGTCCGCGATGCGCGCCGGCTGGCTGGTCCGCTTCGGGAGCGGCTGGCTCACCTCGTGACACCGACGAAGCCCGACGGCGAGCGGCCGACCGGCGACGCTGCAGCACCCGTCGCCACGGCCAGGAGAGTGTCCGTCTCGTACGGCCGGATGCGGGCCCTGCACTCGGTGTCGCTGGCCGTCGCGCCTGGCGAGATCGTCGCGGTGATGGGGCGCAACGGGGCCGGCAAGTCGACTCTGCTTAACACCCTGGTCGGGCTGCGGCGACCGGACTCCGGGGAGGTGCGGGTCGGTGGTCGCGCACCTGCGGACCTGCCCGGACGCAGCCTGCTCTCGCACGTCGGCCTGGTGCCGCAGGAACCAGGTGACCTGCTCTACGCCGACACCGTGCTGGCCGAGTGCGCCACGTCGGACCGCGACGCCGGCCTGGTCGCGGGGACGACCGCTCGGCTGTTGGGCCGGTTGGCGCCCGATGTCGACGGGCTGTTGCACCCGGCCGACCTGTCCGAGGGGCAGCGGCTGGCCCTCGTGCTGGCGATCGTGCTCGCTGCCGAACCTCCCCTGCTGCTGCTCGACGAGCCCACCCGAGGCCTCGACTACGGAGCCAAGGAACGGTTGGTCGCGATCCTGCGCGACCTGGCTGGACGGGGGCATGCCATCGTGCTCGCCACGCACGACGTGGAGCTCGTGGCCGACGCAGCCACCCGCACCGTCGTGCTCGCCGACGGCGAGATCGTGGCCGACGGCTCGACCAGCGAGGTCGTCGTCGGCTCCCCGACCTTCGCGCCGCAGGTCGCAAAGATCCTCGGTGCCGGCCCCTGGCTGACCGTGTCGCAGGTGGCCGCAGCGCTGGCGGCAGTGTCGTGACCGGCCTGCCCGTGGCCGGCAGAGCCAGCGGCGTCCGGTTGCGCGCGCCGGCGGTTGCCGCGCTCGCACTGGTGTCCGCCGTGGGAGTCGTCGCGTTCGGCTGGCCGCTGCTCGCCGATTCGGCATCGACCCTCGGCAGCGACGGCGCCGGACCCTGGCTGTTCGTCGTGCTGCTCCCGCTGCTCCTGCTGGTCCTGCTGGCCGAGATCGCCGGCGGCGGTGTGGACGCCAAGGCGATCGCACTGCTGGGGGTGCTCGCGGCCGTCGGCGCCGCCCTGCGGCCGCTCGGCGGTGTCACCGGGTTCCAGCCGATGTTCGTGCTCCTCGTCCTCGGTGGGCGGGTGCTAGGACCCGGCTTCGGGTTCGTGCTCGGCTCGGTCACGATGTTCAGCTCGGCGCTGATCACCGGCGGAGTGGGGCCGTGGCTGCCGTTCCAGATGCTCGGCGGCGCGTGGGTCGGGCTCTTCGCGGGGCTGCTGCCGCGGGCCCACGGTCGCCCCGAGACCGCACTGCTCGTGGCGTACGGAGTCGTCAGCGCCATGGCTTACGGCCTGCTGCTCGACCTGTGGAACTGGCCGTACACCACCGGGCTCGGCTCGTCGATCTCGTTCCGGCCCGGTGCGGCGCTGCCTGCGAACCTCGGCCGCTTCATCGCCTACTACGTCACGACCTCGCTCGGCTGGGACCTCACCCGGGCCATCGGCAACGCCGTGCTGCTCGTCGTGCTCGGCGCCACAGCCATGCGGGCGTTGCGGCGCGCCAGTCGGCGGGCCGCGTTCGGCACTCCGGTGGAGTTCCAGGTGCTCGCCGAGAGTGCGGTGCGCTAGTGCGCGTCCAGCTGCTGGGCACCGGCTCGGCCGACGGGATCCCCAACCCGTTCTGCAGCTGCCGCACCTGCCGCACCGCCCTTTCCACCGGCGAGGTGCGCAGCCAGTCGGCCGCGCTCGTCGACGACGTGCTGCTCCTGGACTGCGGCCCGGACGTCCCGCGAGCCGCGAGTCGGTTCGGGTCCTCCCTGGCCGGGGTCCAGCACCTGCTCCTGACGCACTCGCACCCCGACCACGCCGGTCCTACCGCGGCCCTGTTCCGGTCCTGGGCCGGGTGCTCGACGTCGCTGGACCTGGTCGGTCCGGCGCAGGCGCTGGACGTCTTCCGCGACTGGGTCGGGCCGGACGACCCCGTCCGCTTCGTCACCGTCGAGCCGGGCCAGAACCTGCGCCTCGGCGGGTACGGCGTGCGGGTACTTGCTGCCGCGCACGGTGACACCATGACCGGTCCCGGGCTGCTCTACGACGTGTCCGGGCCTGACGGCGGCCGGCTACTCTACGCCACCGACACCGGACCCCTGCCGTCGGCGACGGTGGGTGCCCTGACCGGCTGCGCGTTCGATCTCGTGCTGCTCGAGGAGACGTTCGGCGACCGGACCGGGCACGGCACCGACCACTTGGACCTGTCGACGTTCCCTGCCGCCGTCCAGGCCCTTCGGGACGTCGGCGCCGCCACCGAGCAGACCGACCTCGTCGCCGTCCACCTCGGTCACCACAACCCGCCGACCGCTGAGCTCGGCGAACGGCTGCGTCCCTCCGGCGCGAGGGTCGTGCCCGACGGAACCGTGCTGGTCGTCGGCGCCGCGACACCCGCGAAGGACGCCGTACGGGCGCCGGCACCGAGCCCTCGGCAGACGCTCGTGCTCGGTGGTGCGCGCTCGGGGAAGTCGACCCACGCCGAGGCCGTCGCCGGGCGCCTCGCCACGGACAGTCCGGTGACGTACCTCGCCACCGGCGGGTCACGGGTCGACGACGCCGAGTGGGCCGAACGCGTACGCCTGCACCAAGCGCGCCGACCGGCCTCCTGGGCCACCGTCGAGACGACTGACCTGGTGGCTCAGCTCGACCGGGCGACCAGCGGGGACGTCCTGCTGATCGACTGCCTGTCGCTGTGGCTGGCCGCCGTGCTCGACGCAGCCGGCGCCTGGACGGCTGACGACGGGCCGGCGCACGAGCGGGCCGCGGCTGCGGTCGACGCCGACATCGCCGCTCTCGTCGACGCACTCGGCCATACTGCGGGAACGGTCGTGGCAGTCAGCAACGAAGTCGGCTCGGGTGTCGTCCCCGCGACCGCCTCGGGGCGCACCTACCGGGACCTGCTCGGTCGGCTCAACGTCGCGGTCGCGCAGGTGGCAGCCGACGTCGTTCTGGTCGTCGCCGGGTTGCCGATCGTACTCAAGGCCCAGGACCAACCCAATGGCATGCCACGACGAATGGAGCCCCACCGGTGAGCGAGCTCGACCTCGAGGCCCTGGCGGCACAGATCACGGGACCCGACGAGGCGGCCCGCTCGGCCGCGGCGGAGCGGCAGGCCACGCTGACCAAGCCGGCCGGTGCCCTCGGTCGGCTGGAAGAGCTGTCCGTATGGCTCTGTGGCGTGCAGGGCGTGTGCCCCCCGCGACCCCTCGACCGGGTCCGGGTCGTCATCTTCGCTGGCGACCACGGCGTGGCCCGTACGGGGGTGTCGGCGTATCCGCCCGAGGTCACCGCGCAGATGGTCCGCAATTTCGTCGCCGGCGGGGCGGGGGTCAACGTCCTGGCCCGGAGCTTCGGGGCCACCGTGCGCGTGGTCGACCTGAGCGTCGACGACGATCTCAGCGACCTGCCCGCGGACGTCGGGCGGCACAAGGTCCGCCGCGGTTCAGGCAACATCGCCGTCGAGCCGGCTCTGTCCCTCGCGGAGGCGGAGCAGGCCTTCCGCGCGGGCGCGGCCATCGCGGACGAGGAGGTCGATGCGGGTGCGGACCTTCTCATCCCCGGCGACATGGGGATCGGCAACACCACCGCCGCCGCGACCCTCGTCGCCCTGCTCACCGGCGCCGAGGTCGCCACGGTGGTCGGCAGGGGCACCGGGATAGACGACGCCGCGTGGATGGTGAAGTGCGCCGCGATCCGCGACGCAGCACGGCGTGGTCGCCCGCTCACCGCTGAACCGCTGGCCCTCCTCGCGGAGGTCGGCGGCGCGGACCTCGCCGCCATGACCGGGTTCCTCGTCCAGGCAGCGGTACGCCGCACCCCGGTGCTGCTCGACGGCGTGATCTCCGGTGCTTGCGCCCTGATAGCGCACCGGATCGCCCACCAGACCAGCAGCTGGTGGTTGGCCGGTCATCGCTCGACCGAGCCCGCCCACCGGGCGGCGCTCGCCCGGTTGCAGCTCGAGCCGGTCGTCGACTTCGGGCTGCGGTTGGGCGAAGGCACCGGGGCGCTCCTCGCGCTACCGATCCTGCGGGCCGCCGGGGCGACGCTCGCCGAGATGGCCACCTTCGGTGAGGCCGGCGTCAGCGACCGGGACAGCTCCGGTGCCCCGACCGACGGCTGACCGGCTCGACGGCCTTCGGCTCGCGGTCGGGACGTTCACGATCGTCCGGGTGCGCCCGCCGAGCGAGGTCACCCGGCGGACCCTGGGCCGCTCCATGCTGTGGGCCCCGGCCGTCGGCGCCCTCATCGGTCTGGCGGCCGCCGTCGTGCTCGAGGCGATGCGGGACGTCACGCGGCACTCGGTCGGCGGTACCCTGCTCGCCGCGACGCTGGCGGTCAGCGCCGTCGCTGTGCTCAGTCGCGGTCTTCACCTCGACGGGCTGGCCGACACCGCGGACGGCCTTGGCAGCGGCAAGGCCGCGGCCGGGGCGCTCGAGGTCATGCGGCAGTCAGACATCGGCCCGTTCGGGGTGGTGACCCTGGTGCTCGTGCTGCTGATCCAGGTGTTCGCGATCCAAACGTCGGTGTCGCGGGGCACCGGGGGGCTCTGCCTCGTGGTCGCCGTCACGACCGGGCGGCTGGCCGCCGCGCTGGCGTGCGTTCGCGGCGTCCCTGCGGCGCGGCCGGACGGACTCGGCGCAGGCGTCGCGGGATCAGTCAGCCGGAGGTCGCTGGTGGCCCTCACCGGTTGCGTGCTGCTCGCCGCGGCCTTGCTGAGCCTCGCAGACGACGACCACAGGGTGGCCCTGACCGTCCGTTCGGTCGGCGCCGTCCTGGCCGGGCTGGTGGCGGCGATGCTGCTGCTGCGTCGCTGCACGCGCCGCTTCGGCGGCGTGACCGGCGACGTCCTCGGAGCCCTGATCGAGGTGGCCGCCACCGGGTCGTTGTGCTGGTTCGCGATGGCCTGAGCCGTACCGGGCCAGGATCGTGGCCACCGGCACGGACCAGCTAGGTGCTGGCGCGCACGAACGGTGGCTTCACGACGCGGAACACCGAGGTGCGTCCGCGAACGTCGACCGTGACCTCGTCGCCCTCGGTCACCGACCGGTCGAGCAGGGCGAGCCCGATGCCCTGCCGAAGCGTCGGCGAGAACGTTCCGCTGGTGACCTCGCCCACAGGCTTGCCGGCTGGGTCCGCGACGGTCATGTGCGCCCGAGGGATGCCGCGGCCCTGCGCGAGCAGCCCCCAGCTCACCCGACTGGCACCGGCCGCCTTCTCCGCGACGAGAGCGTCTCTGCCCCAGAACGCCGGCTTGGTCCAGCCGACCGCCCAGCCGGCTCTTGCCTGGACCGGGGAGATGTCGAGGGAAAGGTCCTGGCCGTGCAAGGGGTACCCCATCTCGGTACGCAGCGTGTCGCGGGCGCCGAGACCGCACGGGCGGGCTCCGAGCTGCTCACCGGCCGCCAGCAACGAGTCCCAGACCGCGGGGGCTGCACCCCAGGCCGGCAGCAGCTCGTAGCCGTGCTCACCGGTGTACCCGGTCCGGCAGACGATCAGCGGCCCGCTCGAGAGCTCTGCGGTGACGAAGGACATGTACCCGTGCTCGGACGGTAGCCCGAGGGTCGCCAGCAGCTCGGCCGAGCGCGGACCTTGCACTGCGAGGACCGCGTAAGCCTCGTGCTGGTCCGTCACGACGACCCCATCCGGGGCGACCGCGGACAGGCGGCGCACCACCTCGCCCGTATTGGCGGCGTTGGGAATCAGGAAGACCTCGTCGGGCCCGACGAGGTAGGCGATCAGGTCGTCGACAACCCCGCCGTCCTCGTCGCAGCACAAGGTGTACTGCGCCTGACCGGGGGCGATCCGGCCGAGGTCGTTCGTGAGGACCGAGTTCACGAACTCCGCTGCGCCGCGGCCGATCACGGAGGCCTTGCCCAGGTGCGAGACGTCGAAGACACCCACGGCCTCCCGGACCGCCGCATGCTCCTTGAGCACGCCACCGCCGGGGTACTCGATGGGCATTTCCCAGCCGCCGAAGTCGGCGAGCTTCGCTCCGAGAGCGACGTGGCGGTCGTGCAGGGGCGAGTGCCGCAGCGCGGCGGCAGAGGACGTCATGACGCGGACGTTACTAAACGGACCACACCTGTCGTTGAGCCGCGCCCTGCCGACCCCGCTAGGCTCCGGCCAACTGCCGGTTCTTGAAGGAGCCATCCCGTGTCCACGATCAGCCTGAGTTCGTCATCCGCGTCCAGCGTCACCGCCAACGCCCTCGTCGTCGGCGTGGCCAAGGGGCCGGGTGGCCCCGTGCTCGCCGCCGGATCCGATGCCTCGACCGCCCTGCGGGGTCTGACTCGGACACTCGCCGCGCTCGGCGCGACCGGCGCCGCCGAGGAGCTGACCCGGGTACCGGCTCCGGCCGGGGTCGCAGCCGCGTTCGTCGTCGCGGTGGGCCTGGGCGAACGGCGCCGGACGTACGACTCCGAGACGCTGCGACGGGCTGCGGGGGCGGCGGCACGTTCGCTCGCCGGGCAGGCCAAGGTCGCGCTCGCGCTCCCGGCTGCCTCGGCAGAGCAGGCCGAGGCAGTAGCCACCGGTGCTCTGTTGGGGGCCTACGCCTTCGACACCTTCCGCACCAAGTCCGCCGAGGGCCGGCCCAAGCCCGTCGGCGGTTTCGTCCTGGTGGCCGACGTCGAGCCGAAGGCGGCCCGCGCTGCCCTCGTCCGAGCCAAGGCCGTGGCCTCCGCCATGGCGCACACCCGCGACCTGGTCAACACCCCGCCGAACGTGCTCACGCCCGCGGCCTTCGCCGCAGAGGCGGAGCGGGTCGGTCGGGCGTCCGGCCTCGAGGTCACGGTCCTGGACGAGAAGCAGCTGAAGCGAGGCGGCTACGGCGGGATCATGGGCGTGGGCCAGGGCTCGGAGCACCCGCCCCGACTGGTCCGGATCGCCTACCGGCATCCGAAGGCCACGCGGCACCTCGCCCTGGTGGGCAAAGGCATCACGTTCGACTCCGGCGGCATCTCGATCAAACCCGGCCTGCATATGGAAGTGATGAAGTCCGACATGGCCGGGGCCGCTGCCGTGCTCTCGGTGCTGACCGCGCTGGCCACGCTGAAACCGGTCGTCAACGTCACCGGTTGGGCAGCCATGGCCGAGAACATGCCCTCGGGTTCGGCCCAGCGGCCGTCCGACGTGCTGACGACCTACGGTGGCCGGACCGTCGAGGTGCTCAACACCGACGCCGAGGGACGCCTGGTGCTGGCCGACGCGATGGTGCGCGCAGCGGAGGAGAACCCCGACCTGATGGTTGACGTGGCGACGCTCACCGGCGCCCAGATCGTCGCGCTCGGCGGCCGTACCGGCGCGATCATGAGCAACGACGACACCACGCGCGACCGGGTGTTCGACGCGTCGAAGCGCGCCGGCGAGGCCATGTGGCCGATGCCGTTGCCCGAGGAGCTGCGCAAGGGCCTCGACTCCCCGGTCGCCGACATCGCGAACCTCGACAATGGCCGCATGGGCGGGATGCTGTCGGCCGGGGTCTTCCTGCGCGACTTCGTCGCACCAGGTCTTAACTGGGCCCATCTCGACATCGCCGGTCCGTCGTTCAACACCGGCGCGGCGTACGGCTATACGCCGAGCGGCGGAACCGGCAGCGCGGTGCGCACCCTGCTGCAGGTCGCCGACGACATGGCTGCCGGCAAGATCTAGGCCGGCGGCCGGCCCCGCTTCTGCTCGGCCGCCTTGCGCGCGGTCCAGTCGCGCATCCGCTTCGGGTAGCCGACCAGGGCGGCGTCGTACGACGGGATGCCGAGCTGGTTCGCCCACTCGTGGACGACCTGCGGCGATGGCACGCGACGCCGGGTCCACTCACCCGACGACGCCACGAGCACGACGGTGGTCTCCGTCACGGTGGTACGCGGCTCGACGAACGCCTCGACCCCGGTGTGGCTGCGGGCGAACTCCTCAAGGTCCATCCGGTCCTGAGATACAGCTGTGCGGAGCACTCCCGGACGGCCCCGCCGAAAGCGATCGAACAACCCCACGTCACCCTCCAGAGCCGGACTCGTGCGCCCACGGTAGCCGCCCGCCCCGGTCGGTGTGGCGGGTCGGCCCGGACGGGTTGGTGAGCATCCGGCCGGTGGTGACAGGATGGGTTCACCGACGCACGGAACAGCATGCTCGCGAGCCCGAGGAGAACAACGTGGCGGAGAACGCCGAGACTTCGTTCGACATCGTGATCCTTGGCGGCGGAAGCGGCGGCTACGCCTGCGCCCTGCGCGCATCCGAGCTCGGGCTCAGTGTCGCCCTGATCGAGAAGAACAAGCTCGGCGGCACCTGCTTGCACTACGGCTGCATCCCGACCAAGGCCCTGCTGCACGCCGCAGAGATCGCCGACGGCGCCCGCGACGCCGAGCAGTTCGGAGTCAGAGCAACCCTCGACGGCATCGACATGAAGGGGGTCAACAACTACAAGGACCAGGTGATCAGCCGGCTGTACAAGGGCCTGCAGGGTCTGGTCAAGAGCCGCGGTGTGACCTACATCGAGGGCGAGGGTCGGCTGTCGTCGCCCACCACCGTGCACATCGGCGACACCGCGTACACCGGGAAGCACATCGTCCTCGCGACCGGCTCGTACGCTCGCAGCCTGCCCGGCCTCGAGGTCGACGGCGGTCGGGTCGTGACCAGCGACCACGCCCTGACGCTCGACTACGTGCCGCGTTCGGCCGTCATCCTCGGCGGCGGCGTCATCGGCGTCGAGTTCGCGAGCGTGTGGAAGTCGTTCGGCGCCGACGTCACCGTCATCGAGGCGCTCCCCCACCTCGTCCCGGCCGAGGACGAAGCCAACTCCAAGCTGCTCGAGCGCGCCGTCCGCAAACGCGGCATCGCGTTCGAGCTCGGGGTCCGCTTCAGCGGGGTCGAGCACACCGCCACCGGGGTGCGGGTCTCGCTCGAGAACGGCAAGACCTTCGACGCCGACCTGCTGCTGGTCGCCGTCGGACGCGGCCCCGTCTCGTCCGGCCTCGGCTATGAGCAGGCCGGCGTCACGGTCGACCGCGGCTACGTCCAGGTCGACGAGTACTGCCGCACCGGCGTCGCAGGCATCTACGCCGTGGGCGACCTGATCCCGACGCTGCAGCTGGCCCACGTCGGCTTCGCTGAGGGCATCCTGGTGGCCGAGCACATCGGCGGCCTGAACCCGCGGCCGATCGACTACGACGGGGTCCCGCGGATCGCGTACTGCGAGCCTGAGGTCGCCTCGGTCGGACTCACCGAGGTGCAGGCGCGAGCAAAGTTCGGCGACGAGCAGATCACCACCGTCGGCTACGACCTCGCCGGCAACGGAAAGGCGCAGATCCTGAAGACGGCCGGTGCAGTCAAGCTCGTCGCGGTGAAGAACGGGCCCGTAGTCGGTGTCCACATGGTCGGTGCCCGGGTCGGTGAGCTCATCGCCGAGGCCCAGCTGATCTACAACTGGGAGGCCGAGGCTGACGACGTCGCCAGCCTGCTGCACGCCCACCCGACTCAGTCGGAGGCCATGGGCGAGGCCCATCTGGCCCTCGCCGGGAAACCGCTGCACAGCCACGGCTGACCAGTCGCTCTATGCTCCAGACGGAGGCCCCAAGCCGGACCGGCAACACCCCATGAATCTGCCTTCCAGAATGAGGAGTCGACGCACATGACGGTCTCCGTCACGATGCCCCAGCTCGGCGAGAGCGTGACCGAGGGAACTGTCACCCGTTGGCTCAAGGCCGAGGGCGACACGGTCCAGGCCGACGAACCGCTCGTCGAGGTGTCCACCGACAAGGTCGACACCGAGATCCCGGCTCCTTCCTCCGGCGTCCTGATCCGGATCTCGGCGCGCGAGGACGACGTCGTCCTGGTCGGCGGCGAGCTCGGGGTGATCGGCGAGTCCGCCGACGCGGCCGTTCCGTCCGAGTCGACCACCGTCGCACCACCTGCCGAGGCTCCTGCAGCGGTCGACTCGGCGCCAGCAGCGGTCGACTCGGCGCCAGCAGCGCCTGTGGTGGCCGAGCCGGCTCCCGTGGCCGCCGCCGCTCCCGTGGCCGCTGCGAGCACATCGACAACGAGCACCGCGGTCGTGCTGCCGGCCCTCGGCGAGAGCGTCACCGAAGGCACCGTCACTCGCTGGCTCAAGGCGGTCGGTGACAGTGTCCAGGCCGACGAGCCGCTCGTGGAGGTGTCCACCGACACGGTCGACACCGAGATCCCGGCCCCCAGCTCGGGCACCCTGATCGAGATCACCGCGGCCGAGGACAGCACGGTCCTCGTGGGCGGACAGCTCGGCCTGATCGGTTCCAACGGCTCTGCGCCGGCTGCCGCGCCAGCTCCTGCGGCCGCCCCGGCGACGTCCGCACCCGCTCCGGCCCCAGCGGCCCCAGCGACTCCGGCGACTCCGGCGACCCCCGTGCCTCCCGCAGCACCCAGCCCCGTCGCCGCAGCAGCCGCGGTCGAGGACGCCGAGAACGCGGACTCGTACGTCACTCCGCTGGTCCGCAAGCTCGCCGGAGCGAACGGCATCGACCTGAGCACGTTGACGGGCACCGGGATCGGCGGCCGGATCCGCAAGCAGGACGTCCTGGAAGCCGCGCAGGCCCGCAAGGACGCCGAGCTGGCTGCCGCAAAGGCCGCGGTTGCCGCGCCCGCCCCTGCCGCTGTGGCGGCTGCCCCTGCGGCCGCTGCCGCTCCCGCCGCTGCAGCTCTCAGGGGCCGGACCGAGCCGATGAGTCGGCTGCGCAAGGTCATCGCCGAGCGCATGGTGTCGTCGCTGCAGACGTCGGCGCAGCTCACCACCGTCACCGAGGTCGACGTCACCCGGATCGCAGCGCTGCGGCAGCGGGCCAAGGCGGAGTTCGCCAGCCGTGAAGGCGTCAAGCTGTCGTTCCTGCCGTTCTTCGCCAAGGCCGCGATCGAGGCGCTCAAGGTCTACCCGAACGTCAACGCCAGCATCGACACCGCCGCCGGGACGGTGACCTACCACGAGGCTGAGCACCTCGGCGTCGCGGTCGACACCGAGCGGGGCCTGCTCGTTCCGGTCATCCGGGACGCCGGCGACCTGTCGATCGGCGGACTGGCGCGCAAGATCACCGACCTCGCCGACCGAACCCGCGGCAACAAGATCACCCCCGACGAGCTCTCCGGAGGCACGTTCACGCTGACCAACACCGGCAGCCGAGGCGCTCTCTTCGACACCCCGATCATCAACCAGCCGCAGGTCGCGATCCTGGGCACCGGCGCGGTGGTGAAGCGCCCGATCGTCGTGACCGATCCGACCACCGGTACGGACGGCATCGCGATCCGCTCGATGGTCTACCTGGCGCTCACCTACGACCACCGGCTCGTCGACGGCGCGGATGCCGCGCGCTTCCTTGTCACGATGAAGACCCGGCTCGAAGAGGGCGCGTTCGAGAGCGACCTCGGCCTCTGACCGGGCTCTTGTACGTTCGGGCCGCACCCTTGGGTGGCTACCCAGCCGGACGAGGGGCACGATGAGGCCATGAAGATCGCTGTGACCGGAGCCTCCGGGCTGATCGGTTCCGCCTTGGTTCCTGCTCTGCGCGACGGTGGGCACGAGGTGGTGCGACTGGTTCGCCGAGCGCCCACCTCGCCGGACGAGGTGCGGTGGGACCCCGCGGCCGGCACCGTTGACCGCGAGGGGTTGGCCGGCACCGAAGCGGTGGTGCACCTGGCCGGAGCGGGGGTGGGCGACCACCGCTGGACGGACGCCTACAAGCGAGAGATCCATGACAGCCGGACCCTCGGCACCTCGACCATCGCCCGGGCCATGGCACAGCTCGATCCGCTCCCCCGGGTGCTCGTCTCTGCATCGGCTATTGGCTACTACGGCGACACGGGCGACCGAGCAGTCGACGAGTCCAGCCCACGTGGCGCCGGCTTCCTCGCGGAGGTCGTCGAGGACTGGGAGGCGGCGGCGGATGCGGCCCGAACCGCCGGGATTCGCGTGGTGCATCCGCGGTCCGGGTTGGTGATGGCCCGCAAGGGCGGCGCGTGGGGGCGACTGCTGCCGCTGGTCAAGCTCGGGCTGGGCGGCAGGCTCGGCAGCGGTCGACAGTACTGGAGCTTCATCACCCTGGCGGACGAGGTACGCGCCCTGTCGTTCCTGCTCGACGGCGCTGTGACCGGCCCGGTCAACCTGACGGCTCCGGCGCCCGCGACCAATGCCGAGGTGACGCGGGCGATGGGTGCGTCCCTGCACCGGCCGACGATCCTGCCGGTGCCGGCGTTCGCACTGAAGATCGTTCTCGGGGAGTTCTCGTCCGAGGTGCTGGGTTCGGCCAGGGTCCTGCCCAAGGTGCTGGAGGAGGCGGGGTTCAGCTTCCGGCACCCCGACCTGGCGAGCGCGGTGGCCACGCTCAGCTGACCTGGGTCGTGTCGGATACGAGCCACCGCCCGCCGAACCACGCGAGCTCCACGGTCCAGCGGGTCGGGCCGCGGGACGGACGCTCGACCACCGCGCGCCCGTCGCTGCCCACCAACGTGTAGGCGGACGCCCGATCGGCGACGGCCAGCAGCACCCGACGACCGTCGCTGCGGAGCAGCCGTACGCTCTCGAGCGAGAGTGCCTGACCGCGGGGGCGAAGCCTCTGGTTGACCAGCGCGGCGAGCGCCTCGCCGTCGCGAGCCAGCGCGGACGAGCCCGGCGCGTCCGCCGAGCCGAGGCCTGCCGGGTCGGCCAGCTCGAACGCCTGGACTCGCGCCTGGTCGAGCCCGCTCAGGATCCCCTCCCAGCGCCCCCCGGCCGGGAACACCGGCAGATCCGTGGCCGCAATCACCGACCGCGGAGCAGACCGCGGCCCGGAGGCCGTCTCGGATGCGCGATCGGCGAAATGCGCCCAACCGAGCCCCAGCAGCACTGCGACGGCGAGCCCACCAGCGACCGCGAGCGCACGACCGCCGACCTGCCGCAACGCCGGCCACCGCTGTCGACCGTTGTCCTGGCGGGCCATTCCGGCGGTCGCCGGGATCACCGGGAGGGTGAGCGGTTTGGGCGGGCAGGCGAAGGTCAGCTCTCGCACCAGGTCCGCGGCCCCGACGATGTCGTCGACCCGATCGGATGCAGCGACCCTGCGCAGGAGCGAACCCAGCTTGTCGGGCAGAGGTTCCTCAGCGATCTCGAGCAGCATCCCGCAGAGCGCGGACAGATCGGCCATCTGTTCGACCGGACCAGTCGTGCCCCTGCGTACCGAGCTCGCGTCGAGCATCGGACGTCCGTCGGCGTCGACGACGACGCTGGCGGTGACGAGGGCGCAATGGGCGAGGCCACGGTCGTGCATCATCGCCAGCGCGCGCGCCACCGCGACGCCGACTGTCACCACCTCACCCGGCAGCAGCCGCCGGTCGCCGAGCAGCTGGTCGAGCCCGCCATGAGCGGCGTACGCGGATGTCGTCCAGGCCCGCCCGTCGACGTCACGCACCTGCTGCGCGACGAGCAGGTGCGGATGCCTCGGCAGGTCGGTGCCGGCGTGGGTCTCACCGCCGGGCCGCACGACGACGACGAGACCGCTGGCCAGCTCGACGGCCAGCCAGGGCGGCCCGTCACCGGTCGCGCGGAGCGGACGCCGGACAGCGAATCCGGCGATCGTCGGCTGCTGGGTCGTCGAGGGTGCGTTGGGGGTCACGGTGCAAGCCTGCCCGGTCGAGCGGTGAGGCTGCTCGCGTCATCCACAGGCGCGCGAGCGTCCGGTCCACCGGCCCGGTAGGTTCGCTTCGTGCCCTTGCCGACAGGACCCGACCACGACGTCGTGGTCGTCGGCGCCGGGCTCGCCGGTCTCTGCGCTGCGCTGCACCTGACGGCAGCCGGCCTCGACGTCGCCTTGGTCGAGGCGTCCGACGGGGTGGGTGGCCGAGTCCGCACCGACGCCGTCGGCGGGCTGCTCCTCGACCGAGGCTTCCAGCTCTACAACCCCGCGTACCCCGAAGGCCGGCGGGTGCTCGACCACGATGCGCTCGATCTCCGGCCGTTCACCCCCGGGGTGCTGGTCGCCTTCGGCGGCCGGCGCTACGCACTCGCCGACCCGCGTCGGGTCCCTTCCTGGGCCCGCGACGCGTTGAGCGCCCCGGTGGGCAGCATGGCCGACAAGGTGCGCTTCGCCGCATACGCCCTTAGGGTCTCCCGCACCAGCGCTGACGACCTGCTCGCTGCCTCCGACGGCTCCGCCGATGCAGCACTGCGCGCCGCCGGCATCAGCGACCGACTGCTCGACACCGTGCTGCGGCCCTTCCTGTCCGGCGTCTTCCTCGAGGACGAGCTGGCCACGTCACGGCGGTTCCTCGACCTCGTCCTCCGCACGTTCGTCGCGGCCACGCCGTGCGTCCCGGCGGCCGGCATGGGTGCGATCCCAGCTCAGCTCGCGGCACGCCTGCCGCCCGGCTGCGTCCGGCTCGGGGTGCGGGTCGATCGGCTCACGGACGACGGGGTCGCGCTCGGACCTGATCGCGACGTGAACCCCTCCGGGTCGTTGCGGGCCCGTGCCGTCGTGGTGGCGACCGACTCCCGCACGGCCGCGACGCTGCTGCCCGGCCTGGACGTGCCGTCCGCGCACAGCGTCACGACGTGGTATCACCTCGCCGACATCGAAGGCGCCGCGCTGTCTCGGGGTCGCCCGGTGCTGGTCGTCGACGGCCAGCGGCGCGGCCCGGTCGTCAACTCGGTGGTGCTCACGCACGCCGCGCCGAGCTACGCCGACGGCGGCCGGGTCCTCGTCTCGACCTCCGTGCTGGGTCTGCACGACCGTTCGCCCGGCTCCACCACCGAGCGCGAGGTCCGCGGTCACCTCGGCATCATGTACGGCGTCGACACGCGCGGCTGGGAGGCCGTCGCGTCGTACCCGATCCGCGACGCCCTGCCGGCGATGAGTCCCCCGCTCGACGTCCGGCGCGACGTGCGGTGCGGTCCAGGGCGGTACGTCTGCGGCGACCACCGCGACACCTCGTCGATCCAGGGGGCCATGGTCTCGGGGCGTCGAGCCGCCGAGGCTGTCCTCGCCGACCTGGACGGCCCGACTCCCCCGGAGGAAGACAAGTGACACCGCCCGTGCCTCGCATCCTTGCCACCAGTGGCGGCTTCCGGCCCACGGACCGGTACGGCGTGCTCGAGCCGGCTGGACTGATGCGCGAGGCGTTGCGGCTCACCGGACGCGACCGGCCCAAGGTCGCGTTCGTGCTGACGGCCAGCGGCGACGACCGCGGGTACCTCTCCCGGATGTACTCCGCGTTCCGCGGCTGGTCCGTCGACGTGACCCACCTCGAGCTTTTCCCTCAGCCGAACGCCGACCCGCGCGAGCTCTTGCTGGGCCAGGATGTGGTCTGGGTCGGCGGTGGGTCCGTGGCGAACCTGCTGGCCGTCTGGCGGGTCCACGGGCTCGACGAGGTGCTGCGCGACGCCTGGGAGCAGGGGGTCGTGCTCGGCGGGGTCAGCGCGGGATCGATCTGCTGGCACCTGGGCGGCCCCACCGACTCGTTCGGCCCGACCCTCGAGCCGGTCACCGACGGGCTGGCGCTCGTGCCGTACGGCAACGGCGTCCACTACGACTCCGAGGCGCACCGCCGTCCGCTGGTGCACCAGCTCGTCGCAGACGGCGTGCTGCCGGTCACCTATGCCACCGACGACGGCGTGGGCATCCTCTACGAGGGCACCGAGCCGGTGCGGGTCGTGCACGACGACGAGGTCGACCCGATGACCGGCCCAACGGCGTACCGGGTCGAGCTCTCAGGCGGCAGGGTCGATGAGACCAGACTCGGGTCCGGTCTCATCGCCGGCTGACGGTCGATAGCCTCGGTCAGGCGGGCACCGGGCCGAAGTCGTTGGCGCCGGATGTGCCCGCTGAGGCGAGGAAGACGAGCAGGACGATCGGGCCCACGATCGGGATGATCGAGATCCAGTACCACGAGCCGGAGTAGTTGGTGTCGTGCAGGCGCCGCACCGTCGCGGAGATCGAGGGGACGAGCAGGCCGATCGCGAAGGCAGCCAGGGCGATGAAGAAGGGGAAGCCGATCTTCGGCACCACCAGCGCGAGGATCACGAGCGCGGCGTAGAGGACCACGAAGAACAGGTAGAAGCACCAGTACTCCGGTCAGGCGGCTCGTCCCTCGAACGTCGAGTACTTGGCCACGCAAGTCCGGATCGACGTGCTGAACGACATCGGCCTTTCCCGTTTCGGCCGGGTCCGACGCCCGGCTGCGGGGACACTGTGTCGCATCGGGACCGCCCGCACCGGGCGACGTGCAGGGCGATCCGTCAGAGGGTGACCACGCGGCGTTCAGCTGCTGCCAGTCGGGCCGCCTCGATCGTGCGCAGACACCGGACGGCGTCCTCGGGCTGCACCGGGACCTCGCCCTCGCCGCGCACCGCCGCCGCGAACAACGGGTAGAACGCGTCCCACCGCCCGGGCAGCGCAGGGACCACCTCGGACTCGTCACCGCGCACCAGATGTCCCCAGCGGGCAGCCGGCTCCGGGTGGCCGCCGACCCAGACCCGGCCGGTGGCCCGGAGGTCGTCCTCCTGCGTGTCGAGTCCCGCCAGGACGAACGCGCCGGCCGACCCGAGGACGCGCAGCCTGGGACCAGGAGCGCCG
The DNA here is from genome assembly GCA_038210415.1 of Actinomycetes bacterium. Taxonomy (GTDB): domain Bacteria; phylum Actinomycetota; class Actinomycetes; order Prado026; family Prado026; genus JBBQWS01. The sequence continues at coordinate 33,975 of JBBQWS010000026.1, forward strand.
GCGAGGGCCCCGGCCCACAGATGCGATCGGACCCCGCTGACGTGCTCGAGGGCGATGAAGACATCGTCGTCGGCGAGCCCTCGCCGTGTGTCGACCTCGGCGTAGACGGAGGCAGCGGGCCCGAAGAGCCGCAGCGCCTGGTCGACCAGATGGCTGCCGAGATCGAGGAGCAGGCCGCCACCCTCGGCTGCGGGCAGGGCTTCACGCCAGGAGTCCGGTCGTGGCTCGGGGCGCCAGCGCTCGAACCGCGACTCGTAACGCAGCGGTTCACCCAGACGTCCGCTGTCGAGCAGCGAACGCAGGGTCAGCTGGTCGCTGTCCCAGCGCCGGTTCTGGAAGACCGTCAGGGGAACCTTGGCCTCGGCGGCAGCGGCGACGACGCCAGCCGCGTCGTCAGCCGACAGCGCGAGCGGCTTGTCGACGACGACGGCCTTGCCGAGCTCGATGGCCGCCAGAGCCAACGGGACGTGCACCACGTTGGTCGTGGCCACCACGAGGACGTCGAAGTCGTCCGGCCGGGAGAGCAGCTCAGCGGACGACGCCACGACGGCCGCCGTCGGGTGGTCGGCCGCCACCTCGGACTGACGGGCCGGGTTCCCGGTGACGACCGTCGCCAGCCGAAGGCCGGGAGCCGCCGCGATCAGCGGTGCGTGGAACACCCGGCCGGCCAGACCGTAGCCCGCGAGCGCCACCCGCAGGTCGGTCATGCCGGGCCCCCCTCACCCCGTGCGTCCACCAGGGGGCGGTCCGCCGAAGCATCGGGCTGGGCCTGGCGGGCGAGCTTGCCGGGCCACCAGATCGGGCGCCCGATGTCGTACGTGAGTGCCGGAACCAGCAGCGACCGCACGACGAGGGTGTCGAGCAGGACCCCGAAGGCGACCGCGAAACCCAGCTCCGCTAGGAACACCAGCGGCAGTGTCCCGAGCACCGAGAACGTGGCTGCGAGGACGATGCCGGCCGAGGTGATCACGCCACCCGTGACGGTGAGTCCTTTGAGGATCCCGCGTCGGGTGCCGAGCGCCTGCGACTCCTCCCGCACCCGCGTCATGAGGAAGATGTTGTAGTCGACGCCGAGGGCCACCAGGAACGTGAACGAGAACAACGGGAACGACGAGTCTGCGCCCGCGAACTTGAACACGTGGTTGAACACGACCGCACAGACCCCGAGCGTCGCGGCGAACGAGAGCACCACCGTCAGGATCAGCAGCACCGGCGCCACCACCGCCCTGAGCAACAGCATGAGGATCAGCAGGATCACCAGGAGCACGATCGGGATGATCACCTTGCGGTCGCGTTGCGACGCCTCCTGCGTGTCGAGGTTGATCGCCGTGAAACCGCCGACCAGTGCGTCCGCGCCGGGCACGGCGTGGACCGCGGCACGCAACGCAAGGACGGTCTCCTGCGCCGCCGCCGAGTCGGACGGGTCCTTGAGCGTGGCCTCGAGCTGCACCTGTCCGCCGACCACCTTCGGGGTGAGCGTGCCGCCCGTGGGAGCACCCTGCGGCTGGCCGGTGAACGGGACGACGACCGCGACGCCGGGCACCGCCTTCGCGGCCTGCGCCACGGCAGCAGCCTGGTCCACATTGCTGATGATCACGGCCGGGCTGCCGGAGCCCGCCGGGAAGTGCTGACCCAGCACCTCCTGCGCGACGACCGAGTCAGGCTTGGAGGTGAACGCGTCGGTCTGGCTGATGCCGTCGGCCTTCAGCGTCGTCACGAAGAAGGCCGCGACGAGCAGCGCGATCGTCGTCAGGATCCAGGTCAAGCGCGCACGCTGCCCGATGCCCGTGGCGATCTTCGACCAGACTCCGACCAGCTTCTCGTCGAGCTCGTCGTGACGCGGAACCTTGGGCCAGAACACCCATCGCGCCGGAGGCCAGGTCGCCCAGAACGCCCACCGGGGCGGGTTCGGCCGACCACGCGACCAGCCTGCGTAGGCCAGGATGGCGAGCACCAGCAGCGCCCATACCGGGATCACCTGGGGGAGGCCGGCGATGCCGAACGCGATCGCGCCCGCCGCGACGAGCAGTAGGTACAACGCCACCGCCGGCAGCACGAGAAGTGCCGGCAGGATCGTGAGCGCGGCAAGCAGCGCGCAGACGATACCGATCGCGGCGACCGGCCCGGTCGACTTGTTGGAGTTCAGCTCGGAGAAGAGCAGGCACAGCAGGCCGACCGAGACCGTCGCGGCCGACGCGACCAGCGGCTCGACGACCCCGAGCCAAGCGATGCGCATGGCCTCGAAGTGGTTGTCGTGGCGGTGCAGCTCTTCTCGGTAGCGCGCCACCAGGAGCAGTGCGTAGTCGGTCGCGGCGCCGAGGACCAGGACCGTCAGGATCCCCTGACTCTGTCCGTTCAGCACCAGGACGTCGTTCTTGGCCAGCAGGTAGACAATCCCGCTCGCGGTGGACAGCGCGAAGATCGCAGACAGCAGCGGGATGAACCACAGGATCGGGCTCCGGTAGACCACGATCAGGATGAGTGCGACGACGATGAACGTGATCAGCAGCAGCGTCGTGTCGATCGAGCCGAACACCTTGAAGAGGTCGGACAGGATCCCGCCCGGGCCGCCGACGTGCGTCGCCATGCCCGGCGCCGCGGTCGCGGCCGAGTGGCGCAGAGTCGAGACGATCCGCACGATCGGTGTCTTCCCGTCGCTCATGACGACGCTCGACTTCGTAGCGTCGAGGGAGACCGCGACGAAGAACGCCTTGCCGTCCCGCGATGGGATGCCCACAACGTCCTGCGACGCGAGGTACTCCCCGATCGTCGCCTTCTCCGAGATCGGCTTGCCGTCGTCGTCGGTCAGCTGGAGCCCGGGAATCGAGGCAGCGAACGCCTGGACGTCCTTCGTATCGTCCGCAGTCGTCCCGGAATCCCGGGTGAACAGCACGAACACCGGAAAGGTCTGGGCCTCGGAGAACTTCGCCTGCAGCTCGTTGACCTTGGTCGACTCGGCCGAAGCGGGCAAGAACGAGGCGTTGTCGTTCTTCTGCGCCTCGGTGAGCTTGCCGGCCAGGGGCCCGAGCAGGCTGCCGACCAGGAACCACACGACGAGCGCGACGACGGTCCAGACCAGGGGCTTGGGGCGCTTAGGGCGCTTGGTGAGGCTGGGCGGGCTGGACAACGGTGAGCTCCGTTCGAGATGAGGTCCTGCCAGCCTAGAGGGCTCGGGTTACGCTCGCGTAGTGGCAGACATCCGAGTGGTCAGGCTCGGCTTCGACGACGCCGCGGTGCCGTACGACGTCGCGTGGACCGAGCAGCGACGCGTCCACCAGAACGTCGTCGACGGAACGGACCCCGACACGGTCCTGCTGCTCGAGCACACCCCGGTCTACACGGCTGGGCGTCGCACCAACAGCTCGGAGCGCCCCACCGACGGGTCACCCGTCATCGAGGTCGACCGCGGCGGCCGCATCACCTGGCACGGCCCCGGGCAGCTCGTGGGTTACCCGATCGTCCGGCTGCCCGATCCCTTCGACGTGGTCGCCTACGTGCGGCGGGTCGAGGAGCTGTTGATCCGGGTCTGCGCGGAGCTGGGCCTGTCGACGATTCGGGTCGCCGACCGCACCGGGGTCTGGGTGGCGGCCAGCCAAGGACGACCTGAGCGCAAGGTCGCGGCCATCGGCGTCCGGGTCGCCCGCGGAGTCACCATGCACGGCTTCGCGCTCAACTGCGACCCCGACCTGTCGTGGTACGACCGCATCGTCGCCTGCGGTATCGAGGACGCATCGGTCACGTCGCTGTCCGTCGAGCTCGGGCGGCCGGTCACGGTGGCCGAGGTACTGCCGCTGGTGGAGCAGCGCCTGGAATTGCTGCTCGGCGCCCCGGTGGCCTGAGACCACCGAAGCGCCGAGCGAGACCATTCGTGCCGAGCGGTCGGCCTACAGGCCGAAGAACGTCACCTTGGTCTTGGCGAACCCAACCTTGTCGCCCGCGTTGAACGGTCCGGACGGGTCGCCCACGGCGAGCTGGTTGAGGATCGCGGCGCCGTCAGCGCTGGCCAGCAGGTTCATCTGGTTGACCCGGATGGTCGAACCGCTGAAGACGATGTTGGCCGAGCTCAGGTCAAGCGTGCCGATCACCTCACGAGTGGCTGTGCCCTTGACCAAGGCGTTCAGGTCAAAGTCCGAGGTCTCGTCCACGGTGCCGAAGTTGGTGATCCGGAAGCCGGTGAGGCTGATGCTGTAACAGCTGTTCTCCAGCGTGACACCGCCGCTGTGCTTCAGGCGGATGGCCCCGGAGCCGTCCTGGATGTCAAGACCGGTGACCTTCAGGACGAGCTTGATGCCCTTGAGCGTGATGATCCCGGTGGCGTCCCCGAGTGCCGTGGCGGTCAGCGGCCCGCAGCCGTTCGACTGCAACGTGGTGATGGCCTTGCCGCCGAGCGTGATGGTCGTGGCGCCCCGGACCGACGGCGACGTCGTGGTCGCGTTGGCGGGTGCCAGCGTGGACGCGGCCACGAGCGCAACGCCGGCGAGTCCGGCCAGCAGCCCGGCCTTGGCCCGAATGCCCTTGCGAGCAGATGCAGGGTGACGCGACATGCGGACCTCCCGTAGAAGTGCGTGTATTCGCTCGGCATTGTCCACCTTCGCGACTTGATCCGCCAGAGGAGTGAATCTCTCGGCGCGCCGGAGGCGCTCCTGGGGGCAGCTAGGCTGATCAGCGTGACTGTTGCTCCCGAGGGTCGCCGCCTGCTGCGGCTGGAAGTGCGCAACGCCGCGGTCCCGGTCGAGAAGAAGCCGCCGTGGATCAAGACCCGGCTGCGCACCGGTCCGGAGTACACCGCGCTCAAGCAGCTGGTCCGCGACGAAGGACTGCACACCGTCTGCGAGTCGGCCGGCTGCCCCAACATCTTCGAGTGCTGGGAGGACCGCGAGGCCACCTTCCTCATCGGTGGCGACCAGTGCACCCGACGATGCGACTTCTGCCAGATCGACACCGGCAAGCCCGTCGACTTCGACCGGGACGAGCCGCGTCGGGTCGGTGAGTCGGTGGCCACGATGCGACTGCGCTACGCCACCGTCACCGGGGTCGCCCGCGACGACCTGCCTGACGGCGGCGCCTGGCTGTACGCCGAGACCGTCCGGCAGATCCACGCCCTGACGCCCGGCATCGGCGTCGAGCTGCTCATTCCCGACTTCAACGGCGTCCCGCACCTGCTCTCGGAGGTCTTCGACGCCGCACCGGAGGTGCTGGCCCACAACGTCGAGACCGTTCCGCGGATCTTCAAACGGGTCCGTCCCGGCTTCCGGTACGAACGCTCGCTGGACGTCCTCACGCAGGCTCGCTCAGCCGGCCTGGTCACCAAGTCCAACCTGATCCTCGGGCTCGGCGAGACCGTCGACGAGGTCGTCCAGGCCCTGGCCGACCTGCACGACGCCGGTTGCGACCTGGTGACGATCACGCAGTACCTCCGGCCGAGCCCGCGGCACCACCCGGTGGAGCGCTGGGTCGACCCGGCGGAGTTCGACGCACTGGGTGAGCGCGCCCTCGAGATCGGCTTCCTCGGAGTCCTGAGCGGCCCGCTGGTTCGGTCGTCCTACCGCGCCGGCCGCCTGTACGCGCAAGCCCTGGCCGCCCGCACCGGGAGTGACGCATAGCCATGGCCGACCTCGTCTACCCGCCCGTGATCGCCCTGGCCCGTACGACCTTCGTGGCCATGGGACTGAAGTTCCGCATCACCGGCCAGGCCCACGTCCCGGTCTCGGGGGGTGCAGTCATGGCGATCAACCACACCGGCTACCTCGACTTCACGTTCGCCGGCCTGGCCGCCCTCCCGGCAAAGCGCCTGGTCCGGTTCATGGCGAAGGACGCCATCTTCCGCAACCCGGTGGCGGGGCCGCTCATGCGTGGCATGAAGCACATCTCGGTCGACCGCAACGCAGGCGCGGCCTCGTACAGCGACGCGGTCCAGGCCCTGCTTTCGGGCGAGATCGTCGGTGTGTTCCCCGAGGCCACCATGAGTCCGTCGTTCGAGCTGCTGCCGTTCAAGCAGGGGGCGGCGAGGATGGCACTCGAGGCCGGGGTCCCGATCCTCCCGGTCGTCATCTGGGGTTCGCAGCGGGCGGGTACTTACAGCCGACGCAAGCCGCTGCGCCAGCGTGCGCTGCCGATCATGATCAACGTGGGTGCGGCGATCATCCCCGAGGAAGGCGAGGGCGTCGCGGCGCTGACCCGTCGCGTTCGCGCGGTGATGGCCGAGATGCTTGAGGCCGCTCAGACGGGCTACCCGGACCGGCCCGCCGGACCGCAGGACAGCTGGTGGCTGCCGGCTCGGCTCGGCGGCACCGCACCCACGGTCGAAGAGGGCCAGGCGCTGGCCAACGCCCGTCGCGATCGGCGTAGGCCGGGTGCGGCAGCAACACCTCCGACCGCCCCCTAGGCTTAGGCGCATGGCCAAGGAACCCCGCAAGCGCAAGCCCAAGAAGGAAGGCCCGGGCCGAGTCGCCCAGTTCAAGGCCGCCTACACGATGACCCGCAAGGGCGACCCGAAGATCGGGTGGATCCTCCTCGGCATCTTCTTGGGCGTCTGGGCGGCCTTCATCCTGCTCGGGATCCTGCTCGGCAACACGATCTTCCTAGCCATCTTCGGCCTCTCCGCCGCGCTGCTCGCCGCGATCTTCGTCTTCGGTCGTCGGGCCGAGCGATCGGCGTACCGACAGATGGAGGGCCAGCCCGGGGCCGCGGCCCAGGCCCTCAGCACGCTCCGCAAAGGGTTCACGGTCACCCCGGCCGTCGGCTTCAACAAGAGCGGCGACCTCGTGCACCGCGTCGTCGGCAAGTGCGGTGTCGTGCTGGTCGCCGAGGGCGCTCCGTCACGCATCCACCACCTGCTGCTGACCGAGAAGAAGCGGCATGCCCGGGTGCTCGGCGACATCCCGGTGCACGAGATCGAGGCGGGCGAAGGCCCCGGCCAGGTGCCCCTGCCCAAGCTCGGCCGCACCGTCATGAAGCTGCCCCGCACCCTGTCCGGCGCCCAGATGACCGAGATCGAGCAGCGGCTCAAGGCGCTCGCGGTCACCCAGAGCGCCATCCCGATCCCCAAGGGCCCCCTGCCCAAGGGACTGAAGATGCCGAAGGCGCCGAGCTAGACCCGGACGACAGCGGTGTTCCCGCCGCGATCGTGCATCCCGCGGCCGTCGCTGTCCACGATCAGGGGCGGAACCGCAAGGCAGATCAGGACGGTGCGGAACAACGCGCGACCCGGACCCACGCGACCGCCTCGCAGGCTGACGACGCGCAGCCCCAGCAGGCGTTGGCCGAAACTCGACCCGGTCGTCCAGGTGAGCAGCCAGACCTCGACGGCGAAGACCCCGAGCACCAACCATGAGTAGTCGGGTGAGCCGTACGCCGGGCTGCCGTGGGTGAACAGCAGCGTCACCAGGTTCGCTGCCGCCCAGTCGACGAAGAGGGCGGCCAGCCGTCGACCGAAGCCGGCCAGCGAGCCACGGCCCTGCTCGGGCAGCCCGATGCGCTCCCCCCGGTACGGCTCAGTCATGCCCGTACCGTACCCACGCTGCGACTGCCTCCCACCCGCCAACCCGTGTTGATCTTGAGCATTGCGTGGGCCACCACGGCGTGTCGGCCACGCAATGCTCAAGATCAACAGGGTTGGACAGGGTGCTGAGGAGGCTGGGCCGTGGCGTAACAAGGGCGAAACATACGGGACACTGACGAGAAACGCCCCGCGCTTAGCGTTCGGAGCAGTCGACGGTGGCCGGCGAGACGGCTCCGCGCCGAAGGAGGATGGATGTTTGCAAACGCCGCTGAGGTCCTGCAGTTCATCGCGGACGAGGACGTCAAGTTCGTCGACGTTCGGTTCTGCGACCTGCCCGGGGTCATGCAGCACTTCAATGTCCCCGCGCACTCGCTGACCGAGTCGTTCTTCACCGAAGGCCAGATGTTCGACGGGTCCTCGATTCGCGGCTTCCAGGCCATCCACGAGTCGGACATGAAGCTGATCCCCGACGTCACGACCGCCTACGTCGACCCGTTCCGCGTAGAGAAGACGCTGAACATCAACTTCTCCATCCGTGACCCGTTCACCGACGAGCCGTACAGCCGCGACCCGCGCAACGTCGCAGCGAAGGCCGAGGCATACCTCAAGAGCACCGGCATCGCCGACACGGTCTACTTCGGCGCCGAGGCGGAGTTCTACGTCTTCGACGACGTCCGGTTCGAGACCAAGCAGAACGCCGGCTACTACTACATCGACTCGATCGAGGGCGCCTGGAACACCGGCCGGGTCGAGGAGGGCGGCAACCGCGGGTACAAGACGCGTTACAAGGGCGGCTACTTCCCCGTGCCGCCGGTCGACCACTTCGCCGACATGCGCGACCAGATGTGCCTCAAGCTCGAGCAGGTCGGCCTCCAGGTCGAGCGCTCGCACCACGAGGTGGGCACCGCCGGTCAGGCCGAGATCAACTACAAATTCTCGACGCTGCTGCATGCCGCGGACCAGATCATGGCCTTCAAGTACGTCATCAAGTCGGTGGCCTGGGACGCCGGCAAGACCGCGACGTTCATGCCGAAGCCGCTGTTCGGTGACAACGGCTCGGGCATGCACTGCCACCAGTCCCTGTGGAAGGACGGCGCGCCGCTCTTCTACGACGAGCTCGGTTACGCCGGCCTGTCCGACACGGCCCGCTGGTACATCGGCGGCCTGCTCCACCACGCGCCATCGCTGCTGGCCTTCACCAACCCAACGGTGAACTCCTACCACCGCCTGGTGCCCGGCTACGAGGCGCCCGTCAACCTGGTCTACAGCCAGCGCAACCGATCGGCCTGCATCCGGATCCCGATCACGGGATCCAACCCGAAGGCGAAGCGGATCGAGTTCCGTGTGCCCGACCCGTCGTCGAACCCGGACCTCGCGTTCGCAGCGATGATGATGGCCGGCCTCGACGGCATCAAGAACAATATCGAGCCCGCGCAGCCGGTCGACAAGGACCTCTACGAGCTGCCGCCGGACGAGCACGCGAACATCCCCCAGGTCCCGGGTTCGCTTCCGGCCGTGCTCGAAGCCCTCAAGGCCGACCACGAGTACCTCCTCGAAGGCGGGGTCTTCACCCAGGACCTGATCGACACCTGGATCGAGTGGAAGACCGTCAACGAGATCGACCCGATCCGGCTGCGTCCGCACCCGCACGAGTTCGAGCTCTACTACGACCTGTAGGTCTCGCAATCCCGCCCCACCCGCAGTGCGCAGGAAGTCCGAACCACCGAGCGAGGGCCGCGTCCATCACGGTCCTCGTTCGTTCGTTCGTTGGTTGGTTCGGGTGCGGCAGGCCAGGA
>JBBQWS010000027.1:0-42719 GCA_038210415.1 Actinomycetes bacterium
GCGTCGGCGTTGCGGGCGGCGCGGAACAGGATCGTGGCGCCGGCCAGGAACAGGACGACCGCGGCGACGCGCACCCCGGTCACCGGGAGGAACGAGGCCGCCTTGCCCAGGCCGACCGCGATCCCGGTCTGGACGGTGAACGCGAGGCAGACCCCGATCCAGACCGGGAACGGACGCAGCCGCGTCGACAGCACCAAGGTGGCGACCAGTGTCTTGTCCGGTAGCTCCGCCGGGAAGATGACGAGGAACGTCGCGGCGGCTACTCCGAGGTCGAAGACCCCGTTGCTCACCCGTCGGCACCGTCGGCCGGCTCGGTCGGCTCGGCTGTAGCCGGCCTGGTCGCCTGGAAGCTACCCGGGGGCCCGGTCACCCCGCCGGGCTGCCGGTTGACCGGCGTGCGCGGCATGATCGGCGCGGGAGCGCCCTTGCGGGGCCCGCTCCAGGGCGCGGGAACGGCATCGATCGCCGCGGCCAGCGGATACGCGATCGACTCGTAGTTGATCCGCCACCCACGAAAGTGCGGCCAGGCCTCTTCCGGCGTGCGTTCCATGGGGTATCCGGCCTGCTGGAGTCGCTCGACCCCGCCCATGAACTCGTCGAACGTCAGGGCGATCGGGTCGTCCGGGTCGGGGTCGTCGTCGAACGGCAGCCCGATCGTCTCGGCGAGGTCGCGCAGGCAGACGAAGCCCATCCGCAGCGCCATGCGCGGTTCGCCCTGCCGGCTCGCCGGGTTGAACGCGAGCGTCAGCGCGGCGGAGTCCATCACCGAGAGCAGACCGATCAGCCAGTTACGGCTCGCCTGCTGGGAACGGAAGAAGATGAGCACGGGGTAGTTGGAGTGGCTCTCCGATACGTCCGCGGCCCAGCGCTCCCAGCCGCGGTAGAGCTCGCTGAGGTTGTCGAGCGAGCCGACAGCAGCGTGCCGAGCCAGGATCTCGGGACCCCAGTTCGGCTCCCCGGCCCGCGAGTCGAGCATCGTGACCTCGGCCTCTCGGCGGTTGTACGCGCCGTACAGCGCGGGGAGGTACCCGACCTGGAGACCGATCACGATCGGGCCGGTCATCGCCGCCGCGAAGTCGATCGCTGTGAGCCGGCCGCGATCGGTGGAGGCGAACCCGAGCGTGAAGACGCTCGAACCCGCCTCGCGCAGCGCGACCGACCAGCTGAGGTCGCTGGACGCGTAGATGAGAAGCCCGTAGCCGAGCATGTAGAGCAGCAGCCACGTGACGAGGATCGCCAGGAGCGTGATGGGCGCGGCCCAGGCCAGCAGCCGGTCACGGTTCTCGTACACCGAGCTGCGGTACGCGACCGCGCGGAACGGAGCAGCGACCACCCGGCTCACCATGCGGGTGAGCTTCGACCGCAGTCGACGGGGCACCACCAGGTTCCGCAGCACACTCGATGTGGTGCCGACCAGGACGACGAGGCCGGCCAGGAGGGCGAGGGCGCGCAGCGGGGTCACGGGGTCAAGCCTGCCGTTTGCGCCGCCGCGACGGCGTCGGCCAGCACAGCCTTCAGCGGCCGGCCACTGGCGCCTGCGGCCGCGGCGACGTCGTCGTACTCGGGCTGGGCGCTGACGACCCGACCGTTTCGCAGCCCCTGCTTGATCCGGATGCTGTGGCCGTCGACGTCGACGGCGACCCACTGCCGGCTCAGCGCGTGCTTGCGGACAACCTGCTCGCGCAGGCCCAGCGCCGACGTCTGGGTGAACACCACGTCTCGCACCGCCTCGGCTGCCGCGGCGGGAACGAGCGCCGACAGCGTGTGTGCCGGTCGGCCCTTCTTCATCAGGATCGGCGTCAGCCAGGCGTCGACGGCGCCGACGGCTAGCAGCCGCTCGAGGACGTCGGGCCAGATCCTCGGGTCCAGGTCGTCGACGTTGGTCTCGAGCAGCAGCTCCTCGGTGACCGAGCCGTCGTGGGCGGGCTCCAGCAGGAGCACGCGCAGCACGTTGGGCAGGCTCTCGAGCTGACGGGTCCCGGCGCCGGTGCCGCTGGCGACGAGCCGGCCCAGCGGAAGCCCGCCCCACTGGGTGACGACACCGGCGAGCAGCGCGGCGCCGGTCGGGGTGCAGAGCTCGTACGGCTCGTCGCCGGAGTAGACAGGAGCGCCCGCCTCGGTCAGCAGCTCGACGACCGCGGGCGCCGGCACGGGCAGCAGGCCGTGCGCCGCCCGCACCATGCCGCTGCCGACGGCGATGCCTGAGCAGGCTGCCTGGGTGATGCCGAGCGTGTGCAGGGCCGCGCAGACCCCGACGACATCGGCGACGGCGTCCAGCGCTCCCACCTCGTGGAAGTGGACCGAGTCGGCCGTGGTGCGGTGGGCCGTGGCTTCAGCCTGGGCAAGCCGGGCGAACACCGCCAGCGCACGGGCCCGCACCGGCTCCTCCAGGTCGGCGGTCTCGAGCAGGCCACGCACGTTCGCCCAGGTACGGACGACGGTCGACGGGCGGACCCGGACGTGCGCCTTCAGAGCGGCGAGGCCGCTCCGGAGCACCGGCTCGACCTCGACGACGATCGGCTCGACCCCGACTGCGTCGACCGCTGCCTGAACGACCGCGAGCGGCGCACCGGCGTCGATCAGCGCGCCCAGGAGCATGTCGCCGCTCGCGCCGGCAGCGCACTGGAACCACGCGATCATGCGGGCCCGGCTGCGGTGCGGGGCTCGGTGCGGGGAGCGGCCCGGCGCGCGACCCTGGCGGCGAACACGCCGGCCCCGAACCCGTTGTCGATGTTCACGACGGTCACCCCGGGAGCGCAGGAGTTCAGCATCGCGAGCAGCGCCGCGAGCCCGCCGTACGACGTGCCGTAGCCGACCGACGTCGGGACCGCGACGAGCGGCACCCCGACCAGCCCACCGACGACCGAGGGCAGAGCTCCCTCCATCCCGGCCACGACGACCAGGCAGTCCGCGGCGTCCAGCCGGTCCTTGACCGTGAGGAGCCGGTGGATGCCCGCCACGCCCACGTCGTCGATGCGCACGACGCCGGCCCCGAACGCGCGGGCGGTGAAGGCGGCCTCTGCCGCGACGGGTGCGTCGGAGGTTCCGGCGGCCACGACGCAGACGCTGCCCACCTGCGGCGGCAACGGCCCTAGGCTCGCGCACCGCGCAGTCGGGTCGAGCGTGGCTTCGACGAAGGCGGCCCCGACCGCGGCGAGCGTCGCTTCGTCGAGCCGCGTGGCCAGCACGGCCCGGTCGGGATGTGCGTCGTGCAGCGCGCTCAGCAGGGTGACGACCTGGTCGGGCGTCTTGCCCGCGCCGTACACGACCTCGGGGTCTCCGGTGCGGGTCGCCCTCCCCGTGTCGATCCGCGCAAACCCCAGGTCGACGACCCCGTCGCCCGCCGCGTCGCTCATGCTCGGACCCTAGCGCGGAGCGCCGGATACTCTGGCCTCCTATCGCCGGTCCGATCCCTGGAGCACCGTGTCGCTCGACCCGTCCGTCACGAGCATCGTGGCGGTGTCCGCCGCCGCCGTCGGGGCTCTCGGTCTGATCCTCGGCGTCGCCGCCCAGGTCCGCCTGCGCCGCCTGCGCCGTGCCTACTCTGTCCTCCAGGGCGGCGACGCGCCGGAGTCCCTAGTCGAGTCGGCGGTGCGTACGACCCGTGAGGTCGAGGCGTTGCGCACCGACGTCGCCCGGGCCGTGGCCGGCATCGAGGAGGTCCGCGTCGACCTCGCCGACGCCATCCGGCACGTCGCTGTCGTCCGCTACGACGCCTTCGGCGACATGGGCGGCCGGTTGTCCTTCTCGGCCGCGCTCCTCGACGACGCGGGCGACGGGCTGGTGCTGAGCTCGATCAACGGTCGCAGTGAGACCCGCACCTACGCCAAGGGGGTCAAGGGCGGCCAGTGTGAGGCGCAGCTCTCGCCCGAGGAGGAACAGGTCGTCGGCTGGGCGTTCCGGCAGCAGAGCGGCGGATCGAAGTGACGGGCGAGGCACCGCAGGCGTACGCGTATCTCGGGCCCGCCGGCACTTTCACCGAGGCCGCCCTCACCGCCTGCCTGACCCAGACCGGTCGACTCGACGGCGCACGGCTCGACCCGTACGCCTCGGTGGGCGCGGCGCTCGAGGCGGTGCGGTCCGGGGCCGCGGTCGGGGCGATGGTCGCGCTCGAGAACTCCGTCGAGGGATCGGTCTCGGCCGTGCTCGACGGGCTGGCCTTCGGCTCGCCGTTGGTGATCGTGCACGAGATCAAGATCCCGGTGTCGTTCGCGCTGCTCGCACGCTCCGGCGCTGCGCTGGCCGACATCCGCTCGGTGGCGAGCCACCCGCACGCCCAGCCGCAGTGCCGTCGTTGGCTCGAGGCCAACCTCCCGCACGCCGAATGGGTCCCGGTGGCGTCGAATGCCGACGGCGCCCGCTGGGTTGCCGAGGGCCGCTACGACGCCGCGCTCGCTGGGGCTTTCGCTGCCGAGGTCTACGGGCTTTCGGTGCTCGCGGATGCGGTGCACGACGTGGTGGGTGCAGAGACCCGGTTCGTGCTGGTCAGCCGACCAACGGCCCCGGCGCCCGCGACCGGTGCCGACAAGACCTCCTTGGTGCTCGTCATCGGGCAGGACCACCCCGGTGCCCTCCTCGAGATCCTCACCGAGTTCGCCGTCCGCGGTATCAACCTCACCCGGATCGAGTCGCGGCCGACCGGTGGCGGCATCGGCGACTACTTCTTCAGCGTCGACGCCGAGGGTCACATCGACGAGGCCCGGGTCGGCGAGGCGCTGATCGGCCTGCACCGCATCTGCGCCGAGGTCCGCTACCTCGGCTCGTACGCCCGCGCTGACGGCGTCCGGCCGGAGCTTCGCCGCGGGGTGTCCGACGCTGAGTACGCCCAGGCCCAGGCGTGGCTCTCCCGCGTGCGCGACGGGCGCACCTGACCGACCTCCTCGACCCACTCAAGCGCAGGACGGGTCCCGCCGATCCAGATACGGGGATCTGTCTGATTCTCTCGCCTGAGTCTGGGGAGACGCTGTGCGCCGCTACTCGCTCACGGTGACGTTCGCGTGGGTCAGCATCGTCGCCATGTTCGCGCTCGGCGGCGCCCTGGTGTGGGAGTCCTCGCGACTGCTGCAGGACCAGGCTCTGCTGCAGGCCAAGCACACCGCGCAATCGTTCGTGACCGTCGAAGTCGTCCGCCAGCTCACCCCGAGCGCCTTCTCGACCGGCGGTTTCACCAAGAGCCTGGCCACGGTGATGCACGACTCGGTGACCCGTGGACTCGACTCCAACGTGATCGCGGTGCGGCTGTGGACGCCTGATGGCGTGCTCTTCTTCGACAGCAGCGGTCCCGCGCTGATCCTCTCGAACCCGGACAGTCCGGCCCCCAACGGGATCCCCGACCCCACCCGGTTCGAGGCGGCGACCCGGGCCACGGACGCCGACTCGACCGCAGCGATCGTCAACGAGGTGGCGCCCAACGGCTCCGTCGCCCGCCGCCTGGACGTCTACACCCCGGTGCGGTTCGGCAGCGGCCCGGTGCGTGGGGTGGCCGAGGTCATCCTGTCCTACGACGAGACCGGCGCCGTCGTCTCCGACGCGACTCACACCATCTTCTACGTCGTCCTGGCCGGGCTGGGGCTGCTCTGGCTGCTGCTCTTCCGCACCGTCCACGCCGCGAGCAAGCGACTGCGCACACAGGCCGCCGAGAACGCGAAGCTGGCCCTGCAGGACCCGTTGACGGGCCTGCCCAACCGCCGGCTGTTCGGAGACCGACTCGAGCGCGCCGCCATGATCAGCGGCCGTACGGGACTTCCGCTCGGCCTGCTCGTCCTGGACATCGACCGGTTCAAGGACGTCAACGACACCCTGGGGCACCCGCGCGGGGACGCCCTGCTCGTACAGGTGGCCCAGCGGCTGGCCCGGATCATGCGTGAGTCGGACACCGTCGCCCGCCTCGGCGGCGACGAGTTCGCCGTCCTGCTCCCCGTCGTCGACTCGGTCGCTGCCGCCGAGTCGCTCGCCCGGCGCGTGGCCACGGTGTTCGACCAGCCGTTCAACCTCGACGGCCTGGTATTGCACGTGGACGGTTCGATCGGCCTCGCCGTGATGCCGCAGCATGGTGACGACATCGACACGCTGATGGCCCGCGCAGACATCGCGATGTACACGGCGAAGTCGTCCGGGATGGGGCTCGCGACCTACTCCGCCACGGACGCCCAGGCCGATCACGGCACCGGCCGGCTGATGCTGCTGGGCGACCTGCGTCGGGCCCTCGACGCCGACGACCAGCTGCACATGCACTATCAGCCGAAGATCGACCTGCGGACCGGCGAGGTGATCGGGCTGGAGGCCCTGCTGCGTTGGAACCACCCCGAGCTCGGCATGGTGCCGCCGGACCAGTTCATCCCCGCAGCAGAGCAGACGGGGCTCATGCATCCCATCACCGCACGGGTGCTCGGGCTGGTGGCGACCCAGCTCGGCGAGTGGCGGAAGGTGGGCATGGAGCTGCCCGTCGCGGTGAACCTGTCGGCGCGCAACCTGCTCGAACCGGACCTCGACCTGGTCGTCGCCGGGCTGATCGAGATGCACCAGCTGCCACCGCACCTGATGGAGTTCGAGATCACCGAGAGCGCCCTGATTGAGGACCCCGTGCGGGTGGGCGAGATGCTGCAGAAGCTGACCGCGCTCGGCATGACCGTGGCCGTGGACGACTTCGGGATCGGCTCCACGTCGATGAGCCAGCTGATCACGATGCCGTTGCGCACCCTCAAGATCGACCGGTCGTTCGTCACGAACCTCGCGACCGACGCACCGGGGGCGGTGCTGGTCAAGGCGATCGTCGATCTCGCCCACGAGTTCGGCCTCACCGCGGTGGCCGAAGGCGTCGAGGACTCCGCGGCGATCGAACGTCTGCAGGCCATGGGGTGCGACACCGCGCAGGGCTTCCACTGGTCGCGACCGGTGTCGGCGGCCGACCTGCCGGCCGTGCTGAGCCGGCTGGAGGCCGAACGCGTCCACGTGTGACCGGTACGCTCGACCCGTGATCGACCTACGACTCATCCGCGAGCAAGCCGACGTCGTACGCGCCTCCCAGCGGGCTCGAGGTGAGGACGACTCCATCGTCGACGCCCTGGTCACGGCAGACGAGCAGCGCCGCTCGAGCGCGAGCCGATTCGACGCGCTCCGGGTTGAGCAGAAGGCGGTCGGCAAGGATGTCGCCGCCGCGACGGGTGACGCGAAGGCCGCCTTGCTCGTGCGGGCGAAGGAGCTCTCGCAGGCTGTCAAGGAGGCCGAGGCCGAGAGCGCCCTGGCGGCGGCCGAGGCCGAGCGGCTGCTGCTGCAGCTCTCGAACGTGGTGCGGCCGGAGTCCCCCGTGGGCGGCGAGGCCGACTTCGTCGTGCTTCAGCACGTCGGCACACCGCGCGACTTCGCGGCCGAGGGCTTCACGCCCCGCGACCACCTCGAGCTCGGCCAGCTGCTCGGCGCGATCGACGTCGAGCGCGGGGCAAAGGTCTCGGGCTCGCGGTTCTACTACCTCACCGGCGCGGGCGCCCTGCTCGAGCTGGCTCTCGTACAGCTGGCCATGAAGCACGCCGTCGACTCTGGCCTCGTCCCGGTGCTGCCTCCCGCGTTGGTGAAGCCGGCCGCCATGGAGGGCACCGGCTTCCTCGGCCAGGCCGCCGAGAACGTCTATCGGCTCGAGGCTGACGACCTGTATCTCGTGGGCACGGCCGAGGTCCCTCTCGCCGCCTTCCACCGAGACGAGATCCTCGACTCCGACGCCCTCCCGCTCCGCTACGCCGGCTACTCCCCGTGCTTCCGCCGCGAGGCCGGGTCCCACGGCAAGGACACCCGGGGCATCTGGCGGGTCCACTGGTTCGACAAGGTCGAGATGTTCACCTTCTGTGCCCCCGAGGACGCCGAGGCGGAGCACGCGCGGCTGCTTGCGTCCGAGCAGGAGTTCCTCGCCAAGCTCGAGCTGCCGTACCGCGTGATCGACGTGGCCACCGGCGACCTCGGCTCGTCGGCTGCCCGCAAGTTCGACTGCGAGGCGTGGATCCCGACGTACGGCGACTACCGCGAGGTCACCTCGACGTCCAACTGCACCGAGTTCCAGGCTCGCCGGCTCGGCATCCGGTTGCGCGACGGCGACGGCGTGCGACCCGCTGCGACCCTCAACGGCACCCTGTGCGCGATGACCCGCATCATCGTGGCGATCTTCGAGAACCACCAGCAGGCTGACGGCTCGGTGCGGGTGCCGGTGGCTCTTCGCCCGTTCCTCGCGCCGTTCCTGGCCGACACCGAGTTCCTGCGTCCGGTCGTCTAGCTCCACCCCGCCGGGCCAGGGGCGCCGTAGAGCAACCGCAACTTCACGTTGGTGAGCGAGTCGGCGAGGTACGCGTCGACGGCCGCACCGGTCTTCGCCCCCGGCCGGGTAGCGGTGCCCAGGGCTCGGACCTCGACCCAGAACATCATCGCTGCGAGGTCTTCCGGAGCGGGCGGAGCGTCTCCGATGAGTCCCGCTGCCTGGTCGCGACGGATCCGGGCAGCGGCCCGCCCGACGTACCCGTCGAAGAGCCGGCTGCGGAACTCGCCGAGGGCGGGATCCACGTTGTCCCCGAGCATCGCGTGGCACAGCAGAGGTCCGTGCCGGCGCCACACCTGGACGCTCGTGGCCATAGCCGCACGCAGCAGGTCCGGCCGCGGCCCGGAGGCGGACAGCCAACCCTGGTCGGCCTGCGTGGCCGCCTCGTTGGCCAGCCCGCCGAGCAGGGCCCGGAGCACCGCCTGCTTGGAGTCGAAGTAGAAGTAGAACGACGACCGCGAGATGCCGGCCGCACGGGCGAGGGCGTCGACCGTCAGCTGCTCGACCGGCTGGGTGCGCAGCAGCTCGCGGGCCCCGTCCAGGATCGCCTGTTCGCGCCGGTCGCCCTTGCTCTGGGGACTGCGTCGTCGGTCGGCGGTCCCACCGGCCTCAGAAGTCACAGTGCACAACCTAGGCCGTCTTTCAACGCGGCGTCCAGAAGAATCGACACCGCGTTGACTAATTGACTAGGGTCCGCATACGGTAGGTCGCGGAGCGCGGTGGACGCAGGGGTTCAACGCACGCCTGAACTTCACCCGCGGTGCAGGACCTTCCGTGGCGGTGTCAGGGCACCGACCAGGGATCAGTCACGCCCTCACCGCGGGTGAAGCCAACAGCGCGGGTGAAGCCAACAGCGCGGGTGAAGCCACTCAGAAGCTCGGGACCGTGGCCAGGCCCGCGGCGAACCGCTCGTCCGACACCGGTTCGTCGGTCATCCGCCCGTCGAGGTATGCCTCGTAGGACGCCAGGTCGAAGTGACCGTGTCCGCACAGCGCCGTCAGGATCACCTTCTCCTCACCGGACTCCTTGCACGCCAACGCTTCCCGAACGCACGCGGCCAACGCATGAGTCGGCTCGGGCGCCGGGACGATTCCCTCGGTGCGGGCGAACTGCACGCCTGCTGCGAAGCACTCCTTCTGCTCGATCGCGATCGCCTCCATCAGGCCAAGCTCGTAGACGTGCGAGATCAGGGGCGCCATGCCGTGGTACCGCAGGCCACCCGCGTGGATCGGATCCGGGATGAAGTCGTGGCCCAGGGTGTGCATCTTCATCAGCGGCGTCATACCGGCGGTGTCACCGAAGTCGTACGCGTAGATGCCGCGAGTCAGCGAAGGGCACGAGGCCGGTTCGACCGCGCGGATCGTCGGGTTCATCCTCCCGGCCATCTTCTCCCGCAGGAACGGGAACGACAGGCCGGCGAAGTTGGAGCCGCCACCGGTGCAGCCGACCAGCAGATCGGGTGTCTCGCCGACCTTGGCCAGCTGCAGCAACGCCTCCTCACCGATGATCGTCTGGTGCAGCAGTACGTGGTTCAGCACCGAGCCCAGCGCGTACTTCGTGTCGTCGGACTGCGCCGCGACCTCGACGGCCTCCGAGATCGCGATGCCCAGCGAGCCGGGGTGGTCGGGGTTCAGCTCGAGCTGGGCCCGACCCGCGGCCGTCAGCGCCGACGGCGATCGGTGGACGGTGCCGCCGAACGTCTCGATCATCAGCTTCCGGTACGGCTTCTGGTCGTACGACGCACCGACCTGCCACACCTCGCACTCCAGACCGAACAGCGCGCAGGCGAAGGCGAGAGCGGTGCCCCACTGGCCGGCACCGGTCTCGGTGGTCAGCTTCTTCACGCCGGCCTTGGCGTTGTAGAAGGCCTGCGGCACTGCGGTGTTCGGCTTGTGCGAACCAGCCGGCGAGCCACCCTCGTACTTGTAGTAGATGCGGGCCGGCGTGCCGAGCGCCTTCTCGAGCCGGTGCGCGCGGAACAGCGGCGACGGCCGCCACAGCCGGTACACGTCCAGCACCTCGCCGGGGATGTCGACGTAGCGGTCCGTCGTGACCTCTTGCATGATCAGGTCCATCGGGAACAGCGGTGCGAGGTCGTCCGGCCCCACCGGTTCGTGCGTCCCCGGGTGCAGCGGCGGCGGGGGTGGTGCGGGCAGGTCCGGGATGATGTTGTACCACTGGGTGGGCATCTCGGATTCGTCGAGCATGATCTTGTGCTGGTTCACAGTCGCGTCGGCCATGGGTGAAACGCTAGCGCCGCCGACCCAGTTCCGCCCCCCCGTTCCGCCACATGGGTCCCCTCATGCCACTAGGCAGCCGCTGCGGACCACTCACGAAACGGGGCGGGTCCTCTGCGTCCCGCCACGCGGGCGGGCCGTCCGGCGATGAGTGTCGCGCGAGTGCGGCCTAGTGGCATGAGGGGACCCTTGTGGCGGGAGGGGGGAGGGGACCTGGTTGGGTGAGGTGATGACTTCGCAGGGACGAGCTCAGGCAGGCGGGACCCGTGCCCGCGGGATCCGGATGGTCGCCACGGACCTGGACGGCACCGTGGTCGGGCACGACGGGACCATGTCGCCGCGTACGGTTCGGGCGCTCGCCGCCGTCGAGCAGGCGGGCCTCGTGCTCGTACTCGTCACGGGCCGACCGCCGCGCTGGATGGCGCCGGTGGTCGAGGCGACCGGGCACCGAGGGGTGGCCATCTGCGCGAACGGCGGCATCGTCTACGACCTGCACAGCGAGCAGGTGCTCGAGCAGTTCTCGATCGACCCCGTGACCGCCCGGGCTGCGGTTCGCGTCCTGCGGGCTGCGATGCCGGGCGCCGGGTTCGCCGTCGAGCGCGGCGAGGGTTTCCACCACGACGCGGCTTACGGCCACCCGTGGCCGGACCCGGACCTGCACCTGGTCGGCCTGATCGAGGAAGTGCTCGACGCCCCCATCGCCAAGCTGCTGGTCCGTGACCAGTCGAGCACGAGCGACCTCATGCTGGAGCTGGCCGCCGAGCTGCTCGGCGACGCGGTGACGGTCACCCACTCCAACCCGCGGGCGGGCCTGCTTGAGATCTCGGCGGCCGGGGTGACGAAGGCCTCCACCCTCGCCCGGCTCGCTGCGCAGCACGGGATCGAGGCGCACGAGGTGGTTGCGTTCGGCGACCAGCCGAACGACGTGGCGATGCTGCACTGGGCTGGCCGCGGGTACGCGATGGGCAACGCGCACCCGGACGTACGCGCCGCGATCACACTGCACGCGGACTCCGTCGAGGAGGACGGTGTGGCCCAGGTTCTGGAGCACCTGCTCGTGGAGGGGATCATCTCCCCATGGATCTGAACTGGCTGACCCCCATGGCCGAGGCGCATCCAGTTGGTCCCAAGGGCTGGGGGTCCTTCGCGCGCGAGTGCATCGTGGCCGGAACGACAGTGGCCGGATTCGGCGGTTACGTCACCACGGTCGCCATGGTCCACCGGTTGACCCCTGACCGGGTGAGCCGCTCCATCCAGGTCGACGACGACCTCTACCTGGTCAGCGCCGAGACTCCCGAGCCAGGAGACATGCTCAATCACTCGTGCGACCCGAACTGCGGTCTCATGGGTGGCACGCTGCTGGTGGCGATGCGAGACCTCGAGCCGGGCGACGAGCTCAGCTTCGACTACGCCACCTGCGACTCGAGCGACTACGACGAGTTCGACTGCGCGTGCTCCGCACTGGTCTGCCGTGGCACGGTCACCGGACGCGACTGGATGCTGCCGGAGCTGCAGGCGAAATATGCCGGGTGGTTCTCGCCGTACCTCGCCCGCCGGATCGCCGCCGGCCAGGTTGACCATCCGCAGGCGGGTAGCCCGGGCTAGAGGTACGGACCCGAGCCTGGTCGGTGCGGCGGGACGTCGTCGCCGACGACGTCGGGACCCTCGCCAGGGGACCCGGGTGGCAGCGACCGGCGTCGCATCTCCTCGAACTGCGCCCGGGCGCTCAGCTGCTGGGCGAACAGCGTCGTCTGGATGCCGTGGAACAACCCTTCGAGCCACCCGACGAGCTGGGCCTGGGCGATGCGCAGCTCGGACTCGCTCGGCACGACCGAGTCGCTGAACGGCAACGTGATGCGGTCGAGCTCGGCGACGAGCTCGGGGGCGAGCCCCGCTTCGAGCTCCTTGATCGACCTGGCGTGGATGTCGCGGAGCCGCGCCCGCCCTGCCTCGTCGAGCGGCGCACCACGTACCTCGTCGAGGAGCTGCTTGATCATGCTGCCGATGCGCATCACCTTGGCCGGCTGCTCGACGAGCTCGGTGACCGGCACGATGATCTCGGCGGATCCGTCGTCGTCGACGTCTTCGGTCGGCTCGGACCCGTCGTCGTTCGCGTTCCCGACGACGATGATCCGGTGGTCTGCGGTGGGCTCGGTCATGGCCCTATCCAACCCGGCCCGCCGTGACCGCCGCTACCCGGGCGGGCAACGCCTCGCAAACGGGTTGTTCCGAGGCCGGGTCGCCCGGGATGCTACGGCGATGAGCCCTGTCACGAGCCGCCCGCCGACCGTCGGCGACGCCGCCCTGATCCTGCCGCTGGTTCTTGCCTGCGACGAGGCCGTCGCGGGCACCTCCGACTCGAGTCTGGACGAGATCGCGTCGATGCTGGCCTTTCCGGGCGTCGACAACGAAATGGGCGGACGCCTCGTCCTCGACGAGTCCGGAGCGGCCGTCGGCTGGCTCTGGACCGAGCTGGACGAGGTGGCCGCGGAGATCTTCGTCGACGTCTTCGCGCGTGACGCTGCGGTGAGCACCTGGCTGTTCGGGCTGGGTGTCGACCACGCCCGCGAGGTTGCCGCCGCGACCGGCGGGTCACTCTCGGTGCGGGCCGGCTGCTTCGCTCAGGACCACGAGTACGCCGACGTGATCCGCTCGCACGGGCTGGTCGTCGACCGTACGTTCCTCCGGATGCGACGAGACCTCGCCCCGGCGGCGCCGTACGTCGCCCCGACGCCACCCGCGGGCGTCTCCGTCGAGGTGGCGACGAGCGACGACGCGGGACTGCGGGTGCTCCACCGGTTGCACGAGGAGTCGTTCACCGACCACTGGAACCACACCGGACGGCCGTTCGACGAATGGCTGGCCCGGGTCGAGGCATCGACGGGTGACGACCCGGCCCAGCGCTACATCGCCCGCGTCGACGGCGAGCCTGCCGGACTGCTGGTGGCCGACGAGTCGATGCGTGAGCACGGAGAGTCGTACGTCCGGACGTTGGGGGTGCTCAGTGAGTTCCGCGGCCGGGGCATCGCGAAGGCCTTGCTGGCCAACGCCTTCGCGGAGGCCGGCCCGCGCGGCTACTCCCGCGTGGGGCTGACCGTCGACGGCGCGAGCCCAACCGGCGCCAAGCGCCTCTACGAGAGCGTCGGCATGACGGTGTTCCGAGAGATCCTCCTCTGGCACCGAACCGTCGGCTGAACCGTCAGCACGGCCAGGCTGCCGGCTAGCCGATCGCCAGGAGCACCTTGCCGACGGCCGTACCAGCCTCGATGATGCGGTGCGCCTCGGCGGCCTGCTGGATGGGCAGCACCCGGTCGACGACCGGGCGCACCGTGGCCGCCTCGATCAACGGCCAGACGTGTTCGCGCACGGCCGCGACGATGGCGTCCTTCTCGGCGGACGGCCTGGCGCGCAGGGTCGTCGCGAGGACGGCGGCCCGCTTTCCCATCAGGCGTCCGAGGTCGAGCTCCGCCTTGGCCCCGCCCTGCAGTCCGATGACCACCAGCCGCCCGTTCACCGCCAGTGCGTCGACGTTGCGGGCCAGGTACGAAGCGCCGAGGAGGTCGAGGATCACGTCGGCGCCGTCGCCGCCAGTGGCGTCACGCACGGCCGCCACGAAGTCGGTGTCCCGGTAGTTGATGCCGACGTCCGCGCCGAGGGCCGCACAGCGGTCGAGCTTGGCGGTGCTCCCCGCCGTCACCATGACGAACGCCCCGGCCGCGCGCGCGAGCTGGATCGCCATGGTGCCGATGCCGGACCCACCGCCGTGGACCAGCAGCCGCTCACCCGGACGCAGCCCGGCCAGCATGAACACGTTGGACCAGACCGTGCAGGTCACTTCCGGCAGTGCGGCAGCCGTCACGAGGTCGATCCCGGTCGGCACCGGGAGCAGCTGCCCCGCGGGAACGTTCACCTGTTCGGCGTAGCCGCCGCCGACGAGCAGGGCGCACACCTCGTCGCCCACCGACCAGCCCTCGACGTCCGGCCCGAGGGCGACCACGGTGCCTGAGCACTCCAACCCGGGGTAGGTCGGCGCACCCGGCGGCGGTGGGTAGAAGCCTTGACGCTGCAACAGGTCGGCGCGGTTGACGGCGGTTGCGGCGACCGCGACCGTCACCTCGCCGGGGGCCGCGGGTGGCGGGTCGGCGACCTCGGTCCACGTGAGGACTCCGGGTCCACCGGGCTCGCTGATCACCGTTGCGTGCATGGGCTCAGCGTAGGACCGCTTTCTGCCGATGACCCGGTCAGGGCGCCCGATGCGTGGCGACCTCGGTAGTGATGTCCGGACGAGAGGTCTTGAAGGTATGGCGCTCCTGGTAGGCGCGAAGGCGCCCGACTTCACGCTGCCCGGTTGGTCCGGCACCGCCGAGGCCCGCTTCACGCTGTCTGCCGAGCGCGGGCACCCGCTCGTGCTGGCTTTCTACCCCGGTGACGAGCGGCTCGTCTGCACCCGGCAGCTGTGCGCGTACTCGGACGGCCTGGCCGAGCTGTCGACGTTCGGCGCCGTCGTCTGGGGCGTGTCCCCGCAGGACGTCGCATCGCACCGCAGCTTCGCTGAGGGCCGCCGGCTCACGATGCCGTTGCTCGCCGACGAGGACCGGGAGGTCGCGCGACGCTACGGCGTCCTGGGCCCGATGGGCCTGCGTCGGTCGGTGTTCGTCGTGGACGCTTCGGGAATGATCGTCTGGCGCCGGGTCGTGGCGCTGAACCTCACTTTCCCGAGCGTCTCCGAGCTGCGGCGGGCGCTCGCAGAGGTCGAGGCTGTTCAGCGCTAGCTCGATGCCTGCGATCGCTGTGTCCCCAAGGGGTTCGACACGGTCGGGCAGCCCTGGTCGCTGGTGCAGAAGTGCACGCTGTCGATGACGGGGTCGACCACGCCGAGCGTGCGGGTGTCCCAGACCCAGACGAGGGCGGTCTGCTGCTTGGGCAGGTCGAAGAAGACCAGGCGTCCGGTACGTCCCGCGATGGCCCCGGCTGCGACCTCACGCCCACGTCCGATCAGGCTCACGTACTGCAGGAACAGCGGAGAGCACGGCGGGCCGATTCGGCAATCGGCTGTCGCCGTTCGACCAGGCCTGAGCCGGACGTCGACCGACCATGCCGTGGACCCGTCGAGAACGGTGCGCGTCGGCGGGGTCGACAGCACCTGCGGATCGAAAGCGACCGACGTGGCAAGCCCGTACGCGTCGTACGTACTGGCTGCGCGGTCGCTGGCCGCGCTCGCCGGTCGCGGACCCAGCAGCAGCGAGAATCCGGCCCGGTTGCCGGTGCGAAGGTCGAACCCGTTGCCGTACTGCAGGATCGAGACCGACCACGCTGCCGGAAGCCGGACTGTGAACGGGTGCTCGACGCTGAGCCCGGTCAGCTGCGTCGCGTAGACACCAGCGGGTGTGGAGCCCGGGCAGCGTGGCTGCAGCGTCGTCGTGCCGCACAAGGGCGGCAGCAGCGTGACCGAGCCGGCCACCCACGCGGTGATCGACGGCGACGCGGTGGGCGCGGCCCGCTGCGGCGTGGGCGGGCTGCCGCCTCCCTGCGTCGACTTGACTGCGAGCAGCACACCGGCGACGAGCACCACCAGCGCTGGTGAGGCGGCGCGCCCACGGCGGCGTGGCGGCCCCCCGACCAGCTCGTCGCTCACGGCGCGCTCTTCCCACTCACGGTACGAATACGGCCATCCGCAGCACGTCCTGGTACTTCCTCTGGTGGAAAGCCTGCAGGCGGAACCTGCCTTCTTCGACGAAGCCGACCTTGCGGTACGACCCGACAGCGCGCTCGTCGTCGGCCAGTACCTCGAGACAGACTTTGCGGACGTTCAGGTGGGTGAACGCGTAGTCGAGCAGGAGGGACATGCTCTCGCTGCCGTACCCGCGCCCCCAGTGCGAACGGTCCAGGGCGATGCCGACATGACAGGTTCGGGCGTAGTCGTCGAACGTGTGCAGCTGGATGTTGCCGACGACGAGGCCGCCGACGGAGATGACGAAACGGATCACGCCGGGTTCGCCGTTGGCCGCCCGGGCGTCGAACCTGGCCTCGAGCTCCGCGAGCGTCACAGGGACCGGTCGCCCGTCGCTTGCCCGCGACTCCACCTCGAGGTCGTTGAGCTGGGTGTGGAGCGCCCGCAGGTCCGCGCGCTCGAGGGCCCGGAGCACGACTCGCTCACCGGTCAACATGACAACCTCCTCGGCGACTCCCCTGGAACGGGGACCGATATCCATGGTGTCCTACCGGGCTAGCCGGCGAGGAGTACTCCGACGTACAAGGAGCTGAGCGCCGTCAGGCCGGTGAGGGCGCCGTAGATGGCCATGCCCTTCGTCGTGGTGGCCTTGGTGTGCAGGTACGCGGTGATGCCGGACGCAGCTACGACGAGCACCTTGATCATGAGCACCGCGTTGTAGTTGCCCTCCGCGTCGGCGGACACAGCGGCGACGTTCCACATCCCCGTGACCAGGAGGACGCCGTACGCCGGCCACGCCACCTTGTTGAACGCGCGGGCGACGATCTTGGGCAGCTCGGGGTCGCGGGCCCGCAACACCGGCACGAGGGCGGCGAGGGTGAGCTGGCCGCCGACCCAGAGGGTCGCGGCGAGGACGTGCAGGAACAGCCGGAGGCTGTCGACGGCGGTGGCCAGCATGGTGCGGTCTGCCTTTCAGTTGCCGGGGAGCGGGACAACGGTGACGTGCTGCCCGGCGGTGGCTCCGCCGGGCGGGATCACTGCGAGGGCCTCGGCCACTGCCAGCCCCCTCAGCATCGCAGGGCCGACGTGGCGCACCGGTGACCCGCCGGCGACGGGCACCAGCCGCACGTCGCTCGGGTGCCCGACCACCGCTTCGGCGAGGGTGACGGACGACAGCCGGGACCCGCGCGCCCCGCGCATCGCGTCGAGAAGCGGCGCGACGAGGGTCACCAGGCCGGAGACCGCGGCCAGCGGGTTGCCGGGCAGCCCCACGAGCCGGCGCCCGTCCGGCAACCGGGCGAGCAGCATGGGGTGGCCCGGCCGCACGGCGACACCGTCGACCACGAGGTCGGCCCCGAGTGCTCCCAGCACCGCGTGCAGGTGGTCGACCGGCCCTCGCGCCGTCGATCCGGTGGTCACGACGAGGTCGGCGGTGGAGCCGTCGACGGCTGCCCGCAACGCCCCGGCCGTGTCGGGCAGCCGGCGCACGCCCGACACGCTCGCACCCAGCGACGTGAGCCAACCGGGCAGCAACGGTCCGAGGGCGTCGCGGACGAATGCTGCGCTGACCGGGCCCGAGTCGAGCAGCTCGTCACCGAGCACGAACACGTCCACCACCGGGCGGCGGAACACCAGCAGCGTGTCGGCGCCAGCTGCCGCGGCCAGCCCGACGACCGCAGGGCGGACCGAAAGCCCCTGCGTGGCAACAACTTCCCCGGCCCGGCACTCGCAGGCTCTGCGGCGGACGTCGTTGCCGACGGGAACGACGGGACCGTTCAGCGTGCCGTCCTCGAGCTGCCCGAGCTCGCGGCGCAGGACGGCTTGAGCGCCCTCCGGCAGCGGCGCACCAGTGGCGATCTCGACCGCGCTGCCGGCAGCGATCCGGGCGCCGCTGCTGCCCGCGAGCACCGGGGTCGACCGATCGACCAGCGTCCAGGGGGGAGGGCCGGCCACGGCCCAGCCGTCCATGGCGGAGCAGTCGAAGGGCGGCAGGTCGGACCCCGCGCACAGCTCTGCCGCCAGCACCAGCCCGAGCGCGTCCGCGAGGGGTACCTGGACGACGGGCAGCGTCGCGTTGTCGGCAGCCGCACCGACCGCGGCCGCCCAGGTGTGGGTCACGCTTCGGTCGGCCAGGTCGACGCGAGCCGGGTCGCGGTGGCTGCCGCAGCTGCCACCGCCCCCTCGCCTCCACCCTGGAGGGCGGCTGCGTAACCCACGATGAAGGTGGTCAGGGGCGCTGCGGGTCGTTCGACCTGGTGGGCGGCGTCTCGGGCCACGTCGAGCAGCAGCCGTACGTCGACCGGAACGTCGACCCTGAGCTCGGCGCACAGCGCCTGGACCCACGCATCCAACGACATGTCCCGCCTCCTCAGGTCGCTTCGACCCTAGCGTCAGAGGTGGCCGGGGCTGGACGGGAGGCGAAGTTGACACTAGCGTCAACTTCTATGCAGGTGCTCCCCTCGAGGGTCGACCAGCGGTCCGCCCAATACGTCGCGAACCGGGCCGCGATGCTCGCTGCACTCGAAGAGCTCGCGACGTTGCACGAGCAGGCGGCCGCGGGCGGCGGCGAACGGGCCGTGGCCAAGCTGCGCTCCCGGGGCAAGCTGTTGCCGCGTGAGCGGATCCAGCTGCTCGTCGACCGCGACAGCCCGTTCCTCGAGCTCTCCGCGCTGGCCGGTCACGGCGGCGACGAACCGCTCGGTGCGGGCATGGTTGCCGGCATCGGCGTCGTCAGCGGCACCGAGTGCATGGTCATCGCCAACGACCCGACGGTGAAGGGCGGGGCGCAGGGCCCGGCGTCGGTCCGCAAGGGGCTGCGTGCGATGGAGATCTCCCGGGCCAACCGGCTCCCCTTGGTCAACCTCACCGAGTCGGCGGGCGCCGACCTGCCCAAGCAGGCAGAGATCTTCGTCCCCGGTGGCGAGAGCTTCCGCCGACTCACCCAGCTGTCGGCAGCGGGGATCCCCACGATCACCCTCGTCTTCGGCTCGTCGACCGCGGGCGGCGCGTACGTGCCCGGCATGAGCGACTACGTCGTCCTGCAGGCCGGGGCAGCCAGGGTCTACCTGGGCGGGCCGCCGCTGGTGAAGATGGCGATCGACGAGGACGCCGACGAGGAGTCGCTGGGCGGGGCCGAGATGCATGCCCGCACCTCCGGCCTGGCCGACTACCTCGGGCGAGACGAGCCGGACACGATTCGGATCGGCCGCGACATCGTGCGGCGACTGCGCTGGCGCAAGGCCGGACCGGGTCCGGTGGTGGAGCGCCCTGACCCGCCGGTGCACGACTCCGACGAGCTGCTGGGCATCGCGAGCGCCGACGTCCGGCAGCCGTTCGAGATCCGCGAGGTGATCGCGCGCATCGTCGACGGCAGCAGGTTCGAGGAGTTCAAGCCGCTGTACGGCACGACCCTCGTCACGGGCTGGGCCGAGCTCGCGGGCTACCCCGTCGGGATCGTCGCGAACAACGGCATCCTGTTCTCGCCGGAGGCCAACAAAGGTGCCCACTTCATCCAGCTCTGCAACCGGATGGATGTCCCGATCCTGTTCGTGCAGAACATCACCGGCTTCATGGTCGGCACGCGCTACGAGCAGGGCGGCATCATCAAGGACGGCGCCAAGCTGATCAACGCCGTCTCGAACTCAACCGTCCCCCACCTCACGCTGATGGTCGGTGCGTCGTACGGTGCCGGCAACTACGGCATGAGCGGACGCGCGTACGACCCGCGTTTCGTCTTCACGTGGCCGAGCCATCGCATCGCCGTCATGGGGCCCAAGCAGCTCGGCGGGGTCCTGGGCATCGTCGCCCGGCAGAAGGCGGTGGCCCTGGGCATCGACTTCGACGAAGCGGCGTTCGCGCCGATGCGCGAGGCTTTCGAGGCTCAGGTCGAACGCGAGTCGACAGCGCTGTTCGCCACCGGACGGCAGTGGGATGACGGGCTGATCGACCCGCGCGACTCGCGCACGGCGCTCGGGATCGCGCTCTCGGCCTGTCACAGCGCACCGATTGAGGGGACGCCGGCCTTCGGCGTCTTCCGGATGTGAGGCCATGATGACGCCGCTCGAACCACCTCCGATCAAGCGGCTCCTGGTCGCCGGCCGGGGCGAGGTGGCACAGCGGATCTTTGCCACCTGCCGGAGCCTCGGCGTGGGCACGGTGGCGATCTTCTCCGACGCCGACGCCCATCTCCCCTTTGTCCGCGAGGCCGACATGGCGGTCGCCCTGCACGGTTCGGCACCGACGCTCACGTACCTCGACGTGTCGAAGATCCTGGCGGCGGCAGCCCGGACGGGCGCCGATGCGGTGCACCCCGGCTACGGCTTCCTGGCCGAGAACGCCGACTTCGCGGAGGCCGTCCTCGCCGCGGGGCTGGTCTGGGTGGGGCCCTCCCCGCAGGCGATGCGCTCGATGGGGTCCAAGGTCGAGGCGAAGCGCATCGCGGTGCGGGCCGGGGTTCCCGTCGCGCCGTCCGCCGAGCTGCGCACCGAGGACGAAGCCGACTGGTACGCCGAGGCGGAGCAGGTCGGATTCCCCTTGCTGGTCAAGGCTTCTGCAGGTGGTGGTGGTCGCGGCATGCGACTCGTCCAAGATGGCGACGACCTCGCGGCGGCGATCGAGGGGGCACGCCGGGAGGCAGCTTCGGCGTTCGGTGACTCGACTGTCTTCCTCGAGCGCTACCTGACCGGTGCCCGCCACGTCGAGGTGCAGGTGTTCGGCGACAGCCAAGGTAATCTCGTCCACCTCTTCGAGCGCGAGTGCTCGATCCAGCGCCGGCACCAGAAGATCGTCGAGGAGACGCCGTCGCCCGGCACCGCCCCGGCCACACGCGAGCGCATGTACGCGGCGGCACTCTCGCTCGCGAAGGCCGTCGACTACGTCGGC
Organism: Actinomycetes bacterium; assembly: GCA_038210415.1. Lineage (GTDB taxonomy): Bacteria > Actinomycetota > Actinomycetes > Prado026 > Prado026 > JBBQWS01. The sequence goes on from JBBQWS010000027.1 coordinate 21,089, forward strand.
GCAGGCACGGTGGAGTTCCTCGTGACGGGCGACGGTGGCGGGCAGGACTTCTTCTTCCTCGAGATGAACACCCGGCTGCAGGTGGAGCACGGGGTCACGGAGGAGAGCACCCTGCTCGACCTCGTCGGCCTCCAGCTCGCGGTCGCGCAGGGACAGCCGCACCGGCTGGTCCCCGAGTCGGCGTGGGACGACATGACCGACGAGGAGACGTTCGACGCACTCGACGACGAGCGGTCGATGGAAGTGGTCAGCAGCTTCCACGCCATCGAGGTGCGCTTGTACGCCGAGGACCCGTCAGCGGGCTACTCCCCGTCCACGGGTCGGCTGCACCGGTTCGAGCCGGGCCGCCCCGCCGACGGCTCGCGGGTGCGGTGGGACGTCGGCGTCGAGACCGGCAGCGAGGTCTCGACGTTCTACGACCCCATGCTGGGCAAGGTGATCGCCAGCAGCGAGACCCGGGCGCAGGCGGCGCGGGATCTCTCAGCGGCGTTGCGGGCGACCCGGATCCACGGCCTGCGGACCAACCGCGACCAGCTCGTCGCCATCCTCGAGTCGGCACCGTTCATCGCCGGTGGCACACCCACCGACTTCCTCGAGCTCTTTCCCGAGCTCAGCACGCCGCACGCCCCCGACGAACTGTTGCGCGACCACCTGGTCGCCGCCACGCTGCACAGGGCGTTGTCACGACGAGCCGCCAGCCCGGTGCTGCCCTTCGCACCCCTGGGCTGGCGCAACGTTCCTGCGGTGCCCCAGACGGTCGCGTACACCCGCGGTGGCGCTGCTCATGCGGTGGCGTACTCGCTCGTCGGCGGTTCGGACTGGACGGTGACGGTCGAGGGCCTCGCGACGGCGGTGCGCGTGTACGAGCACGACGGTGAGCGGATCGACCTGGAGGTCGACGGGTTGCGCCGCAGCTACCTCGTGGCGTCCTATCCCGACCAGGCCGGTGGCGAGACCGCGGGCGCCCTGGTCTGCGTCGACGCCGGTGGTTGGTCGACGGACCTGCGCGAGGAGCCGCGGTTCGCACCGGTGGGCGCGGCCGGTGACGAAGGCGGCTCGACCGCCCCGGTGCCGGGCACGGTGATCGTGGTGGCCGTCGTGGCCGGAGACGCTGTCGTCGCCGGGCAGACCTTGGTCGTGCTCGAGGCGATGAAGATGGAACATCGGATCCTCGCCGCCGCTGACGGGGTGGTGGAGCGGGTGCTCGTCGAGGTCGGTGACTCCGTCGACGCCCACCAGGTCGTCGTCGCCCTCACGCCCACCGCACCCCACCCCCTCCCCCCTTCCCCCAGAAGGGACCCCTGATGCCACTAGACCGCACTCGCGAACCACTCACGAGCCAGCGGCGGCCGGTTCGCATCGCGAACTGCAGCGGGTTCTTCGGGGACCGGCTGGCCGCGGCCCGCGAGCAGGTCGAGGGCGGCGACATCGACGTGCTCACCGGGGACTGGCTAGCCGAGCTGACCATGCTGATCCTGGCCCGGCAGCGGATGAAGCATGGGGCCGGCTCCGGATTCGCGCGCACTTTCCTGCGCCAGCTCGAGGACGTCCTGGGGCCGTGCCTCGACCGGGGCGTGCGGATCGTGTCCAATGCCGGTGGCCTCGACCCGGCCGGCTGCGCGTCGGCGATCGGCGAGCTCGCGGGGCGACTCGGCCTGGCCCCGGTGGTGGCGCACATCGAGGGCGACGACCTCTTGCCGCGGCTGGCCGACGTGGACCTCACGAACCTCGACACCGGCGAACCGTTCGACGTGCTGGGCATGCCGGCCCTGACGGCCAACGCGTACCTCGGCGGGTTCGAGATCGCGGCCGGGCTCTCCTCCGGCGCCGACGTCGTGGTCACCGGCCGGGTCACCGACGCCGCCCTTGTCGTCGGCCCCGCTGCCTGGTGGCACGGCTGGGCAAGGGCCGACCTCGATCCGCTGGCCGGAGCTGTCGTCGCGGGGCACGTGATCGAGTGCGGCGCCCAGGCGACAGGTGGCAACTACGCCTTCTTCTCCGAGGTGCCGGGGATCGAGCACGTCGGGTTCCCCATCGCCGAGGTGGCGGCTGACGGGTCGTCCGTGATCACCAAGCACCCCGACAGCGGCGGACTGGTGTCCGTGGGCACGGTGACGGCGCAGCTGCTGTACGAGATCGGTGGCCCCGCGTACGCGAACCCCGACGTCGTCGCCAGGTTCGACTCGATCGTGCTCACCCAGGTCGGCCCGGACCGCGTGGCTGTGAGCGGGGTCGTCGGGGAGCCGCCACCCGAGACGCTCAAGGTGGCCGTCAACGCGCTGGGCGGCTTCCGCAACTCGATGACCCTCGTGCTCACCGGGCTCGAGCTGCCCGCGAAGGCCGCGCTCGTCGAGCGCCAGCTGTGGACGGCAATCCCCGGTGGACGAGACTCGTTCGACCAGGTCGACGTGCAGCTGCTCCCGCGGGGTGCGGCCGGCGATGACCCGGGGTCGGAGTACGCCGCCCAGGCCGAGCTGCGCGTGACCGTCTACGCACGTGACCCACAGCTGGTGGGCAAGGCGTTCACGGCGCCGGCGGTCGAGCTGGCCCTCGCCTCGGTCCCGGGGCTCTATCTCACGGCTCCGCCGGCCGAACCCAGCCCGTACGGCGTCTACTGGCCGGCCCAGGTGCCGGCGTCGCTCGTGCAACCAACCCTGTTCGTGGGCGGCCTCCCGACCCCCCTCCCCATCCCCACCCCGCCACAGGGGTCCGCTGATGCCGACAGGCCGCAGTTCGATGCCACCCACGCGGAGCTGCCTGACCCACCGGCCGGACCCACCCGGCGGGTCCCGCTCGGCGTTGTCTTCGGCGCCCGCTCGGGCGACAAGGGCGGATCCGCCAACCTTGGTCTGTGGGCGCGCGAGGCGGCGGCCTACGCGTGGCTGGCCGCCTTCGTGACTCCGGACCGGGTCCACGAGCTGGTGCCCGAGAGCAGGGGTTTGGCCGTCGAGGTCCACCGCTTGCCCAACCTGCTTGCGGTCAACGTGGTGATCAGCGGGTTGCTCGGCCGGGGGGTCGCCGCCAACGCGAGCATCGATCCGCAGGCCAAGGGACTAGGGGAGTACGTGCGGGCCCGCCTCGTCGACCTGCCGGTCGCGCTGCTGCACGCGGCCGAGACGGGTCGAGAGGGGACCGAAACCTCGGCCTATTGGCATGGAGGGTCCCCTGTCGCAGGGGGCGTGGCGGGGGAGGGCGGCACGTGAGCGGACAAGCGAACGCTGCGGTGCAGGGACCCGTCACCGAACGCGGTCGGCGGACGCGAGCCGCCATCGTCGCGTCGGCCCGGGACGTGTTCGAGACCAACGGTTTCCACGACACGACGATGTCCGACCTGGCCGCCGCCGCGGACGTCAGCCACGGCACGGTCTACACCTACTTCGACTCCAAGGAGGCCGTGCTCTCCGAGGTCTGCCGTGGGCTCGTCACCGAGATGTTCGCCGCGGTCCGGGTACCCGACGACCTGCGTTCGGACCCGGTCACGCGCATCGAGGAAGGGAACCGGCGCTACCTCGCGGCGTACATCAAGCACGCCCGCATGCTCGAGGTCGTGGAGCAGGCCGCGACGACGGAGCCACACTTCCGTGACCTTATCGACGACCTGCGACGGGTCTTCGTCGACAAGGCCACCGGAACGCTCCGGCACTTCCAGGCCGACGGGCTCGTCGAGGAGTCGTTGCGCCCGGACATCGCCGGTCCGGCGCTGGTCGGCATGGTCGAGAGCTTCGCCCGGCGGTGGCACGAACACGAGCAGACGTACGAGCCCGAGCAGGTGGTCCGTACCCTCACCCGGCTCTGGGCCAGAGCGATCGGCCTGCCCGACCCAGCACCAGCCACCCGAGGAGCGACGCGATGAAGTTCAGCGAGGAGCACGAGCAGTTCCGCAAGGTCGTCCGACGGCTGGTCGACGAGGAGATCAACCCGAACGTCGACGCGTGGGAGGCAGCCGGCACCTTCCCGGCGCACGAGCTGTTCCCGAAGCTCGGTGCGGTCGGTGCGCTGGGCCTGGAGTACGACCCCGAGTACGGCGGCGGCGGCGCCGACCACACCTTCACGCTGGTGCTCGGCGAGGAGCTCGGCCGGGCCGAGTGCGCAGGCATCCCGATGGCGATCGCGGTGCAGTCCAACATGGCGACCCCGGCGCTGTCGCGGTTCGGCAGCGACGACCTGAAGCGCAGGTTCCTCGCACCGACGATCGCGGGCACCCTCGTCGCGTCCGTAGCGGTGTCGGAGCCGGGAGCCGGCTCGGACGTCTCCGCCATCCGTACGCGAGCCGTGCGCGACGGCGACGACTGGGTGATCAACGGCACCAAGATGTGGATCACGAACGGAACACAGGCCGACTGGTTGTGCCTGCTGGCCCGCACCTCCGACGAGGGCGGCTACCAGGGTCTCTCGCTCATCGTCTTCCCGACCGACAGCTCAGGGTTCTCGGTGTCCCGCCGCCTCGACAAGCTCGGCAACCGGTCGTCCGACACCGCCGAGCTCGTCTTCGTCGACTGCCGCGTCCCGGTGACCAACACGATCGGAGAGCAGGGGCGGGGTTTCCAGCAGCAGATGGCGCAGTTCCAGGACGAGCGCCTGATCGGTTGCTACATGTCGGTGACCGGAATGGAGCGGGCCCTGTCGCGCACCATCGAGTACCTCCGGCAGCGGGAGGCGTTCGGGAAACCGTTGCTGGCCAACCAGTATCTCCAGTACAAGCTCGCGGAGCTGGTCGCCGAGGTCGACCTGCTCAAGCACTACTGCTACGCGGCGGCAGAGGCCGTCGTCGACGGTGGCGACGTCACCCGCTTCGCGACGATCGCCAAGCTCAAGGCGGGTCGACTGTCCCGCGAGGTCGCCGACACCTGCCTGCAGTTCCATGGCGGCATGGGTTACATGGAGGAGCACTGGACCGCCCGCTACTACCGTGACGTCCGCCTTCTCTCGATCGGAGGCGGCGCCGACGAGGTGATGCTGCGGGTCATCACGATGCTCGAAGGGATGGGACGACGATGACTGCAGCCGACGAAGCCGTCACGTACGCCGTCGAGGACGGCGTTGCCACGCTGACGCTGAACCGACCCGACGCGCGCAACGTGCTCAACGCCGAGTCGCTGGTGCCGCTCGTCGAGGGGCTCGCCGCGGCGGCCGTCGACGACGATGTCCGGGTGGTCGTGCTGACGGGTACGGGCCCGGCGTTCTGCGCGGGTGCCGACCTTCGCGGAGCCCAGACCGATGCGGGTGGCTTCGCCTCCTCGGGTCCTCGACTCATGGTCGCCGCGCTGGAGGCGTTGCTCGACCACCCCAAGCCGACGATCGCACGGGTGCAGGGGCACGTCGCCGGTGGCGGCAACGGTCTCGTCGCTGCTTGCGACCTCGCGGTGGCTGCCGACTCTGCGACGTTCGCCTTCTCCGAGGTCCGGGTCGGGGTCGCACCTGCCGTCATCTCGGTCGTTTGCCTTCGGGTGATGCGACCGCGTGACGCTGCCGAGCTCTTCCTTACGGGGCAACGGGTCTCGGCCGAGCGCGCGATGGACTCGGGCCTGGTCAACCGCGTCGTGCCGGCCCCCGACCTGGACCATGCGGTGGCCGCCTGGGTCGCGCACCTGCGTCTGGGCGGCCCCACAGCGATGGCTGCGACGAAGCAGCTGCTCCGGCAGGTGCCGGCCACGACCCGTGATGCGGGGTTCGCGTTCACGGCCGAGCTGTCAGCGGCGTTGTTTGCCGGAGCCGAGGCGACCGAGGGGATGACCGCCTTCGTCGAGCGTCGGCCGCCGAGCTGGGCGCCGTCAGTCTCCTAGCTCCCCGGGCACGTCGACGTCGCGTGCGGCTCCCCAGCTGTCCGGTACGCCCTGCACCCCGTCCGGTGCGGCCCCGAGCAGCAGGCGTACCGGACGACCGTCCAGGGGGGCGGCCGCGTCGAGCATGCCGACGAGCAGGTCGCGGGGCCAAGCGCTCGCCAGCGGCTGGGCGGTGCCGTCGCCGTCGAGCAGCACGCTCGGACGGCCGCCGGTGAGCACCGCGTCGACCAGTGCCGTAACGGCGGCGCCGACCGAGGGCATGTCGCCGCCGACCAGGACGACGACGTCGCCCGACGTCGCCCGCACACCCGCGCCGACCGCGGCCAGCGGCCCGCCGTAGGCCGGTTCCTCGCGCACCCACCGCACGCCCTGACGTCGCGTCGCCCGCTTGGCACCGACGCAGACGACCGCGGCGTCGGCCGGCAGACCGGCCAGGACCGTGTCGAGCAGCACCGCCAGCTTGTCCGACCCGTAGCGCGTCGATCGGCCCCCGGCCAGCACCACCACGTCGTATCCGCCGGTCACGCGCCGACCCTAGCGGCGCGAACTGCTTGCCCGCCGCTAACGTAGGCAGCCCCACGTCGACAAGGGAGTCCCCATGGCCAGCGTGACCGACGAGAAGCGCGTCCTCGACGCCGTTCGCACCGACCTCTTCCTCGGCGGCCAGTGGACCCCGGGCGCGGGCGGCGGCACCGTCGATGTCGAGGATCCGTCGACCGGCGAGATCATCGCCACGGTCGCCGACGGCACCCCCGCCCAGGGCCTCGAGGCGCTCACGGTCGCGCACGAGAACCAGGCCGCCTGGGCCCGCACGGCACCGCGCGAGCGCGGCGAGATCCTGCGCCGGGCGTTCGAGCTGATGCAGGCGAAGGTCGAGGACCTCGCCCTGCTGATGACCCTCGAGATGGGCAAACCGCTCGCGGAGTCCCGCGGCGAGGTGGCCTACGCGTCGGAATTCCTGCGCTGGTTCGCCGAGGAGGCCGTGCGCATCGACGGGCGGTTCGGGCTCAGCCCGTCGGGTGACTCGCACCTGATGGTGCTCAAGCAGCCGGTCGGCCCGTGCCTGTTCATCACGCCCTGGAACTTTCCCCTGGCCATGGGTACGCGCAAGATCGGTCCGGCGATCGCGGCGGGCTGCACGATGATCGTCAAGCCGGCCAAGCAGACCCCGCTGTCGATGTACGCGCTCGCCCAGATCTTCGAGGAGGCAGGCCTGCCCGCTGGGGTCCTGTCCGTGCTCACGGCCCAGAGCGCCAGTGCCCTCACCGCGCCACTGATCAAGGACGCGCGACTGCGCAAGCTGTCGTTCACCGGGTCGACCGAGGTGGGTCGAGCCCTGGTCAAGGATGCAGCCGACCAGCTGCTTCGCACGTCCATGGAGCTCGGTGGCAACGCTCCGTTCCTCGTCTTCGAGGACGCCGACCTCGACAAGGCCGTCGACGGCGCGATGATCGCGAAGATGCGCAACATGGGCGAGGCCTGCACTGCGGCCAACCGGTTCCACGTCCACGCGTCGCTGGCCGACGAGTTCGCGCGCCGGCTCGCCGAGCGGATGGCGGCGCTTCGCGTCGGCCGCGGCACCGACGACGGCATCCAGGTCGGGCCGATGATCGACGCGTCCGGCCGCGACAAGGTGGAGGAGCTCGTGGCCGACGCGGTCGACCGCGGGGCCAAGCCGCTCGCGGGCGGTGGCAGCGTCGACGGGCCGGGCTACTTCTACGCGCCGATGGTGCTCGGTGGTGTCGAGCCGGGTTCGCGGATCCTGGCCGAGGAGGTCTTCGGGCCGGTGGCTCCGATCGCCACCTTCGAGACGGACGACGAGGCCATCGCAGCCGCCAACGACACCGAGTACGGCTTGGTGGCCTACGCGTTCACCGAGTCGTGGACCCGGGGGCTCAAGGTCGTCGAGGCTCTCGAGACAGGGATGCTCGGCCTCAACCGTGGTCTGGTGTCGAACCCGGCGGCGCCGTTCGGTGGCGTCAAGCAGTCCGGGTTCGGTCGCGAGGGCGGGCCCGAAGGCATCAACGAGTACCTCGACATCAAGTACGTCTCCACGCCGCGCTGACGCCTGCAGGGCTCAGGGCTCGACCGGAGCCCCGAAGTACGCCCGCAGAACGCTGACGGGCTGCGCGTCGTTCGCGACGAGCAGGGCCGACGACGCCACGGAGCTCATCCAGTCGAGGAAGTCGATCGAGGGCTCCTCGAGCGCACGCCTGAGCACCGCGGCCTCGAGCACCCGACCGGGCGCGTAGCGAGCCCAGCGCGTCGCGAGGTTTCCCTCCAGGACGCGGTAGCCCGGCGGTTCGACGATCGCCAGGACGTGCGCTGCCAGGTCGCCGTCGATGTGGAGGGTCGCCAGTTCGAGGATGTCCTCGGCGGCCAGTGCCACGAGGCGGGCCCTCCAGATGGCGCGACCCACGACGTCGTCGAGGTCGCTCCGCCGACCCTGGGTGTGGTCCCGTTCGCGGTGCACCCGCTCGAGCTCCGGCAGCAGGTTGAGGATCTCGTCGCCGTCGCCGGTGATGCGCACGAACACCTGCTTGTGGTCCGTCGCCGCCCGGTTCGCGGCCTTGCGGAGCGTGCGCAGCATCGAGGACCCGAGGTACTCGTGGAGGTCGGACCCACCCAGACGCCGTACCGAAGGGATGGGATCCGTCGGGACGGCTTCAGCGCCGGCAGCGGTGGCCACGAAGTCCTCGAGCCAGGGAGTCTCGTCGTCGACCGGGCCGAGCTCGACCCTGATGTCGCGGTCCCGCGCCTGCAGCATCTCGGCGAACGAGTGTCCGAGCAGGGCGGCCGCCGAGGCGCTGTCGGCGAGGATCGAGCTCCGGAATCCCATGGCACTGCCGGCAAGCGTGACCAGTGCCACGCCGGCGTCGTCGGCCTCCAGGACCACGATGCACGCCCGCAGGACGTCGTCCGAGTCGCGCACCACCACGGCCCACGGGTTCTGCCCTCGGGCCATCGAGACGGTCGCCGTCAGCCACGCTCCCCCAGCGGTGGCGGTGGCGTCACAGCGGTCCGCCAGCAGGTCGTACTCGTTGCGGAGCAGCTCGAGGAGTGCACTGCCGGTGATGACCGCTGACCGCAGCGGCAAGGTCACGGTGCGGGTTCGGCTGGCTCCTGGGCCGCGAAACGCTGTCACCGGTTGCGCTCTGCTTCGTCGTACGGCGCGGCTGCGGCCAGGTCGCGTTGGTCTAGCCACTGCTCCAGCTCGCCGGCCGGGAGCGCCTTCGAGAAGTAGAAGCCCTGCGATTCGTCGCAGCCGGACAGGGCGAGCTGCCCCGCGGTCGCCTCGTCCTCGACCCCCTCGGCGACCAGGGTCATGCCCAGCGAGTGGGCGAGGTCGATCGTCGACCGCACGATCGCTGCGGCACGCTGGTCTCCGGACATGGGCTGCACGAACGACCGGTCCAGCTTGAGCTGGTCGATGGGAAGCTCGCGAAGGTAGGCGAGGGACGAGTAACCGGTGCCGAAGTCGTCGACGGCAACCCGGATGCCCAGCGCGCGCAGCTCGGTGAGGATCTCACGCGCCCGCTCCCGGTCGCCCATCAGGAAGTCCTCGGTGATCTCGAGCTCGAGCGAGCTCGCCGGCAGCCCCCGCTCGAACAACAGGTCGGCGATGCGGCCCGGCAGCTCGACGTCGACCAGCGACGAGGCGGAGAGATTGACGGCGACAGCGAGGTCTCTGCCCTCCCTGCGCCACTGCTTGACCTGGTCGAGCGACTGCTCGAGGACGGCCGTCGTCAGCCCCCGCATCAGTCCGGACTGCTCGGCGAGAAGCAGGAACGAGTCCGGCATCAGCAGGCCTCGCTGGGGATGCTGCCAGCGAACCAGCGCCTCGACGCCGCGCACCTTGAGGGTCCGCGAGTCCACCTTCGGCTGGTAGAAGACCACCAGTCCGCCGGTGAACACGGCGTCGCGCAGCTCCTCGAGCGTCCGCAGCCGCTCCTCGCCACCTGACATGTCGCCCGCGCTGCTGTAAAGGCAGTGGCCGGTACGGGTCTCCTTGGCCTGGTACATCGCGATGTCCGCGTGGCGGAGCAGGAACGACACCTCGTGGCCGTGCGCTGGGAAGAGCGCGATCCCTACGCTGGCGTCGACGCGGACGGTCACGGCGTCGACGGAGAACGGGGGTGCGAGCGCCGCGTGCACTCGCTCGGCGACCCGCTCGGCGCCCGCGGGATCGGAGTCCATCAGGAAGATCGCGAACTCGTCCCCACCCAGCCGGGCCAGGATGTCGTCGCTGCCGTGCAGGCACTCCTCGAGCCGTTTGCCCACCAGGCAGAGCAGGTCGTCACCCGCATGGTGGCCGAGGCTGTCGTTGACCTCCTTGAACCGGTCGAGGTCGAGCAGCAGCAGGGCGCCGGTCGTCCCGGGGCCGACGCCGCTGGTGCGCGCGGCGACGCGCTCGTAGAACGCGCGCCGGTTGCCGAGGCCAGTGAGCTCGTCGGTGAGCGCCAGCTGATGGCTGTGCGCCAATGTGCGCACTTCGCGGAACGTGACGATGAGCCGGCCCAGGGCGGCTACGACGGTTCCGGCGGCCAGCGTCACGGCGATCGGGTGCAGCTCGTGCGAGTTCGCGAAGACCAGCAGGCTGAGGGCCACCAGGCTTGCGCCGACCGGGATGCCGAGCAGCACCCAGGACGGCAGCTCCATACCGGTGGGTCGCTTCGGCCAGCCGGGTGCGAACGCCATGAGCAGTGTGGCCAGGACCCAGACCGTGTCATCCGTACCGCCGGGCTGGTACGTGCCGTTGGCGGCGTGGAACAGGTAGACGAGGTCGGCGACGACGAAGAGGGTCAGGCCGCCGGCGAGAAACCAGAGCCCGGTGGGCGGTCGCCAGTGGAAGAGCGCGAGCACGGCGGTGACGATGAGGAGCAGGAGGACGTCGAGCAGCGGGTACGCCAAGGTGGTGATGACTGCCGCGGAGCTGCCGCCGGTGACGGCGAGCACCGGACCCACGATCGCGGCCATGACCGACCCGACCGCCAGACCGCCCACGATGCCGTCGAGCCACAGGCTCAAGGGAAGCCGGTCGGCCATCTCGCGGACGACCAGCAGCAACGCCACGAAGGCGAACGGGTAGAAGGAGAGCCACAAGGCGTCCGCCGGCGAGGGGAACGGCTCCGGGTCCAATGGGCGGATGAAGATCGTCCAGTAGACGTTGCCGAGACCGTAGGTGGCCAGGCCCAGCGCCAGGATGTACCAGCTCCGCCGGAAGGACGTCGCCTGCCTGGCTCTGACCAGGCACAGCACCGGGCTGAGCATGTAGGCGATGTTGTTGAGCCAGCCGTCGAGGATCAGGTTGTAGCCGGGAGTCGACCGGACGCCGGGAACGGTCGACACTGCGAAGGTGAGGTACGTGACGACGATGACCGCGTAGAGGATCCTCGTCACGGCGTGCGACGACGCCCAGGCGCGCGCCGTCCGCCGTGTAGCGGCCTGTTCCACGTCTACTCACCCCAAACTGACAGGTCTCTTTCCCCCCTCGGATATCGGTGCGGTCCCGGAGAACCTTGAGGTTCGCCCGCTGCACCCGTCGGGCGGCTCCGGGGGCCCGGTAGCGTAGGGCGTCTGACGCGAGTTAATGCAGACCGGCGAAGGAGCCACCCCGTGGACTTCCGAGACACCCCCGAGGAAGCGGCGTTCCGGGCGGAGCTGCGGGCGTGGTTCGCCGCGAACCTCCCAGCCGGCTGGGCCGAGCGCACGCCGACCGCCGGTCTCGAAGACCCCGAGTTCTCGCGGGCCTGGAGCGCCAAGCTGTTCGCGGCCGGCTATGCGGGAATCACCTGGCCGAAGGCCTACGGCGGGCTGGCGCTGCCGCCGACGTACCAAGGCATCTACCTCGAGGAGTCGGCCCGGCACGACGCCCCCGGGCACATCGGGGTCATCGGGCTCGGCATGGCCGGCCCCACGATCATGGCCTGGGGCAGCGAGCAGCAGAAGGCGCGCTACCTCTCGCCGTTGCTCTCGGGGCAGGAGGTGTGGTGCCAGGGGTTCTCCGAGCCCGGCGCGGGCTCTGACCTCGCCGGTGCACGCACGCGGGCCGAGCTCGACGGCGACGAGTGGGTGGTCAACGGGCAGAAGGTCTGGTCGTCCTACGCGCACATCGCCGACCACTGCATCCTCGTGGTCCGTACCGACCCGACGGTCGAACGGCACCGCGGTCTGTCCTACCTGTTGGTCGACATGAAGTTGCCTGGCGTCGACGTCCGGCCGTTGCGCCAGATCACCGGTGACCCGGAGTTCAACGAGATCTACTTCACCGACGTGCGGGTGCCGCGCGACTCGATGCTGGGCGCCCCGGGCGAGGGTTGGAGCGTCGCCATGACGACGTTGCTGCACGAGCGGGGGACGCTCGGCTTCGCGTTGACCGCCCGGTTCGAGGCGCTGCTCGGCCGGCTGGTCGATACCGTCCGAGCGACCCGGCCCGACGGCGTGCGCCCCGCGGACGACCCCTTGGTGCGCGACCGGGTCGCCGCGCTCGCCATCGACCTCGAGGCGTTGCGGTTCACCAACTACCGGGCTCTGACCGCGTTGGTCCGCACGGGCCAGCCGGGTCCTGAAGGGTCGGTCGCAAAGTTGCACTGGTCGGAAGCCAACCAGCGCCTGACCAAGCTCGCGCAGGACGTCCTCGGCCCGGCCGGCCGCATCGACGGGCCGGACGCGTGGTGGGGCGGATTCTGGGCGTACCAACAGCTTCGCAGCCGCGGGAACACCATCGAGGCCGGTACGTCCGAGGTCCTGCGCAACATCATCGCCGAGCGGGTCGTCGGCCTGCCCCGCTCCCGCTAGCCCAAGCCCCACGACGGGAAAGAGAGCCCCGCATGGACTTCGCCTTCTCAGCGGACCAGGAAGAGCTGCGCGCGGCCGCACGCCGGCTGCTGGCCGACCGGCTGCCGGACGAGCGGATCCACTCCGCCGCCGACGCGCCCGACGAGACCTTCGTCGACCCGACGCTGTGGGCCGAGCTCGTCGGTCTCGGGTGGGTCGGGCTGTCGACGCCGGACGGTGGTGGGACGTTCCTCGACGAGGCCGTGCTGATCGAGGAGGCCGGCTACGCGCTGCTGCCCGCGCCGTTGCTCTCGTCGGTCGTCTGCCTGCCGGCGCTGGCAGGGTTGGCCGACGCCACGGCTCGTACCGCGCTGGCCTGGGCTGAACCGCGTGGGCCGCGCACCTTCGCCGCCGCCCACGCGGTGACCTCCACCGCGACCGTCGACGGGGAAGCTTGGCTGGTGCAGGGCAGCAAGTGCGACGTCGCCGACCTTGGCTGTGCAGAGCGGGCGGTCGTCCTTGCGATGACGCCGGGCGGCCCGGCGCTGTTCCGTGTCCCTGTCGAACCCGGCGCTGCCCGGCTTCAGCCGACCACCGACGGCACCCGTCGGATCGGCGTGCTGAGCCTCGCGAACGTGCCCGCCGACCTCCTTGCCGACGCCGAGGCCTCCCCCGCGCTGATGACGGCGATGCGCCGACGGGCTGAGGCGGCGATCGCCCTCGAATCTGTGGGGGTGGCGCAGCGGATGCTCGAGACGGCCGCCGAGCACGCGAAGCAGCGTGAGCAGTTCGGACGCTTGATCGGTACGTACCAGGCGGTCTCGCACCACGTCGCCGACATGTACGTCCGCACCGAGCTGGCCCGTTCGCTCGCCTACCGCGCTGCGTGGTGCGTCGCCACGAGCGAGTCCGAGCCGGACGCCGTGACCACTCAGGAGGTCGACGTCGCCTGCGCAGCCGCCAAGGCCGCGGCAACGGAGGCAGCGGTCTTCGCGGCCGAAGGTGCGATCCAGGTGCTCGGCGGCATCGGCATGACCTGGGAGCACGTCGCACACCGGTTCTACAAGCGGGCACTGGCGAACGAGGTCTTCGCCGGATCCCCTGCCGAGCACCGGGCCACTGTCGCGACAGCGCTGCTCGGCGCGACGCGATGAAGGCGCTCGTCAAGGCAGAGGCCGCCCCCGGCCTGTGGCTGCGCGACGTCCCCGAGCCCGTCGCCGGGCCCGGCGAGGTGCTCATCCGGGTGCTTCGCACGGGCATCTGCGGCACCGACCTCCACCTTCGCAGCTGGGACGCCTGGGCGCAGAGCGCCCTGAAGCCGCCGATCGTGCTCGGGCACGAGATCGCCGGCACGATCGAGGCCGTCGGGCCGGGCGTCGACACCGTCGAGGTCGGCGACCTCGTCAGCGTCGAGGGCCACCTCGTCTGCGGGCGCTGCCGCAACTGCCTCGCCGGCCGCCGCCAGCTCTGCGCGAACACCGTGAGTGTGGGCGTCGACCGCGACGGCGGGTTCGCCGAGCTCGTCGCGATCCCGGCGTCCAACGCGTGGCGGCACCGCGCCGGCATCGACCCCGACGTCGCCGCGATCTTCGACCCGTTCGGCAACGCGGTGCACTGCGCCCTGAGCTTCCCGGTGCTCGGCGAGGACGTCCTGATCTCGGGCGCGGGGCCGATCGGCATCATGGCCGCGGCCGTGGTGCGGCACGCAGGTGCACGCAACATCGTCATCACCGACATCAGCCCGGACCGGCTCGAGCTGGCCCGGAGCATGGGCGCCGTCACGACGGCCGTCGACGTGTCCTCGAAGACCGTTCAGCAGGTCATGGACGACCTCGGCATGAAGGAGGGTTTCGACGTCGGCCTCGAGATGTCCGGTGCGCCTCCGGCGTTGCACTCGATGATCGCGTCGATGGCGCACGGCGGCCGGATCGCGTTGCTGGGCCTGCCCTCGGGTGATGTCTCCTTCGACTGGGACCGGGTCATCCACTCGATGCTCACGGTCAAAGGCATCTTCGGTCGCGAGATGTTCGAGACCTGGTACGCGATGTCGGTGTTGGTCGCTGCCGGCCTCGACATCTCGCCGGTGATCACGCACCGGTTCTCGTACCGTGACTTCGAGGAAGCGTTCGACGTGGCTGCGGCCGGCCGGTGCGGCAAGGTCATCCTCGACTGGTCGGAGATCTGAGATGGCAGACCTGAGCACGTTGCGCGACGAGCTGGCAGGGCGGCTTGCGCAGATGCGTGAGACCGGCGTCTTCAAGCCCGAGCGCATCATGGGTTCGCCGCAGGGGACCCACGTCACGGACGCCGACGGCCGTCCGCTGCTGAACCTCTGCGCCAACAACTACCTCGGCCTCGCCGACGACCCCGAGGTGGTCAAGGCCGCCCAGCAGGCTCTCGACACGTGGGGCTTCGGCATGGCGTCGGTGCGGTTCATCTGCGGCACGCAGACGATCCACCGCGATCTCGAGCAGCGGCTGTCGGCTTTCCTCGGCACCGAGGACACCATCCTCTTCGGTTCGTGCTTCGATGCGAACGGTGGGGTCTTCGAGGCACTGTTCGACGAGCGCGACGCGATCATCTCGGACGCGCTGAACCACGCGTCCATCATCGACGGGATCCGGTTGTGCAAGGCGAAGCGGCTGCGGTACGCCAACCGTGACCTCGCCGACCTCGAGGCCCAGCTCGTCGCGGCGGCCGACTCGCGCTACCGGCTCGTCGTCACCGACGGAGTCTTCTCGATGGACGGTTACCTCGCTCCGCTCGACGAGATCTGCGCCTTGGCCGACCGCTACGACGCCTTCGTCATGGTCGACGACTCGCATGCGGTGGGCTTCATCGGGGCCAGCGGTGCGGGCACGCCTGAGCTGTTCGGCGTGCGCGACCGGGTCGACATCGTCACCGGCACGCTCGGCAAGGCGCTCGGCGGGGCCAGTGGCGGGTACGTCGCCGCGAGGTCCGAGATCGTCCAGGTGCTGCGCCAGCGGGCCCGGCCCTACCTCTTCTCGAACTCCCTCGCGCCCTCGATCGTGGCTGCCTCGTTGCGGGTTCTCGACCTGCTCGAGTCGTCCGACGACCTCCGTGGCCGGGTGCACGCCAACGCGGCCAGGTTCCGAGCGGGCATGACCGCAGCCCGGTTCGACCTGTTGCCCGGGCAGCACCCGATCGTCCCGGTGATGTTCGGCGATGCGGTGCTGGCCGGCCGGGTGGCCGAGGAGCTGTTCACCCGGGGGGTCTACGCCGTTGCGTTCTCGTTCCCGGTCGTTCCGCAGGGCTTGGCCCGGATCCGGGTGCAGCTGTCGGCGGCGCACACGTCGGCCGACGTCGACGGCGCTGTGGCTGCCTTCGTCGAGGCGCGGGCCGCGTGCGCCTGACCGGAGACGTCGCCGCACGACTCGCGGTCGTGCTGGTGCTGGCTGCGGTGCTGGCCGCGCGCCTTTCCGACCGGGCGGCGCCCTGGGGTCGGCGCTGGGCCATCACGAAGCACGCCACCCGGGAGACCGGGATCATCCTCGGGCTGTTCGCCCTCTGGCAGTTCGCCGGCGGGTTGGCGCTGACCCACGTGGCCGGTGCGTTCGAACGGGCGCACACGATCGTGAGTCTCGAGCGCTTCCTCCCGCTGCCGAGCGAGCTCACGATGCAGTCGTGGGCGCTTCCGCACGACTGGCTGATCAGGGGCGCCAACACCTTCTACCTGTACGCCCACATCAACAGCATCACGATCTTCCTGGTGTGGCTGTTCGTCCGGCACCGCGACCGCTACCCGTGGGCCCGCAACGTGCTCGCCGTCTCCACCGGGCTCTGCCTGCTGATCCAGCTGATCCCCGTGGCACCGCCGCGGATGCTCACCGACCTCGGGTTCGTCGACACGGCCGTGGCGTTCGACCAGTCCATCTACGGCCCGTTTGGCAGCGGCATCGCCGACCAGCTCTCGGCGATGCCGTCGGTGCACGTCGGCTGGGCCCTGTTCATCGGCTATGTCGTGGTGAAGGTCAGCCCGAGTCCGTGGCGCTGGCTGATCCTGCTGCACCCGGTGCTGACCGTGGCCGTGGTCGTGGTGACCGCCAACCACTTCTGGGCCGATGGGATCGTCGCTGCCGCCATCATCGCGGCCATGTTCGCTGCGGCTTCGGCGCTGGAGTCCCGCCGGGTCAGATCCGTCGGGTCCGATCCAGCTCCGCTTCCGCATGTCGCGGCACCACGATGACCGGAACGGCGGCGCCCCGCAGGATCTTCTGAGCCGTGTCGCCGAGGAACACCCGGCGCAGCGGGCCGGCGGTCCCCGAGCCGCACACCAGCAGCTCGCCGGGCATCCAGTCGACCGCGCCGATGGCCGACTCGAGGTCTTCTCCTTCGGCGACCTCAGCGCTGACCTTGGTCGCCACCGGAACCACGGCGAGGGCCTCGTCGAGCCACCCGCGCGCGTCGCCGCGCAGCTCGTCGAGGGCGCCCTCGAAGCCGGCGAACTCGCGCGACGGATGCACGACGAGGGTGGTCAGCCGCAAGGCCACCCCGGTGCGCCGGCAGAGCTGGATGGCGGCGGCGAGCGCTTCGTCGGAGTCGAGGCTGCGCTGGTACGCCACGGTGACCCGGGTGGGCACGGCTGGTAGATCGACTGCGACCGGGTCGTGGCTGGGCGCCAGCAGCACTGGCACGGTGGCGCCGTGCAGCAGCTGGTCCGCGGTGCTGCCGCGGTGCAGCCGGCCCGGTGCACCGCCGGCCGCCGACCCGATGACGATGAGGGTCGCTCCGACCTGCTCGGCGACCTCGATCAAGCCGCGTCCGCTGCTGGTGTGGGCGTGCACGATGCGGTCGAACGCAACGCCGTCGGTGTGCCCGGCGGCCCGGCGCAGCGTGGCGTTCGCCTGCTCCACCAGGAAGGCCCGCCACTCGGCGTCGACGGCACCCTGCAAATGCGCTGGCCACGGTGTCGGGTAGATAGCGCTGAGCACGAGGTCGGATCGCATCGATCGAGCCAGCTGGGCGGCCCAATGCACGATGTGATCGCCCTCGGCGTCCGGCTGAACGCCGACCACGATCTTCATCTGGGCCTCGGCTCTGTTGTGGGGGTGCGCTTCCCGCACCTTACGGCGTGGGCTGCAGGAGGTCCCACACCCGCGCGCCACCGAGGATTCCGTTGATGTTCTCGGTGACCTCTACGTCCTCGGCGAGGTCGAGCCGGAGCCGCTTGGCGTTGCCGCCGCCGAGGTACAGCCGGTCGAACCAGAACACCGGCCGCAGCCCCTCGACCGCCCGGGCGACGCGCCGGTTCCAGGAGGCCTCCCCGACGGCCCGGCGGGCGTGGTCGCCGAGCTGCTCGTCGTAGGTCTGGCCCTTGCGGAACCGGTGCTGCGACAGCTCGAGGTCGACGGTCAGCTTGCCGTCGTCGAAGAGGGCGAAACCGAGCCCGGTGCCAAGGGTGAGCACCAGCTCGACCCCGACTCCGCGGACGATCGAGGCGCCCTGGATCTGGGCGTCGTTCAGCACCAGGGTCGGTCGGTCGAAGGCCGAGCCCAGCGCCGTCGCTGCGTCGAAGCCGGCCCAGGCTGCGCGCAGCTCGGGGTCGTCGGGGGTGAACGGACCGGAGACGGTCGTGTAGTGCGGCGTGGCGATCACCCGCCCGTGCCGGATCAGGCCAGGCAGGCCCGCGGTCACCCGGTCGTACGCGGGCAGCCCCCTGGTGAGGTCGACGAGGGTCCGGACGAATCGCTCGGGGGCCAGCGGGTAGGGCACCGGGACCCTGACCCGTTCGCTCAGCATGGCGCCGTCGGGGTCGAGGACGGCCGCTTTGAGCCCGGTGCCGCCGCAGTCGATCGACAGGGTCGTCGGGCGATCCGGCAGCAGGGTCACAGGGCCCAGCGTGCCAGACCTCGGGCTCAGAGCAGGCCGCGTCGCGTCGCTTCAGCGCCCATGGCGAACCGCGTGCTCGCGCCCAGCTTGCGCTGCAGGACCGCGAGCCGGCGCCCGATCGTGCGCGCAGATGTACCGAGCTGGCGTCCGATGGCTGCCTCGGTGAGGTCGCCGGCCAGCATCAGGAGCAGGGAGACCTCGTCGGCCGTGAACGTCGCCCCATCGACGACGTCGGGGTCGGGGGAGCCAGAAGTCAAGGGCTTGGCCCGTTGCCAGACCTCCTCGAAGCACTGCACGAGGTCGGCGACGAGTGGCGAGTCGTACAGGAACAGGGCCGAGCTGACCCACGGGCCGGCCGCGGTGAGCGGCAACACGGCGCACGACCCGTCGGAGACGAGGAAGCGTAGGGGCAGGTGTCCGACCACTCGGGCCTGCTCGCCGAGCTCGGCGACCTTGGTGAGGTAGCTCGCGTACCCGTCGATCCGGTACGCGTCGGCGGCGTAGACCGTGCGGACCTCGACCCCGCGGGCGAGGAGGTCGAACATGGCAGCGCCGAGCGCCCGGGGCTGGACTGCGGCGACGTACGGCTGGCGGTCGAGCTGTAGCAGCTGGGACCCGGTGGCGGTGATCAGGTCGTGGACGGCTTCGTTGACCTCCTCGGCACCCTCCACGACTCGCAGTGGTGCGGCGCCGTCAGGCGTGCGTTCGCGAGCCGCGAGGTAGAGCTGGGCGAGCTGCTCGACGGCGACTCCGGCCTGGATGAGCTGGCCGGCTTGGTGCTGGAACAATCGGCCCAGGGTGCGGTTGGGCGGCTCGGGTACGAAGGCGAGCTCGTGGACTCCGGACGGCTGCACGCCGTGCCCGTCGACGTAGGCCGGGACGTCGGTGCTGGTCGGGCGCAGGAGGCCCAGCTCGACCATTCGGTTCAGCGACCGTTGGACCGCCACGTGGGGCAGGCGAAGCGCCCGGGCCAGCTCTCGCGCTGTCCCGCAGCGCGCTGACAGGATGTGCCGGTAGATGCGTTCGTCGTCGAGGTCGAGACCGAGTGAGGAGAGCCCAGTCAAGACGTCGGGCAAGGTCGTACTCATCTGATGGTTCCCCCGTCCTGTCGACATCGACAGTGTCGGCCGTCGACGACCCCGACCCTATGCGAGCTGAAAGCCTGTGCAGGTCACGATCTGGTGGCCTGAGCGCAGAAGCCAGTGACCGACGTAGGACATGTCGCAATCTCGACATTGCCCTGCGTGGCGCTGCGGGTCACAGTGATGAGGCCGCGCTCACCCGTCGCAGCTTCGGGCCATCCCCCCGGCGCCGCACGAGCTGAGCCGCGTGGGTGCGCCGCGCCAGCAAGGAACTCCTCGTGAGTTGTCCGACCCTGTTGGCGCGGCGCGCCATCCGCCGAGCTCAGGAGGCCGACTTGCCTTTGCCGGGTCTTCCGGTCGTCCGGTCGAAGAAGTCCGACAGCGTGATCTGCAGCGCGTCGGCGACCCGCCAGACCCGGTCGAGGCTGGGTGAGTACGCCCCGGTCTCCATCCGGCTGATGCTCTTGCGGTCGACGCCGGCCAGCTCGGCGAGCTCCTCCTGGGTGAGGCCGGCGGCGAGGCGGCGTTCGCGTACGGCGTCGCCAAAAGTGAGGCGGCGTTCTTGGACTCGTTCGGGACTTGAAGGCACCGTTGCAGGTTTCTTCACAACGGGTGACAAGTCCGTACCGCGATTGGTACAATCATGGGTTTCCCCTGTTTGACACGTTCCGACGGTCCGACCCGTCGGTGCCAGTGAACCGCTTCGGCGCTGTCCGCGTCGCCGGAACAAGCGGTTCTGCGACGGCAGCTACCAGGCTTCGGGGTTCCGCGACCCCGGCTGATGCGACAGGGTGGGAGGCATGACGAGTACGGAACGCGCGATCGCCTTCGAGCACGAGCACTGCGCGCACAACTACCACCCCTTGCCGGTGGTGATCAGCTCGGCCGAGGGTGCGTGGGTCACCGATCTCGAGGGGCGTCGCTACCTCGACATGCTGTCGGCGTACAGCGCGATCAACTTCGGGCACGGGCACCCGGACCTCGTCAGGGCCGCCGAGGAGCAGATCCGCAAGGTCACGCTGACGAGTCGCGCCTTCCACAACGACCAGCTAGGCCGGTTCTGCGCCGACCTCGCGCGGCTCTCGCGCCACGACGCGGTACTCCCGATGAACTCCGGTGCGGAGGCGGTGGAGACCGCGCTCAAGGTCGCGCGCAAGTGGGGGTACCAGAAGAAGGGCGTCCCCCACGACTGCGCGCAGATCATCGTGTGCGCGGGCAACTTCCACGGACGTACCACCACGATCATCTCGTTCTCGGACGACCCCGTCGCTCACGACGACTACGGTCCCTACACGCCCGGCTTCGTCACGGTCCCGTACGGCGACATCGATGCGCTCGGCGCGACGATCACCGACGACACCGTCGCGTTCCTCGTCGAGCCGATCCAGGGCGAAGCGGGGGTCGTTCTCCCGCCGTCCGGCTACCTTGAGGCGGCGCGCGAGCTGTGCACCGAGCGGCGTGTGCTCTTCGTCGCCGACGAGATCCAGTCGGGTCTGGGCCGAGCAGGTGCGACCTTCGCGTGCGACCTTGTCGGTGTGCAGCCTGACATCCGCATTCTCGGCAAGGCGCTCGGCGGAGGCATCCTGCCAGTGTCCGCCGTGACGGCCGACTGGGACATCCTGGACGTCATCAAGCCGGGCGAGCACGGCAGCACGTTCGGCGGTAACCCTCTCGCCGCGGCGGTTGGGATCGCGGTCGTCCGGCTGCTCGAGACCGACGTGATCCAAGAACGGTCGAAGCGGCTGGGCAAGCACGTGCTCCAGACGCTGCGTCGGGCGAACCTGCCCGGGGTCAAAGAGGTTCGCGGCAGTGGTCTGTGGTGGGCGATCGAGCTCGACGGCACCGGGCCGACCGGTCGAGAAGTGAGTCTGGAGCTGCTCGCGCGCGGCATCCTCGCCAAGGACACCCACACGTGGACGATCCGGTTCGCGCCACCGCTAGTCGTCGAGGAGGCCGACCTCGACCATGCCCTGACGACGATCATCGCGGTGCTTTCTGAAAGTGCCGCGGGCGACACTGCGCCGTGACGTCCCTTGCCTGAGGCCGTTCCTGGCGAGTGTCGGCGATCGGGTGCGTTGTCAGCCGCGGTCGCCGATGCGGCACAATCGCGATGCACTGGGAGGGCTCGCATAGTGGCCG
>JBBQWS010000028.1:0-42142 GCA_038210415.1 Actinomycetes bacterium
TCGGCGGGGCGCGCCGCGACGAGGAGAAGGCCCGGGCCAAGGAGCGGGTGTTCTCCTTCCGCGACGAGTTCGGCCAGTGGGACCCCAAGAACCAGCGTCCCGAGCTGTGGAACCTCTACAACGGGCGTGTGCACGCCGGCGAGAGCATCCGGGTCTTCCCGCTGTCCAACTGGACCGAGCTCGACGTCTGGCAGTACATCGCGGCGGAGGACATCGACCTGCCCTCCATCTACTTCGCCCACGAGCGTGAGGTCTACCTGCGCGAAGGCATGCTGATGGCGGTCACCGAGCACTCCCAGCCCAGTGCGGGCGAAGAGGTGTTCGTGGCCCAGGTGCGTTACCGCACGGTCGGCGACGCGACGCTCACGGCGGCCGTCTACTCCGACGCCGACACGGTCTGGAAGATCGTCGACGAGGTCGCCGTCACCCGGGTCACCGAGCGCGGCGCCACCCGTGGCGACGACAAGGTCAGCGAAGCCGCCATGGAAGACCGCAAGAAAGAGGGCTACTTCTAATGGATCTGCTCAGATTCGCCACCGCCGGCTCGGTCGACGACGGCAAGAGCACGCTGATCGGTCGCCTGCTCTACGACTCCAAGGCGATCTTCGAGGACCAGCTCGAGGCGGTCGAGAAGACCAGCCGCGAGCGCGGTGACGAGTACACCAACCTCGCGCTGCTGACCGACGGACTGCGGGCCGAGCGCGAGCAAGGGATCACGATCGACGTGGCGTACCGCTACTTCGCGACGCCCAAGCGCAAGTTCATCATCGCCGACACCCCCGGGCACATCCAGTACACCCGCAACATGGTGACCGGTGCCTCCACTGCGGATCTCGCGATCATCCTCGTCGACGCGCGCAACGGGTTGGTCGAGCAGAGCCGGCGGCATGCGTTCCTCGCGACGCTGCTGCGGGTGCCGCACCTCGTGCTGTGCGTCAACAAGATGGACCTGGTCGGCTTCGACGAGGCCGTCTTCGAGCGGATCCGGGCGGAGTTCACCGCGTTCGCGACCAAGCTCAACGTGCCCGACCTCACGTTCATCCCGGTGTCGGCGCTGAACGGCGACAACGTCGTGACCCGCAGTGAGAACATGCCGTGGTTCGACGGTCCCTCGCTGCTGCACCACCTCGAGAACGTCCACGTCGCGTCCGACCGCAACCTCGTCGACTCGCGGTTCCCGGTGCAGTACGTCATCCGGCCCCAGTCGTCGAGCCATCCTGACTACCGCGGGTACGCCGGCACGGTGTCCGGCGGGGTGTTCAAGCCCGGCGACGAGGTCGTCGTGCTGCCCTCGGGGTTCACCTCGACGATCGCGTCGATCGACACGGCGGACGGCCCCGTCGACGAGGCGTACCCACCGATGGCCGTCACGATTCGGCTGGCCGACAACCTCGACGTCTCGCGCGGCGACATGATCTGCCGCCCGCACAACCAGCCGATGGTGACCCAGGACGTCGACGCGATGATCTGCTGGATGGACTCCGCCGCGGCGCTGCGCCCCGGCCAGAAGCTCGCGCTCAAGCACACCACCCGCAACGTGCGGGCGCTGGTCAAGGACCTGCAGTACCGCCTCGACGTCAACACCCTGCACCGCGACGACGAGGCGGACGAGCTGGGTCTGAACGAGATCGGCCGGGTCCGCTTGCGCACCACGCAGCCGCTGCTGGCCGACCCGTACGCCCGCAACCGGATCACCGGCGGCTTCATCCTGATCGACGAGGCCACCAACCGCACCGTCGGCGCGGGGATGCTCACCGCCGCCGAATAGCAGTCGGTTCGGGCCGAAGGGCCACCCGAGTGTCGGCCGAACGGCCACTGGCGCCGTTCGGCGGCTTTCGGTGACGATTACCTTCCCTGCCGATGGGGAACCAAGGAAGAGGGCTTCGTGACCACAGGTTCGACCGGAGGACTGCCCGACGACATCGGCCTCCTTCCCGCGGTCCACGTCGAGGGCGCCGAGCTCGACCTCGTGGAGCTGGTGCTCGCGGGGCTGCTCGGCCAGTCCGGCTTCGTCTCGCCGCACGCCCCCGACGGCGCCGCCCTGGCGCTCGGTTTGCCGGTGCCTCCCGCGCTGGCCACCACGGTGCTGCCGGGTGTTCGCGTCGCCCTCCAGGACGCCGAGGGTGTGCCGGTGGCGACGCTCACCGTCGAGCGCACCTGGCTCGACGACGCCAGCGAGGTCGTCGCCTCCGGGCCAATCACGGCGCTGCGCCCGCTGACCCACGGCCCGTTCCGCCGAGCTCGGCTGACGCCGACTGCGGTCGCGTCGAAGCTCGCTGGACGTGAGCCCTACGCGGTGACCACGGCCAACCCGATCGCCGCCGACGACCTGGCCCGGATCTCGGTGGCCGCCGGTGACCGGCCGGTTCTGCTGCTCGCCGTCGTCGGCACCGGGCACCACCCTTACCCCACCGTCATCGGGCTGGTGAAGGCGCTGCGGAGCGTGCTGCCGGTGCTTCCTGCGGGGTCCATCGTCGTCCCTGTCCCGTTGCCGGCCCAGCCTGGCGCCGGGCCCGAGGCCGACGAGGTGGCCCGCACCGAGATCGTCCGCGCCTTCGGCGCCGCCGAGTGGACCCACCTCGACCGGTTCGTCGACGTCGAGACCGATCCCGACCTGCTGCCGGCGGCGGAGCTTGTCGTGGCCCAGGCCTACGTCCGACCGATCGAGCGCCGCGGCGTCGTGCTGCTGTTCAGCGGGCTGTCCGGGTCGGGCAAGTCCACGGTGGCGATCGCTGTGCACGACGCGCTCGTCGAGTCGACCGACCGGACGATCACCCTGCTCGACGGCGACGTCGTGCGCCGCAACCTGTCCAAGGGGCTGGGCTTCTCGCGGGAGGACCGCGACACCAACATCCGCCGGATCGGGTTCGTCGCCGCCGAGGTGGCCCGGCACGGAGGCATCGTCGTGAGCGCCCCGATCGCGCCTTACGCCAGGACGCGGGCGGCCGTCCGCTCGATGGTCGAGGCCGCGGGCGCGACCATGATCCTGATCCACGTGTCGACCCCGCTGGAGGTCTGCGAGGCCCGCGACCGCAAGGGCCTTTACGCCCTGGCTCGGGCCGGCAAGATCCTGGCGTTCACCGGGATCAGCGACCCGTACGAGGAGCCGACCGATGCTGACCTTCGGTTCGACACCTCGGTCGTGGGTGTCGACGAGGCGGTCGACCTGGTGCTGGACGAGCTGCGCAGACGGGGCCTGACCCCGACCGTTCGACGAGAGGGAGACTGATGGACTGGGGACTGGTCATCGCCGGGTTGATCGTGGGCGGTGTCGTTGGCCTGACCGGCATGGGCGGCGGTGCGCTGATGACGCCGGTGCTCGTGCTGGTCTTCAAGGTGGAGCCACTGGCCGCCATCTCGAGCGATCTGGTCGCCTCGTTCTTCATGAAGCCGATCGGCGGCCTGGTCCACCTGCGGCGGGGGACAGTCAACCTCGACCTGGTCAAGTGGTTGTGCATCGGCTCGGTGCCGTCCGCGTTCGCCGGCGTCTTCGTCCTCAAGCACCTGGGCCAGGGAGCGTCGCTGCAGGACAACGTCAAGAAGGCGCTCGGCGTGGCGCTGCTGCTGGCGGCGTCCGGCATCATCCTCAAGACCTACATGACGATGCGGCAGCGGGTGCAGCGTCGCCGGGCAGGCCTGCCCGGCCGTGCCCCGGGCGACATTCCCAAGATCACGATCCGCCCCGTGCCGACGCTGGTGATCGGCGCCGTCGGAGGCCTGGTCGTCGGAATGACGAGCGTCGGCTCGGGTTCGTTGATCATCGTGGCCCTGCTCGCGCTGTACCCGACGCTGCAGGCTTCCCAACTGGTCGGTACGGACCTCGTCCAGGCGGTGCCGCTCGTCGGCGCGGCCGCCCTCGGCCACTACATGTACGGCGACTTCCACGCCGACATCACGTTCTCGCTGCTCGTCGGCGCGATCCCCGGGGTCTATGTCGGCGCTCGCGGCTCGGCCGGCGCACCCGGTGGAGTCGTCCGCCGCGCTCTGTCCTTCGTCCTGCTCGCTTCGGGCCTGAAGCTGCTCGGGGTCTCGACGGTCAACCTCGGCTGGATCCTGCTGGCGGTCGTCGTCACGGGCCCGTTCGTCTGGATGGGCGTAAGGCGCAGCATGGGGCTTCCTGCGCTGGCCCGCACGGAGCTCTCGGGGCGGCGAGGTGACCAGCCGCACTTGCTACCTGCAGATGCCCTGGGGGCCAAGGCCGTCGTGGAACCGGCCACCGACTAGTCCGCGTCCGACGGCAGCCGCCTCCGCCCCGCGACACGCCCGGGCGGTCTCGGCGCGCCGAGGTTGCCGGGGGAATCCGCCGTTCGAGATACCTTCGTGGCCTCAAGGTTTGGCCGATAGGGGCGGTGGGCAGCCTCCGCCCGACAACTGAATCCCAGGTCGTCCCGCCGAATCCTGCCTCGCGACCTGGGCACGTATCACCGACCCGCATCGAGGCAGGAGCGGGGGACCCATTGGTTCCACGATCGGCCGGCTCCCAGCCGGACCGGATCTCGGGGTGAAGCCGCACCCAGCGGCAGGGCAGAACCTTCCCGCCCTAACCCGACAGCTGACCCCGCAGGCGTGCAGGAAGGAATGTGCGCGGTGCTCGGGGTTCCCTGACATCTCCTGATGTCCTGATTGCCCGATAGGTCCTTGATCGGACGCTGCTCTACTTGACGGCCGCCGATCATGGCCTTATTTCGTCCTGCTCGCTTGCCCCTTTTGGCCTATTTGAAGATGTTTTGCGAAGTCGTTCAAGAACGCAAATCCTCGGGCCGAAGTTAAAGGGGAAGCGAGCCTCCCCTCCCGACCCCCTCGTCGGAACGCGATCCCCTCAGGAGACCTCCATGCGTCATCGTTCACCGTTGCAGGCCCCCAGTCGATCCAAGCCAGCACGCCGCGCGACCGCAGTCGCGGTGACCCTCTCGTTCGTCGCCGCGTCCGGGGTCGCCGCCGCGATCGGCACGTCCCATGCGCAGGTCGCACGCAACCTGATCACCAATCCCGGGTTCGAGACCAACCTGGCCGGGTGGACCCCCCTCACCCAGCCGCTGCACCTCGTCCGCGCGAGCACCGGGCACACCGGCTCTGCCGCGGCGCAGCTGTCAGCCGACTCGGCGAGCACCGTCGTGCTCAAGGACACCCCGAACACCGTCGTCGACACCGCCAAGGGGGCGCACTACGTCGCGTCCGCCTGGGTGAAGGCCCCGGTTGCTGGCGTCACCGCGGTCCTGCGGCTGCGTGAGGTGAAGGCCGGCTCGCTGCTCGGGCAGCAGGGCACCCAGCTCATGCTCAAGGACACCGCCTGGCACCAGCTGCAACTGACGTACTCGACGGCTGGTGGGGCCTCGTCGCTCGACTTCAACGTCCTCGCCCGCAGCCTGGCCGTCGGCCGCAGCCTGCTCGTGGACGACGTCTCGCTGACCACCGACGCCTCCGCGCCGACTCCGACTCCGACTCCGACCCCGACCCCGACTCCGACTCCGACTCCGACTCCGACCCCGACTCCGACCCCGACCCCGACTCCGACCCCGACTCCCACGCCTCCGCCGGCCGGCCACACCCTGTTCGGTTCGAGCATCTACCAGGAGCCGGGTCAGACCTTCCAGCAGGCGTACGCAAGGCAGACGACGACGTTCGGCGCCCTGCCGATCGACCGGGTCTACTACCCGGGTCTGCCGGGAGCCTGGCCGGGAGTCGCCGGTATGTCCGGCACCACCGTGTCGGTGTCGTTCAAGGCCGACCCGGCCCAGGTGGCAGCGGGAACGTACGACGCCACGATCAAGGCCTGGTTCGACAGCGCTCCGCGCGACCGCGACATCTACTGGACCTTTTACCACGAGCCCGAGGACAACATCGCGGCCGGTGAGTTCACGGCAGCCGCGTACCGCGCAGCATGGCAGCGGGTCTCGGCTCTGGCCGACACCGCGAGCAACCCCAAGCTGCACGCGACGTTGATCCTCATGTGCTTCACGCTCGAGCCCGGCTCCGGCCGCACCTTCGCCGACTACTACCCCGGTGCGGCAGCGGTCGATGTCCTCGGCTGGGACTGCTACAACGGCAAGGCGTCCAGCGGTGCCTACATCGACCCGGCCGCGCAGTTCGCCAAGGTGCTCGCCACCTCGCAGTCGACGGGCAAGCCGTTCGCCGTGGGCGAGTTCAACAGCCACCTGGTTGCCGGTGACAGTGGTCCCGGACGCGCGGCCTGGCTCAAGACCTCGGCCGCCTGGTTGTCCGCGAACCACGCGCTCTTCGTGTCGATCTTCGACTCGCCGGTCGGTGGCGACTACCGGATGACCGACAGTCCGTCGCAGCTGGCCTGGCGTCAGGTGGTCGCGAGCAGCTGACCGAGCGACCGGCCAGGCAAGTACGGCGAACGCGGCCGGGGCGAACCGCTAGATGCCCCGGCCGCGTTCGTGCAGCTTGCGGACGATGGTGTCGGGGCTGACCGCTCCAGACGCGACGGCGAGTGCGAGGTAGGCCCGCGGCTCGCGGAAATTGCAGCGCACCGTACGGCGGGCCCAGCGGATGGCCTCGCGCCGTTCACCGCGGGCGGCCTGAGCGAACGCCACCTGGCCGGCCACGCGGGCTTCACCTGCGGGCACGGTGGCGAACTCTGGGTACTGCTCGAGCAGCCAGGAAAGGCCCTGCGCCATGGTCTCCCAGCGGCTGGTGAAGTACGACTTCTTGTGCCAGCGGATCAGCACTCCGACGGCGGGAACGGTGCGAACCGGGCCGGTGCGGGCCGCGCGCAGGAGGAACTCGTAGTCCTCGCCGAACGAGCCCGGCACCGCCTCGTCGACCAGGCCGAACCCGTCGACGACAGCGGTCCGCCGCATCAGGAAGGTCGACGGGTGCAGTTCGGTGAGTCGGTCGCGCAGCAGGTCCGCGAGTCGGATCGTGGTTATCGGCAGCACGCGGTCGACCAGGGTGCCGTCGTACGCGATCCGGATGGAGCAGGCCACGATGGAGGCGGTGGGGTCGGCCTCGATCAGAGCGACCTGGCCCGCCAGCTTTCCTGGAAGCCAGACGTCGTCGTCGTCACAAAAAGCCACGAGCTCGGCATCGGCGGCCAGCAGGCCGCTGTTGCGGCCGCCGGCCAGCCCGGGTGTGCGCTGATTGGTGATCACCTCGACCGGGCGCACAGCGTCGCCGCGGGTGAGGGTGAGGTCGGGCTCGGACTGGTCGAAGACCACCAGCACCCGGACCCGGCCGGGATAGTCCTGGCTCAGGATCGCGTCGATCGTCTCGCGCAACAGCTCAGGCCGGTCGCGGGTAGGGACGATGACGTCGACGCTCGGCCAGGTGCGTGGCCCGCCGGGCGGGGCTGGTGTGGTCACTTCTCGCTCCGGATCGGGTAGCCGTACCTGCGTCGGATCGGGCCGGTCAGGCCGGCGACGAGCCGCTGCTGAGACCTGGGGAAGTTCTCGGCCCACGCGGTGTCGGGCACCACGTCGACGCGTCCGCTGGTGAAACGCATCGGGTTGCCGGCGACGGTGTGCGAGGGGTCGAGGTGCATCGAGTGCCCGTCGACGAAGCTGAGGGCTGTGCTCTCGTCGGTACGGCCCAGAAAGGTCAGCAGCCGGGCCAGGGTGCCCCGGGGGTCGGCCGCGAAGTCCTCGTAGCGCACCAGCTGCGTGGGCGTCCCCTTGGCGGCGAGCCGGTCCAGCAGGGCGTTCTCGCTGGTCCAGTGCGTGGCCGTCTGGACCGGGTTCCACGTCGCCATGAACGCGTCGGGACCGGCCTCGGGTCGCGGGATCTTCTTCGTCCACGAGTAGGCGACCGCAGGGCTGTCGCGGACGACGTGGAGCACCTTGAGGTCGACCGCCGGCGTCGCCCGCAGCACGAGCGCCGTGGACGCGTGCTTGCTCGCATCGACCACGATCGCCGCCCCGGACACCTCCAGCACCGCGGCGTAGAGCCGGGTGAGCAGGTCGCCGTAGCGGCGCAGCCGGGTGCCGAACTCGCCCCCCGGGTCGTCACCGAGCAGCTTGCGCGCGTGCCGGGTGCGGTCGACGGAGGCCTTGAGGGCGAGCACGTCGTCGACGTCGAGGGTGTCCCAACCGCCGAAGGCGGCAAGGCCGACCCGGGACCAGAATTGGCAGTCCTTGAAGGGGGTTCCGCAGCCGCACAGCTCGTTGTCGCGCAGACCTCGTTCCCACAGGTGGACCACTTCGCCGACGCAGGCGACGCCGTCGACCTGCGCGACGGCCCGCTCGAGCAAGGTCGACCCGCTGCGACCGAGCCCGCCGAGGTAGAGCACCGGCACCTTGGTCGTCGGCCGCACAGGCGGCAGCAGCGGGGAGACCAGGTTGGCGAAGCGGTCGGTCGACGTGGTGGCCGCGCCGTCGGCCGAGACCGGGATCCGGAATCGGGCGGGTTCGTTGAGCGCCCGGTCCAGCGTCCGGCGAAGGTCGACCTGCGTCTCGGCCAGCACGACGATGCCGCCGGCGCCCATCCGGCGCGCGAAGAGCTGCTGGTGACTGTCGACGTGCTCGCCGCGCTCGGGGTCCCGCGGGACACAGATCGGGAGCTTTCCGTGCCGGCGGGCCTCGGTGATCGTCGCCGGACCGCCGTGGCAGACGACGACTGCTGCACGGGCCATCGCGTCCTGGAGATCGTCATGGTCGAGCAGGTTGCTGCCCTGCGCGAGGGTGGGCGGCCGGGAGTGTCCGTACTGCACGAGGACGTCGACGTGGTCCGCGGGGCCGTCGGCGAGCCAGTCGTCGATCCACTCGACGACCCGGTCGAACGGGTGGTGGTCCGTGCCGACCGCGACCAGCACGAGCGGGCGCGGTGCGGTCGAGCTCACATGAGGCTCCCGACCAGCTGAGCCCCGCGGTAGTACTCGAGCTGCTCGGGCCACTGCACACAGAACAGCGTGGAAACCGGGCGGCAGAGCCGGCCGGTCAGGGTGGGACCGTCGATCCGGTCGAAGACCTCGACGTAGACCGTGGGGATGCCCATGGCCCGGGCGGCCAGGAAGAACGGGAACGCGACCGCGGCGCCGGTCGAAACGACGACGTCGGGCCGCTGGGCCCTCAGCTCGCGGATCGCCAGCCACGAGTTGCGGATCAGGTTACGAGCGTTGCGTGTGGTCGGGTGGTACGCCCAGGTCACCGTCTCGTCGGCCAGCAGCGAGACGGCGTCGATGGTGTCGAAAGTGACGTAGGAACGGTTCTCGCGGGTCCAGAGCGGCGCCAGCGCCAGCAGCTGGGCCAGGTGGCCACCGCTGGATCCGACCAGCAGGGCTCGACCGCCGAGGGCGGGCATGGCTCCCTGCGGGCGGGCGGTGTCCGCGATGGGTTGGGCGGCGACCCGGTCGGGTGCTAGTGCCAAGTCGGGTACCAGCGTCAACTCGGGTGCGACCGACGGCCCCGTGACGAGGGTGATGTCCACCCCTGAACCTGTGATAGTTGACATTCCCGCCCCATTTCGTCCAAGGCGGGGCCCCCAGGGTTGCCCGTCCGAGAGCCCCCTCGGCCGAGCTGGGTCCTGCCGTTGCAACTGAAGCCAGGTTAACGAAGAGTGATCGCGGAGGGGAACAGATCTGACCGGAACCTGGCCAGAATGCGGCAGATTCGGTCCACTCGGTTGACCCGGGTCGGCCGTTCGGAGGGTGTGGGCGAACCGTCTGGCGGACGTGGATTCCGCCGCAGGTCCGTAGCCTTGCTGAGCGGTTACCCTTAGTTGCGCTCCGTGTTCGGCCGTTGTTCAGCCCTGGTTCATCGGGGTCCTTCCGGCTGGGCCGATCACGGTCAGTAACGATCAACCTACGAGTGAGGCTCGCGGCATGGATGCATTGGCACGGGACATCGGTGGCGACTCGCTGCACTCGCTCGGTCACCTTCGCCGGTACTGGTGGTTGGCCCTGCTGGGCACGCTGCTCGGCCTGGCGGCCGGGATCGCGTACACCGGCAGCGTGGCGAAGTCGTATTCGTCGACGGCCCTGCTCGAGGTGCTCCCGCCGCCCGTGCAGACCAGCGTGACCGGGGCCCGGATCAACAGCCAGGTCAACATGGACAACGAGCTGCAGTTCGCGACCAGCCTGGCTGTGGCCCAGGACGCCAAGAAGCTCCTGCAGAGCGACGCCGACCCGACCGACCTGCAGGCGCAGGTCACCGCCACGGTGCCGCCGAACACGTCGTTCATCCAGATCCAGTTCGCCGGCATCGACCCCGAGCGTGCTCGGGCCGGCGCGCACGCTTTCGCTGAGTCGTACATCGGTGAGCGCAGCGACGCGGCGAAGGCGTCGGTGGCGATCCAGGCCGAAGGCATCACCAAGCAGCTGGCCGACCTCCAGGGCAAGCTCACCCTAGCCACCGCGACCGCCGCGACCTTGCCCTCGAACGCGCCGGCCAGGTCGAGGGCGCTCGCGGACATCAACATCTACACCAACCAGATCACGTCGCTGCAACAGCGGTTGTCACCGCTCACGACCACGGACTTCACCGCGGCTGAGATCACCAACGACGCCAACCTGCCGACCGACCCGAGCAAGCCGATCCCGGCGCTCTACATCGGTGGTGCGCTCTTCGCCGGGCTGGTCCTCGGCCTGGGGCTGATGGTTCTGGCGGCCCGCCGTGACCGCAAGGTCCGCGACGTGTCCGACGTCGAGTTCCGGGTGGGCCGCCCGGTGCTCGCGGAGATCCGCAACCGGACCAAGTCGCGGGAGCTGCCGGCGATCCTCGCCGCGCGCACGGGCGGCGAGCAGTTCGACCGGCTTCGCCTACGGCTGGAGTCGGTGTCCGCCGAACGCTCCCGGTCGCTCCTGGTGTGCGGTGTGGGCTCGAGGGCGACCGCGTCGTTCGGTGCGGCGAACATCGCGGCGGCAGGGGCGCGCGCCGGGCACGACTGCATCCTGATCTGCGCCAACCCGCACTCGAACGTCGCGCGGCTGTTCGGGCTGCAGGACTCGCCCGGGCTCAGCGCGTGGCTGCTCGACAGCGCCGACGAGACCATCGTCACCCAGCGAGTGGTCGGCCGGCCGCGTCTGAGTGTCATCACCGCGGGCGCCGATCTGGCTGACGTGTTCGACATGGTCCCGGTCGAGCGGGTGGCCGCACTCATCGACTCGTTCGTCGCGCAGGGCAAGCACGTCGTCGTGGAGGCACCCGAGCTGAGCCGGGGTGCGCAGGCGCTCGAGCTGGCCCACCGCATCGGCGTAACCGTCGTCGTGGTCGAGCTGGGGCGCAGCCAGGTTCCGGAGGTCCAGGCGGCCTTCGACGAGCTAGAGCAGATGGGTGCCTACACCCCCGGCGTCGTGGTCGTGCCGACCATGCCGACCGAGATCGACGAGCCCACGTCGGCCGCGACCGGTTCCCCGTCGGGGTCGGTCAAGCCCAGCGTCCCCGCAGCGGGCTGAGCGTCCGATGACCTGGGGGGATCGGGCCCGCGGGCCTGCGTTGCTGGCCGCCTTCGGCCTGGCAGCCGCAGTTCTTGCCGGCTGCAGCGGAGGGACTTCGGCTCCGCACCGCTCCTTGCCGCCGTTCTCGCCGACGCCGAGCGACTCGTCGTCCACCAGCGGGTCCGCCTCGGTGTCGCCTACGCCCACCGTCACGGTGCCGCCCGTTGGCTATGCACCGCTCACCGGGCTCCCGCTGACGGTTGCTGCGGCGGTGACCCGGCCGATCGTGGCGGTGGTCGTCGTTCGCGCTCCCGGGGTCGCGGGAGCGGTCGGGCTGGGATCGAGCGACATCGTCTTCCAGGAGTTCGACCGACCCGGACGCAGCCGGCTGCTCGCCTTGTTCCAGACGTACGACGTCCGCTCGGTGGGTCCGGTGGCCGACACCGCCCCGGTCGACATCCGGCTGCTGACCCCGATGGCCGTGCCCGTCTACGCGTACGTCAGCGGGCCGACCGGGTTCATCGCGCAGGCCCGACCCGACGTCGTCACCCCGCGTTCGGCCGTCACCTCGCCCGGACTCTTCCGCTCCGCGGGCGGGATCTTCACGTCGACGTCCGCGCTTCGGGCGAGCGCGCCCAACGCCCAGCCGGCGCCGGCGGGGTTGTTCTCGTTCGACGCCGTGCCGGCGGGCAAGGCCCGCGGCGCCCGCACAGTGAGCCGGGCGACCATCACCGTGCCCGGGCAGGTGGCGCAGTCCTGGACCTGGACCGGCAAGGCGTGGGCCGGCCCCGGCGGTCTCAGCCGGACGAACCTCGTGGTGCAGACCGTGGTCTACAAGCTGCTCACCCCGAGCAAGGGCCCCAGGGTGAGCAGCGCCGACGTGATCGGCAGCGGGGCTTCGACCGTGCTGGCCGGGAACGTCGCCGTGGCCGGCCAGTGGATCCGGCCGGCTCCGGCGCAGGTCACCAACTACGTCGACTCCGCCGCCATCCCGTTCAGCCTGATGCCGGGCAACAGCGTCGTGCTGCTCGTCCCGCCCGGGACCAGGGTGACGCTGTCGTGAGAACCGGTCATCGGCTGCCCACCGCCTGGCCGTTGGCGGTGCTCCTGCTCGGATACCCGCTGTGGTGGGCTCTGGGGGTCGCCCCGCTGATCTGGGCCACGATGTCGGTGCCCATGGTGGTCCAGCTGGCGCGCCGCCGTCCGGTGCGGTTCCCGCCGATGTTCTGGGTGTGGGGGCTGTTCCTGCTGCTGAACGTCCTGAGCGGGGCGATGCTCGACGTCAACGCCGCGGGCACCATCCCGGTCAGTAGCGGTCTGGGGCACTACCTCGCCTACGCCATCCGGCTGTTGAACTACTTCGCCGTGACGATCGTGATGGTCTACGTCGGCAACCTCACCGAGGAGGAGCTTCCCAGGCTGCGGCTGATCCGGTGGCTGAGCGTGCTGTTCGTCGTCACCGTCGTCGGTGGCCTCGCCGGGACGTTCGCGCCCAGGTTCCAGTACACCTCGCCACTCGAGCGGATCCTGCCGGCCAGCATCGCCAAGAACGACTTCGTGCAGCAGTTCATCCACGTGTCGACCGCGCAGATCCAGGTCGAGCTCGGCTACCCCAGGCCGAGCGCACCGTTCGAGTACGCCAACGCCTGGGGCAACAACTACTCGATGCTGCTGGTCTGGTTCGTCGTAGGGGCGATCTTCTACGCGAGCGTCCGGCGCCGGCTGTTCGTGCTCGCGGTCCTGCCTGTGTCGTTCATCCCGGTGGTCTACTCGCAGAACCGCGGCATGTGGCTCGGCCTCGTCATCTCCGTCGTCTACATCGCGACCAGGCTCGCCATCCGGCAGCGGTACGCCCTGTTCGCGGGCATGGTCGCGGCCACGGCCCTGGTCACCGCGGTGGTGGTGCTCTCGCCGCTCGAGACGGTGATCTCGGCCCGCCTCAGCACCCCGCACAGCAACCAGGTGCGCGGCTCGCTGTCGCTGGCCGCCATCGCGGTGGCCCAGGAGTCACCGATCATCGGCTTCGGCAGCACCCGTTCGACGATCGGCAGCGACAAGTCGGCCACCATCGGGCAGAGCCCGGCGTGCCCGCGTTGTGGCAACCGGGTCATCGGCAGCACGGGACAGGTCTGGCTGCTCCTCGTCGCGCAGGGCTTCGTCGGCGCAGGCCTGTACCTGTTCTTCCTCGCCCAGGCGGTGGTGCGGTACTGGCGCGACCACTCACCGATCGGCATGGCCGGCACCTTGGTGCTCATCCTGGCGATCTTCTACTCGGCTTTCTACACGGCGCTGGTGTCTCCGCTCGCGGTCACGTTCCTGGCGCTGGGCCTGCTGTGGCGCAACGCGGACGTGCGTGCCGCCGTGCGTTCCCGTGCACTCACCCCGCCGGCGCCCCCGCCGCTCCTACCGGTCGGTGCGTGATGGGGGCCGAGGCGTTGCTCGACGCGGCTCGACTCGTGTGGCCGGCCCCTGCGACGGTAGAGGTCGTGCCCCACGGCACGTCGGCCCGGGCGGCCCCGGGTCCAGTGCGCCGGTTCGTCCTCCTTCCGTCGGCCGCCGATCCGAAGCTTGCCGTCCCCGAACGTCCGCGCAGGGCGGGCTCGACGGTCGCCGGCAGCGCCACGGCTCCGGGGTCGATCGGTGCCGCGTTGCGTACCAAGGCCTTGCGGTTGGCGCTGCGTTCGGGGCTCGGGGGCCGGCTGCTGCGCGACCGCATGGTCGTGACCATGCCCGAGGGCACGTCCGGGCTCGACGACGCGCTCGGCGAGATCCTCGGCGAGCCGGTCCTCGTGGGCCTTCGGGTCGGTCCACCCCGAGCCAACCGCAAGCCGGTGCTTCCGGTCGTGGCGACCGACGGCCGACTGCTGGCGTACGCGAAGCTGGGCATGAACCCGCTGACGGACCGCTTGGTCGAGGCCGAGGTCGCAGCGCTGAGCCGGCTCGGCCGGGTCGACCTCGGCCAGGTGGTCGTCCCCCGGGTCCTGCACGCCGGGCTGTGGCAGGGCCGCCAGCTGCTGGTCCAGTCACCGTTGCCGGTCCGCCGGTCGAGCGGTCCCGACCTCGACCTGAGGATCGAGCAGGCCATGGTCGTCGTCGCCGGAGCCGAACGCGTCACCCAGGCCCCGTTGTCCGCGATGCCGTGGTGGACCCGAACCTTCGTGGCCGCAGAGGAGCTACCCGACGTCTCCACCCGCGAACCCTTGCTGGACAT
The DNA here is from genome assembly GCA_038210415.1 of Actinomycetes bacterium. GTDB lineage: Bacteria > Actinomycetota > Actinomycetes > Prado026 > Prado026 > JBBQWS01. The sequence continues at coordinate 14,544 of JBBQWS010000028.1, forward strand.
CGGCGCGGCGCTGGCCGAGCACGCCGATCGGGTCCTCCCGATGGGCGGCTGGCACGGCGACTGGAACCCGGGCAACTGTGCTGTGGTCGCCGACTCGGTGCTGGTCTGGGACTGGGAGCGGTACGAGACCGGCGTACCGGTCGGGTTCGATGCCCTGCACCTACGACTGCAGTCGGCCATCGGCGCGGGCGCGACCCCGCGGCTGGCCGCGACCGAGCTGTTGGCCGACGCCCGCCGGGTGCTCGCAGCGTTCGACGTGCCCGCCGCAGACGCCGGGCTCGTGGCCCAGCTGTACCTCTGGGGCCTCGGCGTGCGTTATGCCACCGACGACCAGGCGAAAGCCGGTGCGGCGATCGGGCGCCTCGGTGAGTGGTTGGTCCCCGTGCTGACCGCAGAGAAGGAGAGCTGACCGTGTCCGCTGCCCGTGAGCAGATGTTGAAGGTCGCCCGAGTGGGCACGCTGGCCGTCGGCCGGGTCACGCAAGGGGCCCGCATGGACCCCACATTCCTGATCGTGGGGGCCCAGCGCTGCGGCACCACGTCGATGTTCAAGGTGCTGCGCCAGCACCCCGCTGTCCTGGCCCCGGCCCTGCAGAAGGGTGTGCACTACTTCGACAAGAACTACCCGCTCGGCCAGGGGTGGTACCGCGGCCACTTCCCGTTGCGGGCCACCGCCGCACGGCTGCAGCCGAAGGTCGGCGCGGCACCGCAGACCGGCGAGTCGAGCCCCTTCTACATGTTCCACCCCCTGGCTGCCGAGCGCATCGCGCACGACCTTCCGGACGTACGGCTCGTCGTCCTGCTCCGCGACCCGGTCGAGCGAGCCTTCTCGGCGTTCACTCACGAGACCGCCCGCGGCTTCGAGACCGAGTCGTTCGAGCGCGCGCTCGAGCTCGAGCCGACCCGGATCGCGGGCGAGCGCGACAAGATGCTCGCCGACCCCGGCTATGACAGCCCACACCTGCAGCACAACGCCTATGTCACGCGCGGTCAGTACATCGAGCAGCTCGAGCGGCTCGAGGCCCTCGTCGGACGAGACCGGCTGCACGTCGTCGACAGCCACGACTTCTTCACGAACCCGGCGCCCGTCTACGCGGACGTCTGCGCTTTCCTCGGCCTGCCGGCTTTCGACGACGCCGTGTTCGAGCAGCACAACGCCCGCCCGAGGTCGCCGATGCCTGGCGACCTCGCGGCCCGGCTCGACGCGCACTTCCGCCCCTACGACGAGCGGCTCGCGCAGTGGTGGGGTCAGGTTCCCGGGTGGCGCCGGTGACCGAACCCGCGGGCGGTCCCGACGAGCCAGGTGGGGGCCTGCAGAAGCTCGCCAAGGACGGGGTGCTCGGGCTCGCCGGGGCGGCCGTCTCGGCCGTGCTCAACGTGGTTCTCGTCCTTGTTGTCATCCGGTCGGCGGGCAAGGAGGGCGCCGGGGTCATCTTCGCCGTCACGTCGTTGTTCCTCATCGCGTCCACGATCGCCCGGCTCGGGTCGCCGACCGGGCTCGTCTACTTCCTGGTGCGAGCCCGCACGTCCGGACGCGTGGACACGCTGCGGCAGGTGCTGCGCACCGGGCTGGTCCCTGTGGTCGTCGCATCGGTCCTCGTGGCTCTGCTGATCGTGGGCTTCGCCCCGACACTGGCGAGCTGGATCGCGCCTACCGACTCGGCCGCCGCACAGGCTCCGCTGCGTCTGCTCGCCCTGCTGCTGCCGGCCGCCGCGGTGTCCGACACCCTGCTGATGGGCAGCCGCGGCTTCAATGCCATGCGACCGCTGATCCTCGTCGAGCGGATCGGCCGTCCTGTCGCGCAGGTGCTGCTGACCGGGGCGGCGATCCTGCTGGGCTGGAAGGGAACGTCGGCGCTGACCTCGGCGTGGGCGATCCCGTACCTCCTCTCCGCCGCCGTGGCCGGGTACTGGACCCTGCAGCTCATCCGTCGGACGGAGCGACGGGCCGACGTCCGCCCGCTCGCCGGTTCGGGCGGCGGGCGCGAGTTCTGGCGCTTCACCGCACCGCGGGCCCTGCAGAGCATCGTCCAGATCGCGTTGCAGCGCCTCGACATCGTCCTCGTCTCGGCTCTGCGTGGCCCTGCCGACGCGGCGGTGTACGCCGCGGTGACCAGGTTCCTGGTGTTCGGCCAGCTCGGCGCCCAGGCGATCACCTCGGCCATCCAGCCCAGGTTGAGCGCGCTGTTCTCGGCCGGCGACGTCGCGGGTGCCAGCCGGGTCTACCAGGTGTCGACCTGCTGGCTCGTGCTGCTGACGTGGCCGGTCTACCTCAGCCTCGCCGTGTTCTCGCGGCAGATCCCCGAGCTGTTCGGGCGCGGCTACGGCGCGGGCACCGCCGTCCTGGTCGTGCTTGCCGGCGCCATGCTCGTGGCGACCGGCAGCGGGCTCGTCGACGTCGTGCTCGCGATGTCGGGGCGCACCACGTGGACCCTGGCTAACTCGATCCTGGCGCTGACGGTCGACGTCACGCTCAACCTGATCCTGATCCCACGGATCGGCATCCTCGGTGCGGCGATCGCCTGGGCCGGCGCGATCGTGGCCAACAACCTTGTCCCGCTCACCCAGCTCGGGCTGGCCATGCGACTGCATCCTTTCGGGCGCGGCACCGTGCTCGCCATGGGCACCGCGCTGACCTGGCTGGCGGCTGTCCCCGTGGTGGCCGGTCTGCTCTTCGCGTGGACGGCTCCGGTGCTCCTTGTCGCGATGGCTCTGGGTACAGTCGGATACGTCCTCACCCTGTGGCGCTGGCGGTCGGTGTTCGAGCTCGACGCGCTCCGGGGCGCGGGACGTCGAACTGCGCTCGTCACGGCGCAGTCGTGAACCCGAACCGAGCAGCCGACCGGGAGCCTGAGCCGCGATGAGCAGCAACCGAGCGCGGATGACGGCCGCGGTCGTCGCCGTCGCGCTGCTCCTCGGCGGCGGGGCGGTCGCCCTGGGGCTGGCGGGTCGTGGCGGCAACAACCCCCCGGGCAGTTCCGCCAGCCCGTCCCTGTCGACCTCATCGCCCGCGACCACGTCCGCTCCGACGGGCACCTCGACGCAAGGCCCCAGACCGCCGGCACAGGGCGCCTGGGTCGGCGCCTGGGTCAAGCCGGGCGTCCCCACCCAGGCCGGTCGGGTCCAGGCCGTGGCCGACTTCGAGCGCGATATCGGGCGGACCCTTGCTGTGGTCCACACGTTCCACAAGTGGGCCGACGAGTTCCCGTCCCAGGCCGACATCGACCTAGCGGGGCAGAGCAAGGTGCTGATGATCTCGTGGGCGGGAGCGGACACCCGGCTGATCCAGTCGGGGCGCTACGACGAGCTGATCCGGGCCCGGGCCCAGGAGATCAAGGCCTGGGGCGTACCCTTCCTCCTCCGGTTCCGGTGGGAGATGAACCGGCCCAACCTCGGCGCCCTCGTCTGGACCCCGGCCGACTACATCGCGGCCTGGAAGCACGTCCGGGCCATCTTCAGCGAGGTCGGCGCGACGAACGCCGCCTGGGTGTGGTGCCCGATCGCGACGAATTTCAATGCCACCAACGGTCCCGCGTTCTACCCTGGTGACGACCAGGTCGACTGGCTGTGCACCGACGTCTACCCGGGCCAGACGCACGACAGCTTCAGCAACGTCTCCCGCGAGTTCCTGACCTATGCCGCGCAGCAGCACCCGACCATGCCGGTGATCATCGGCGAGTTCGGCACCGAGAACCCCGAAGCGGCCAAGCGCACCCAGTGGATCGTCGAGGCGTCGGCGTTCGTGCGGAGCCGGCCGCAGATCAAGGCCTGGGTCTACTTCGATGCGCAGCGCGAGGAGAACGGCGTCCAGCGCGACTTCACGTTGCAGGGCACCGGCGGGCCGCTGGCGGCCTTCCGCACCATGGCGTCGCTGCCGTACTTCAACCCGCCCGTGCCGTGACCGGAGGACGCATGGCTTCGCACCGCATGGTGTTCGTGGGTGGGCTGCACCGCAGCGGCACGACCCCGCTCGCCCGGGTGCTTGCCGAGCACCCACAGGTCAGCGGCTTCGCCGGCACCGGCGTCACCGAGGATGAAGGCCAGCACCTGCAGGATGTCTACCCGGCGGCCCGCAAGTACGGCGGCGCAGGACGGTTCGCGCTCCAGGACGCCGCTCACCTGACCGAGACCTCGCCGCTCGCCACCCCCGAGGCTGCGGACCGGCTGTTCGCGGCGTGGCGGCCGTACTGGGACCTCGACCGGCCGGTGCTCCTCGAGAAGTCGCCGCCCAACCTCGTGATGACCCGGTTCCTGCAGGCCCTCTATCCGGAGGCGTACTTCGTGGTGATCGTCCGGCACCCGGTCGTGGTGGCCCTGTCGACCGAGAAGTGGTTGCACGCCAAGACATTGCGCACACCGATGGCCAACTGGTTCGCGGCTCACGACACGTTCAGGGCCGACGCGCCGCACCTCGAGCGGCTGCACGTCGTGAAGTACGAGTCGTTGGTGCTCGACCCGGCAAAGGAGCTCGCGGCCATCGGCGATTTCCTCGGTCTCGACGGCCCGGTGCCGACCCAGTCGTGGCAGGCGGGGCGCAGCGACGCGTACACCAAGGCGTGGACCGAGCTGGCGACCGACCGCCGACCCTGGCGCCGGCTCCCGCGGCGCTCCCTCGTCCGCACCTACGCAGACCGCGCGCGCGACTACGGCTATGACGTCGAGGACCTGGACGTACTCCGTCCGTGGCCCGCGGCCGGGTCCCGTAGCTGACCCTGTACGCAACGTAGTCGATGCTGGTCGTCCGTTCGGCCAGATCCCCTCGACGGACGTACCGAACACCCTTCCAGGGGGTGGCAGGGTGCGATCCAGACGGCACCCTTGAGCTTCGGCCCGCTGCCTGACCCCGGCGGCGGGCGTGACCAAGGGGAGAGTCACCGTGACGGTTCGTCGCACCACTGCACTGGCCATGGTCCTGAGCGTCGCTGCCGCCGTCGGCGTCAGCACTGCCGGTCCGGCCCAGGCTGTCCAGTACCCGCAGGCGACCATCGTGTCGGCCGACCCGCAGAACAACACGCCCAACGTGCTCAACGGCGCGGTCAAGGCGATCGTGCAGGTGGGCAACAAGATCGTCCTCGGCGGCACGTTCACCTCGGTGCAGGAGTCGGGCAGCAACAAGCCGATCCAGACCCGTACCCGGCTGCTGGCGTTCGACGCGACCACCGGCGTCGTCGACCCCGCGTTCGCTCCTGTGCTCGACGGCGAGGTGTCGTCGCTGGCGGTCTCCGCTGACGGCCAGTCGGTCTACGTGGGCGGGTACTTCAACAACCTCAACGGGGTGGCGACGAAGAAGCTCACCCGGATCAACCTCGCGGACGGTACCAAGACGGCCGGCTTCAAGCCCGCCGTCCCCAACAGCAACGTCCGCGACCTGCGTCTGATGGCGAACGGCCAGCTGATCGTCGCCGGCGGCTTCTCGAAGCTGGGCGCCGTGCTGACCAGTCAGATCGGGTCGTTGAACGCAGCGACTGGCGCTGTCACCCCCTTCCTCAGTGGTCTGGCATTCGCGGGCCCGCTGAACGGCGGCGTCCTGACCGTCAACAAGATCGACGTCTCGGGCGACGGCAGCAAGCTGCTCGGGCTCGGCAACTTCTCGACCATCAACGGCGCACCGCGGTCGCAGCTCTTCCTGCTGGACACGTCCGGCCCGGCTGCGGTGCTGTCCTCCTGGCAGACCGGCTTCTTCGCCCCCGGCTGTGCCGGTGTCTTCGACACCTACATGCGTGACCTCGACATCTCACCGGACGGCAGCTACGCCGTGGTGACGACGACCGGCGCCTACGGCGGCCCGAGCAGCCCCTGTGACACCCAGAGCCGTTGGGACCTCACTACCAACGCGTCCGGCCTCATGCCGGTGTGGACCAACGTGACCGGCGGCGACACCACCTACGCGGTCGCGGTCACCAACGCCGCGGTCTACGTCGGCGGCCACTTCCGCTGGATCAACAACCCTTACGCCGGTGACGCCGCCGGTCCCGGTGCCGTGCCGCGCCAGGGCATCGCTGCGCTCGACCCGGCGAACGGTCTGCCGCTGTCGTGGAACCCGGGCCGCGACCGTGGGGTCGGCGTGTTCGATTTCCTCGCCAGCTCGACCGGGCTCTGGGTAGGCAACGACACCAAGAAGATCGGTGGGGAGACGCACCAGCGGATCGCGTTCTTCCCGCTCGCCGGCGGCGTCACTCCGCCTGCCAACGCGACGGCGTCGCTGCCCGGCACCGCCGTGCTGCTCGGTCGTCCCGGCGCCGGTTCGGACGCCAGCGTGCTGTACCGCGTGAACGCCGCGGGGTCTGCGCTCGCCTCCGCCGACGACGGCCCGGACTGGACAGCAGACGACCAGGCCGCCAACGCCTTCCGCAACAGTGGCAGCAACTCCGCGTACTGGGGTGGCGGCGAGACGGCCGACTCGACCGTCCCGAACACAGCCCTCGACCGCGCACCGCTGGCCCTGTTCGACAGCGAACGCTGGGACCCGGGAACAGCCGGGGACGGCAACGAGATGCAGTGGCAGTTCCCGGTCGCGGCCGGAACCCACGTCAGCGTCCGCCTTTACCTGATCGACCGTTGCGGCTGCACCTCGGTCGCGGGGTCGCGGGTCTTCACGGTCGGCATCGACGGGAACCCGGTCGCTCCGAACCTCGACGTGAACGCCATCGCCGGGCACAACGTCGGCACGATGCGTTCGTTCGACGTCACCAGCGACGGGTCGGTCGACATCGACTTCCGCCACCTGGTCGAAAACCCGCTGATCAACGGTATCGAGATCATCAACAAGGACGTCCCGGCCGGCACCGGCGGCCCGGGCACCGCTGACGAGGTCCGCACTGTGGGCTATGACGGCTCGTCCGCGCCGAGCGCTCCGGTGACCCTCGCGGGCACCGAGTCGTGGAGTCAGGCGCGAGGCGCTTTCGCGGTCGACGGTGTCGTCTACAACGGGTGGGCGGACGGCACGATGACCGCTCGCGCGTTCGATGGCTCGACCTTCGGGCCGAAGTCGGCGCTCGACCTGCACGGCAGCGGCTTCATCAGCGAGCTGCCGAACGTGACCGGCATCGTGTACCAGAACAGCCGGATCTACTACACGCTGTTCGGCAACTCGAACCTGTACTCGCGGGCGTTCACGTCCGAGAGCCGGGTCGTGGGCGAGCTGCGGTCGACGGTCGGCGGCGCCTCGGCGCTGAACCCGGCCGGCGTCGCGGGGATGTTCCTGTCCGGCAGCACGCTTTACGCCGCCGACAAGACCGACGGCCACCTCTACGCGGTGCCGTTCACCGGCGGTCTCGTCGGGGGTTCGGCGACGACGGTCGACAGCACAGTCGACTGGCGCTCGCACGGCACCTTCCTCCGCTAACCCCCACCCCCCACCCTGAACCAACCCCCTTCCCCAACAACCCCCATTCCCCAACAACCCCCATTCCGCCACATGGGTCCCCTGATGCCACTAGGCCGCGGTTCCGGTCCCTCACGGTTCGGGACTGGTCCTAGGCCGCAGCCTCGGCGGATTTCGATGAGTGCTTCTCGGGCGCTGTCTAGTGGCATCAGGGGACCCATGTGGCGGACAGGGAAGGGGCTGGGTGGGGGGCGGGGCGGGGTGGGGCGGTGCAGGGGATGGGCGCGTAGATTGAGAGGGTTCACCCCCCGGTCCCCTTGCGGAGCCGGGGTTGTCGTGTTGTCGCGCCAAGGGATCCCGTTCTCACCATGAGCCTTGCTGGCCTGCTCGACGTCTTCACCGCCGATGCTGCGCTGACCGAGGCGGTCCGGGCGGCCCGCTCGGGCGATCGGCCGGTGCTCGACCTCGCCGGCCCGTCGGCGTTGCGCCCGTTGGTCGTCGGTGCCCTAGCGGCCCCCGCTCCGCGCGGCGCCGGCCGCCCCGTCCTGGTGGTCACCGCCACCGGCCGCGAGACGGACGACCTCGTGGCGGCCATCCGCTGCCTGCTCCCGGCCGACGCGGTCGCCGACTTCCCGGCCTGGGAGACGCTCCCGCACGAACGGCTCTCGCCGCGCAGCGACACCGTTGGGCGTCGGTTGTCGGTGCTCCGCCGCCTGGCGCATCCGGACGACCCCGACGGTTCCGGGCCGCTGCAGGTCGTCGTGGCTCCGGTCCGCAGCCTGCTGCAGCCCCTCGTCGCCGGGCTCGGCGACCTCGTCCCCGTCTCGCTGGCCGCCGGCGACGAGAAGCCGCTCGAGGACGCCGTGCGGGCCCTTGCCGCAGCCGCGTACACCCGGGTCGACCTCGTCGAGCGCCGCGGTGAGTTCGCCGTACGCGGCGGGATCCTGGACGTGTTTCCGCCCACAGCCGAGCACCCGCTGCGGATCGAGTACTGGGGCGACACGGTCGAGGAGGTCCGCTGGTTCGCCGTGGCCGACCAGCGCAGCCTCGAAGTCGCGGCGGACGGGCTGTGGGCGCCGCCGTGCCGCGAGCTGCTGCTCGACGACGCCGTACGCACCCGCGCCGCGGCCCTCGCCGACGACTTCCCCGGCCTCGCCGACGTGTTCGAGCAGCTCGCCGAGGGCATCGCCGTGGAGGGCATGGAGTCGCTGGCCCCGGTGCTCGTCGACCGGCTGGAGCTGTTGACCGACCTGCTGCCAGCCGGGACCCACGTGCTGCTCTGCGACCCGGAGCGCATCCGCACCAGGGCGCACGACCTGGTCGCTACGGGGGAGGAGTTCCTCGCCGCGTCGTGGGCCGCTGCGGCGGCCGGCGGTGTCACGCCGCTCGACCTCGGAGCGGCGGCCTACCGCAGCCTTGCCGAGGCCCGCGACCACGCCCGGGCGCGAGGGGTGCCCTGGTGGTCGTTGTCCCCGTTCGGGCCCGACGCGGAGCTGCTCGACCCGACCGACGAACGGGCCGAAACGCTGGTCATCGGCGCCCAGCCGGTCGACTCCTACCGCGGCGACACCGAGCGTGCCATCGAAGACGTCCGCGACTGGCTGGCTGCGCACCGACGCGTCGTGCTCCTGACCGAGGGGCACGGCTCGGCCCAGCGGATCTTCGAGCGGCTGCGCGACGCCGGGATCCCGGCCCGGCTCGACGCCGAGCTCGACCACGCGCCCGAACCCGCGGTCGCCCACGTCTCCACCGGCACCCTCGAGCACGGGTTCGTCCTCGACGGCCAGGACCTCGTGGTGCTCACCGAGTCCGACCTGGTCGGCCAGCGCGCGTCCACCAAGGACATGCGCAAGATGCCGAGCAAGCGCCGGCACGTCGTCGACCCGTTGCAGCTCAAGCCTGGCGACTACGTCGTCCACGACCAGCACGGGGTCGGCAAGTACGTCGAGATGGTGCAGCGCACCGTCGCCGGCGCGACCCGCGAGTACCTCGTGCTCGAGTACGCCGCAGGCAAGCGCGGGCACCCGGGTGACCGACTGTACGTCCCCACCGACCAGCTGGACCAGGTCACCCGGTACGTCGGCGGCGAGGCACCGACGCTCCACCGGCTCGGGGGCGCCGACTGGGCCAAGGCCAAGGGTCGGGCCAAGAAGGCGGTGCGCGAGATCGCGGCCGAGCTGATCCGTCTGTACAGCGCCCGTACGGCTTCACCCGGCTTCGCGTTCGGTCCGGACACACCCTGGCAGCGCGAGCTCGAGGACGCGTTCCCGTACAACGAGACCCCCGACCAGCTCTCAGCCATCAGCGACGTCAAGGCCGACATGGAGAAGCCGCTGCCGATGGACCGGCTGATCTGCGGCGACGTGGGCTACGGCAAGACCGAGATCGCCGTCCGGGCGGCGTTCAAGTCGGTCCAGGACGGCAAGCAGGTCGCGGTCCTGGTGCCCACGACCCTGCTGGTGCAGCAGCACTTCTCGACGTTCTCGGAGCGCTACGCGCAGTTCCCCGTCGTGGTGAAGGCGCTGTCGCGGTTCCAGACCGAGGCCGAGGCGAAAGCCGTCCTGACCGGCCTTGCCGACGGCTCGGTCGACGTGGTCATCGGGACCCACCGGCTGCTGTCCGGCGAGGTGGCGTTCAAGGACCTCGGCCTGGTCGTCGTCGACGAGGAGCAGCGGTTCGGCGTCGAGCACAAGGAGCACCTGAAGCGGTTGCGTACGGCCGTCGACGTGCTGGCGATGTCGGCGACGCCGATCCCGCGCACCCGCGAGATGGCGATCACGGGGATCCGCGAGATGTCCGTGATCCAGACCCCGCCCGAGGAACGGCACCCGGTGCTGACGTTCGTCGGTGCGTACGACGAGAAGCAGATCGCCGCCGCCATCCGGCGCGAGCTGCTGCGCGAGGGCCAGGTCTTCTACGTCCACAACCGGGTCGAGTCGATCGACCGGGTGTCGGCGCGCCTTCGCGAGCTGGTGCCCGAGGCCCGGATCGCGACGGCGCACGGGCAGATGCCCGAGCACCAGCTCGAGCAGGTCATCGTCGACTTCTGGGAGAAGGCGTTCGACGTGCTCGTGTGCACGACGATCGTCGAGTCTGGTCTCGACATCGCCAACGCGAACACCCTCATCGTCGAACGCGCCGACAACTTCGGGCTGTCCCAGCTGCACCAGCTCCGGGGTCGGGTGGGCCGTGGCCGGGAACGGGCCTACTCCTACTTCCTGTACCCCCCGGAGAAGCCGCTCACCGAGATGGCGCACGACCGCCTGGCCACCATGGCGTCGCACACCGACCTCGGGTCCGGCATGCAGATCGCGATGAAGGACCTCGAGATCCGGGGAGCCGGCAACCTGCTCGGCGGCGAGCAGTCCGGGCACATCGCGAGCGTCGGGTTCGACCTGTACATCCGGCTGGTCGGGGAGGCCGTGGAGGAGTTCAAGGCGGGGGGTCCGATCGCCGAGACGGCCGAGATGCGGGTCGAGCTGCCGGTCGACGCGCACCTGCCGCACCAGTACATCCCCGGCGAACGGCTGCGGCTGGAGGCGTACCGGCGGATCGCGGAGGCACCCGACGAGGCCGCGGTGGAGGCGGTCCGGGCGGAGCTTCTCGACCGGTACGGCGCGCTGCCTGAGCAGGTCCTGAACCTGTTGGAGGTCGCGCTCTTCCGCGCGTTCGCCCGGGCGGCGGGCTTTACGGAGGTCGTCGCGCAGGGCAGCCTGGTCAAGTTCGGCCCGGTCGAGCTGGCCGAGTCGGCGACCCTGCGGGTCCACCGGCTGTACCCGAAGACCCTGTTCAAGCCAGCAGTCCGTACCATGTTGGTGCCGCGGCCGACGACCGCCCGGATCGGCGGGCAACCGGTCACCGGCGTGACGCTGCTGCACTGGTGCCGAGACGTGATCGACGCGGTAGTGGGCCGCCCGCCCAGTTCCACCGCTCCAGCGACAACCGCAACAGCAAAGTCCGCAACAGCAAAGACCGCAACAGCAAAGTCCGCCACAGCAAAGTCCGCAACAGCAAAGGGGAGTTCGTGAGCGTCCGCCGTTCGACCAGCCGCTCCGGGCGGTTCCTGCGCCGCGCCGCCGCCGCTGTCGCGTTCGTCACGGTCGCGTTGACCGTGTCCGCCTGCGACCCGCGTGAGGCAGGCTCGGCGGCCCTGGTCGGTGGTTACCGCGTGACCGAGACCACGGTGCAGAACCAGGCCAAGCAGGTCATCGCCGGGATCCAGCGGCTGGGTGGCCAGGCGCCGGACAACGGTGCCCTGCTGACGGCGCTGGTCAACCGGCTGGTCCGCGAGCGTCTCTTTGAGCGGGCCGGCGCGAAGGAGAACGTCGTCGTCACCCAGGGCCAGGTCGACGCGTTGATCGAGAAGTCCGGCGGACGCAAGGCCCTCGAGGACAAGTTCCTGCAGAACTCCGGGTCCTGGACGCCAGCTTCGTCGCTCGACGAGCAGGCGAGGGTCTTCCTGATCCAGACCGCGCTGGCCGAGAAGCTCGCGCCGAACGACACCGCGGGCCAGGCTGCTGCGGTCGCCAAGTACCTCGTCGACCTCGCGACCGCAGAGGGCGTCCAGATCGCGCCCCGCTACGGCACCTGGGACCCGGCCACGATCGGCGTCGGCCCCGTGAGCGACGACTTGTCCCGCCCTGCGATCCCGACGCCGGCGGCGAGCCCGTCCCCGAGCGGCTGACCCCGTGGCGGCCGCCCGGCTGGTGCTGCTGTCGACGACGCACCGGGTCGCCGCCGGGCTGCTCTCGTACGCAGCGTGGGAGGCGTTGCGAACGGCCGACGAGGTGTACTCCGCATCGGCCGACCACCCGCTGGCTTCGGCCCTCGACGACGCGGGCCTGCTGCTGCGCGTGCCCCCTGCCGCCTCGCCCCGACCGCTCGCCGCGTTCCTGGTCGAGCGCGCGGGCGTCGGCGCTGTCGTGTGGGTGACCGGCCCGGACGGCGACCCTGGCCTGCCCGACGCCCTGGCCGAGCTGCTCTCGGCCCGAGCCGAGGCGGGCGCGGACGAGCTGCCGGAGATCGAGCTGCTGCCAGGCTCCTGGGACGTCCCAGGAGCGCGGCTCCTCGACCTCGTGGACGTGATGGACCGGCTGCGGTCGCCGGGCGGGTGCCCCTGGGATGCCGGGCAGACCCACGAGTCGCTCCTGCCGTACCTGCTCGAGGAGGCCTACGAGACCGTCGAGGTGATCGAGGCGGGCGACCTCGTGGGACTGCGCGAGGAGCTCGGCGACCTGCTGCTCCAGGTGGTGTTCCACGCCCGGATCGGAGAGGAGCACCCGCTCGATCCCTGGTCGGTGGACGACCTCGCAGGCGGCATCGTCGACAAGCTGATCTCGCGCCATCCGCACGTCTTCTCCGATGCGGACGCCGCGACGGCCGCCGACGTCGAGGACAGCTGGGAGGCCATCAAGCGGGCGGAGAAGGGTCGCTCGTCGGCGGTCGACGGGGTGCCGTTGGCCCAGCCGGCCCTCGCTCTGGCCGCCAAGCTGCTCTCCCGGGCGGCGAAGGCCGGGGTCCTTGTGGACGTGCCCGAGCTGGCCCTGCCCTCCGCCGGGGCGCTCACCAGCGCCGCGGTCGGCGACCTGCTGCTGGCCGTCGTGGCAGCGGCCCGGTCGGCGGGGGTCGACGCGGAGGCCGCCCTGCGCGCCTCGTCCCGCGGGTACGCCCTGCGGGTCCGGGCGAGCGAAGCGTCGGAGTAGCCTCGCCACGGTGAGCGACTACCCCCTCGACCCGACGGCCGACGCGACGTTCGAGCGGCTCGCCGCCGACGCGCTCGACGACATCCTGGCGATGGACCCGGTCGCGGCGACGGCGCTCGGAGACCACCGGTTCGACGACCGGCTGCCCGACCTGTCGGCCGCCGGGCGTGAAGAGGCACGCAGCACGGTCGCCGGCTGGCTGAGCGCGGTCGATGCCGTTGACGACCTCGGGCTGTGCCCCGACAACGCCGTCGACCTCGAGCTCCTCCGGTCCGCCTTGTCGGCTCGACTGTTCGACCACGACCACCTGCGCGAGCACACCTGGAACCCGCTGCTCGCGAACCCGGGCTCGTCGATCTACGTGTTGCTGGCCCGAGATTTCGCCCCGCTGGGCGACCGGTTGCGGTCGGTGGCCGGCCGGCTGGCCGGGGTCCCCGAGCTGCTCGCGCGAGCCCGCTCGGGGCTGGGTCGGATGCCCCGCGTGCATGTCGAGACCGCGCTGCTGCAGCTCGCCGGCACCCGCGACCTGATCGAGCAAGAGGTGGGCGGCGCGCTGGTCGCCGAGCCCCGGCTGCGGGCCGAGGTCGAGCGGGTCCAGCAGAGCGCGCTCGAGGCCGTCGACGACCACCTGGCCTGGCTCGAGGCCGCTCTGCCCGGCGCCGACCGGGACCCTCGGTTGGGTGCGGAGCTGTACGCCGGGCGGCTCTGGCACACCCTCGACACCGAGACGGCTCCCGACACGGTGCTGGTCCGCGCCGAGAGCGACCTGATGCGGGTGGAGGCCGAGATCGCCGAGATCGCGGCCGGCCGCGATGTGCGGGCCGTGTACGACGCGCTTGCCGACGACGGCCCCGTCGACGACACCACGATCCTCGAGGTCTGCCGAGAGGCGCTCGAGCAGTCCACCGCCTTCGTCCGCGAGCACGACCTGGTCACCGTGCCGGAGCCGTGGGACGACCTTGTCGAGATCATCGTGATGCCGGAGATTCACCGCGGTCGCGCGGTCGCCTACTGCGACCCACCGGGGCCGTTCGAGCCGGCCCGGCTGCCGACGTTCTTCGCCGTGTCGCCGACCCCGGTGGCCTGGCCGCCCGACCGGGTGCGCTCGTTCTACCGCGAGTACAACGCCCACCAGCTGCGCAGCATGACCGTGCACGAGGCGATGCCCGGGCACGCCCTCCAGCTCGCCCACGCCCGGGCCGACGTGGGGCGCACCCGCGTACGCCAGGCGTTCTGGTCCGGGCCTTTCGTCGAGGGCTGGGCGGTCTACGCCGAGGACGTCATGGCCCGGCTCGGGTTCGGCGGTGAGGCGGTGCGCCTGCAGCAGCTGAAGATGCAGCTGCGCATGACGATCAACGCGATCCTCGACGTCCGGGTCCACGCGCACGGCATGACCGAGCCCGAGGCCATGGCGCTGATGACCCAGCGCGGCCACCAGGAGCTGGGCGAGGCAGCGGGAAAGTGGCGACGGGCGCAGCTCACCAGCGCCCAGCTGTCGACCTACTACGTGGGCTTCGTCGAGGTGTCCGAGCTCTCCCACGAGCTGGCCGCGTCGCGTCGCCAGTGGTCGCTGCGCGAGCGACACGACGCGATGCTCGCGCACGGGTCCCCGCCGCCTCGGCACTTGCGTACCCTCCTGGCGGCGGTTGACGACTGAGACAGCCCGAGGCGCCGGACCGGTGGGCGATAGGGTTTCGGTGAGAGCTGGGACCGACCCGAAGGAGCACACCGTGGCATCGATCGAGGCAATTGGCGCCCGCGAGATCCTCGACTCACGAGGCAACCCCACCGTCGAGGTCGAGCTCGCGCTCGACGACGGCACGGTGTCGCGCGCTGCGGTCCCGTCCGGCGCGTCCACGGGTGCGTTCGAGGCCGTCGAGCTCCGTGACGGCGACCCCAAGCGCTACGGCGGCAAGGGGGTCGAGAAGGCGGTCCTCGCCGTCATCGACGAGATCGGCCCTGCCCTCCTCGGCTTCGAGGCCAGCGAGCAGCGCCTCGTCGACCAGGCCCTGATCGACCTCGACGGCACATCTGACAAGTCACGGCTGGGCGCCAACGCCCTCCTCGGGGTCTCGCTGGCTGTGGCCCGCGGCGCAGCTGAGTCGTCCGGGCTGCCGCTGTTCCGCTACGTCGGCGGCCCCAACGCGCACGTTCTCCCCGTACCCATGTTCAACATATTGAACGGTGGCGCGCACGCCGACTCCAACGTCGACATCCAGGAGTTCATGATCGCGCCGATCGGGGCGTCGACCTTCGCGGAGGCGCTGCGTTGGGGAGCCGAGGTCTATCACTGCCTCAAGTCCGTCCTGAAGTCGCAGGGCCTGGGCACCGGCCTCGGCGACGAAGGCGGCTTCGCGCCCAGCCTGAGCAGCAATCGGGCTGCGCTCGACCTGATCACGACGGCGGTCGAGAGGGCCGGCTTCACCCCCGGCGCTGACATCGCGTACGCGCTCGACGTCGCTGCCACCGAGTTCTGGTCCGAGGCCGGCTACGCGTTCGAGGGCGGGACCAAGTCGTCCGACGAGATGGCGACCTACTACGCCGAGCTCGTCGCCTCATACCCTCTCGTGTCGATCGAGGACCCGATGAACGAGGAGGACTGGGACGGCTGGCAGGCGGTCACGGCGGCCCTCGGTGACAAGGTGCAGATCGTCGGCGACGACCTGTTCGTCACGAACCCGGTGCGCCTGCAGCGGGGCATCGACAACCGGTCTGCGAACGCCCTGCTGGTCAAGGTGAACCAGATCGGGACGCTCACCGAGACCCTCGACGCCGTCTCCCTCGCCCACCGGGCCGGCTTCCGCTGCATGATGAGCCACCGGTCCGGCGAGACCGAGGACACCACGATCGCCGACCTGGCTGTCGCTACCGACTGCGGGCAGATCAAGACCGGTGCTCCGGCCCGCAGCGAGCGCGTCGCGAAGTACAACCAGCTGCTGCGCATCGAGGAGGAGCTCGATGATGCGGCGCGGTACGCGGGTCGCTCCGCGTTCCCGCGCTTCCACGGGTAGATCCTGGGTTCGTGATCGCCTCATGACGGCCCCCCGTCGCACGCCGAGCCCCCGCCCGTCGGGTGGGGGCTCGCGTACGCCCGCTGGTCGGGCGTCGACCCGTCCCGGCGCCACGGTGCGGCGCCGGCCCGGCGCCGATCCGAGCGTCGAGCCGGTCGAGGAGTCCGCTGCCGTCACCGCGCCGAGCCGGACCCGGTCGGGTCCGCGGCTCACCGGACGGGCAGCGGCGCTGCTGGTGGTGGTCGGGCTGCTCGTGGTCGCGTACGCCTGGCCGGCCCGCGAGTACCTCAGGCAGCGGAGCGAGCTCGCGCAGCTGCGTTCGGACGCTGCAGCGACCCAGGCTCGCGTCTCGCAGCTCGAGGCCGAGCGGCAGCGCTGGCAGGACCCGGCGTACGTCGAGGCCCAGGCCCGCGACCGGTTGCACTTCGTCCTGCCCGGCGAGGTCGCCTACACCGTGCTCCGGCCGGGGCAGACCAAGGAACGGCAGACCCTGCCGCGCAGCACCCCGCCGGCGACCGCGTGGTTCGACGACCTGTGGGGCAGCGTCCAGGGCGCCGACGACCCCGGTGCCAGCCCGGCTGCCGGCGCGCCCGGTTCGTCCCCCGCTCCATGACGCAGCCGCTCGAGCCCGACATCGCACCGTCCGACATCGCTGCGGTGACGGCTCAGCTCGGCCGGGTCCCGCGCGGCGCACGGGCCGTCGCGCACCGCTGTCCGTGCGGCAACCCCGACGTCGTCGAGACCGAGCCGCGGCTCGCGGACGGCACTCCGTTCCCGACCCTGTACTACCTGACCTGCCCCCGGGCGACCGGGGCGGTCGGCACCCTGGAGTCACAAGGCGTGATGCGGGCGATGCAGGACCGGCTCGCCGGCGACAAGGAGCTGGCTGCCGCGTACCGCGCGGCGCACGAGGCCTACCTCGCCGCGCGGCTGGCGATAGCGGACGTCCCCGAGATCGACCGGATCTCGGCTGGCGGCATGCCGGACCGCGTGAAGTGCCTGCACGTGCTGGTCGGTCACGCGCTGGCTGCCGGGCCGGGCGTCAACCCGTTCGGCGACGAGGCGCTCGCCGTTCTGCCGCCCTGGTGGGTCGGTGGGCCGTGCGTCCCCGGGCCGCCCGGATGAACGTCCGCGTGGCCGCAGTCGACTGCGGCACCAACTCCATCCGGTTGCTCGTCGCGGACCTCGACCCGGACACCGGAACGCTGCTCGAGGTCGAACGCACCATGCGGATCGTGCGGCTCGGCGAGGGCGTCGACCAGACGGGTCGCCTCTCCGACGCGGCGCTCGAGCGTACGTTCGCCGCCTGCGACAGGTACGGCTCCCAGATCCGGGCGCTGGGCGCCGACCGGGTGCGTTTCGTTGCGACGTCGGCGTCGCGTGACGCATCCAACCGCGACGTGTTCGTCGCCGGGGTCCAGCAGCGGATCGGGGTGCTGCCCGAGGTCGTCACCGGTGCGGAGGAGGCCGCTCTCTCGTTCACCGGAGCGACGCGTGAGCTCGACGGGAGGGCCGGGCTGGGGTCGGGTCCGCCGTACCTCGTGGTCGACATCGGCGGCGGCTCGACCGAGTTCGTCGTCGGGTCGGTGCGGCCCGAGGCGTCGCTGTCGGTCGACATCGGCTGCGTACGCCTGACAGAACGGCACCTGGTGTCCGACCCGCCCACCGCGGCCCAGGTGGCGGCGGCGCAGGCGGACATCGAGGCGGCGCTCGACCGCGTGGGCGCCGTGGTGCCGCTTGCGTCCGCGCGGACACTCGTCGGGCTCGCCGGATCGGTCACGACCCTCGCGGCGATCGACGCCGGGCTGGTTGCGTACGACCCGGTGGCGACCCATCACTACCGGCTGCCGGCCCGGTCGGTGCACGCGCTGACGGCCCGGCTCGTCGCGATGCCTCGCGCGGATCGGGCGCACATCCCGGTGATGCACCCGGGTCGGGTCGATGTCATCGGCGGCGGGGCACTGATTCTCGACGCAGTCCTGCGCCGGGTCGACGCCGCCGAGGTGCTGGTCAGCGAGCACGACATCCTCGACGGCATCGCCTGGTCCCTGGCCATCGGTTGATCCAAGCGCCGCGGGGTCAGCGCCCGGTCGCGCCGTCCACGAGCTGGCGCAGTATGTCGGCGTGCCCGTTGTGCCGCGCGTACTCCTCGATCATGTGCAGGTAGACCAAGCGCAGCGAGTACTTCTCGCCGCGGAGCGCGAAGCCCGTGTCCAAGGGGAGTGCTGCCACGGCGGCATCGGCCAGTCGAGACTCCTCGATCAGCTGCGCGTGGTCCGCCCCGGCTCGCGCGGGGTCGATGTCGTCGAAGTCGATGTCGGTGCCCAGGGGGTACAGCGAGCCGAGCTCGATCCCGGCGACCCGCTGCCGGAACCAGACCCGCTCGACCTTGGCCATGTGTCGCATCAGCCCGAGCAGGGACAGCGTCGACGGCGGTACCGCCCGAGTCGCCAGCTGGGCACCGGTCAGCCCGGAGCAGACGTTCAACAACGTGTGCCGCTGCGAGGCCAGCACAGCCTCCAGCATCGGGCGCTCACCACCCGTGAGCGGTCCGTCGGCCAAGGGCTCAGGGCTGGGCGCTGTCCACGTCATGACCCGATCTTCCCGGCCCGTCGCCCGCCGAGGCACCTCGACGCAGGGCCGAAAGGCTCTGCCTGGCCCGCGGTCGGCCGGGAGATGATGAAGGAGGTCCCGCGAATCGGCGGTTACAAGCCCCGGCCCGTGGTTCCAGAGGGGCTAGCGACGCGCGCGTTCGCGTGTGGCGACTGTCGGAAGCCGTCGCCACGGATCCCCGACGACAGGAGTCCTCGCGCCCCATCCTGGGGCACGGGGACTCGGTTGGTTTTCTGGGCAGCGCGCGGTCGGCCGCTGTCACCTAGAGTCGGCCGAAGTGCGCTGGTTCCAGCCCACGATCTGCAAGGAGTTCCTATGGGTGATCACGTGTCGTTCGCCGCCAACGGCGGGATGTGCGAGGGCTACCTCGCGCTGCCGGCCTCCGGGCGAGGGCCCGGTGTCATCGTCATCCAGGAGTGGTGGGGGCTGGTTCCGCACATCACTGACCTCGCTGACCGGTTCGCCGCGGAGGGGTTTGTGGCGTTGGCGCCGGACTTCTACCACGGCATCGCGACCGACGAGCCGGACGAGGCGATGCGGCTGCTGATGTCGCTGGCGATGGACCGCGCGGCGCACGACATCTCCGGCGCGGCCGACTACCTCGTGCACCGCCCCGAGGTCGTCGGCGACGTCGTCGGTGCGGTCGGCTTCTGTATGGGTGGGTCGCTCGCGCTCTGGTCGGCCACCCTCGCGCCGGCGGTCGTCGCCGCGGTCGGGTTCTATCCGGCGGTGCCGTGGCACGCGATGAGCCCGAACTGGTCCGGGTATGCGGGCAAGACCGCGATGATCCACTGCTCCGAGGAAGACGGACTGTCCGTCGCCGAGGGCATCGTGACGGCCCGTACGGCGATCGAGGCGGCCGGCGGCGAGGTCGCAGTCTTCGACTACCCCGGCACGTCCCACGCCTTCGTCAACGACACCCGGCCGGAGGTGTTCGACCCCGCCGCGACCGTGCTCGCATGGGACCGAACGGTGTCGATGTTGAAGGCCCGCCTCGGCGGGTGACCGTTGCAGGCCCGCCTCGGCGGGTGACCGGCGTTCCCGCGACGCCCGGGTCGGGCTGGCCGGGTGACCCGGCCACGCCTGCCACTCCGGTAGCCGGTGACGGCGCTGAGGTCGTCGTCCTCGCCGCCGGATCCGTTTCCTTGGCCGAGCTCGACGCCCGGGTGTCGGTGTGCCGCGCCTGCCCGCGCCTGGTCGACTGGCGTGAGGAGGTTGCGGCGACGAAGCGCGCCTCGTTCGCGGCCGAGCCGTACTGGGGTCGGCCGATCGCCGGCTGGGGAGTGCCTGACCCCGATGTGCTGATCGTTGGCCTCGCTCCCGCTGCGAACGGGGGCAACCGTACCGGCCGGGTCTTCACCGGCGACCGCAGCGGCGACTGGTTGTTCGCCTCGCTGCATCGGGTCGGGCTCGCGGCGCTGCCGACATCGGAACGGGCGGGCGACGGGCAGCAGCTGATCCGCACCCGCATGGTGGCGGCCGTCCGCTGTGCCCCGCCGGCGAACCGGCCGACCCCGCTCGAGCGCGACGCCTGCGCACCGTGGCTCGACGCCGAGCTGGGCTTCGTGCTGCCGGGGATGCGCGTCGTTGTGGCGCTCGGCGGCTTCGCCTGGGGATCGGTGTGGACGGCGCTGCGGAGGGCCGGCCTTCCGGTTCCCCGGCCGCGTCCGCGGTTCGGGCACGGCGTCGAGGTGGTGGTACCGCGACCCGGGGCGGCTGACCTGCTCGTGCTCGGCTGCTACCACCCCAGCCAGCAGAACACCTTCACGGGAAAGCTGACCGAGCCGATGCTCGACGCTGTCCTCACCCGTGCCGCCCACACCTGACCCCCCGACCCTTGTGGCGGGAGGGGAGGGGAGGGCCAGTGCCGGGATGGATGAAGGGCGGAACGGAATCTGCCGGGCTGGCCAGCGCGCAACCGCCGCGGACTCCGTACCCTGAACCCATGTCCACGGCCAAGAACCGTCCCCCGCGCATCCTGATCATCGGCGGCGGCTACGTCGGTATGTACTCGGCGATCCGGCTGCTGAAGAAGCTGCACGACGGCGAGGCGACGATCACGATCGTCGATCCGCGGTCGTACATGACGTACCAACCCTTCCTGCCCGAGGCTGCGGCCGGCTCGATCCAGCCGCGGCACGTGGTGGTCCCGCTGCGCCGGGTGCTGCGTGGCGCTGAGGTGATCACGGGTCAGGTCACCGCGCTCGACCACGCGACCAAGACGGCGACGGTGCTGCCACTCGAGGGGGGCCCCTACCCGCTCGAGTACGACCATGTCGTCATGGCGGTCGGCTCGGTGTCACGCACGCTGCCGATCCCCGGGCTGCGCGAGGTCGGCAACGGCTTCAAGACGGTCGAGGAGGCCATCCAGCTGCGCAACCGCGTGATCGAGTGTCTCGACATCGCGGAGTCGACCCAGGACGCCGACATCCGGCGGCGCAACCTCACGTTCGTGGTCGTCGGCGGGGGATACGCGGGTATCGAGGCGCTCGCCGAGCTCGAGGACATGGCCCGCTACGCGACCCGCTATTACCACTCGATCACGCCGGAGGACGTGACGTGGGTGCTCGTCGAGGCCAGCGACCGGATCCTTCCCGAGGTGGGCCCCGACATGGGACGGTACGCCCTCGACCAGCTGCGCGAGCGCGGGATCGCGTGCTTCCTGCAGACCCGCCTCGACTCGTGCGTCGGCGGCCACGTCGTGCTGTCCGACGGAACGACGTACGACACCGAGACTCTGGTCTGGACGGCCGGGGTCAAGCCGAACCCGCTGGTGGCGGCGACCGGCTTCCCGCTGGACGACCGGGGTCGGCTGGCCGGCACCACCTCGCTGCAGATCGTCGGCCACACGGACGCGTGGCTGTCCGGTGACAGTGCCTCGGTGCCCGACCTCACCGGCCCGCCCGGCGCGACCTGCTCGCCGTCGGCCCAGCACGCCGTGCGCCAGGCGAAGGTGCTGGCCGACAACATCATCGCGGTGCTGCGGGGCCGCCAGCCGGAGGAGTACCGGCACAAGCACGCCGGTTCGGTCGCTTCGCTCGGCCTCTACAAGGGGGTCGCGCAGGTCTACGGGATCAAGCTCAAGGGCTTCCCAGCGTGGTTCATGCACCGGACTTACCACATGAGCCGGGTGCCCACGGTGGCCCGCAAGGCCCAGGTCCTCATCGACTGGACGCAGGCGCTGTTCTTCCGTCGCGAGATCGTGTCGCTGTGGTCCATGCACGAGCCGTTCAAGGAGTTCGCGGCAGCCGCCAGCCCGCCCCCGGTGGCGCCCGGACCCTGAGCGACCGCGGGGAGCGCTGCGTGCCATAGTGCTGCCGGGCCCCCGTAGCCCAACTGGTGAGAGGCAGCCGCCTTAAGAGCGGCCCAGTGTGGGTTCGAATCCCACCGGGGGTACCGCAGAGTCTTTCATTCCCGCAGGTCAGAGGCTTGCCACTGGCGCGGCCGCTGCTCGTCAAGGCCGTAGTGGTCACAGAGTGGTCACAGAACTTTTTGGTGCTGCCCCGATCAGCGCCCTTCGAGGGGTTCGATCAGGACCCTCCGTCACCGTGGACATGGTCGGAGATCCGAGCGGCCGCCGCGGCCTGCTGATCGAGGCTGACGTGTGAGTACGTGTCGAGTGTGACGCTGACCTGCGAATGCCCCAGGCGCTCCTGAACCACGCGTGGGTGTACCCCAAGTTCCAGTGCCAAGGTGGCATGGGTATGGCGCAGATCGTGAAGTCGGATCTTCGTCAGGTTTGATGACCTAACGCGCTGGTCGAAGGCGGTCGAGAAGGTCTTGGGGTGGATCGGGCCACCGGTCGCCGTGCAGACGACCAGGTCCTCATCGGCGTATCCGGCGCCGAGAGCCAGGCGTTCTTCGAGTTGCCGCATTCTGTGCTGGCGCAGGGCGGCCACCGTAGCAGGGTCGAGGGCGACCGATCGGCGGCCTTTGGCCGTCTTCGGTGTGCCCCAGGACCAGCCGACTCCGCCTTCGACCGGCTCAGTCTCAATGATCGTCCGCACAATCCGCAGGGAGCCAGCGTCCAGGTCGATCTCCGACCATCTGAGTCCGAGCGCCTCGCCCCGGCGCATGCCGGTAGTTGCCAACAACCACCACGCGCCAGCGAGCCGGTCAGTGGCCACGTGTGCCAAGAAGGCTGCGAGCTGTGGCGCCGTCCAGGTGCGCATCTCAATGCGATCCGGCTGCCGGGGCGGGTCGGCGGCTTCGGCGGGGTTGCGGATCAGTGCCTGCCACCGAACAGCGTCACGAAAGGCCCGGTGCAGGATCGTGGCGACGTAACGGACACTGCGGGCGCTGAGGGGCCGGTGCTCAGCGTCTCCCGCCAAAAGCTCCGAGTACATCTTGTTCAGGTCCGTTGGAGTGACGTCCTGCAGCTGCCGTCGACCGACGGGACGACTCGCAACGTGAAGACGGACGTTGCGGCGGTAGGACTCGAAGGTCGCCGGTTTGATGGTGTGCTCGATAGCGGGAAGCCACGTGTCGGTCAGGAACGCCGCGACTGTCTGCCGCTGCGGCGGCACGTAGGTGGATTCGGCTAGAGAGGATAGGACTTGTGTCAACGCTGTCTGAGCTGCGCGTCGTGTCGGAAAGCCTCGCCGACGAGTCTGGCGTCGAACTCCGCCTGGATCGGTCAGGTCCACTACGAATGACCAAGATCCATTCGGCAACTGCCGCACGCTCCCTTTTCTGCCCATACTCGAGGTCATGCTTGCCTCCAAAAGGCTGCGAATTGGGGACGGCCGATGAGGATCGCAGGGACTTGACACGGCGGTCCAGTGTGGTTTCCGCCTGCCCGGCGAGCCCGCGGATTCGGGCCTGCTCGACACATTCTTGCCTTGGCCACCGACAACGAACTCCCGTAAGTGACCATCAGGACGGGTCGGACTCAAGCAGCACAGCGGGCGCGACATGTGTCTCGCTGAGTAATCGGGGCAGACGCAGTGTGGGGATCTTGATGAGCTTGCCGATCCGCAGCACTGTGGTGGGCCGCTCACCGGTGCGGACGAGGTCGTAGGCCAGGGATCGACCGACGCCCAGGACCCGGCCGGCGGTGGGGACGTCGAGGACAGCGGGCAGGGCCGGTAGCTCGTCGCAGGTCATTGTGTACCTCCTGGCCGGTGCGGGCGGGGCGGGGCGGGATGTGTGCTTCTACTTAGAGGTGTTCAAAACACTCGGGCAACATGCCAAGTGCCGACGTAACGATTTGGTCACGACCTCGGGAACCCGATGGGTCCGACGTCTAAAACGACCGGACTGGGCCCTGGGTCGGGGGCTGCCTCCTGCTCGGGTCGCGGCCATACCCGCTCGGGTGGACCGCGGTCGAAGTGGGAGGGTCGGCGGGGGCGATAACCGGGTTGGGGTCGGTGTAGGGGCGGTCTGTTTGCAGTGACCACGCTTGGTGTCGTCGGTATCGGTCGGCCGCGTTGGTGTCGAGACGTTCCTTGGTGTCCGTCTCGACGTGGTGGGTCAGGGTGTCCACATTGCGGCTGGCGTCACCGAGCTCGTTGGTGGCCCGTGGAAGATCCATCTCGGTGGTGAACGTGAGCGTGGTTGTGAGGCTCTGGCGTCGGCTGCGCGCCCATCTGGGCGTTTCATCGAGCTGGTCCTGCAGGTCGCGGACCTGGGCGTTCAGCCGGTCGACGTGGTCGCGTGCTTGCTCCCATCGGGCTCGGGCCCGGTCGAGGTCACGCTGGTTCTGTACGTGCTTTGCGGGGACTGGCTGCGGCGGGTGTTGGTTGTCGCGGCGTTCCCAGTCCCTTTCTCGTGCCTGGGCGATCGGTGGGTCGAGGAGGGAGTGGGCGGCGCGTTCGCGGCCGCTGGTCGACAGCGCGGTGGTGAGTTGGGTGATCGCCGCGTCCAGGTCCGGCAGGACCAACTGGGCCGTGGCGTCGGCCCAGTGTCGGGACGCAGCTGGGTGCTGGCCACGCCCAGGGGCTTGCACTGCGGCTAGCGCGGGAAGTAGGGGGGCTTGCACTGGGGCGGGCGTGGGGCGGTGGGGGCCGGCGTCGCCGGTGTTCAGCTCGGGGGTGGTGTGGACGTGGTTGGCTTCGCGGCCTCGGCTCATCGCGACGTAGAGGTGTTCACGGTCGAGGCCGGTGCGCGCGAGGACGATGCCGATGTCGGCGGTGGCTCCTTGGGCGCCGTCAACGGTGGCGGCCCACCCGTACTCGGTGTGCCGGGCCAGGTAGCTGGCGGGCAAGGTGGTGGTCCCCCGCCCACGCAAGTCCTGCACAACTAGGCCGCCAGAGACGTCGGCGGAGGCGATGACCCGGTACCGGTCTCCGTTGCGGACCGTGTCTGGGCCGATGCGGATGCGGGTGGTGTTCTTCTTCGCGATCAACACATCCCCGGCCCGCCACGATCGTTGCTCGGTATGTCCCCGGGTGGACGCGGTCTTGGAGGTGACGATGGCCAGGACCGGTCCGGTGACGGTTCCGGTGGCAATCGCCGCGGCGCGGGCGCGGGCGTTCAACTCGGTCACGTCGGTCCAGGACCTGGCCAGCATCAACGCGTCCCGCCCTTGTTCGGTGGCGGTGTGCCAACGCTCGAACACCGCGTCCGCGGCGTCAGCGCTGGTGGCCTCGGGGTGGATCCGACCGTGCTTGGCGTACTCCGCCAGGACGGTGGGGTCGCCGTCGCGCAGGCGCAGGGTGGCGGCGGCTTCCCAGGGGTGGGTGAAGCGGTGCAGCTCGGTCAGCTCTACCGTGCGCGGGCCCAGGACGTGGGTGAGGTGTTCGAACATGCCGCCGGGGGCGTTGACCGCACCGATCTGCCCCGGGTCACCCACCAGCACCAGCGACGCACCCGCTCGGGCGACCCTGGCCGAAAGTTTGTCCAGATCCGCGGTGGTGAGCATGGACGCTTCGTCGACAACCACCACCGACCGGTACCCCAGCTGACCCTCAGCCCGCTGCCCAGGCGGGAGGTCGTCGAGGTGCTGTTGTTGGAGGAGCCAGCGGGCGACGGTGTGCCCGGGCGCCCCGGTCGCGGTGGCGAGCTCGGCCGCGGCCCTTGCGGATGGCGCCAACATGATCACCTGCGTGTTGATCCGCCACCACACCCGCACCGCCGCCGCCAGGGTGGTGGTCTTCCCCGCGCCGGCGGGGGCGGTCATCACGCTGACCAGGTCATTCGACACGACCAGCTTGACCGCAGCGCGGCGCTGCTCATCACTCAGCGCTGAGGACGGGCCGTCGAAGAACCACGCCTGCGCGTGGGCAGGCACTCTCGAGGGCGTGTTGAACCCGCCGGTGATGACCCGTTCCAGGATGCGGGCCTCGGTGTCGACCAGCTCGGCGGAGGCGTACCGGTCATCCGAGACCCGGGCGGTCACCCCGGACCGGTCGGCACCCAGCGCGACCGCCCCGTGGACGGTTCCGGTGAGCGCCACGGTGGTGAGCTGTTCAACAAGGTCGACGACCTGGGCGGCGCTCAACGGGGCGCCGGGGTTGGTGGGGATCCGGGCGGCGACCTGCACGGTCAGGTCCGCGCGGGACCAGATTGCCTTGCAGCGCCCGACCGCGGTCACCGCCTCGACCGTGACCCGGTCCACCCACCCCGGGTCCACCCGAGCGCGCCGTTCAGACGCTTCGCGTTCCAGGCGCAGGACCGACCGTAGGGAAGGACCGTCCCAGCCGAGTCCGGCTGCTTGGCCCGCCCACCGGGCACGCAGGTCACCTTCCGGGACCTCAGTCTCCTTGACTGGGCGGGTGGTCAGGACGGCGGTCTTGATGATCCGGGCCCGCTCCCCGGCACTGACCGGACGCCCGAGGGCTTGTTCGGCGTCGGCGATGGTGGGGACCGCGTCACCCATCACCGCCGCAGTGCGTGTGGACCATTCGGCAATCAGTTCGTCGGGGGTGCCGGCGATCTCGGCCTGCCCGTGCTCGGACACCGGACCAAATGTCACTGGCAACCGGTTGGTGAGCTCGGTCCGCAAGGCGGTTTGGTAGATCGCCCCGGCGGCTTTCTTGTGGTGGTAGATCTCGTGCCCGTCCAGGGTCCGCCACGCCCCATCAGCGCATCGCACCTTGTTGATCACGAGGGCGTGGGTGTGCAGCTGCGGGTCCCCGGTCCGCGAGGTCCGGTGATCAAACAACGCGGCCGCCAACCCGTGCGAGGTGATTTGGTCGATGCCGTCTTTGCCGCGCCGCGACACCGACGCATGGCTGTCCAGGAACCCGAGTGCGGCCCGGACGGCGGCGGCGTGCGCGGCATCAACCGCCTCAACAGTTCCTGGGTCTCCGAGGGCCCACAGGGCGCTGACGGACTTGGGGGCGGAGAACGTCAAGTCGTACCCAGTGACCGCATCGACCCGCCACGCCCCACCGAGTGGTCGCCCGGTGGTCGGGGACAGGGCGCGCCCGAACATGGCCTCCAACTCCTGCTCGGCCCCCACCGCACCGGGCGTCAGGCCCAGCTCGGACAGACCCGCGCCGTGCCAGCGACCGGGGCGGTCACCGTGCTCGGTGTAGTACTCGCACGCACCGCCAGCCACCGTCCGCTGGTAGTACCGCCACGACGAGCGACCGATCTTCGCAGAAGACAACACCAAACAACACCACCCGGATTACTGTTGCAGGACAACAACTTTCCCGCCCGAGGGTAACCACCACCGATGCACATGTCTGATCCGATTCCGGTCAGGTGGGTGTCGCGAAACGCGACCGACGATCGGTGGGCCACGAGGTGGCACGGGACGGACTCGACCGGACGAACATGGACGATCAACCGCGCTGGGCCGACTTCGAAAGTTGATGCGGCACTCGCGCGTGTCGCCGACCGCTCGGGATCCGCGGGCCCCCGACGCTCCGCAGGAGCCCACAAGAGTGACGCCTGGGGGTCTGCCGGCGGAGGACCGGGTCAGGGGAGAGCGTCGTAGCCCTGGTCGGCGAGCCAGGCACGTGCTCGGCCGGCGAGACGTTCGGTGGAGAACACCCGCCAG